>JAFGBU010000031.1 GCA_016932995.1 Desulfovibrionaceae bacterium
GGCCATCGAAGTGCGCCGCGCGTACGTCGACTTCAAGTGGCCCGACACCAAGGTCGGGATCCGCGCCGGTTACATGGGCCTGAGCCTGCCCGCGGCCATCGGCGGCGGCAGCATGATCCTGGACGAGGAAGTCTCGGCCCTGACCGTGACCTCCCCGATCACGGACAACGTCAGCGTCCTGGCCGGCTATGCCCGCGCCCTGTCCGGCACGGCCACCCACAGGGCCAACCACGACGCCTACGACCTCGGCGTGCTGGCCCTGCCCCTGGACTTCGACGGCATCAAGCTGACCCCGTTCCTGATGTATGGCTTTGCCGAGTACGACGCCATCGCCGAGTCCGGCGTCCCGGCCTGGGAGCAGGGTCTGCTGACCCTGAACGGCACCAACGCCGCCTCCTCCAAGAAGACCTGGTGGGCCGGCCTGGCCTTTGAGATGACCATGTTCGACCCGTTCGTGGTCAAGGCCGACCTGAACTACGGTTCCGTCGACGGCAACGGCGACGCCGACGATCGTTCCGGCTGGCTGTTCGACGCCTCCCTGGCCTACACGGGCTGGGACTTCATGACCCCCGAGCTGTTCTTCGCCTACACCTCCGGTGAGGACGGAAACTCCACCCACGGCGACGGCGACTCCGAGCGCATGCCGGTGCTGCGCGTGTCCAACTGGCACGTCGGCTCCTTCTGGTTCGGCAACCCGAGCTACTCCTACGACCTGCGCGGCTCCACCAACCGCTACGAGATGCTCGGCTTCTGGACCGTGGGCCTGACCTTGAAGGACATCTCCTTCCTGGAGAAGCTGTCCCACGAGTTCACCCTGTTGTACGCCCAGGGCACCAACGACAAGGACTGCGCCACCGCCAGGGCCAACGGCATAGACAACTCGTACGGCATAGTCTACGGCCGGACCCTGACCGAGAAGGACAGCATCGTGGAAGTTGACTTGAACACCAAGTACAAGATCTACGAAGAGCTCTCCGCCCTGTTCGACATCGGCTACGTGAACGCCGACTACGACACCAACTACTGGGGCAACGACTACAACGGCGGCGACATGTGGAAGGTGGCCCTGTCCGTGGACTACACCTTCTAGCCGAAGAACCGCAGAAAGAATCGACGCCTGACCGGGGCCGGGACGAAAGTCCCGGCCCCTTTTTTCTTGCCCTTCAACCCGGCCCGGCTCGACTTTCCAGGCCGGGAAATATATGCTGCGCCCCTGACGCAAGACCCAAGCAAGCGGAGAGCACATGGCTGCCAGAAGAATCGACTACGCAGGGCCGGACGACTGGCCGCGCATAAACGCCTGGCTCAAGGACCGGGCCGGGGCGGACGGCGAGGTCGAGCGCCGGGTCCGGGAGATCATCGACGCGGTGCGCGAACGCGGGGATCAGGCGGTCGCCGAGTACACGGCCCGCTTCGACTGCCCGAGGTTCACGGCCGAGATGCTGCGCGTGCCCAAGGCCGAGATCGAGGCCGCGGCCGCGGCCGTCCCGGCCCGGGACCTGGCCCTGCTCAAGGAGGCCGCGGCCAATGTGCGCGCCTTTCACGAGCGCCAAAAGGAGAACTCCTGGTGGACCACGACCCCGGACGGCGCGATCCTGGGCCAGATGGTCCGGCCCCTGGACCGGGTCGGGCTGTACGTGCCCGGCGGCCGGGGCGGGGAGACCCCGCTCGTGTCGAGCCTGATAATGAACGCCGCGCCCGCGATCGCGGCCGGGGTCCCGGAGATCGCGGTGGCCGGCCCGCCGCGCAAGGACGGGACGCTGAGCCCCTACATCCTGACCGCGGCCAAGGTCCTGGGCCTTGACGAGGTCTACCGCATGGGCGGGGCCTGGGCCGTGGCCGCCCTGGCCCTGGGCACGGACACGGTCCGGGCCTGCGACCTGCTGGCCGGGCCGGGCAACATCTACGTGGCCACGGCCAAGGCCCTGTTGAGGGGCCGGGTGGGCGTGGACCTGGCCGCCGGGCCGAGCGAGATCGCCATCCTGGCCGAGGACTCCGGGGACCCGGACCTCCCGGCCTGGCTGGCCGCGGACATGCTCTCCCAGGCCGAGCACGACCCCCTGGCCTCGGCCCTGCTGCTGACCCCGGACAAATCCCTGGCCGAACGCGCGGCCGTGGCGCTCGCGGCCCGGGCCAAGGCCCTGCCGCGGGCCGAGATCGCCAACGCCGCGCTCGATAACTGGGGCGCGATCATAACCCTGCCCGACCTGGACAGCGGCCTGGACCTGGTCAACCTGCTGGCCCCGGAGCATTTGGAGCTGGCCGTGGACGACCCCTGGTCGCTTCTGGGCCGGGTGCGCCACGCCGGGGCCGTGTTCCTGGGCCGCCACTGCCCGGAGCCGGTGGGCGACTACTTCGCGGGCCCGAACCACGTCCTGCCGACCATGGGCACGGCCAGGTTCTCCTCGGCCCTCTCGGTCCAGGATTTCTGCAAAAAATCGAGCGTGATAGCCACGAACAGGGGATACATCGAGAAGCACGGGGCCAAGATCGCCCGGCTGGCCAGGATCGAGGGCCTGGAGGCCCACGCCAGGTCCGTGGAGGTCCGGCTCGGCAAGAATACGGAGGGGTCATGATCGCCCGGAGCCTGGCCAAGACCGAGCTGCCCGGCCTGGCCCTCGCGGCCAGGGGCAAGGTCCGGGACATCTACGAATTGTCCTCGGACAGCCTGCTCATCGTGACCACGGACCGCATCTCGGCCTTTGACGTGATCCTGCCGGACCCGATCCCGCACAAGGGCAAGGTCCTGAACCAGATCACCCTGTTCTGGATGGCGATGATGTCCGACCTGGCCGCGAACCACATCCTGGCCGCGGACGTCGAGGACTTCCCGGCCCGGCTCAAGCCCCACGCCGAGCTGCTCCGGGGCCGGTCGGTGGTCGTGCGGCGCACCGCGCCCCTGCCCGTGGAGTGCATCGTGCGCGGCTACCTCAGCGGCTCGGGCTGGAAGGACTACCGTGAAACGGGCCGGGTCTGCGGCCACGAGCTGCCCGCGGGGCTCGAGGAGTCCGCGGCCCTGCCCGAGCCCCTGTTCACCCCGTCCACCAAGGCCGAGCTCGGCCGCCACGACCAGAACATCAGCCTGGACGAGGCCGGCCGGATCATCGGCCCCAGGCTCTCGGGCCGGGTCCGGGACGTGTCCCTGGCCATCTACGAGCGGGCCGCCAAGTACGCCCTCGAACGGGGGATCATCATCGCGGACACCAAGTTCGAGTTCGGGCTGATAAACAACAGCCTGCTGCTCATCGACGAGGTCCTGACCCCGGACTCGTCGCGCTTCTGGCCCCGGGACGGGTACCGGCCCGGCCGCGGCCAGCCCAGCTTCGACAAGCAGTACGTGCGCGACTGGCTGGAGTCCGTGGGCTTCGACAAGAACCCCCCGGCCCCGCACATGCCCTCTGAAGTCGCCCGGGAGACCAGCCGCAAGTACATCGAGGCCTTCAGGCTGTTGACCGGGTTTGATCCGGTCTTATAGTCGAGCCATGAAGGCCCTGCTCCTGCTCATCGGATTCGTGGCCGCCTGGGTGCTGCTCAGCCGCTTCGTGCTGCCCAGGCTCGGCATCCCGACCTGAATGTCCAAGACCGGGTGCGGCTGGAAGCCGCCCGCGGAAAAGAATCAGGACCGGCCGAGGGACCCGGACGGGCCGGACGGGCCCGGTTGAGGCCTTGACATCTCCGGCCAAAGCCAATAACAACCTCGGTTCACCTTGCTCTTTCCCCAGGGAGAGGGCCGAAGACCAAAAGGAGTGAAGAGATGAGGACCTACGAGACCCTCCTGCTGCTCAGCCCGGGGCTGGCGGAGGAGACCCGCAAGCAGACGGTGGACGCCTTCTGCGACATCCTGGACAAGCAGGGCGGAAAAGTCGCCGAGACCGACGACTGGGGCGTCCGCAACCTGGCCTACCCGGTGAGCAAGCAGACCAAGGGGCACTACGTGCGCCTGGTCTACGACGCCCCGAGCCAGGCCGTGGAGGAGCTGGAGCGCAACATCCGCATCAGCGACGGCGTGTTCAAGTTCCTGACCGTCAAGCTGGCCGACAAGGCCGAGCCCGAGGAGGCCTAGACATGGCGTTCAAGAAAAAATTCACCCCCAGGAAAAAGGTCTGCCGGTTCTGCGTGGACAAGGACCTGCCCCTGGACTACAAGCGGCCGGACATACTCAGGGACTACATCTCCGAGCGGGGCAAGATCATCGCCCGGCGCGTGACCGGGACCTGCGCCAAGCACCAGCGCGCCCTGACCACGGAGATCAAACGGGCGCGCCAGATGGCCCTGCTGTTCTATACGCCGACGCACAGCTCCGAAGTCCTGAAGAAGAGCGTATAGGGGGAAGACAATGAAACTCATCTTACGCGCCGACGTGGACGCCCTCGGCCGGGTGGGCGACATCGTCAAGGTCAAGCCCGGCTACGGACGCAACTACCTCATCCCCCAGGGCCTGGCCATGGAGGCCAACCAGCCCAACCTCAAGCAGTTCGATCTGGAGCGCAAGAAGCTCAAGACCAAGGCCGACGGCAAGCGCGTCGGGGCCGAGGACATGGCCGAGCGCATCCAGGCCAACCCGGTGGAGATCGCGGTCCGGGTCGGCGAGGGCGACAAGCTCTACGGCTCGGTGACCACGGCCAACATCGCCGAGGCCATGGCCCAAAAAGGCATCGATATCGACCGCAGGAAAATCCTGCTGCCCGAACCCATCCGCGCCCTGGGGGAGTACACCGTGGACGTGCGGCTCCACCCGGACGTGCGCGGCGAACTCAAGGTCAGCGTTGTCCGACATGGCCAGCCCGCGGAACAGCCCGAACCCAAAGAGACCTAGCCGGCAAAGGTCCAAGACCACACCGGAGGAGGCCCTGCCCAGGGCCTCCTCCGACCTCCTGCGCAAGGTCCCGCCGAACAACCTGGACGCCGAGCAGGCCGTGCTCGGCGGCGTGTTCCAGACCAACCGGGCCCTGAACACCCTGGTCGAGATGCTCAAACCCGAGGACTTCTACTCCCCGGCCCACCAGACCATCTTCCGCTCGTTCATCGACCTGTACAACGCGGGCAAGCCCGTGGACCTGCTCACGGTCTCCGAGCGCCTGGCCACGGCCGGGGACCTGGACACGGTCGGCGGGCCGGTGTACCTGGCCGAGCTGGCCGAGTCGGCCATAAGCGCGGCCAACGCCGCGCACCACGCCAGGATCGTCAAGGACAAGGCCACACTGCGCAGGCTCATCGAGGCGGCCAGCGAGATCATCACCGACTGCTTCGGGCCCGGAGAGGTGGACAAGCTCCTGGACGAGTCCGAGAGCAGGATATTCAAGATCGCCCAGGCCAAGAGCGCGGAGAACTTCATGGGCAGCATGGACCTGGCCAAAAAGGTCTTCGAGGAGCTCGAAAAACGCTACCTCAACCGCTCGCCGGTGACCGGCATCGGCACCGGGTACGAGAAGTTCGACGAGCTGACCGCCGGGCTCCAGGACTCGGATTTGATCATCATCGCGGGCAGGCCGTCCATGGGCAAGACCGCCTTCGCCCTGAACCTGGCCATGCGCGCCGCCATCCGGGAGGAGGTGACCACGGCCGTGTTCTCCCTCGAAATGTCCATGGAGCAGCTCATGATGCGCATGCTCGGCTGCCAGGGCAAGGTGGAGCTCTCCAGGCTGCGCAAGGGCTTTATGGACGACCAGGACTGGGTCCGGCTCTCGGACGCCGCGGACAAGCTCTCCCAGGCCCCGCTGTTCATCGACGACACCCCGGCCCTGTCCACCCTGGAGCTGCGGGCCAAGTGCCGCAGGCTCAAGGCCGAGCACGGCCTGGGGCTGGTGGTCGTGGACTACCTCCAGCTCATGCGCTCCAACCGGGACATCGACTCCCGGGAGCAGGAGATCTCGGACATCTCCCGGAACCTCAAGGCCCTGGCCAAGGAGCTGGAGCTGCCGGTCATCGCCCTGTCCCAGCTCAACCGCAAGGTCGAGGACCGGACCAACAAGCGGCCCATGCTCGCGGACCTGCGCGAGTCCGGGGCCATCGAGCAGGACGCGGACGTGATCGTGTTCCTGTACCGCGACGAGTTCTACAACAAGCGCGAGGACAACCCCAAAAAGGGCATCGCCGAGATCATCATCGGAAAACAGAGAAACGGCCCGGTGGGCGAGCTCGAGCTGGCCTTTCTGGACAAGTTCACCAAATTCGAAAACCTCGCCCAGGCGACCCCCTTTCCCTCGGAATACGGGGGGGAGCCGGACTAGACCAAGACCAGCGGAAACACCATGTTCTACCACGAAACCGAGAACCTGCCCCGGCCGGACCTGGAGCGCCTTCAGGCCGAGCGCCTGAGAAGGACCCTCGAAATAGCCAAGCGCTCGCCGTTCTACGCCGGGCGCCTGGCCGAGGCCAAGGTCCGGCCCGAGGACATCAAGACCATCGACGACATCCGCCGCCTGCCGTTCACCACCAAGGACGACCTGCGGGCCAACTACCCGGACGGGATGCTCGCCAGGCCCATCGAGGACTTCGTGCGCCTGCACGTGTCCTCGGGCACCACGGGCACGCCCACGGCCGTGTACTACACCCAGCGCGACCTGGACTCCTGGGCCTCGCTGGTGGCCAGGTGCATGCACTCCACGGGCATGCGCAGAAGCGACGTGTTCCAGAACATGTCCGGGTACGGGCTGTTCACCGGCGGCCTGGGCATGCACTACGGGGCCGAGCGCCTGGGCTGCCTGACCATCCCGGCCGGGGCCGGGAACTCCAAGCGCCAGCTCAAGCTCCTCCAGGACTTCAAGGTCACCTGCGTGCACATCATCCCCTCCTACGCCCTGCACTTCGCCGGGTTCCTGGACCAGGAGGGCGTGGACCGAAACTCCCTGTCCCTGCGCATCGCGCTCATCGGGGCCGAGCCGCACACCGAGCAGGCCCGGCTGCGCGTGGAGGAGCTCCTGCGGGTCAAGGCCTACAACTCCTACGGCCTGACCGAGATGAACGGCCCGGGCGTGGCCTTCGAGTGCGTCGAGCAGTCGGGCATGCACGTCTGGGAGGACGCCTTTGTCGCCGAGATAATCGACCCGGCCACAGGCGAGTGGGTCGAGCCCGGGGAGACGGGCGAATTGGTCATGACCAACCTGGACCGCGAGGGCATGCCCCTGATCCGCTACCGGACCCGGGATTTGACCAGCTTCATCCCCGGCCAGTGCGCCTGCGGCCGGACCCACCGCCGCCTGGAGCGCATCGCCGGCCGGGCCGACGACATGCTCATCGTCAAGGGCGTGAACATCTACCCCATGCAGATCGAGCAGGCCCTGCTGGCCACGCCCGAGGTCGGCCAGAACTACCTCATAGAGCTCTACAGGGAGGGCTACATCGACCAGCTCCGGGTCAAGGTGGAGATCAAGGACGAGTACTTCGTGGAGGACATGCGCGCCCTCCAGGGCCTGCAAAAGAAGATCACCGCCCGGCTGCGGGACGAGATACTGATCACCCCGCGCGTGGAGCTGGTCCAGCACGACTCCATCCCCAAGTCCCAGGGCAAGGCCCAGCGCGTCGTGGACCTGAGAGAGGGCTAGATGGACCTCATCTGGGCGGCGCTGTTCATCCTGATCCTTTTCGCGGTCCTTGGCCTGCACGTGTTCACCCTGCCGGCCAACTGGGTCATCCTGACCCTGCTCGCGGTCTGGAAGTGGCTGCACCCGGAGGGGGACATGACCTGGACCTTCGTGGGCCTCATGGCCGGGCTGGCCGTGGCCGGAGAGGGCCTGGAGTTCGCCTCCCAGGCCCTGGGGGCCAAGAAGTTCGGGGCCAGCGGCCGGGGCAACCTGGGCGGGATCATCGGGGCCGTGCTGGGCGCCGTCCTGGGCGCGCCCCTGCTCTTCGGCCTGGGCGCGGTCATCGGGGCCCTGGCCGGGGCCTTTGCCGGATGCCTGATCTCGGAGCGCGTCCACGGCCGGCCCATGGACCAGGCCTGGCGCGCGGCCTGGGGGTCGTTCTGGGGCAAGGCCCTGGGCCTGACGGTCAAGATCAGCCTGGGCGCGGTGATGCTCGCCCTGAGCCTGCCCAGGATCTGGCCATAGCGAGGAAAAAGCCATGAAGAGCGGCCAAACGTTTCCCGCCTACCGCAGCCGGATGGAGTACTTCTGCCTGGGCTGCGGGAGGCGCTACGACATCGACGAGCTCCACTACACCTGCCCGTCCTGCGGGGACGTGTTCCTGCTCAGGGACACGGGATTTAAAGAGCTCAAGCAGACCCAGGGCGAAAAATGGCGGGAGATATTCGACGCCCGGGCCGGGTCCAAGGACCCGGCCCTGCGCGGCATATTCCGCTTCTACGAGCTCATGGCCCCGGTGCTCGAACCGGAGGACATAATCTACCTCGGCGAGGGCGGCACGCCCATTGTGGAGTCCAGCCCGCAGCTGTGCGAAATCACCAAGGTCAGGACCGCCTACAAGAACGACGGCCAGAACCCGAGCGCGTCGTTCAAGGACCGGGGCATGGTCTGCGCCTTCAGCTACCTGCGCGCGCTCATCCGCAGGCACGGCTGGGACCAGGTGCTCACGGTCTGCGCCTCCACCGGCGACACCTCGGCCTCGGCGGCCCTGTACGCGGCATACGTGGGCGGGCCGGTCAAGTCCGTGGTCATCCTGCCCCACGGCAAGGTCACGCCCCAACAGATGGCCCAGCCCCTGGGCAGCGGGGCCGTGGTCCTGGAGGTGCCCGGGGTGTTCGACGACTGCATGAAGGTCGTCGAGTACCTGGCCGACAACTTCCGGGTCGCCCTGCTCAACTCCAAGAACGCCTGGCGCATCCTGGGCCAGGAGTCCTACGCCTTCGAGGTCGCCCAGTGGTACGACTGGGACCTGGCCGGCAAGTGCGTGTTCGTGCCCATCGGCAACGCGGGCAACATCACCGCGGTCATGAGCGGCTTTTTGAAGCTCCTGGACCTCGGGGTGATCGAGTCCCTGCCGCGCGTGTTCGGGGTCCAGTCCCACCACGCCGACCCGGTCTACCGCTACTACAGCGTGGACGAGCCCGGAAAACGCCGCTGGCGGCCGGTAAACGTGCAGCCCAGCGCGGCCCAGGCGGCCATGATCGGAAACCCGGTCTCCTTCCCGCGCGTGCGCCACTTCGCCGAGCGCTTCGAGGCCCTGGGCGGGGATGGGGCCTTCCAGGTCCTCCAGGTCACCGAGCAGCAGATCATGGACTCGATGATTTTGGCCAACCGCTTCGGACACATCGCCTGCACCCAGGGCGGGGAATGCCTGGCCGGGGCGGTCAGGGCCCGGGAGCTCGGCCTGCTCGGCCAAGACGAGCTGGCCGTCCTGGACGCCACGGCCCACCAGCTGAAGTTCATCGGCTTCCAGGAGATGTACTTCCAGGACTCCTTTCCGGCCGAGTACGGGGTCCGGGCCAGGCCCGAGTTCGTGAACCGGCCGGAGCTGATCATCGAGCCAAAGGACAAGGACCGGCTCTCGGCCGAGGACTACGTGGCCAAGGCCGCGGAGAACGTGGTCCAGCGGCTCGGCCTGACGAGGAAGTAGATGGCCCGCCGGGTCAGGGCCGACCAACTCCTGGCCGACCAGGGCCTGGCCGAGAGCCGGGAGCAGGCCAAGCGGCTGATAATGGCCGGCAAGGTCCACGCCCTGACAGGCGGCCAGAAGACGCCGGTGCTCAAGCCCGGCCAGCAGATGGACCCGGGCACGACACTGGTCGCCGAGGCCGGGGACAGGTTCGTCAGCCGGGGCGGGCACAAGCTCCTGACGGCCATAGAGGAGCTCGGCCTGGACCCGGCGGGCAAGACCGCGCTCGACGCCGGGGCCTCCAGCGGCGGGTTCACGGACTGCCTGCTGCAGCACGGCGCGGCCAGGGTCTACGCCGCGGACGTGGGCGCGGGCCAGCTGCACTGGAGCCTGCGCCGGGACCCCAGGGTCACGGTCCTGGAAAAGGTCAACCTCCGCCGGGCCCCGGACGACCTTCTGCCCGAGAAGGTCGACCTGATCACCGCCGACCTGTCCTTTATCTCCCTTCGCCTGGTCCTTGGACCGTGCCTCAAGTTCCTCAAGGATCGCGGGGAAGTGGTGGTCCTGATCAAGCCCCAGTTCGAGCTCGGCCCGGGCCGCACGGACAAGGGCGTGGTGCGCTCCGAGGCGGACCGGATGGAGGCCGTGGACGCGGTGATCGGCTTTGCCCGCGACGAGCTGGGGCTTGAGCCGCTCGGCTGGGCCCCGGCCAGGATCAAGGGCCCCAAGGGCAACCAGGAGTACCTGGCCCGGTTCAGGCGCAGGGCCTGAGCGCGGCTAGCCGCCCAAGAGCGAGTCGATCTCCAGGATGTAGTCCCGCAGGCCCTCGGGCATGCCGCCCCGCTCGCGGTCGAACTTGAGGCCCAGGACGCGCCTCTCGCCGTCGAACACCCGGCTGACCACCTCGGCCTCGAAGCGGAAGTCCAGGCTGTCGTCCAGGAGCAGGAACCGGCCCTGAAACACCGCGCCCTCGGGCACGTCGGCCGGATCGATGTCCGAGGCCCGGTCCAGGAAGAAACGGCAGCCGCCCAGGCTCATGTCCACGATCACGCCCTTGCGCTCCCTGTTGCCGACCAGAAGCGCGGCCGGAAAGGAGCAGTCGAGCCTGCGGCTGCCCCGCAGGGCGTGGCTCACGGTCTTGACCGGGAACTTCAAGAACATCAGGCCGTAGGGCGAGTCCATGAAACCGAGGACCTGGGAATCAAAGCCCAGGATGTTGCCGCGGCTCAGGCAGCGCAGATTCAGGACGTCGCCCTCCCTGATCTGGGCGCGCACCTTGGGGTCCGAGGGCAGCTTGACGACCAGCCACTCGTTTTCCGACAGCCCGACGAACTGGCACTTGACCCTTTCCTTGCGGCCGGCGAGCTTGACGAACATGGAAACGCCGAACTCTAGGTCCAAGCAACATCCCCCGGGAACCGGCGCGGCGGCCGGACGGGCAACGGTCCTTGCGGCGTTGCGTTGACACAAATTCCTGTTGGCAATACATAAAGCCAGGTCACGGGAATTGCAAGATCATCCCGCCGAGCCGATATCAAAGGCCTGATCCTAAAGAACACGCTCATATGCCCAGCAGCCTATGGAAATCAAAAAAAATCCTGGCCCAAGGCCTGGTCCTGGTCCTGGCCGCAGCCGGGCTCGGGGTCTGCTTCAACATTGTCAGGCCCCACGGGCTCGATCTCGTCCCTGGACCGGGACACGGGAGCGCGGCGGAGACCGGGCAGAGGACCGCCTCCATCGACCTGGTCCGGGCACTGGAGCTCTTCCACTCCCGGGCCGCGCTGTTCGCGGACTCCAGGGGCGTCCACGAGTTCGAAGACGGGCACATCCCAGGGGCCATCAGCCTGCCGTCCAACGGCGCGGGCGGGGACTGGGCAAGGGTCCCGAAGCTGCCCAAAGACAGGCCCGTGGTGACCTATTGCGACGGCCTGGACTGCGGAAGGGCCAGGGTCCTGGCCGGGCTTCTGCGCGGCCTGGGCTTTGACGCCCGGGCCCTCGATCAGGGCCTCGATGCCTGGCTGGCCGCCCAGGGACCGCTGGAGGCCTCGCCATGAGCCGGACAAGGCGCGCGGCCGCGCTCATCCTGCGCTCGGTCCTGGGCCTGACATTCATCTGGGCCGGCGTGTACAAGATCGCCGACCCCCAGGGCTTCGCCCTGATGATCGCCAACTACAGGATACTGCCCCAGGCCCTGATCGCGCCCGCGGCGGTCATCCTGCCCTGGATCGAGACGGTCTGCGGCCTGGCCCTGACCTTCAACCGGCTGGCCACGGGCGCGGCCGCGCTCATCAGCGCCATGCTCACAACCTTCATGTCCGCCATGGCCTACAATCTGGCCAGGGGGCTCGACATCGCCTGCGGCTGCTTCAGCACGGACCCGGCCCAAAAGGCGGACATGGCCCTGTCCCTGGCCAGGGACGCGGGCCTGGCCGCGCTCGGCCTGATAGTGCTCTGGCTGGTCATCTCAGACCAGGGCCAGGGCCAGGCCCGCCAGGCCGAGCGCGGCCCCGAAGAACCACTGTCCGGCAAGCCCTGAGAACGCGGTCCGCCAGGCCGAGGCCTGATCCAGGCCCCTGCTGGCCACGGCCAGGGTCTGGTCCCAGGTCTTCTGGCCCAGGTTGCGGATCATGGCCTGGGGCAGGATAATTAATTTTTTGGCCAGGGACAGGTCCGGGCAGCGCAGGGACACGACCCGGCGCAGGTCAGAGACCAGGCCCAGGGCCAGGGGCAGGAAATGGACCATCAGGGACAGGCCCAGGGCCGCCTGCCAGGCCCGGTCCCTGAGAAACGGCCTCAGGGCCCAGGCCGCGGCCAGGCCCAGCTGCCGGGCCGAGGTGGACAGGGCCAAGATCAGGCCCAGGCCCAGGAGCTCCGAGAGCCGCGCGGCCAGGACCAGGGCGTTTGCCGCGGCCGGCCAGGGCCCGATCCCGGACAAGAGATCGACCGCCAGCTTGACCAGGGCCCAGAAGATCACGAACAGGGCCGCGGCCTTGAACAGCCTTAGGCCCTCTCCAACGAAACCGCCCATCCCCAAGCCCAGGGCCAGAATGACCAGCCCGAGCAGGGCAAGGCCCAGCGGGCCGCAGCGCCAGATCAGGGCCCCGTACAAAAGGGCCAGCCCGGCCTTGAGCCTGGGGTCCATGGCCCCGGCGTAGGCCCCGAGCCTAGCGTCCATCCCCGTCGTCCCAGGGGGTTATGCCCAGGCCCGCGCGCCAGGAACAGGTCGGCCTGACGCCGTGCTCCCCCACGCGGTCCATGATCTCGTTTGGCGCGCCGAACAAGACCAGCCGCCCCCTGTCGAGCACGGCGAGGTGATCGGCGATGTCCGCCAGGGGCTCCAGGTCGTGGGTCGCGACCACCTGGGTCAGGCCCTGGCCGCGGCCGGCAAGCAGCAGGCGGCGCATCTCCAGGACCCCGGGGTAGTCCAGGCCGCTGAACGGCTCGTCCAGGAGCAGGACCCGGGGGCCGTCCCAGAGGGCCGCGGCCAGGCACAGCTTGCGCTTGAGGCCCCAGGACAGGGTGTGCACCGGCCGGTCCCAGTACTCGGCCAGGCCGAACCTCTGGGCCGCGTCCCTGGCCCGGGCCGCCTGGTCAGGGTCCTTCTCGTCCCGGCCGAGGAGCAGGTCCTCGGCCACGGTGGAGCCGATTATCTGCAGGTCCGCGTCCTGGACCACCAAACGGCAGACGCGGCGCAGCTCCCTTTCCCGGCCCGGGGAGGCGAGCCCGGCCACCCGGATATGCCCCTGGTCCGGGGAAAAAAGCCCGGCCAAGAGCCCGAGCAGGGTGGACTTGCCCGAGGCGTTGGCCCCGGCAAGACCAAGGATAGCGCCCTTTTCAAGGCCCAGCGAGACCCGGTCGAGCACCGTGGGGCCGCCGGGATAGGCAAAGGACAGGTCGCTGATCCGGATCAAGACGGCGCCAGCATCCGTTTGCCGAGGTAGCGGGCGCAGGCGATGGCCAGAAACAGCTTCAGGCCGCTGCCCGGCAAAAAGGGGACCGCCGAGACCATGACCGCCTTGGCCCAGCCCATGTCCAGGCTGAGCTTCAGCCAGACGGCCCCAAGGCAGTACATGAGCGCGAGCCCGGCCCCGCCAAAGGCCGCGCCCCTGCCCCAGCCGATGGCGGCCGAACCCTTTTGCCGAGCCATCCCGGCCAAATAGGCCAGGACAAGGAAGCCGAACAAAAAACCGCCCGTGGGCCCCAGCAGGTGGGCCAGGCCGGAGCGGCCGCCGGAAAACACCGGCAGCCCGATCAGGCCGGCGGCCAGGTACAGGCCCACGGCCACGGCCCCGCGCACCGGGCCGAGCAGGTAGCCGGCCAGAAGCACGAACATGGTCTGCAGGGAAAAGGGGACCGCGGCCACGGGGATGGACATGTAGGCCCCGGCGGCCATGAGGGCGGCCATAAGGGCGATCCAGACCAAGCCGTGAAGGGAGGAAAGCGGAGACTCACTACTCATGCGCACACCTCTGTCCTTTTCACCGGGACGGCCCGGCGCAGCCTGCCTCATTTCACAATCCCCGCGCCGGGTCAAGCCCGGCCGGGCGGCATGGTTCTGGCAGGAGCCTGGTCCAGGAAATCTTTGCCCAAGCCAGGAGGCGGCCATGTTCGCGGAGCGGGAGATCAAGGAAAAGTGCTTTTTCGGAATACTTTTCGTGGGCGGCATCTGCGGCCTGGCCCAGGGCGGACTGGTCAGGGGGAGTGGGCTGCACAACGTGTTTCCGGGCGCGGTCCTGTGCATGACCGCGACCTTTTTCGGCGCGTTTTTCGGCTACTTCATCAAGGACGCCGCAAGGATTATGCGCGGCCGCAAGGCCTACAGCGGCCAGTCCGACGAGGGCGTTTTCCTGGGCGCGTTCTTCGGCTCCTTTCTGGGCGCGGTGACCCAGTTCGCGATCGGCTTTCCGGCCTGCGAACTGGTCCTCGGCGCGGTGGCCGGGGCCTTTGTCGGGGGGCTTTTGGGGGCCCTGCCGGACGATTTGGTCTCCCCGGTGCTCAAGTCCATCTACGGCCAGAGGACCGAGGCCCAAACCGTGAACATCAGCGAGCTGAGGTAAGCGAAAAAGGCCCCTGACCTGGACAAAGCGGCCTGCTTGGCATATTGGTATCCCAACGATCCAAGCAGGGAGGACGTCATGTGCGACAGCTGCGGCTGCGGCCCAAAAAAGGAAAGCAAGTACCAGAAGATGATGCGCGAGCTCGACCACGCCCATGAGCACGGCGGTAACGACCACGACCACGAGCACCACGAGCGCGAAGGACACCTCCACGAGCACGAGGAAGGCGTCCACGGCGCGCACAGCCACGAGCACGAACAC
>JAFGBU010000032.1 GCA_016932995.1 Desulfovibrionaceae bacterium
CCAATGATTCCGGAGATTTGGCGAAACCGCGCTTTCGCCAAATCGAGTTGAAAAAGTCCAGGACGGACTTTTTCAACATTCTGCTAGAGCTTGAAGAAGGTCGCCTGGCGCGTGGTCCTGAAGCCCGCGGCCCGGTAGACCGCGGCCATGTCCAGGCTGTCCCGGACCACGCTGGCCAAATGGTCCAGGGCCGGCTCGATGTCGAACGCGGTCTGGGCCCGGCCGAGCGGGGCGAGCCCCTTGCGCGTCCTCAGGTCGTCCACGAACCAGCGCCTGAAGGCGTCGTCGTCGAAGATGCCGTGCAGATACGTGCCCCAGACCCGGCCGCCCTTGAGCCCGAAGCCCAGGGGCTGGCCGTCGTGGTCCGCGACCGCGACCTCGATGTCCTGGCCCAGGGCCGTGGTCCGGCCGTGGTGGATCTCGTAGCCGCTGACCGCCAGCCCGCTCTCCAGGTGCCTGCCCAGGCTGCGCTTGAGGGTCTTCTCGGCCATGAGCGTGGTGGCCACGGGCAGGATGCCGAAGGCCCCGATGCGCTTCCTGAACCTGGACTCCAGGCCCAGGGGGTCGTCGATCTCCTGGCCGAGCATCTGGAACCCGGCGCAGATCCCGACCACCCTCACGGACTCGGGCAGCGAGCGGATGGCCGCGGCCATGCCCGCGCCCCGCAGCAGGCGCATGTCGGCCACGGTGTTCTTGCTGCCCGGGATGATGACCGCGTCCGGAAGGCCCAGGTCCAGGGCCGAGTCCACCAGGCGCAGACCGACGTCCGGCTCGGCCTCCAGGGGGTCCAGGTCGTTGAAGTTGGCCAGGTGCGGCAGGGCGACGCAGGCGATGTCCACGCGGCCGGCAATGTCCGGGGACGCGTCCGCGGACCCGTCCCCGACCCTGGGCGCGTAGCGCTGCCTGAAGGACAAAGAGTCCTCCTCGGGCAGGCCCAGGGACCGGATGTAGGGCACCACGCCGAGCACCGGCCTGCCGGTCTGCTCGAACACGTAGCTCAGGCCCCGGTCCAGAAGGCCCGGGTCGCCCCTGAACTTGTTGATCACGAACCCGGCCACGCGCTCGCGCTCCTTGACCGTGAGCAGGGACATGGTCCCGACCAGGGCGGCGAAGACCCCGCCCCGGTCGATGTCCCCGGCCAGAAGCACCCCGGCCCCGGCGTGCTCGGCCATGGCCATGTTCACGATGTCGTGCTCGCGCAGGTTGATCTCGGCCGGGCTCCCCGCGCCCTCGAGCACGATGACCTCGTGGTCCCGGCTCAGGCTGTCGTAGGCCCTCTTCACGGTCTCGAAGGCCTCGGCCTTGAAGCGCACGTACTGGTTCACGGACATGTTGCCCACGGGCCGGCCCATGACCACGACCTGGGCCCCGGTCTCGGAGTTGGGCTTGAGCAGCACCGGGTTCATGCGCGCCTCTGGGTCCAGGCGGCAGGCCGCGGCCTGGGTGGCCTGGGCCCGGCCGATCTCGCCGCCGTCGCGGCCGACAAAGGAGTTCAGGGACATGTTCTGGGCCTTGAACGGGGCCACGCTCAGCCCGTCCTGGAGAAAGACGCGGCACAGGGCCGCAACCAGGACGCTCTTGCCCGCGCCCGAGCCCGTGCCCTGGATCATGAGCGCCCTGGCCCGGCGCGCGGGGGGCGCGGGCCGCGGCCTGTCCACCCCGGCCACCCGGCGCATGGCCCCGACCAGCCGGGCGTTGTCCTCGTCGTTTCTGACCGCGACCCGGAAGTAGCTCTCGTCCAGGCCCTTGAAGTTGCCGCACAGCCTGATGGCCAGCCTGTCTGCGAGCAGCCGCTCGAACAGCTCCCGGCCGCTCAGCCCGACCCGGCTGATCTGGCAGAGCAGGAAGTTGGCCTGGGAGGGAAAGACCCTGATGCCCGGGACCTCGGACAGCTCGGCCGCGAGCCCGGCCCTCAGCCTGGCCGTCTCCCGGACGGTCTTCTCGGCGTACTCCAGGTCCTTGAGGCAGCGCTCGCCGACCTTCTGGGCCACGGCGTTGACCGACCAGGCCGCAAGCCTCTTCTTGAGCCCGGCGGCCAGGTCCGGGGCGGCAAAGGCCAGGCCCAGGCGCAGGCCCGGGATGGCGAAGAACTTGGTCATGGACAGGATGACCAGGACGTTGTCCGGCCGCTCGCGCACCAGGCGGTCCAGGCCGGGCGCGAAGTCGGCAAAGGACTCGTCGACCACGAACAGGCAGTCCGGCCTTGAGCGGGCCAGGTCGCGCAGGGCCTGGGAGTCGAAGGCCAGGCCCGTGGGGTTGTTGGGCTGGCAGGCCAGGACCAGGGACGGCCGGTCCAGGAGCGGGGCCAGCCTCTCGACCCTGAGCCCGAAGCCCTCCTCGGGCGCAAGGGCCAGGTCGCGCACCGGCAGCCCGGCCAGGTCGCAGGACCGGGCGTAGTCCACGTACGCGGGCACGGGCATGACCGCCTGGGCCGGCCCGGCCAGCCGGGCCGCGGCCCAGAGCAGTTCCGAGGCCCCGTTCCCGGCCAGGACCTGGCCGGGCCAGACCTTGTAGCGCTCGCAGGCGGCCAGGGTCAGGTCCGTGCTCTCCGGGTCCGGGTAGCTGGCCACGAGGCCCACGGCCCGGCCGACCTCCCGGCCCAGCCAGGGCGGCGGGCCGATGGGGTTGACGCTGGCCGAGAAGTCCACGATCTCGCCGGGCCGGCACCCGGCCAGCTCGGCCAGCCGGCGCAGGTTCCCGCCGTGGGCGTGCCTGTACTCGGGCAGGTTCGGGCCGAAGACCCCGGGCAGGCTGCTGAAAAGAGACGCCTTCAATATCCGACACCTTCCGGTCTTGGAGATGGGCCGCGGCCCGCGGCCCTAACCTGCCACGGCGGGCGCGAAAAAGCTACCGCCCGGGTCCTGCGCGCTCAAGGCCCCTGGCCGAGCGGCCCCGGATTTCGCGCCCGCCGATCCTGTTCAGCGCCCTACCACAGCTTGTCCGCGTAGACCCCGGGCAGGCCGAGCTCGATTATCAGATCCGCGGTCCTCTTTATGTCGTAGGCCACGAAGCGGACCTCCAACACCCGCGCCTCCGGGTCCCAGAGCACATACTTGGCCCGGTTGTCGCCGTCCCGGGGCTGGCCCACGCTGCCCGCGTTGACCAGGTGACGCCGCGAGGCGTCCAGGCGGCGCGCGCCGCGGCCCAGGGGCCCGCGCTCCAGCCTGCTCCCGTCAAAGGAGATCAGCGCGAGCTCGTGGGTGTGGCCCACGAAGCAGATGTCCTCGGGATACTCTAAGAACGCGGCCATGATCTCGGCCCGGCCCTTGTCGTGAAGATAGATGCGCAGCGAATCCGGCGGAAAGCCGTGCACGAAGCGGCAGCCGCGGCGGACCAGAAACCTCGGCAGGCCCGAGAGGTAGTCTATGGTCTGGGGCCTGAGCATGGTCCGGGTCTTGATCAGCGCGGCCCGGGCCAGGGGGTTGAACCAGTCCAGGCAGCGGGGGTCAGACAGGGCCTGCTCGTGGTTGCCCATGACCATGGGCACGCCCCGCTCGCGCAGAAGCCCCACCGAGGCCTCGGGCTCGGGGCCGTAGCCTATGGCGTCGCCCAGGCAGACCGCCTCGGCCACGCCCAGGTGGTCCATGTCCGCGAGGACTTGGCGCAGGGCCTCGGCATTGCCGTGCACGTCCGAGACGACCGCCAGGCGAAAGGCCTTTTCACCCATATTGCGCTCCTACACCATGGCCCGGCCCGGGGCAACGCGGCCGGGCCTTGCGGCCGCGGCGCTTTTCAGGCTAGTTTACGCGAAATCCTGTTTCTTTTCGGAAAGACCAGATGGCCAAGCTCAAGACCCTGCTCCTGCACCCCGATCCCGAGGTCCGCTCCGGCCTGCGCAAGGCCCTGGCCGGCGTGGGCTTCATGCAGGTCCTGGGCGAGGCGGTGAGCGCCTTCGAGGCCCTCGAAATGCTCGAGGCCATCCGCTACGGCGCGTTCTTCCTGGGCGTGGACCTGGAGGGCGAGGTCAGCGGCTTCGAGCTGGCCCAGATGCTCGCCGGCCGCAAGGACAGGCCGGCCCTGGTGTTCATCGCCGCGGACGAGTCCAGGGCCTACTCGGCCATAGAGCTCGGGGCCACGGACTATCTGCTCTGGCCCCCGGCCGGGGGCAGGCTGGACAAGACCGTGGACCGGCTAAGGGAGTTCAAGTCCAGGTTCCGGGAGATCCCCGAGCCCTCGGACTGGTCCTCCCCGGAGTCCGGGGAGCAGGCCCGGGAGGAGACCCTCCAGCTGCCCCTGGGCGACGAGGAGCAGGACGTGTTCCTGTCCGCCCTGAAGCAGGCCTGGGACGTCAGCCGGACCCGCTCGCCCAAGATCGAGAAGCTGGCCGTGAACCAGGACGGCCGGATGATGCTCGTGCCCTACAACCAGATCGTGTTTGTCGAGGCCTTTGAGGATTACTCCTACGTGCACACGGCCAACCAGAAGTTTCTGACCTCGTACCGGCTCAAGCACCTGGAGGAGCGGCTCAAGCCGCACCGCTTCTTCAGGGTCCACCGCAAGTACCTGGTCAACCTGGACATGGTCACGGAGATCGCCAGCCTGCCGGGCAGCAACTTCATGCTCCGCACGGCCGGCCGGACGCGCATAGAGCTGCCCATAGGCAGACGGCGGATAGTCGAACTGAAGCAAATTCTGGGGCTCAAGTGACCGTTCGCTGGTCACAGCCCGCCTTTGGTCGAATATCAGGCGCAGGATGACTCGGGCCTGTGTCAGGGGTCAGGATGAACATCCCGGCCCGGCCCGGGCCGACGCCTCTTTTTAGGGAGGGCATATGGATCAGTCAGGCACCTTGGACAGCCTTCTGCAGGAAGAACGCGTGTTCCGGCCCCTGCCCCAGTTGGTCATAGAGGCCAACGTCAACCCGCAGGAGCTCGAGGCCGCCCGGCGCCAGGCCGAGACCGACCCCCTGGGCTACTGGGAGGAGGCCGCGGACGAGCTGGACTGGTTCAAGAAGTGGGACCAGGTCCTGGACGACTCCAACCCGCCGTTCTACCGCTGGTTCGCCGGGGCGCGCTGCAACGTGGTCTACAACGCCCTGGACCGGCACATCGAGACCGGCAACAAGAACAAGCTGGCCCTGATCTGGGAGGGCGAGCCCGGGGACTCGCGCAAGTACACCTACTACGAGCTCTACCGGGAGGTGAACCGCTTCTCCAACGCCCTGCGCTCCCTGGGCCTGGGCAAGGGCGACCGGGTGGTCGTGTACATGCCGCCCCTGCCCGAGACCCTGATCGCCATGCTGGCCATAGTCAAGCTGGGCGCGGTGCACAGCGTGGTCTACGCCGGGTTCTCGGCCAAGGCCCTGCGCAGCAGGATCCGCGACGCCGAGGCCAAGATGGTCGTCACCGCGGACGGGTTCTACCGCAACGGCCGGGTCATCAAGCTCAAGAACACCGTGGACGAGGCCCTGGTCGGGGCCTGCTCCGACTGCGTGGACTCCATGGTCGTGGTCCACAGGGCCAAGGTCGAGGTGGACATGGTCGAGGGCCGGGACTTCTGGTACGAGGACCTGATCCGCCAGGAGCGCTCCGAGTCGCCGACCGAGGTCATGGACGCCCAGGACCCCCTGTTCATGCTCTACACCTCCGGGACCACGGGCCAGCCCAAGGGCGTGATCCACGCCCACGGCGGGTACATGGTCGGGGTCCACCGGACCCTGGGCCAGGTCTTCGACATCAAGCCCACGGACATCTTCTGGTGCACCGCGGACCCGGGCTGGATCACCGGGCACAGCAGCGTGGTCTACGGTCCGCTCATGGCCGGCACGACCACGGTCATGTACGAGGGCCACCCCCTGTACCCCCAGGCCGACCGCATGTGGAACATCGTGGCCAAGCACGGGGTGACCGTGTTCTACACCACGCCCACGCTCATCCGCATGCTCATGCGCTTCGGCACCCAGTATCCCAAGCGCTTCGACCTGACCAGCCTGAGGCTTCTGGGCACCGTGGGCGAGTCCATCAGCCCAGAGGCCTGGCTCTGGTTCTACAAGAACATCGGCCGCAGCGAGTGCCCGCTCCTGGACACCTGGTGGCAGACCGAGACCGGCATGTTCATGATCAGCCCGCTGCCCATCTCCCTGCTCAAGCCCGGCTCGGTGACCAGGCCCCTGCCCGGGATCGAGGCCGCGGTGGTGGACAAGGACGGCAAACCCGCGCCCCCGGGCAAGGGCGGGCTGCTGGTCCTGACCAGGCCCTGGCCGGCCATGATGACCGGCCTATTCAAGGACGAGGACCGCTACAAGGAGTACTGGCAGCAGGTCCCGGGCGGGGTCTACTTCGCCGGGGACGTGGCCAAGAAGGACGAGGACGGCTACTACTGGATACAGGGCCGGGCCGACGACGTGCTCAACATCGCCGGCCACCGCATCGGCACGGCCGAGCTGGAGAACGCCTTCGGCGCGCACCGGGCCGTGTCCGAGGCCGCGGTCATAGGCGTGCCCGACAGGATCAAGGGCGAGGTGGCCAAGGCCTTCATCCTGCTCAACCCCGGGATCGAGCCCAGCGACGACCTGAACAAGGAGCTCAAGCGGCACATCAAGAACGAGCTCGGGCCCGTGGCCGTGGTCAAGAGCATCGAGTTCAGGGACTCCCTGCCCAGGACCCGCTCGGGCAAGATCATGCGCCGGGTGCTCAAGGCCCAGGAGCTGGGCCAGGACGTGGGCGATCTGACGACCCTTGAGGCGGACTGAGCCCGGGCTATTCGAAAAAGATCGAGGCCAGGGCCAGGAGCCCGAAGCCGCCGATGACCAGGCCGGCCAGCCTGTTCATGCGCTCCAGGTGCACGGCGATGCGCGAGCGCAGCCGTGCCGCGGCCAGGGTCAGAAAAATCCACCACAGGCAGGACCCGGCAAAGACCCCGAGGATCAAGACCGCGGTGGCCGCGTAGTCGCCCTTGAGCCCGCCCAGGCCGAAGCCCGCGAAGATGGCCATGAAGGCGAACACGGTCAGGGGATTGGTCAGGGTCAGGGCGAGGCAGGAGCCGAACTGCCCGGCCAGGCCCCTGATGCGCCGCGGCCTGGGCCTGGCCACGGGCCTGGAAAGGAACATGCGCCGGCCCATGAAGCACAGAAAAACTCCGCCCGCGAGCTTGAGCCAGAACACGTGGCCCATGACGAACAGGGACACGAAGCTCAGCCCGAACCCGGCCACGCAGCCGTAGAACGTGTCGGCCACGGCCGCGCCCAGGCCGCTGGCCAGGCCGCTGCGCCTGCCCCCGGCCAGGGTGCGCTGGATGCAGAGCAGCCCGATGGGCCCGACCGGGGCCGAGATGGACAGCCCGATGGCCAGGCCCTTGAGGAAATAGATCGGATACATGCGCTCACACTGTCCCGGCCGTCCGACGCCCGTCCCGCGGCCCCCAGGCGGACGAGGTTGCCTGCCCGGCCCCTTTCGTGAGATATACCTGGGTACTCTATCGGACCCAAAGGACAAAAACAAGGCGGCTTAATGGCTTACGACCAACGCAAGGTCGGCAGGGACACCGTAAGAAACATCGTCCTGGTGCTCCTGGCCCTGGCCATGCTGGCGATCTTCTTCAGCAGCGACCCGTTCAAACGCGGCAGCGGCGGGCTGGGCTCGTTCTTCGGCCGCTCGCCGAGCAAGATGGTCTACACCGGGGCCCTTTCCGAAGGCGAGCTCAAGCTCGACCGGGCCGAGAACGCGCGCATCAAGGCCTTTGTCAAGGACAACGACGCCGTGCTCAAGAGGGTCCAGGTAAAGGCCTCCAAGCAGGACTCCTACAAGGACCTGGGCCCGGACTCCCAGATACTGTTCGAGATGGAGATCGAGACCGCCGGCGGCGCCGTGGTCAAGACCCCGGTGCTCAGGGCCTCGCGCAAGGACCTGGTGGAGCGCATGCTCAGGAAATTGGAAAAGGACCTGTCCACCTACAGGGACCTGCGGCCCGGCCAGGACCCGGGCGTCAGGACCAAGGACCGGCTCATGAACGTCATGTGAGCCGGCCGCCCCGGACCAATCCATTAGACAGGGCGCGGCAAATGCCGTAGAAGGGCTGACCCCGGCGGCCGGGTTTCGCTGCCGGGCCGCGGCCCGGGCCGCGCGCCGCGCGCCGATCATGGACCCCGGCCCTGGGACGGACACAAGCCCTATGGACAACGCATACATCAGAAACTTCAGCATAATCGCCCATATAGACCACGGAAAGTCGACCCTGGCCGACCGCATCCTGGAGCTGACCGGGCTGGTCGGGGAGAGGGACAAAAAAAACCAGTACCTGGACAAGATGGACCTGGAGCGCGAGCGGGGCATAACCATCAAGGCCCAGACCGTGCGCATCCCCTACCGTTCCGAGGACGGAGGGGACTATGTCCTGAACCTCATCGACACGCCCGGCCACGTGGACTTCAGCTACGAGGTCTCGCGCAGCCTGGCCGCCTGCGAGGGCGCGCTCCTGGTCGTGGACTCGACCCAGGGCGTGGAGGCCCAGACCCTGGCCAACGTCTACCTGGCCCTGGACCACAACCTGGAGGTCATCCCGGTCCTGAACAAGATCGACCTGCCCAGCGCCGACCCCGAGCGCGTGGCCCGGGAGATCGAGGAGGTCATCGGCCTGGACTGCGCCGAGGCCCTCGCGGTCAGCGCCAAGACCGGCCAGGGCGTGGACCGGGTCCTGGAGGCGGTCGTCCGGCGCCTGCCCGCGCCGGGCGGGGACCCCGACGCGCCGCTCAAGGCCCTGATCTTCGACTCCTGGTACGACTCCTACCAGGGCGTGGTGGTCCTGTTCCGCATCCTGGAGGGCCGGCTCAAAAATGGCGAGCGCATCCGCATCTTTTCCTCGGGCCGGAGCTTCGAGGTCACCAAGCTCGGCGCGTTCTCGCCCGAGGCCAAGGAGTTCAGGTCCATGGGCCCGGGCGAGGTGGGCTTTTTGTGCGCGGCCATGAGGGATATCGGAGACGCGCCCGTGGGCGACACGATCACCAAGCCGGAGCGGCCCTGCGCCTCGCCGTTCCCGGGGTTCAAGAAGATCAAGCCCATGGTCTTTTCCGGGCTCTATCCGGTGGAGCCCGGGGAGTACGAGAACCTCAAGACGGCCCTGGAAAAGCTCCAGCTCAACGACGCGGCCTTTGTCTACGAGCCCGAGACCTCCAAGGCCCTGGGCTTCGGGTTCCGCTGCGGATTCCTGGGCCTTCTGCACATCGACATCGTACAGGAAAGGCTGGAGCGGGAGTTCCAGGCCAGGCTCATCACCACCGCCCCGTCCGTGGCCTACCGCGTGGACACCACCTCGGGCCAGACCCTCAACATAGACAACCCCAGCCGTCTGCCCGACCAGCAGGAGGTCGCGGCCGTGTACGAGCCCTTCGTGCGCCTGGAGGTCCACGTGCCCCACGAGTACGTGGGCGGGGTCCTGGCCCTGTGCGAGGAAAAGCGGGGCCTGCAGAAGAACATCGCCTACCTGACCTCGACCCGGGTGGTCATCACCTACGAGATGCCCTTTGCCGAGATCATGTACGACTTCTTCGACAAGCTCAAATCCCAGACCAAGGGCTACGCCTCCCTGGACTACGAGATCATCGACTACCGCCGGGCCGACCTGGTCAAGCTGGACATCCTCATAAACGGCGAACCGGTTGACGCCTTCTCCGCGATAGTGCACCGGGAAAGGGCGCCCAGGTTCGGCCGCAGCCTGGCCCTGAAGCTCAAGAGAAGCATCCCCCGGCAGCTCTTCGAGGTGGTCATCCAGGCGGCCATCGGCCGCAAGGTGGTGGCCAAGGAGCGGGTCGCGCCGTTCCGCAAGGACGTGACCGCCAAGTGCTACGGGGGCGACGTGACCCGCAAGCGCAAGCTCCTGGAGAAGCAGAAGGAAGGCAAGCGGCGCATGCGCCGCATGGGCAACGTGGAGATACCCCAGGAGGCCTTTCTGGCCGTGCTCAAGGCGGGCGAGGAAACATAAGGAACACGACATGGAATCAAGGTGGCTCAAGCAGGTCAAGGAATACGCCGAGGCGCTGTTCATCGCGCTGCTTTTGGCCCTGTTCATCCGCACGTTCATCGTCCAGGCGTTCAAGATCCCCTCGGGGTCCATGCTCGAGACCCTGCTCATCGGCGACCACCTGCTGGTCAACAAGTTCGGCTACGGGGTCAGGGCCCCGTTCACGGACAAGATCGTCATCCCCGTGGGCGAGCCGAAGCGCGGCGACATCGTCGTCTTCGAGTACCCCGAGGACCCGTCCAAGGACTTCATCAAGCGGGTGGTGGCCGTCCCGGGCGACAGCGTCGAGATCAGGGCCAAGCAGGTCTTTCTCAACAATCAGCTGCTCAACGAGCCGTTCATCCGGCACACCGACCCCCACGTCTACCCCAGGCCGGACTGCCTGCCCGAGGTCAACGCGGACCCGGACCGGTACTTCGACGGGATCAACCACAACTTCAAGCGCGACAACATGCCCCTGACCAGGGTGCCCGAGGGCAAGTACTTCGTCATGGGCGACAACCGCGACGAGTCCCACGACTCCAGGTTCTGGGGCTTTGTGGACCGCGGCGCGATCCTGGGCAAGGCCCTGATCATCTACTGGTCCTGGGAGGGGTTGACCGACATCCGCTGGGAGCGGATCGGCAAGCTCGTGGACTAGGCCTTGCCAGGCCGGCCGGAAGGGGCTAGATTCCCTTGCTTATGCGCTCGGCTATATTCGGGGTTTCATGCTCTCCAGGGTGAGCTCCGCGGCCCTCCAAGGGGTCGACGCCCTGCGCGTGGACCTGGAGGTGGACCTGTCCCGCTCGGGCCTGCCCGCCTACACCATGGTCGGCCTGGCCGAGGGCGCGGTGCGCGAGTCCAAGGAGCGGGTCCTCTCGGCCCTCAAGAACTCCGGCTTCAAGCTGCCGCCCTCGCGCATCACCGTGAACCTGGCCCCGGCCGACGTGCGCAAGGAGGGCTCGTCCTTTGACCTGCCCCTGGCCCTGGCCCTGCTGGCCGCGGCCGGGATAATCGACCAGGCCAGGCTGGACGGGCTGTTCATGGCCGGGGAGATGTCCCTGACCGGCAGGATCAAGCCCGTGCCCGGGGTCCTGCCCCTGGCCATCGCGGCCCGGGACGCCGGGGCCAGGGCCCTGGTCGTGCCCCGGGACAACGCGGCCGAGGCCGCGGTGGTCAAGGGCCTGGCCGTGTACGCCCCGGCCGACCTGGCCCAGGCCGTGCGCTTTGTCCTGGGCGAGGAGGACCTGGACGCGGTGGCGATCGACCTGGACGCCCTGTGGGCCGAGCGCGGCTCTCCGGGCCCGGACTTCTCCGAGGTCAAGGGCCAGGAGCACGCCAAGCGGGCCATTGAGATCGCCGCGTCCGGGGGCCACAACCTGCTGTTCATGGGCCCGCCCGGCTCGGGCAAGACCATGCTCGCCTGCCGCATCCCCTCGGTCCTGCCGCCCCTCGGGTTCGAGGAGGCCCTGGAGGTCACCAAGGTTTACTCCGTGGCCGGTCTCCTGCCCCGGGGCCGGGCCCTGATGGCCGCGCGGCCCTTCCGCTCGCCGCACCACCCCATCTCGGACGCCGGGCTCATCGGCGGCGGGCACCTGCCCAGGCCGGGCGAGGTCTCCCTGGCCCACCGGGGGGTGCTCTTCCTGGACGAGCTGCCCGAGTTCAAGAAGCACGTGCTCGAGGTCCTGCGCCAGCCCCTGGAGGACGGCCGGGTGACCATCTCCAGGGCCGCGGTGTCCCTGACCTATCCCTCGGACTTCATGCTCGTGGGGGCCATGAACCCCTGCCCCTGCGGGTTCCTCTCGGACGAGCGCCACGCCTGCACCTGCGCGCCCGCGGCCGTGCAGCGCTACCGCTCGCGCATCTCCGGGCCGCTCATGGACCGCATCGACCTGCACGTCGAGGTCCCGGCCGTGCCCTACGAGGACCTGAAAAGGGTCCGGGGCAGCCTGGACTCCTCAAACATGCGCGAGAACATCCTCAGGGCCAGGAGGGTCCAGACCGAAAGGTACGCGGCCGCGGGCCTGAACGCCGATCTCTCGGGCCGGGAGTTGGAGGAGTTCTGCGCCCTGGACGCCGAGGGCCACGCCTTTCTGCGCCGGGCCGTGGAGGCCCTGGGCCTGTCGGCCCGGGCCTACACCAGGGTGCTCAGGATCGCCCGGACCATCGCGGACCTGGCCGGGGACCAAGGCCTGGCCGCGCCGCATCTGGCCGAGGCGGTCAGCTACCGGGGCATGGACAGGGGCGCGGTCTAGACCTTGCCCCCGAACTTGTCGACCACCTCGCGCAGGCGGTCCTTTTCCAGGGGCTTGGCCAGAAAGTCGTTCATGCCCGCGGACAAAAACGAGTCCTTCTCCTCGGGCCTGACATGGGCGCTCAGGCCGATGATCGGCACGTCCGAGGCGCACCGGCCGGAGCTTCCGGACCTGATGAGCCTGGTGGCCTCGACCCCGTCCATGTCCGGCATCTGCACGTCCATTATGACCAGGTCGAAGCGGTCTTGGGCCATGGCCTCAAGGGCCTCGACCCCGTCCCGGGCCGTGGTCACCGAGTGCCCCAAGCCGTGCAGCAGCCTCTCGACCAGCACCCGGTTGACCTCGCTGTCCTCGGCCACCAGGACGCTCAGGCCCCGGTTGCCGGCCAAGGCCCGGGCCGAGGCCACCAGATCAGAGGCCGAGGCGGCCTCGACCAGGCCGACCTCCACAGTGACGAAGACCCTGGTCCCCCGGCCGGGCTCGCTGTCCACGGCAATGGCGCCGTTCATGCGCGAGACCAGGCCGCGGACAATGGACAGGCCCAGGCCCGCGCCCTGAAAGCGCCTGGAGTATGAGCCGTCGGCCTGGGCAAAGGCGTTGAACACGTCCTTGAGCTCCTGGTCCGCGATCCCGATGCCGGTGTCCGAGACCACGAACAGCAGCCGGGCCCGGCCGGGCCCGGGCCGGACCGGCAAGAGCGAGGCCTGCATGCCCACGGAGCCCTTTTCCGTGAACTTGACGGCGTTGCCCACCAGGTTGAAGAGTATCTGCCTGACCCGGCCGCTGTCGCCCAGGACAACGTCCGGCACGGAGCGGTCCAGGCCCAGGTCCAGGCCCAGGCCCCGGTCCTTGACCTGGGGCCTGAAGGTGTCGGCTATGGTCCTGACGACCTGCTCGACGCTGAACTCGTGCTCGATGATCGGCATGGTCTCGGCCTCGATCCTGGACAGGTCCAGGAGGTCGCTTATGAGCACCAGCAGGCCCCGGCCCGAGGCCAGGGCGGTGTCCACGAAAAAGGCCTGCTCCTGGTCAAGCTCGGACAGCTCCAGGAGCTGGAGCATGCCGAGCACGCCGTTCAGCGGGGTGCGCATCTCGTGGCTCAGGTTGGCCAGAAAGTGGTTCTTGGCCCGATTCGCGGCCTCGGCCGCCTCCTTGGCCTGGATCAGGTCCCACTCCTGGCGCTTGCGCACCGAGATGTCCCTGAACATGCCCAACAGACCCCTGGGCACGCCGTTTTCGTTCATGCGCAGCCAGAGCCTGGCGGACACGGGCAGGCTCCCGCCCCCGGCCCGGAGCATCTCCTTCTCGTAGACGTCCGAGTAGCCCCTGACCATGACCTGATCGGCCAGCAGGGCCGACTCCGCCTCCCGCCAGGGCCCAAGGGTCAGGTCGGTCAAGGGCCGGCCCACGACCTGATCCAGGCCCAGGCCGGTCATCTCCAAAAAGGCCGGATTGGCGGTCAAAACGCTCTGCTCCAGGTCGCAGAACACCAGGCCGTCGCGGCTGGTCTCGAACAGCTTGCGGAAGCGGCCCGCGCTGTCGTCGCGCTCCCGGCGGGCGGCCTCGAAGCGGTCCAGCAGGGCGTTGATGTTCTCGGCCAGGGCCTTGGGCCAGGTCAGGCCCGGGAGGTCCAGGCGGCTGGACAGGTCCGCCTTGTCGGCCAGGTCCCCGACCCTGTCGACCACGGCCTTGACCCGGGCGAACGAGCGCCTGGCCAGCCAAAGGGCCACGGCGCCGGCCAGGACGATCCCGGCCAGGAGGCCGGCCACGGGCCCGCCCCAGGCCGGGGCCAGGTCCAGGACGGCCCGGGCCGGGGCCTGCGCGGCCCACAGGGGCCCGGGGGCCAGGAGCGCGGCGGCCGCGAAAAAGAACGCGCCGGGACCATGTCTCGCGACCCACCTATCTATCAAGCCGAACATTTTGCGCCTCTATGATTATTTTTATCGATATCTAACCAGCTTCTTTTTTTTATTACAAAAAAAACCTCCTATTTATCAGTGCATCACGGACTCTGGTTTGTCAACAGTGAAAATTTTCGGGCCCTGCCGGGCCCGGGGGGAGGTGGGGACCAGGCCCGGAGGGGGTCAGCTGCGGGACTCAAGGGCCAGGAGTATGGCCCCGACCGCGTTTCCGACCTCGTGGTGCTCGGGAAACACGACCTTGGCCCCGAGGCGCTCGGCCACGCCGGGCAGAAACTGGGTCGCGGCCGCGCCGATGCCCACCAGCGGGGCGTTGAGGGTAAAGCGCACCTTGAGCCGCGAAAGCCTGCGCCGGTCCGCGACAAGCCCTTCAAGGCCCAACCCGGTCTCCTTGCGCAGGGTCCTGGCCAGAATGGCCTCCTCGATCCTGTCCTCGGCCATGGACAGGACCTTGAGGCACAGGGGCTCCGGCTTGAGGTCAAAGGCCGGGGCCAGGGCCCGGGCCCCGCGCAGGGCGGCCTCGCGGTCCCCGAAGTCGAGCCTGCCCAGGGCGTGCAGGGCGTCGGTGGGCGTGAACCCGGCCTTGACCGCCAGCTGGCGGCGGCAGAGGTCGTCGATCCGGCCGGCCAGGCCAAAGGCGCTGGTGCGCAGGGCCCGGGCCAGGGCCTCCGGGGTCGACGGCCCGTTGTCGAGCAGCCGCCGCAGGATCGGGTCCTCGTCCTCCCGGCCCCGGGCCGCGGGCGAGGCCAGGACGCACATGGCCGCGGCCTCGCCCCCGAGCCAGGCCCCGGGGTCGGGCAGGCCCCGGGTCAGGGCCAGGGGCGCGGCCCGGGCCGGGCCGAGAAGCATCCTCCCGGACAGGGGGCCGTGGACGTGACTGTCCCCGCCGACCCCGACGGTGAGCATCTCCAGGGCCCGGACATGGGTCTGCCACTCGCCGATGACGCTGCCCTCGTCGTCGATGCACGGCCGGCCGGCCTCGAGCAGGATGATGTCCGTGGTCGTGCCCCCGACGTCGACCAGCACGGCGTCCGGCCGGGGCGCGGCCCGGCCGCCGAACACGGCCGTGGCCGCCGGGCCGCTGCCCACGGTGTCCGCTGCCCGCTGCCCGGCCTGGTCAAGGGACATGGTCGTGGCGTCGCCCCGGACCACGACCATGTCGCAGGCAAAGCCCATGTTCGAGAGGGTGTCTTTGACCTTGGAAAGGAACTGGCCCATGATCGGCATGAGCCGGGCGTGGAGCACGGCCGTGGCCGCCCGCTCCCTGATTCCGGCCTGCGAGCTGGCCTGGTGCGAGCAGAACACGGGCCTGGGGTCGGTGAGCGAGATGGCCTTGGCCGCCACCAGCTCGTGGGCCGGGTTCACGAAGCTCATGGCCGAGGCCACGGCATAGGCCTCGACCCGGCCCGTAAACTCGGAGACGCCCTGGATCAGGCCGTCGAGGTCCAGGGGCTCGACCTCCTCGCCGTCAAGGGTGTGCCCGCCCCTGAGGTGCACGGTCGAGACCACCGGGAGGTCGAGGGCCTTGTTGTGGCCGATCAGGAACAGGCCGACCCTGGAGCCCCGGCCCTCGACCACGGAGTTGGTCGCCAGGGTGCTGGACACGGCCACCAGCTCGGCCCGGGCCGGGTCCAGCCCGGCCGAGGCCAGGACGTCCCCCACGGCCCGGGACATGCCCAGGCTCAGGTCGTGATGCGTGGTCGGTTGCTTGGCCTTGGCCAGGACCCGGCCGCTTGCGGGGTCCACGGCCACGGCGTCGGTGAACGTGCCCCCGGTGTCTATCCCCAGGCCGTACCCGGCCGCGGCGCGGCTCATGTCCCGAGGCTCTCCAAGGGGTCGGCGGCCGAGGTCTCGGCGAAGAACAGCCCCTTGTCGAACGGCCCCAGGTGGCCCTGTTCGCCGACCAGGGTGAAGTATTCGAGCCTGGAGTAGCGCCTGAGGCGCGCCTCCTCGATCCCCAGATCCCGGTAGTAGTCCTCCCTGTCCAGGGGCTCCCGGCCCTCGGTGAAGTCCAGGACCGCGTCCGGGGTCTCGGCAAAGGCCCTGACCGCCCAGGCCCCGTCCTGGCGCACCCAGGCAAAGACCACGTCCACGTCGTAATTCTCGCTCGCCGCCTCCAGCGCGGCCTCGTAGCTCTTGACCGTCTGGCTTCTCTTTCCAGGGCCTTCGGCCATCTCAACCTCCCGGGCCGCGGCGTATTGCGCCGCGAGGCCCGAATATGCTACCCCGCCAGCGGCCTGTCAACACGGCCGAACGATCGGGCCGTTGCCCTCGCCCCCCGGTCCGGTTATGGTCTACTCGGGACCGCAAGGGCCCGGGCCTGTCGGACGCGGCCTAAACAAGGAGACGCGCATGTCCGAGACAGTGGACGAGCTGACCGTGAACTACGAGGAGGACGGCCTGCTCCTGGTCAGGGAGCTGGACAAGGCCGTGCTCTCCAAGGGCGCCTGGACGACCATCCTGTTCCGCTACCAGGAATGGGACCGGGCCAAACAGGACTACGGCCCGGAAAAGTACTCTGTGCGCCGGTACCAGAAGCAGGCCGGGACCTACCGGCCCAAGTCCAAGTTCACCATCTCCAGCGCGGCCCAGGCCAGAAAGATGATCGACATCCTCTCGGCCTGGACCGGGGACGCCTAGCGGGCCGGGAAATGGCCTTCAGCGCGGCAAGCCTGGGCCTGGATCCGGCCACCCTCCTGCTCGGAGCGCTGATCTTTCTGGCCCGGGTCGCGGACGTGACCATGGGCACCTTGAGGACCATCAGCACGGTCCAGGGCCGGGCCAAGACCGCCTTCTTCCTGGGCCTGGCCGAGATCAGCATCTGGCTGGCCGTGGTCTCCGCGGTGGTCAACGAGGTCCTGCAAAAGCCCATCCTGGGCGCGTTCTACGTCCTGGGCTTCTCCGTGGGCAACGCCGTGGGCATAGCCGTGGAAAAGAGGATCGCCCTGGGCCACGCCGTGGTCCGGGTGATCAGCGCGGACAAGGGCAGGGAGCTGGCCGACGCCCTGCGCCTGAACGGCTTCGCCGTGACCACCTTCATGGGCCAGGGCCAGGGCGGGCCGGTCATGGAGCTGTACATCGCCTGCCGCAGGCGCGACGTGGGCCCGGTCCTGAAGGTGGTCAACCAGGTCCAGCCCGGGGCCTTTTTCGTCACCGAGCTGGCCGGCGGGGTGAGCAGGGTCTACCGGCCCACCATGCAGCAGTCCACGGGCTGGCGGGCCGTGTTCAAGAAGAAGTGAGCCCGGCTCAAGAGCGCAGGGTCGCCGCGATCCGGCCCGGGCGCCTGAACATATCCAGGCCGCGCAGGATGTCCGTGACCGCCACCCGGGCCGCGGCCAGGGCCTGGGTCGAGGCCCCCTCGGGCCCGATCACGGCCACGCCCAGGCCGCACTCCCCAAGCATCAGCCGGTCGTTGGCCCCGTTGCCCAGGCAGGCGCAGGACCCCGCGCCCAGGCCGCGCACGTAGTCGAGCTTGGCCCGGTCCTCGGCCCCGGGCCCCAGGATGTGCAGGGTCACGGGCAGGCCGGAGAGCGCCTCGCGGCAGCGGCCGAAGGCGTCCGCGGTCAGCACGTGGACCTCCAGGTCCCGGGCCAGGGTCCGGACGGCCTCGGCCACGCCGGGCTGAAGCCGGCCGTCCAGGGCCAGGGTGCCGTTGTAGTCCAGGACCAGGCGCTCGATCTTAAGGCGGCCGAAGCCGGGTATGTCCAGCTCGATCAACATCCCTCCCCGGCCGCGCGAGGCTCGATTTCCTTGACAAAAACCGCGCGCGCGGCCTATCTGTCGGCGTCCCGATTCAGATTCAACCCGATCCATGCCGGAGGCCCGGATGTTCGTCAAGATCATTGTCTCGCTCGTTTATCTCGCCGCGGTGTTCTATCTGGGCTACCGCGGCTGGAAGGAGACCTCCTCGCACGCCGACTACATGCTCGCCGGCCGCAGGATGAGCGCCTTTGTCATGGCCATGTCCTATGGGGCCACGTTCATCTCCACCAGCGCCATCATCGGGTTCGGCGGGGTCGCGGCCATGTTCGGGTTCAGCCTGCTCTGGCTGGTGTTTCTGAACATCTTCGTCGGCGTGGTCATCGCCATGCTGGTGTTCGGAAAGCGGACCAGGCGCATGGGCCTGGCCCTGAACAGCCACACCTTTCCGGAGCTTTTGGGCCGCCGCTACCAGTCCAGGTCCATCCAGGCCCTGGCCGGGGGGATCATATTCCTGTTCATCCCCCTGTACGCGGCCGCGGTGCTCATCGGTATCTGCCGGATGATCGAGGTCTCCATGGGCCTCAACTTCCACCTGGCCCTGGCCGGGTTCACCCTGCTTTTGGCCGGGTACGTCATCTCCGGGGGGCTCAAGGGGGTCATGTACACCGAGGCCTTCCAGGGCGCGCTCATGGTCGCGATGATGCTCATCCTGGCCATGGTCGTCTCGGTCAAGCTCGGCGGCCTGGGCCAGGCCGTAGGCGCCCTGGCGGACATGGCCCCGCTCATGCCCGAAAAGCTCAGGGCCATCGGCATGCAGGGCTGGGTCCAGGGCCCGAGGTTCGGCTCCCCGGCCTGGCTCATCATCTACACGACCATTGTCTACGGCGTGGGCATCGGGGTCCTGGCCCAGCCCCAGCTCGTGGTCCGGTTCATGACCGTGCCCGGCGACCGGGAGCTCAACAGGGCCGCGGTTTACGGGTCCCTGTTCATCCTGCTCATCCCGGGCGTCGCGTACTGCGTGGGCACCCTGTCCAACGCCATCTTCTACAGGGAGTTCGGAAAGATCGCCCTGGACATGGCCGGGGGGAACGTGGACAAGATCATCCCCCTGTTCATCGAGAAGGTCATGCCCCCCTGGTTCTCGGTCCTGTTCCTGCTCGGGCTCCTGGCCGCGGCCATGTCCACCCTGGCCTCGCAGTACCACGTGGGCGGCACCTCCCTGGGCCGCGACGTGTTCGAGCAGCTGCGCAGGTGGAAGGGCCAGGCCCCGGTGGCCGCGGCCAGGATCGGGGTCGCGGCCACGGTGTTCATCACCCTGATCTGGGCCTGGATACTGCCCGGGTCGATCATCGCCAGGGCCACGGCCTTTTTCTTCGGCCTGTGCCTGGCCTCGTTTCTGCCCGCCTATCTCCTGGGCCTGTTCTGGAAGGGCGCGACCAGGATCGGGGCCCTGGCCTCCATGCTCGGGGGCTTCTGGATATCCATGTTCTGGCTGCTGTTCATCCACCAGAAGGCGCCGGCCGTGGGCCTGTGCCAAGCCCTGTTCGGGGTCCCGACCCTGGTCGCGGGCGCGGCCCGGGGCTCCTGGGTCTGGCTCTTGCAGTTCGTGGACCCCAACGTCGTGGCCCTGCCCGCGTCCTTTGCCCTGGCCGTGGTCGTGGGCCTGGCGACCAGGCGGCCGGACAACGCGCACCTGGATTTGTGCTGGAAGAACTTCGGCAGCTAGGCCCGGGGCTCAGCCCAGGTCCAGGCCGAGGTTGTCCAGCCCGGCCAGGTCCTCGACGTGGGCAAAGTGCTTGAACTGGAACTTGATGTCGTTGCCCACGCAGTTGCCCGTGCGGTCGTAGTCGAACCCGCTCAGGGCCGAGTGCCCGGACCTCTGGTGGTGCACGCAGGTCACCAGCCCGCAGTAGACCACGCTGTGGCCCTTTAGGCAGAGCTCCAGGTCGTGGTCTATGTCGTCGATCTGGGTGGGGCTGAACCGGATGTCGAAGCGCGGCGCGTCCCTCAGGGCTCCGGTGCGCAGCAGGTGCTGGCAGCCCATGACGTTTCTGGTCCGGCGCACGAAGTCGTAGAGCCCGTTGTCGAACTGCCTGACCGGCACGTCCAGGCTGAGCTTGATCATGTCCGGCCGGGCTATGGACACGTAGCGGAACAGGTACTGGTACATGGCCGGCCGGCCCGGGAAGACCACCTTGCAGCCCACGACCGCGACCTTGGGGTCGGACTCGGCCACGGTCAGAAAATGGCCCAGCCAGTCGGCTTGCAGGTCCACGTCGTCGTCCACAAAGGCCACATAGTCGCCCTTCCAGGTGTCCGGGTGGCTGATGAGCCAGTTCCTGGCCGCGGGCGCGCCCACGTTCACGGGCAGCTCGATTATCTCGAAGTCGTTGTCCGGAAAGCGGGCCCTGGCCGCCTCGGCCACCGCGCGGCTGTGGTCCGTGCAGCCGTTCAGCAGGACCTTGATCCGCGCCGGGCCGATCTCGCTGCGGCCGAGGCTCTCAAGGGTCCGGCCCAGGCTGTCGGCCTTGTTGTATGAGTAGAGATAGACGCACACGCCCTTTTCGCACACCAGCTCCGGCCTGGGCCGGGTCGGGGACTCGAGCTCCCCGAGCCTCAGGCGCACCGGGACCTGGGCCGGGTCCAGGGCCAGGGACTCCCGGTACAGGGCCCTGGCCCGCTCGACGTCCCCGGCCCGGCGAAAGACCTCGGCGGCCAGGTTCAGGCTGGTCTCCGAGGGCCGGCCGGCCGACAGCCGGGGCCAGAGGTCAAGGGCCCGCTCGAGGTCCCCGACCGCGGCCAAATGGTTGAACAGCCGCGCGTCCCAGTCTTTGGCTATGGCCCTGGGGCACTTGAACAGCCCGAGCCAGTCGCCCGGGGATCGGCCCTCGAAGAAGTCTATGTCCAGGAGCTTGTTGGCCGCCAGGACGTGGCTCGGGAAATACTTGAGGAGACGGACGCAGAACTCCCTGGCCTCGGCGGCGTCGTTTTTAAGGTCCAGCCCGTCTATGAGCCCGAAGGTCTCGGGCTCCGGGTTGGTCTTGTCCAAGACCTCGATGCGCAGGGCCAGGTCCTGGTCCGGCCGGTTGGCGTTCGCGGTCCTTAGCGCGCCCAGGGAAAAGGGCGCGAGCTGCAGGTGCTTGGCCAAGAGGTAAAAGGCCAGGGCCCCGGCCTCCCGGTCCTTGGCCAGGTCCTGGTCCTTGAAGAACCTGTCCAGATAGCAGCCGCTTACCGCGTCATCCAGAAGATAGTTGGCCAGGTGGTTCTTCAGGTGCCTGACCGTCTCGGCCAGGCTGAGCTGGCCGAGCTCGCCCTCCATGCCCGCCTCGATGATCCGAAAATAGTCTCTGTTCATGCCCCAATCCTTGCGTCTCGGTCCGCTGTTGCCGGTCCTTGGGTCCCCGGGCCGCGCAGCGCGGCCGAGAGCAGGCCGGCCTTGTCCCGGGCCTTCAAGGCCCTTAAAAAGGCCCTTTCCTCGGCCTGGTCCGCGGCCGTCTCCTGGGCCAGGAGCAGCTCGGCCAGGCCCTCGCGCAGCCGAAAGGCCTCGAGGCTGGTCAGGGCCAGGTCCAGGCCCAGCCGCCAGTCGCCCGGAGCGCGCAGGCAGAGGGTTGAGAGAAAGCCCAGCCGCGCGGGCTCGGCCCCGGGCACCCCGGAGCTCAGCGCGCTCAGCAGGCGATGGGTGTCCGCATCCCCGGGGTCCAGGTTTAGGCCGAGCATGAGGCACTCCAGGGCGCTGACCGGGACGTGGCGCTCGGCGTCGAACGCGAACCCCGGCCTGAGCAGGCGGCCCTGGTCCGCGAGCTCCCGGGCCCAGAGTCGGCACAAGTCCGGCCCGCCCTGCGGCCTGGCCACCCGGCCCCGGCTGTGGGCCCGGGCAAAGGCGTACCAGAACTGCCTGGCCAGGCCCCAGTGGCCCAATTTGAGCGCGGCCATGGAGCAGGTCGCGGCCAGGAGCGGGTCCTGGCCGCACTCGGCCGGGGCGGCCGGGCCCAGGAGCGCGGACAAGACCTCGGAATCCCGGCCCATGACCGCCCAAAGCCGGATCAGGGCGCAGAGCCTCTCGCCGCCCTCGGGCAGGGACAAGAGCAGGCCCTCCGCGGCCCGGCCGGACAAGGGCGAGCGGCCCGCCTCCCAGAGCGCGAACAGGGTCAGGGCCAGGGCCGCGTCCGCGTCCGGGCCGCGCGCCGCGCGCGCGGTCCAGGAATCGGCCAGGCACAGGGCCTGCTCGGCCCGGTGGATCGGGAGGTGCCCGGCCAGGACCCTGGCCCTGGCGGCCAGGCCCAGGGCCTCGGCCTTGTCCTTGTGGCGCAGGTAGAAGTCGAGCTTGGACTTGAGCTCCAGGACGTGGCCGAAGGTCTCGATCTCCCGGCCCGGGACGAACAGCTCGGCCAGCTCCGGGGAGACCAGCTGGTTGAGCACCAGGCAGCCGCAGGACGCGGCCTCGAACAGCCGAAAGTTGACCTCCCCGCAGATGGACTCGTTCGGGGCCAGCCTGGTTTGCCGGTATATCTCGACCAGGTCCGCGAAGCCCACGTCCCGGGCCAGCTTGGGGGAGTAGTCGGCCTTGAGGAACTCCACGAACCACTGCCTGGAGGGCCGCTGCGCCGAGACCCGGCCCACAAAGGCCAGGTCGTTTTCCCGGCCGGACCAGGGCAGGCGCTCGGCCTCGAACCCGAACCAGGGCAGCCAGCCGACCTGGCTGAGCCCGGCGGCCCGAAGCTCGGGCAAGAGCCTTTTTTGGGTGCTCAGCAGGCCGTCGAACAGCCGGCCGTAGTGGGCGTGCCAAAAGGAGTTCAGGTGGGTGTCCAGGGACCAGAAGACCTTGCGGCAGGACAACCCGTCAAGGCCCCTGAGCAGGACCCGGTCCCGGAGCAGCTCGGTCTGGATCAGGACATCCGGCTCAAATCCGGCCTCGGCCAGGGCCTCGCGGATGTCGAAGACCGGCTCCGAGGGCTCCAGGGCCAGGACCCGGTGGCCCAACTCCTCGAAGGCCCGGACCATCCCGAGGTGGCAGTTGACCAGGCACAGGCTGCGGCCCTTGCTCATGCGCTCTCCGAACCCCGGTCCCGGCCAAAAAAATGACACGGGCCGCGGTTTCGGGTTTGAGTACAAGGGCCGTGCCAATGCCCAGGCCGGCAAGGCGCAGGGAGGTTAAAAAAACACCGCGGGCCCCCGGGTTTCAAGCCCTGAAGCTGCGGGACGCGGTTCGGGATTGAAACGGCCTAGGACAGTGCCCGGGGCCAGTCCTCCGCGGCCCGCCGGCCGATGTCCACGGCCTCGGCGCAGCGGTGGAAGTCGAGGAACCCGATGTGCGAGAGGTCCGGGGCGAGCAGGGCCTCGGGCGGGTCCTGGACCAGGCGCACGCCCTTGACCGTGCGCTGGGCGATGCTCATGGCGTTCAGGATGGCCTCGAAGATGTTGAGGTCCTCGGACCTGTTCCCGGCCTCCAGCCACTTGGCCGCCAGCTGGGCCATGACCGCCTGCTTGGGCCCGAGCCTGGGGCCCAGGGCGGAGACGATGTTTACGGCGTGGGTCTTGAAGAACTCCGCGGCCGTTGAGGAGCGCCCCGGGGCCCGCCTGCGGCGGCCCAGGACCAGGTTCTGGCTCACGTCCACGGCGAACACGGTCTTGGCCCCGATGACCCGGCAGGCCGTGACCGGCAGGGGGTTGACCAGGGCCCCGTCCAGCATGGGCGTCCTGCCCAGGGTCTTGGGCGTGAGGATGCCCGGCAGGGAGATGGCCGCGCGCACGGCGTCCAAAAGCGGGCCGCGCCGGATGAGCGCCTCCTTGCCGGTCCTGGCCTCGGCGGCCACGATGACCAGGGGCGGCCGGCAGTCCTCGACCCGCTCCGCCCTGAGGAACTCCTTGATCCGGGCCATTATCCTGGCCCCCTCCAGGAGCCCGCTCCGGGGAAAGACCGGATCGACCAGGGCCAGGGCCCCCCTCTTGGTCAGGCCGCAGGCCCAGGACACGAAGCCCTCCAGGTCGCCCCCGCAGTAGAGCGCGCCGATGACCGCGCCGATGCTGGTCCCGGCCACCCAGCCCGGGGCCAGGCCCCGGGCGGCCAGGGCGCGCAGGACCCCGGCGTGGGCCAGGCCCCTTGCCCCGCCCGAGCCCATGGCCAGGCCGAATGCCTGTTTGGCGTCCAACGAGCCCCCCGGCCTAGCCGCCGATGTAGCGTTCTATCTGGCCCTTGTAGCTCATGACCCCGTTGACCACGCCCCGGGCCAGATGCTTGAGGTAGACCTCCTGACCCAGGCGCCTGGCCTCGGTCTTGTTGGTCAGATACCCGAGCTCGACCAGGACCGAGGGCATCTTGGCCCCCATGAGCACGTAGAACGGGGCCTCGCGCACGCCGTGGTCCCTGACCTCCCAGCGGGCGCTCACGGACCTGAGGGTCTGGTCCTGGATGTCCCGGGCCAGGTCGTTGGACTCCCTGAGCTTGGAGCTGCGCACCAGGTCCGAGAGGATGAACTGCAGATCGCTGATGCTCTTGGGGTCCACCGCGTTCTCCCGCGCCGCCACCCGCTTGGCGTCCTCGTCGCTGGTCAGGTTCAGGGTGTAGGTCTCCAGGCCGCTGATCCTGGAGGATCGGTTGGCGTTGCAGTGCACGGACACGAACAGGTCGGCCTTTTTCACGTTGGCCATGGCCGTGCGCTGCTCCAGGCGCACGAAACGGTCGGTCTCCCTGGTGTACAGGACCCTGAAGCCCTTGTCCTCCAAAATCCGGCCCAAAACCTTGGCAAAGGCCAGGTTGACGTCCTTCTCCTTGAGCCCGTTAGCCGTGCAGCCCGGGTCGTGCCCGCCGTGCCCGGGGTCGATCATGATCGTCCTGATGGTCAGGCCGAGCTGCTCCACCAGGTCTCCGGCCATGCCCTTGCTGCCCGTGACCTTCTTGGCCCCCCCGGCCGGGGAGGCGGCCGCAAGCGTCGGGGTCGGCGCGGCCTTGCCGTTGGAGTACACGTCGACCACGATGCGGAAGGGGTTCTGGAGGGGAAAGACCTTGTAGTCCTGGAGCTTCTGGAAGTCCAGGACCACCCGGGTGACCTCGGTCTCCCGCCTGCCCACACGGACGCCCTTGAGGATGCCGTCCTTGATGTCCACCTCGGGCTCCAGGTCGTTGCCCATCATGGTGTTCACCAGGTCGATGTACAGCCGGTTCGGCCGGCCCATCTCCGGCAGGGGGGCCAAGAGCTGGTAGCGGTAGTTGACCTGCTCGTCCAGGTCCAGGACCACCCGGGTGTAGTCGTTGCTGCTGGTGTAGCGGACCCGGAGCAGGTGGGCCCTGTTCAGGGGATCGGCCGAGGCCGCGACCTTGGGGCCGGAGCGCGGCTCGGCCTCCTTTTGGGCCGCGGCCGGGCCGGGGCTCGGCTCGGGCTCCTTTTGGGCCGCGGCCGGGCCGGCCAGCTCGGCCAGCTCGATCCTGGCCTGGCTGAACATGTCCGAACGCGGGTAGTTCTCGACGATGGTCTCAAAGTCCTTTTGGGCCAGGCTGCGCAGGTCCAGCCGCTTGAGCCTGATCTCGGCCCGCCGGAACAGGCTGTCGTCGGTCCAGGCGTGGCGCGGAAAACGGCCGATCATCCGGCCGTAATAGTCCTCGGCCTTGCGGAAGTCGCTATTGAGGCCGCTGCGGTTGCCCAGCTCCTCGTGGACCCGGGCCAGGTAGTACAGGGACTTGGGCGCATACGCGCCCTTGGGGTCCTGTTTGTAGACGCCCAAAAACTCCCGCTCGACCTTCTTCCACTCCGAGCGCAGCAGGGAGCGCTCCCGGTCCCCGTTGAGCTCGTGGAACCCGGCGTGGGCGCGGTTGAAAAGCCCGGCCGGGGTTGCGCCCAGGGCCCGGGCCGCGGGCCAGGCCAGACAGGCCAGGACCAGGATGAGCGCGGCCGAACGCCTTTTGTATCTTGCTGCTGAGTTCACGTCCCTGCCATGGATCCGGATTTCGCCCGCCTTTCCCGGACACGGGCCGGCCGCGCGGCCGACAATAACCCCTTTTATGCTACCGCAGTTGGCAAAGAATCTAAAGAATGTCCAGAAAAGTTTCAACCCTGAATCGTTCCGGGCCGGGCTTGCCTATCTCCGGCTCAGCCAGTATATGCTGCTTGCGCCCAAGGGGAAACCCGGGCCGGTCCTTATTCCAAGGAGCCTTTCTTGCCGCCAGACGCGAAGATACACCGCCTGGGCAGCTGGCAGCTGCTCAAGAGGTGTTACGGCTACTTTCTGCCCTACAAGCTCAAGGTCGCGGCGGCCTTCGCCTGCACCCTGGTCGTGTCCCTGAGCACCGCGGGCACGGCCTGGCTGGTCAAGCCGGCCATGGACGACATCTTCATCAACAAGGACCACGCCGCCCTGGTCCTGATCCCGCCGGCCTACGTCCTGCTCATGCTGCTCAAGGGCGCGGCCCGGTTCATCCAGACCTACTACATGAACGCCTCGGGCATGCGGGTCATGGAGGCCATCCGCAACGACCTGTACGCCAAGATCGTGCGCCTGCCCATGCGCTACTTCCACGAGAGCGAGGTGGGCATGCTCATGTCCCGGATCGTCAACGACGTGGGCCAGATCAGCGTCAGCCTGCCGTCCAGCGTCATGTTCGTGCGCCAGATATTCACCTCCGCGGCCCTGATCGGGGTGGTCTTCTACCAGGACGCCTACCTGGCCTTCTGGTCCGTGCTGGTCCTGCCCCTGGCCGTCTACCCGTTCGTGTACTTCGGCAAGCGGCTGAGAAAGCTCGGCCGCAAGACCCAGGCCAAGGTCTCGGACGTGACCACCCTGCTCCAGGAGGGCTTCAGCGGCATCAAGGTCGTCAAGGCCTTTGCCAACGAGCCCAAGGAGGCGGCCCGGTTCCAGGTCCAGAACAGGCTGTACACGGCCATCGGCCTCAAGCAGGTGCTCGTCAGCGAGATGTCCTCCAGGGTCATGGAGCTGGTCGGGGCCTTCGGCGTGGGCCTGGTCCTCTGGTACGGCGGCCTGCAGGTCATCCAGGGCCACTCCACCCCGGGCACCTTCTTCTCCTTCATGGCCGCCCTGATCATGCTCTACGAGCCGATCAAGGGCCTGAACAGCGCCAACGCCCAGATCCAGCAGGCCCTGGCCGGGGCCGAGCGGGTCTTCGACATCCTGGACTCCCCGGACATCCGCGTGGAGGACGACGGCGGCGTCGAGTTTACGCCCCCGTTCAGGGAGCTAGAGTTCAGGGACGCGGGCTTCACCTATCCCCGGGGCCTGCGGCCGGCGCTGGAGGACGTGAACCTGCGCATCCGCGCCGGGGAACGGGTCGCCCTGGTCGGGCCCAGCGGCTCGGGCAAGACCACCCTGGCCAACCTCATCGCCCGGTTCCAGGACGTCCAGCAGGGCGAGGTGCTGCTCAACGGCCGGCCCCTGCGCGACTACACCTTAAAGAGCCTGCGCATGAACCTGGGCATAGTCTCCCAGGAGACCTTCCTGTTCAACCTGACGGTCCGGGAGAACATCGCCTACGCCGAGGGCCAGTTCAGCGACCAGGACGTGGTCCGCGCGGCCGAGGCCGCCTTTGCCCACGAGTTCATCATGGACCTGCCCGAGGGCTACGAAACAATCATCGGCGAGCGCGGGGTCAAGCTCTCCGGCGGCCAGAGGCAGAGGCTGACCATCGCCCGGGCCCTGCTCAAGAACCCGCCCCTGCTCATCCTGGACGAGGCCACCAGCGCCCTGGACACCGAGGCCGAGCGCGTGGTCCAGATGGCCCTGGAAAACCTGATGCGCGACCGCACCAGCGTGGTCATCGCCCACCGCCTGTCCACGGTGCTTAACGCCGACGCCATCATTGTCATGGAAAACGGCCGCATCGCGGCCAAGGGCGCGCACCGCGAGCTCCTCGAGTCCTGCCCCCTGTACGCCAGGCTGTACAAGATGCAGTTCGAGGACGGCGACGCGGCCTGAGGCGGACCCCAAGCCCGACGGACAAGAGCCATGCCCGAGGACAAGGCGACCCTGGTCATCCCCACCCACTACCGGCACGGGCTGCTCAGGCGCGTGCTGACCTACTACCGGGGAAGCGGGCTTGGGACCGTGGTCGTGGACTCCACAAACAAAGACTTCCCGCACCTGGCCGAGTTCGATGTCCGCTACTACAGCTTCAAGGACTGGCGCTTCATCGACAAGCTTGAAAGGCCCCTGGACGAGATCAGCACCCCGTACCTGGTCTTCTGCGCCGACGACTGCTTCATCCCGCCGAGGGCCATCGAGACCTGCGTCCGCTTCCTGGACGAGCACCCGGACCACGCCACGGCCCAGGGAATGCAGGTCGCGATCCAGGCCCAAGGCGGGGAGATCGAGCTCTCGGCCTGCTACGAGTCGGACGCGGCCGTGAAAATAGACTCTGACCGGCCCGAGGAGCGCCTCATCCAGCTCTTTGCGCCCTACAGCCCGACCTTCTACAGCGTGCTGCGCACCGAGAACGCCCGGGACTTCGTGCGCCTGGGCCGGGCCGCACGGGTCAACGAGGTCATGCTCGAGCTGGTCAGCGCCATGGCCTACGCCGTGTGCGGCAAGCACCGGGTCCTGCCGATCTTCTACTGCGCAAACGAGATCGTCCCCAGCATCCTGGACAAGAAGGGCCGGCGCCAGGCCGGGGCGGACGACGTCTGCACCGGGCCCGAGCACGCCCCGGAGTTCTCGCGCTTCTGCTCGACCATGGCCGGGTACCTGGCCCAAAAGACCGGAATGGACCCCAAAAAGGCCCAGGGGCACATCGCAAGATCGGTGGACGCCTTTCTCGGCCACGCCCGCGACTGCCCGGCCAAGAAGACCTTTTTCCAGAAGCTGCCCAAGTACGCGAGACAGGCCATGCAGGGCGCGGCCCTGCGCGTGGACAAATCGAGCCTCGAACGGGTCTGGGAGATGGAGAAGCTCAGGGACCAAGAGCGGGTCACGCGCTTCGAGGACTACTTCTCGCGCTTTGATGCGCGCTCCAGGGCCGAGCTGGAGCGCATCCTGGAGCTGGTCGGAAGGATGCCCGCGGGCTAGGCCTCAGGACAAAACGCGCAGCACGTCGCCCACCTCGACCTCAAAGACCTCGGGGGCCGGGCGCAGGTCCTGGTCCGTGAACGACCTCTCGCGCACAAGGACCTTTTTCACCGCCCCGGACTGGTGCGCGGCCAGGGCCAGCCTGTGGCCCGAACGGTTGGCGCTCTTGCTGTCGTCCAGGACCACCAGGCCGCCGGTCCTGCGCGCGTCGTCCAGGACCGGGTCCCAGGTCGAGGGCAGGACCGCGTTCACCGAGAACAGCGAGGCCGAGAGCCCCTCGGCCTCCAGGCCTCGGCACAGGGCCAGGCCCTGGGGCAGGGAGAAGTTGCAGCAGGCCACGGTGGCCCGGTCCCCGGCCCGGTAGCGAAAAAACTCGCCGCCCAGACAGGCCTCGGCCCCGGCCTCGAAGTCCAGGACCTCGGTGCGGAACAGGCGCTGGCTCACCCCGATGATCCTAAAGCCCGGCTCCTTGAACAGCCGGGGTATGAGCAGCTCGGAGTCCTGCCTGTTGGTCAGGCAATAGCCCTGGACCCGGGCGAACGAGCAGAAGTCGTGGAAGTTGTTCAGGCTGGACTGGATGCCCTCGTAGCCCGAGTCCACGACCACGGTCACGATGCTGTAGGAGGCCGTGGGCCTTGACTGGCGCACATAGTTGTAGGTGTTGACTATCTGGTCCAGGCCGAGGAGCAGGAAGTCCTGCTGCTTGAGGAAGTAGGCCGAGGACACGCCCCCGAGCATGAGCCCGAAGCCCACGCCGACCAGGGTGTTCTCCGCGTTTGGCGTATTCAGGGCGACCTGGTCCAGGCCCGCGGCCACGCCCCGGGTCAGGCCGGAGACGCAGGACCCGGCGGCGATGTTCTGGCCGTAGGCCACAAAGGGCTTGCGGGCCGCGGCCGCGGACCGGAAGCAGGCGTTCAGGTGCTGGACGTAGTTCATGCCGCCTCCCCCTCCAGGTCCCGGCGCAGGGCCAGGGCCATGTCCCGGACCATCTGCTCGCCGAGCAGGCCGCAGAGCACGTGCAGCGGGTCGGACTCGTCCGCGCGGATCAGGGGCCAGTCGCTCAGCTCCACGGTCGGCGCGGGCCCGGCGTGGTAGTTGATGAACTTGCCCTCGGGAAAGTCCTCGGTCTTGAGCCGCCAGTCGCCCAGGGTGAGCATCCTGGCCTCGACCAGCACCGGCCCGGGCCCGGCCAGGGCCAGGTCCCTGGCCGAGCGCAGCTCGGCCAGGTAGGCGTAGGGGTCGTTGCCCTCCAGGAGCAGGTAGGGGGCGTCAAAGGCCCGGGCGAAGAGGTCCAGGTGGATGTGGCAGCGCCGCTCGTGGATCCTGGTCGCCAGGGACCAGCCGTTGTTCTCCACCAGGACCAGGCAGGGCAAATCGTAGCTGGCCATGAACTCCAGGGACTCGTAGAACGCGCCCTCCTCCATGGCCCCGTCGCCGGTGACCACCAGGACCGCGCCGGGCTCGGCCTTGACCTTCTTGGCCAGGGCCAGGCCCGCGGCCACGCAGAGGTTGTTGCCCAGGATGCTCGAGGAGTAGACCAGGCCCCGGGCCGGGTTGGCCAGGTTCATGGACCCCAGCCTGCCCTGGGCCAGGCCCTGGTCCTTGAGCAGGAACTCGTCGATCTCGCTCTTGAGCGACGGGTTGCGGGCCAGGTTGTAGTGGATGTTGCGGTGCGAGCAGACCAGGACGTCGTCCGGGTCCATGAGCGCGGACACGGCCACGGCCAGGGCCTCGTGGCCCATGGCCAGGTGGATGGGCACCTTGAAGGCCTTGGCCTTGTACATCTCGTTTATGATCATCATGCCCAGGCGCAGGCGCAGCACCTCGCGGGCCAGACCAAGGTCCAGGGCCATGTCCCCTCCTCGCCCCTAGAGTCCCAAAAATTCCTTGACCGACAACAGCCCCTGCTCCAGGCCGACCTTGGGGGCCCAGGAAAGCAGCCTCTTGATCTTCTCGTTGGACACGAAGCGGACGCTCGGCCGGGCCGGGTCGAGCTCCACGACCCCGGGGTCCTTGCCGGTCAGCCGCTTGGCCGTGTCGATGATCTCGCCCAGGGTGATCAGCCGGTCGCCCTGGACGTTCAATATCTCGAAGCCCTCAAGGCCCACCGAGGCCAGAATGGCCGAGACGATGTCCGAGACGTGGATGAACTGCCGCCCGGTGGCCAGCGAGCCCACCGAGACCTCGTCCTTGGTGGCCACGGCGTGCAGCAGGGACTCCACGGCCGACCAGTTGGCGGCCCTGGGCGCGTAGATGATGCCCAGGCGCAGGACGGTCACCGGGCAGAACCCGCGGCCGTGCTGCTGGCGCAGGTTGGCCTCCCCGACCAGCTTGGACAGGGCGTACTCCGAGCTGAGCCGGGCGATGTCGATGACCGCGTCCTCGGTCTTGGGCGTCTGGGGGTCGAAGCTGTCGTAGACCCACTCGCTGGAGGCGAAGATGAACTGCTTGGCGTTCCTCCTCCGGGCCGCCTCCATGACCTTCAGGGTCCCGAGCACGTTCACCCTGAAGGTCTGAACGGCGTTGTCCCGGCAGTCCTGGTCCCTGGACAGGGCGGCCAGGTGCACGACCGCGTCCGGGGCCTCGGGCATGACCTCGGCCAGGTCGTCCGAGACGATGTCCGCCCGGACCCAGTCCCGGCCCTCGGCCGAGTCCAGGCCCAGGACCTCGACGCCCTGCCGTTGGCAGCTCTTCGCCAGCTCCTGGCCGAGAAAACCCCCGGCCCCGGTGACCACAAGCTTCATGTTCGGCCCCCTATGTCTTCTTGCGCAAAAAGCCCCTGGGATTGGAGGTCACCAGGAGCCGGGTGAAGTGCTCGTCGATCTCGAACTCGTGGTTTTGGGCCATGAACTCCTCGATGGCCGCCAGGGGGTTGTCCTCGCGCCACTCCGGCCTGCCCGAGGGCATGTCCCAGACCAGGGCCTGGGCCCCGTCCATGGCCACCAGGTACGAGCCCGGGCTGACCAGGTCCTTGTAGATCATGAGCTCCTTTAAGACGTGGTCCTTGGAGTGGTTGGAGTCCAGGGTGACCAGGACCCGGTCCCCGGGCCGGATCAGGGACCTGACCCGGGCCACGGTCTCCGGGTCCACGGAGCTGCCCTCGATCATGGTCACCCGCTGGGACATGGGGTGGTTCTGGACCGCTATCCGGTTGTAGTGCCTTATCTCCACGTCCACGCCGATGACCCTGCCCTTGCCCATGAGCTCCAGGAACGAGGCGTAGAACAGGGCCGAGCCGCCGTGGGCGAAGCCGCACTCCACGATCACGTCCGGCCGGACCTTCCAGATGAGCTCCTGCATCATCATGATGTCTTCGGGGAACTGGATTATGGGCACGCCCATCCAGGTGATGTCGTGGGTGAACCGGTACTGGGCGTAGAGCTTGACCCACAGCCCGGCGACCAGCTCCAGGCCCTGCCGGGAAAACAGGTCCACGCTGGTGGTCCGGCCGTGGGCCTCCAAGGTGAGTTTCATGCCTTCCTCCGCAATCAGTCGCTGACGTAGATGATCTTGCTGCCCTGGGGCTCGAAGCCGAAGGGGGTCTCCTTGAGCCCGGCCAGCTCCCGGCGCACCGCCTCCCGGCGCTCGGGCTCGCAGTAGAGCAGCAGGAACCCGCCGCCCCCGGCGCCCAGTATCTTGCCGCCCGCGGCCCCGGCCCGGCGCGCCCGGCCGTACATCTCGTCTATGGCCGGGTTGCTCACCCCGCTGGCCAGGGCCCTCTTGAGCTCCCAGCCCTGGTGCAGCAGCCCGCCCACCGCGGGGTAGTCCCGGTTGCGGATGGCCGCGCGCATGTCCCTGGACATGGCGACCATCCGGTCCAGATAGGCGCGGTTGGCCTCTATGTTGCCCTCCTGCTCGGCCAGTATCCCGGAGGATATCCTCTCCACCCCGGTGTAGAACATCAGCAGCCGGCTGTTCAGCTCGTCCTTGCCCTGGCGGGCGCAGATGACCGGATCCACGAACACGGACCCGTCCGCGTTGAACTGCATGAAGTTCATGCCCCCGTAGGCCGCGGCGTACTGGTCCTGCTTGCCCATGGGGTGGCCGAGGGTGTCTATCTCGATGCGGCAGGCCTCGCGGGCCAGGGTCTCGGCCCCGGCGTGCCTGCCGGTGTAGGCGTACAGGGCGTTGAGCACGCCCACGGCCAGGCTGCTCGACGAGCCCAGGCCGATGCCCGCCGAGCCCAGGGGGATGTCGCCCATGTAGACGATCTCCACGCCCCGGTCCACGCCCACGGTCTTCAGGGCCTCGCGGATGATGTTGTGCTCGACCTTGTCCACGCGGTCCACGACCTCGGTCTTGGAGTAGCTGACCCGGATCAGGTCGTCGAACTTCTTGTTCACGGTGATGTAGATGTAGCGGTCGATGGCCGTGCTGACCACGGAACCCGGGGCCGTGCGGTAGTACACGGCCAAGTCCGAGCCGCCCCCCATGAAGCTGAGGCGCATGGGCGTGCGGGAGATGATCACCTTGTCACCCGTTGTCCTGTGTTGCGGTTTCGGCCAGGCCCCGGGCGAGGTCAAAGGCCGGGACGAACCCGAGGTCCCGTCGGGCCAGAGCCGTGTCCGCCCAGAAGTCCTCGCTGGCCTCGGCCTCGGGCCAGGGCTCCCAGTCGCAGTCCGCGCCCATGGCCCGGCAGGCCATCCTGGCGACCTCGGCCACGCTCTCGGCCCGGCCCGAGCCCACGTTGTACACCGGCCCGGCCGGGGCCTTTTCCAGGGCCAGGACCAGGGCCAGGGCCGCGTCCTGTACGTAGATGAAGTCGTTCCTGTTGCCCGGGGACTTGAGCTCCGGCCTGCGGCCCCGCCTGACCGCGTCCATGACCAGGGGCACGAGCGAGGTCCGGCGCTGGCCCGGGCCGTAGACGAAAAAGAGCCTCAGCCAGCAGAACCCCAGGCCCCTGTGCCGGGCCGCGGCCTCGCCCATGAAGCGCAGGGCGTTCTTGGCCGCGGGGAACGGGGACGCGCCCAGAAGCGCGTCGCCCTCGGCCAGGCAGCCCCGCCTGGAGGCGTACTCCCAGCAGGTCCCGGCCGAGACGATGCTCCGGCAGCCCGCGTCCGCGGCCAGGTCGAAGACCCCGAGGCCCAGGGTCAGGTTGCGGGCGCTCGCGGCCGGGGAGTAGTCCGGCAGCCCATCCCAGGCCAGGTGCAGCAGGGCCTCGGGTCTGAACCCGCGCATGGCCCGGGCCGTGGAATCCATGTCCCCGAGGTCGCCCTGGACCAACTGGGCCGCGTCGCCCAGCCTCTGCCGGGCCCGGTCCAAAGAGCGCGTGAGCGCCAGGGCCTCGTGGCCGCGGCCGGCCAGGAGCCTGACCGCGGCCGCGCCGATGAACCCGGAGCCTCCGGTAACGAATACCCTCACCGCCTAAAAGTCCTTGCGCGCCCAGTCATAGGGTATCTCCCCGTTGTGGGGGTCGATCCGTTTGTACCTGATGGACGGGTCGTGGGGCTCGGAGGCCACGTTGCACATGAGCGCGAACGGGCTGCTCAGGCCCTTGACCCCGTTGGCCACGCCCGGCGGGACGTGCGCCAGGCAGTAGTTGTCGTCCCCGAAGAATATCTCCTGGAGCGCGCCCCTGGTGGGCGAGTCCGGCCGCAGGTCGTAGAGCACCAGCTTGATCATGCCCTGCACGCAGATGTAGTTCAGAAACAGGGTCTCGTGCACGTGCCAGCCGTTGACCACCCCGAAGTAGAGCTTCTTGAAGTAGACCTCGCCGAACGGGCTCAGGCTGTTGTCGCTGCGCACCCCGTGCATGATGGTCCCGCGCTCGTCCGGGATCCTCCCAAGCGGCCTTATGACCACCCCAATTATCGGGCCCGAGTGTTCAGCCACCTCTCACCTCCCGGATGTCCGTTTTCCTGGGCGGGAACGGGAGCGGCGCGATGATCCCGCCCCTGAACCCGAAGCGGTCCCAAAGCAAATCGCCTATCTCGTCCATGAAGTTCCAGGCCAGCACGACCACGGTGTCCGGGCCCTGGGCCATGACCTGTTCCGGGGCCAGGATCGGGATGTGCGTGCCGGGCGTGAAAAAACCCTGCTTGAGCCGGTTCTGGTCGGCCACGGCCGCGATCCTGTCCGGGCCCAGGCCGCAGAAGTTGAGCATGGTCGAGCTGCGCGCCGAGGCCCCGTAGCCCACGACCCTGCGTCCGGCCTCGGCCTCCTGCTCCAGCAGACCCACGAGCAGCTCCCTGTGGCGCAGGGCCTTGTCCGCGAACTCCCGCCAGCGCGCCAGGTCGTTGACCGCCTCGGCGCGCTCCGCGGATTCGAGCCCCGCAAGGACCGGGCCCTTCTCGGCCCGGACGCCCCGGGCGAACAGGACCACCGAGCCGCCGCTTATCGGGCTGATCATGGCCTCGAACGCGAACAGGCCGTGGGCCTCGAGCAGCCGCTCCAGGCTCTGCAGGGTGAAGTAGCACAGATGCTCGTGGTAGATGGAGTCGTAGTGCAGCTCGTCCAGGATGGCCTTGGCGTAGTGGACCTCTATGATCGCCAGGCCGCGCTCGCCCGCGCAGAGCCTGAGGCCCTCGACAAAGTCGTGGGGGTCGGCCACGTGCGGCAGGACGTTGCGGGCAAAGACCACGGCCGGCAGGCCGTGCTCGGAAACGATCCGTTCCGCGGACTTGCGGCCGAAAAAGGCGTTCTCGGTCGGCACGCCGTCGGCCACGGCCAGGTCCGCGATGTTCCTGGCCGGGTCCACGCCGAGCACGCGCAGGCCCCGGGCCTGGAAGGGCTTGAGAAAGGTCCCGTCGTTGCTGGCCGCCTCCAGGACGTAGCCCCCCCGGACCGCGTCCCCGGCCAGGTCCAGGACCCGGTCGCAGAACCTCTCGGCATAGGCCTTGGCCGTGCTCGAGGAGGCGGTCACCCAGACATACTCGCTGAACAATTCGCCCGGGTCGGCCGTGTGGTTGAGCTGGACCAGGCCGCAGTCCGGGCACCAGGACAGGGACAGGGGGTGGACCGGGTCCGCGGCCGCCCGGTCGCGGGCCAGGGCGTTGGCCAGGGGCTGCATCCCGAGGTCGAAGAAGGGCTCGATGCCCTTGCCCGAGCATCCCCGGCAGCGATCTATGGCCCGCATGCCGCCTACGCCCTCCACCTGAGCCTGTCGTCCAGGTCGCCCGCGGCCATGAGCGCCTTGAGCCTGGGCAGGCGGTTGCACCTCTGGCCCCGGAAGTCGTCCTCGGTCAGGCCGACCTGTTGAAAGAACCCGACCAGCTCCCGGCCGCCCGAGGCCAGGTCCCATTCGGGCCGGAAGTGGTCCTTGAGCCTGGTCAATATCTTGTTGAACCCGACCCGGTAGGTGCGCGAGTCCGGGCCGTGCTCGCCGGTGAACACCAGCGTGCTGCCGGGCACGGCGCGCTGCGCGGCCTCGGCTATCCGGCGCACGGTGTAGTTGCCGTCCTTGATCCCGATGTTGAAGGCCTGGCGGTCCAGGAGGTCCCTGTCCGCGGTGAGCCCGGCGATGAACGCCGAGCACACGTCCTTGATGTGGATGACCGGCCGCCAGGGCGTGCCGTCGCTCTTGATCTCGATGCCGCCGGTGGTGAAGGCGCAGGCCAGAAGGTTGTTGTACACGATGTCGCAGCGCAGCCTGGGGCTCGGCCCGAAGACCGTGGACGGCCGAAAATGGGTGACCATGAAGCCCGGGCCCGAGAGCCCGTTCAGGTCGCACTCGGCCCGCCACTTGGTCTTGGCGTAGGCGGTCACCGGGTTCTTCTCGGAGTCGTCCTCGTCCAGCTCGCGGCTGGTGTCCGAGACCCCGTACATGCTCTGGGACGAGGCGTAGACAAAACGCCTGACCCCGGCCTTCTTGGCCGCCTCGGCCAGGCGCATGGTCGCCTGGTAGTTGATCTCCTCGGTCATCTCCGGGGCCAGCTCGCCCAAGGGGTCGTTGGACAGGGCGGCCAGGTGGATGACCGCGTCCGCGCCCTCGAAGTCCGCGGGCGCGGCCTCGCGGGTGTCCTTCATGATCTGGCGCTCGACCCGGGGGTCGAACTCGCAGACCTGGCACTCCGGGCCGAAGAACCCGGTGTCGTAGCCGATCACCCGGCAGCCGCGGGCGGCCAGCTCCGGGGTCAGCACGCAGCCTATGTAGCCCATGTTGCCCGTGACCAGGACGTTCTTTATGCTCTCTTTGGCCCGAGTCATTGGTTTTCGTTTCCTTATGATCTTATAATGATGATCGCCCGGCCGACCCGGCGTCCGGGCCCAGGATGTCGCTGCGGACCACGTCGATAAGCCTTTTTCCGCCGCCGACCAGATAGGTCGGGCAGCCCGCGCTCCGGCCCGCCTGCACGTCGCGCTCGTCGTCCCCGACAAAGGGCGTGCGGCTCAAATCCAGGCAGAACTCCCGCTGGGCCTGGAAGAGCATGCCGGGCTTGGGCTTGCGGCACTCGCAGCCCTCGTCCCAGCCGTGCGGGCAGACGTAGATCGCGTCCACGTCCGCGTCCTGGGCCCTGAGATCCGCGCGCATGGCTCGGTGCACGGCCTCCAGGTCCTGGCCGGTCATCTCGCCCCGGGCGATCCCGGCCTGGTTCGAGACCACCAGGACCAAATACCCGGCCCGCTTGAGCAGCCGGACCGCCTCCAGGGCGCCCGGCAGCCAGACGAACTCATCGGGCCTGGTCACGTAGCGGGCTTTGGCAGGCTTTACGTTCAAAACCCCGTCCCGGTCAAGGATGACCGCGGGCCTGCGCCTCAGGAACTCCTCGGTCAGGCCGAGCCTGGCCTGGTCGCCCACCGAGTAGTAGCGGTGCTCGGTCAGGTAGGCGGCCAGGCCCCTGTCGGCCACCAGCCGGGGGTAGACCGCGGCCTCGAAGTTGACGTCGGCCTCGGGTATGAGCCCGAGCAGGTCCCGGTCCATGATCACGAACCCGATGTCCACGCCATTTAGGCCCTCGGCGGTCCTGGTCTTGTCGTAGACCTCGACCAGGTTGTCCGGGCCGACCCTGAGGTTGTCCCTGGTGTAGCCGTCCTTGTTGGCGTAGACCACGACCTGGGCCGGGACGCCCATGTCCAGGTATCCGGCCCACATCCTGTCGAAGTCCATGGGCCAGTAGTTGTCGCAGTACATGAGCAGGAAGCGCTCGTCCACGAGGTCCCTGGCCAGCCTGAGCCTGGTCCCGGTGTCGTTGTCCACCGCGGTCACCGAGTAGTCCACGCGCAGGCCGAACCCGGAGCCGTCCCCGAAGTGCTCCCGAATCTTTTCCGGCAGGTAGCCCAGAAGCATCAGCACGCGCTCAAAGCCCTGATTCTTGAGCTGCTCGACCAGGTACTCCAGGAACGGGCGGCCGTGGAAGGGGATCATGGGCTTGGGCAGGGAGTCGGTCAGGGGTCTGAGCCTGGTCCCCCTGCCCCCGGCCAGGATCACGGCCTGGCGGGGCCTGTGTTCTCGGGGGCGCATCAACTCTCGTCCGAGGCCAAAATCTCCATGAACCTGCGCATGATCATGTGCGTGACCACCAGGTGCAGGTCCTCGACGATCTGCATGTCCTGGGCCGGCACGACCAGGGCCGTGGCGGCCAATTTGGCCAGCCTGCCGCCGTCGAACCCGGTCAGGGCCACGGTCGCGGCCCCGGCCCGGGCGGCGAAGTCCACGGCCCGGAGCACGTTCTCGGAGTTGCCGCTGCCGGATATGCCCATGACCAGGTCCCCGGGGCTCAAAAAATTCTTGAGCTGCTCCACGAAGATGTCCTCGTAGCAGCAGTCGTTGGCATAGGCCAACATGGTGGGCACGTTGTCGTTCAGGCTGATGACCCTGAAGCGCTTGTCCCGGCCGAAGCTCACGCCCTTGTTCAGGTCGCAGGCCAGGTGCGAGGCGCAGGACGCGCTGCCGCCGTTGCCCATGACGAATATCCGGGCCCCGGCCCTGTAGGCCTCGGCCAGGGCGTTGACCACGGCCTCGAACTCGGCGAGCGAAAGCCGGTCGCAGGTCCGCTTCAGGGCCTCGAGATAGCCTTGCGCGAATGATCGGCTCATCCAGTCCTTCCTGTGTCGCTGATTCGCCGCGGCCGAACGCCAGCCGGCCGCGACGCCGAATATCTACCACCACCTCCGGCCAAAGACAATCGCGGCCAAGGGGCTTGCCTAACCCGGGTTCTGCAATTACTGAAGGCGTACCCGGCAAACGGCCCAAAAGGAACACTCCATGGACCTGTCCAGGCTCAAGGGCTTCGAGCCCGAACGCATCCTGCTCTGCCAGCTTCGGCAGATCGGCGACGTGGTCCTGCTGACCCCGGCCATCGGCATGCTCAAGGCCAGGTACCCCAAGGCCTCGATCCACGTGTACACCGAGAAGAAGTGCGCGCCGGTGCTCGAAAACAACCCCGACGTGGCCGGGGTCTTCGAGGTCGACAAGTCCCTGGGCCTTTGGGACAGCCTCGCGTTCTACAAAAGGGTCGGCCGGGCCGGGTTCGATCTGATCATCGACTTCCAGCAGCTCCCCCGCTGCCGCTGGATGCTCATGTTCAGCAAGGCCAAGGTCAAGCTGACCTTTGAGCCGCCGTGGTACAACCGCTGGCTGTACACCCACTGGGCCCCGCACGGCGGGCCATACGCGGCCCAGTGCAAGGCCGGGGTCCTGTCCGCCCTGGGGCTTGAGTGGCAGGGCCAGAGGCCGCGCATGTACCTGAGCCAGGCCGAGGCGGCCTGGGCCGACAAGTACCTGGCCGAGCGCGGCCTTGGGCCCGGAGAGGTCCTGGTGACCGTGGACCCGACCCACCGCAGGCCCACGCGCCGCTGGCCGGCCACTCATTTCGCCCGGGTCCTGGACCTGGCCGTGGAGGCCGAGCCGAGGCTCAGGTTCCTGCTGCTCTACGGCCCGGGCGAGCGGGGCACGGCTGAAAGGGTCCTTAACGCGAGCGCGCGGCCCGGGCGCATGATCCTGCCCCAGGAGGTGGTCGGCCTGCGCCAGATGGCCGCGCTCATCCAGCGGGCCGGGCTGCAGTTCGGCAACTGCTCCGCGCCCAGGCACTTCGCCGTGGCCCTGGACACCCCGTCCCTGACCGTGCGCGGCGCGACCAGCGACGCCTGGACCTACCCCGGCCCAAACCACGAGGACGTGTCCCTGGGCCTGGACTGCCAGCCCTGCAACCTGAACGCCTGCCCCCTGGGCGACCCGCCGCCCTGCCTTGCGGACCTGGGCCCGGAAGCGGTCCTGCCCAGGCTCCTGGCCATGCTGCCCCGCAGCTAGGGGGCTGCGGCCATGGCCGACCGGATCACCGTGGCCCTCTACCCGCACCGGCCCGAGGCCCTGGACCGGGCCGCGCGGCTCATGCAGGGCCACGACGCGGTCATCCTGGAGGAGCCCGAGACCCCGGGCTTCGCGGACATGCTCTCCGGCCGCCTGGAGGTGGACGAGTACCTGCTCGGCGTGGACTTCGAGTACCCGGTCCTGGCCAGGCGAACCTGCGACCTGGCCAGGCGGCTGTTCGGCCAGGGCAAGGCCGTGCTCCAGGTCGACCCGTTCATGGACCGGCTCATGGCCGTGCATGAACTCCTGGGCAGCGGCGCGGGCCCCGGGGACGTGCTGGCCGACCCGGACCTGGCCCCGGTGTACCGGGCCGAGCGGGCCTGGACCCGGACCCTCGTGGACTTCTACAAGAAATCCATCGGCCCCTCGTTCTCCGAGGCCGTGGCCGCGGTCATCGAGTTCGCCGGGGCCGACGCGGCCCGGGGCAGGCTCAGGGACGCGATGCGCGCAAGCTCGCTCGCGCGCCTGGCAAGGGGTATGGGCGCGGCCTTTGTGGAGGCCGGCTACATCCACATCTACCTGCTCCGGGAACTCAAGCGCTTGTTGGGGCCCAAAATCAAACTGGCCTGCGCCCTGCCCCTTGGTCCGGTGTTCAGGGCCCTGTGCGGCCGGGCCCAGGCCCTTGGCCCGGGCGACGTGCTCACCCTGCTTCTGACCTTCAGGCCCGGACACAGGGGCCAAAGGCTCGGCCTGCTGGCCGCGCGCAGCCTGATCCACAGCAAGATCGCGTTGAAGGAGGAAATCCCGGCCGCCCGGGGCGAGTTCCCCCACGCCCGCGACCAGGTCTACGCCAACTCCGTCACCCGCCGGCTGTCCATGGCCGACTGCCAGGGGCTGCACCGGGACCTGCGCGGCCTGGGCACCCGGGAGTCCAGGAACAAGGTCGAAGGGTTTCTGGCCGGCCGCGGCTAGGCCCCGGCCGCCCGGTCCCAGAGCAGCTGGCCGACCAGGCCGATCAGGATCGGGAACACCAGGCTCGCGGCCAGGCGGCAGAGGGTGAAGCGCCAGCCCATGATGGGCACCTCGAAGATCAATGTCCGGTGCGCGGCCATGAGCGCCCAGGAGCTCAAAAAGGCCATGACCGCGCCTGCCGAGGCCCCGGCCTTGAGCAGGACCGCCAGGATGGGGAAGAGCACGAACGGGCCGCCCGGGGCCAGGGCCCCGGCCAAGGTGCCGGTGAGCAGGCCGCGCAGTCCGGACTCCTGACCCAGCCACCTGCCCAGCAGGTCCGGGGGCACGACCTTGGTCATCATGCCGGCCAGGATGAAGGCCGGTATGAGGATGGGCAGGATGTCGAGGAGCATGCCCCCGCCGTCCTTGAGGCCCTCCAGGGCCAGGTCCGGGCCCTTTCTGAAGGCCAGAAAGCTCGCCAAAAGGGCCAGGGCCAGCATTATCCAGAAGGTGGACTTCACGAAAATCACCTCGCGGCTCTGATGAACGGGACCAGGCCCGCCGGGGCCAGCATAAGGGCTGTCAGGCCCGGAGAAAAGGGGAAATGTCCAGGGGCGGGGAAAAGCTCCGGCGGGCTCAAGGACTTGGGCCTCAAGGGCGACGATCAAATCCACAGGGCCTGAACTTCCTCTTTGCAAGGGCTCGGCTGGAGCGGCAAAGGTCTTGTCCGGGTCATGGCCCTTGGTTTCCAAGTGCTTCGCAACCGAATCAAGGCGCCCCCATCCCCAGGTCCGAAGGCGGGCGCGACCGGCCCTGCGGCCCGGCCCCAAACCAAGCCCTTTCTTGCCGCGCCGGGGAACGAAAGCCCCTTTGAGCGCAGCCCAGGGCGAGATGCACGACCGAGCTTGACCTTGTTCCGCCTCCGACCCGCCCAAACAACAGAGGGCCCTTGTGGCCGATCAGGCCCAAGAAGCAGGTTTCATCAGTTGGCTGCCCTTCTGCTCATCAATTACCAGCGGATTTGGGAACTGGCTCCTGGCCAAGTGTTTCCTTTTGATCCTCGCCGCGGAATCACAGTGTTTTTTCAAATCTTCGGCTGATCTATTATAAGGTATTATAACTTGAATATGCTTCTGAGGCGCTACTTGGCGTACAGCTTTCACCGCTGGAACCAGGTCACTATCACAGCTAAATATAATAGCTTTATCATATTCATCGAGCATGGCTAATTTTAATAAGTAGATAGCTATATTAACATCAGTTTCTTTTTCCTCAAAGGTTGAATATTCCCGCTTGCAAAGAGCCCTACATCTTTTTGTTACCTTTTTAAATTTTCCAAGTACAATATCTACACCTGAAAACTCTAGGGCTCTAATATAATTTTGATGCCTAGAAACCTTGTCGGAATTCCATTTTGCCAGGGCAGAAAAATAATATATCTTGCGTAACCGCTCTTTACTTTTCGCAATAAAAGCATTTGCAAGCGCAGAGTAGTTTAGCCACTTATATTCGTCACAAACACCATCCAAGGAATGGTATACGTTAAATCCATCTACGAAGGCTATCACTCTATCCATAATCAATCTCGTTTTAAAAAGAAAAGCCCGCTGTCTGGCGGGCCGTTTCTTTCAAGTCCGGCTCCACCGGGAGCCGGGGTCTGGCGGGCACAGGCCCGACCAGAGGGGTTACTGTTCAGTTAATCCCCTCCTTGGGCCATGTCAACAAATTTTTAACACTATCCCTTCGTGTTTCATAAGCATAGCCGGGCAGCGGCACTCTGGCCCTCAACATCCCTGGGCGACAGGACCCCGTTGTCGCCACCCGGGGACGAATGTCCATTTGGCCGCAGCCCTGGACCACGGATCGTGCTTCACTCCTCGAACTCGGCCCCGTCTTTTCATGCCCTTGGCGGCAAAGGCCAACTTGGGCCGGCAGGTATAACCTGGCGCGGCTGCCCCCCAATGGCTTGGCCGCTGTTTTCAGCGCTCGGCGCTTCGGACCGCCGAGGCCCGGCCTCAGCCGGTCCCGCTGGCCTGGATGCCCAGGCGCTTGATCTTGCGGCGCAGGGTGTTCTTGTCGATGCCCAACTCGCGGGCCGCGATCATTTTTTTCCCGCCGCTCCTGATCAACGCCGCCTGGATGGCGCGCCTTTCCACGTCCATCAGGGTCAGGCCCGGCGCGGGCTGCGACTGCGCGTCGCGGCCGGGGAGCATCTGCCCCGGCAAATGCTTGAGATCGATGAGCCGGTCCTGGCACAGGACAAAGGCGTGCTCCACGGCGTTCTCCAGCTCGCGCACGTTGCCCGGCCAGTCGTAGAGCATGAACGCGGTCATGGCCCCGGGGGACAGGCCCATGATCTTTTTTCCGGTCAAGTGATTGAACCGGCTTACGAAATGCTCGGTCAGCAGGGGGATGTCCTCCTTGCGCTCCTCAATCGGAGGCAAGGACAGCCTGATCACGTTGAGCCTGAAGTACAGGTCGCCGCGGAAACGGCCCTGACGAACCAGGTCCTCGATGTCCCTGTTGGTCGCGGCCACGACCCTGGCGTTGGTCTTGATCCTCTTGGTCGAGCCCAGGGGCTCGTAGACCTTCTCCTCCAGGACGCGCAACAGCCTGGTCTGGACCGGCAGGGCGATGTCGCCGATCTCGTCCAGGAATATGGTCCCGTCCTTGGCCAGGGCGAAGCGGCCCGGCTTGTCCTTCTTGGCGTCGGTGAACGCGCCGGCCGCGTACCCGAAGAGCTCGGACTCGCAGAGGTTCACGGGCAGGGCCCCGCAGTTGACCGGGATGAACGCCCCCTTGCAGTGCTTGCTGTTGTTGTGCAGGGCCCTGGCCACCAGCTCCTTGCCCGTGCCGGTCGCCCCCTCGATGAGCACCGTGGTATCGCTGGAGGCGATGCGCGGCAGGAGCGAAAACAACCTGAGCATGGCCTCGTTCTTGCCGATGATGTCGTCGAAGCCGTGCCGCTTGTTGAGCTCCTTGCGCAGCTCCTGGATCGCGGACAGGTCCCTGAAGGTCTCCACCCCGCCCACGACCCGGCCCTCGATGTCGGTCAGCAGGTTGGTGTTCACCCTGATCGGGATGCGCCTGTCGTCCGCGCGCAGGATGTACACGGCCTTGTTCCTGACCGGCCGGCCCGTGGCCAGGGTCCGGCGCAGCATGCATTCGCTCCTGCACACCTCGGCCCTGAACACCTCGTGGCAGGCCCGGCCGATGGCCTTTTGGCGCGGCACCAGGGTGATCTCCTCGGCCGCCCGGTTGAACGAGGTTATGCGCCAGTCAAGGTCAACCGTGAACACCCCCTCGGCGATGCTGTCCAGGATGATCCGCTGATGACTGGCTTCGCGGTCAAGCACCTGCATGAGGCCCCCTTGGCCCGCCCGATGGACAGGGCCGCTCGCAGGACCGGCCTCACCCGCAGGGATGCCGGTCATTGGCCTATATGCCACCTTCAAGGACACGCGTAAAGGCCAAGGACCCTTTTTTGGATAAAAAAGGTGCGGATTGTTCCCCGGCATTGTGTCAACCGGGGCATATCGTTCCCTGATTCGATCGCCGCCCGAGGCCCTTGGGCGGCGATCGAGGCCAAACATCGAGCTATCCTTCCGGGTTGGAATCAATCCCTTGGCCGGGCCGATTTGTGGCCCGCGATTTGCTGTTGCCTGGTTGAGCCGCGGACCAGGCCGCGCCCGGCCGCAAGTCAGGACCCGGGGCAGCGGCCTTTGAACCACGGCCAAGGGAGGGGGAGATGAAACAACCAGGGCTAACAGGGGTCTTTGTTCTGGCGGCGCTCGGCTGTGTGCTCGTGTTCGGCCGGATCGAGCCGGCCCGGGCCGCGGGCCCGGAGACCAGCGAGTGCTTCAAGTGCCACACCAGCGCCCGCAAGCTGATAGACATCTGCCGGGACGTGGCCAGGCAAGACAAGGGCACGCCGGGCAAGTCGGCTGAAACCGAGGGCGAGGGCTGAGGCGGAGAGGTGGAGCAGTTGGCTCCGCACGAAAAGATATTTGTGGACAGCGCCCTGGCCGAGGACGAGAACCACGGCCCCATCGGCTGCCATGAATGCCACGGCGGCAATCCCGCGGACCCGGACTGGAAGACCGCGCACAAGGGCGTGGTCAAGGACCCGACCTATCCGGACCCGACAAAGGCCTGCGGGGACTGCCATCCGGAGATCTGCGCCGCGTCCGGGACCAGCCTGCACGTCGGCCTGGCCCCGTTCAAGACGGTCATCGACAGGCGCGCCGGTCCGGACGAGCCCGGCCGGACCAAGGTGGACAAGGCCAGGCAGGCCCATTGCCAATCCTGCCACAGCAGCTGCGGCCAATGCCACGTCAGCCGGCCCGAGGCCGTGGAGGGCGGCCTGCTGGAGGGCCACCTGTTCCTCAAGCGGGCGCCCGAGGCCCTGACCTGCACCGCCTGCCACGGCAGCCGGATGCAAAAGGAGTATTACGGCAAGAACCCGGGCCTGCCCCCGGACGTGCACAAGACAAAGTACTTCAAGTGCACCAAGTGCCACCAGGCGGCCGAGATGCACGGCGACGGGAAAAAGTACGCCGACCGCTTCAGTGTGGCCAACAGGCCCAGGTGCCTCGACTGCCACCAGGAGATACTCAAGGATCAGGCGCCCAACGCCGAGCAGCACCAGACCCACAAGGACCTGGTCAGCTGCCAGGTCTGCCACTCCGTGGCCTACAAGAACTGCTACAACTGCCACTTCGGCAAGGACAAGCAGGGCTACAAGTACTTCAAGTGCGAGAAATCCGACCTGGACTTCAAGATCGGGTTCAATCCCCTGCCCAGCGAGGACAGGCCCCAGAAGTACGTCACCCTGAGGCACATCCCCATAGACCAGCAGTCCTTCAAGTTCTACGTGGACTCCGGCCTGCCCGGCTTCGACTCCGTGCCGACCTGGAAGCTGGCCGCGCCGCACAACATCCAGCGCAAGACCCCGCAGAACAAGACCTGCAACGCGTGCCACGGCAACAAGGCGCTGTTTTTGCGCCAGGAGGACGTCTGGCCCAGGTATGTCCAGGCCAACAAGGAGGTGATCGTTCCGGCCAAGGCCATACCCGAGCCGGTCAAGCCCTAGGCGACGAACACGGGTCGGACCCCTGGAGCGGCCTTTGGTCCGGCCCGGGAAACAGACCATCAACATGAGGGGGGTATTATGAGACGCATTCCATTGGTGTCGGCCCTTGTTTTAGGGCTCGTTCTCGGCCTCGGCCTAGCGGTCCAGGCCAAGGACATGACCGCGGACGACCTGGTCAAGGAGGCCAAGTCCCAGATAACGGAGATCAGCCCTGAGCAGGCCAAGAAATGCCTGGACCAGGGCGGCTACCTCTGCCTGGACTGCCGGGAGGACAAGGAGTACAAGATGGGCCACGTGCCCGGGGCCATCAACCTGCCCCGCGGCCTGGTCGAGTTCAAGATCGACAAGAAGATTCCGAACAAGGAAGCCAACATCCTGGTCATGTGCAAGACCGGGGGCCGGGCCTGCCTGACCTGCCGGGCCCTGAACCGCATGGGCTACAAAAAGGCGGTCAACATCGCCGGGGGCTGGCAGGCCTGGGAAAAGGCCGGCTACCCGATCGAATAGGGTCCATTCCAACATGGGACATAAAAACAGGCCCGGGCGATCTGCCCGGGCCTGTTTCGCATCCCCTGGGCCCAAGGGGCGGAAAAAAAGAACGCGCCTATTGTCTTCCTTCCCGTCTTGATATAGCGGCAGAATAACAGGGCTGCCGCGCGGGGGGTTGATTGTTCCCGAAAGGCGGATGCAGGCTTTAAAGTTGGCGCCCCGGCCGGCGTCGGGCAAGGCCGGGCAAGGCTTAAGGAGACGCCCATGCGCGCATGGCTGCTTGTTCTCGGGCTGGCGTTTTTGGCCGGGGCCTGCGCCCCGCGCACGCTGAGGCCGAGCATAGACCCCGCCCTGACGGCCAAGGAGGCCGCCCGGCAGCGCGTGCTCGCCGTTCAGGACGAAGACGAGAAGCTGGACCGCATTGAAGAGGTCTTTGGCCGGATCATCGTCTGCAACGCAGGGCTGTGCGAAAAGAAAAAGGGCTACCTCGGCCTGACCCTGTTCCACCCTCGGTTCGTGGACGACAAGGCCTGGGTCCAGGCCTACCGGGAGGTGTACGGCCTGAACGACGACTATCTGACCGTGGTCCGGATAGCCCCAAAAAGCCCCGCGGACCTGGCCGGACTGCAGGAAGGCGATCTGGTGCTCTCGATCAACGGCCAGCGGCCGGACACGTCCTCCAAGCAGGGCCTGGCCGAGTTCCTGGAGTCCTATAGGGCCTGGACCGGGCAGGGCCCGTTGAGCTTCCGGGTCCTGCGCGGGATCGAGGTGGCCTATGCGACCGAGGAGCCCAGGCCGGCCTGCGACTGCGTGGCCCTGCTGGTCAGCTCAAGCCAGGTCAACGCCTTGGCCGACGGCCAAAACATCTACGTGTTCCAGGGCCTGCTCAGGTTCTGCGCCAAGGACGAGGAGTTGGCCCTGGTCCTGTGCCACGAGCTGGCCCACAACGGCATGGGACACATCAAGGCCCAGCAGGGCAACCGGCTGATAGGGGCGATATTCGACGGTCTCGTGGCCGGGCTGCTCGGGGTGAACACGGGCGGGGCCTTTGCCCGGGCCGGGGGGCAGATGTTCTCCCAAGAGTTCGAGGAGGAAGCCGACTATGTGGGCCTGTACTACATGGCCCGGGCCGGCTACGACATCCAGAACGCGCCCGATCTCTGGCGGCGCATGGCTTCGGAGAACCCTGAGTCCATCGGCCGCAGCACAACGCACCCGTCCACCAGCCGGCGCTTCGTGGCCCTGGAGGCGACCCGGGAGGAGATATTCGCCAAGCAGGGGCAGGGCCTGGCCCTGGAGCCGGAGACAAAGCCGGACAGGGACCGGAGCGGGGCCCCGCGGCCCGGCGGAGCGGAGTAAGCCATGCAAGGCGCGGCTTCATGCGGCTTGTCTTGGCCCTGCCCGCACTGAGCCTTGTCCGGGACGCAGTGCAGGCTTGGCAGGGTTTCAACCCCCGGCGCAGGCAAACAAAACTGGTCACCGCCCCATTGCTGCAACCCGTTGTTTTTCTTGGTGGATATGGCCATGTTCACAGGCCTGCGCCGGGGCGAAATCTTCAAGCTCCAGGATCGGGACCTGGATTTCCATGTCGGGCTCATCACGATCCGCTCGCCCAAGGGCGGCAAGACCGTCTCGATCCCCATGAACCCCGTTGCCCGGCAGACACTGGAAGGCCAGATCGCCTGGCGCAACGAGCGATTCCCGGGCAGCCCGTATCTCTTCCCGGGCAGGGGCGGCGGGCTGCGCACAGACTCCAAGGCCGCAGACCGCATCAAGCAGGCGGCCGAGCTGCCGGAGCGCTTCCGTATTTTCCAGGGCTTGCGACACCATTAGGCCTTGACCCTGGCCAACTCCGGCAAGCTCACGCTGGACAGCGAGCTGCTCACGCACAAGAGCGCGGCCATGACCACGCGCTATGGCAGTTCTTGCCGGACACGGTGAAGCAGGCGGGCGATCTGGCTGCGGAGCTTTTTCAGGCTTCGGCCTTGGCCGGGTTGATCTTCAGCTCCCGGTAGACCATTATGGCCTTGTCGAGGAGCCCGGCTGCCAGAGAATCCCTGAACCTCTTCTCCGTGCTCAGGGGATTGGGCAAAGCGGGGGCGTTGTTTGCCAACTCCCCGGGCATGACGGGATTAACAGCGCCGGCCTTGGTGAGTAGTTTTTTCTTGCTGGCTCGTTTCCAGGGCCTTGGGCAACTGGAGCCCCCCGCATGGGTCCTCCCTGCCCTCAATTCGGTGTCCAGGAAAACTCTACACCGCCCCAGGCGAGGCGACGGGTCTTGTCAAATTGGTCCTTCAGCACCAGTTCGTGCCGGGCCTCGGCCGGGTCAACCCGTTCCGGGGCCCAGTTGGCTCCATGCTTCGCCTGGTCTATATTTTATTTAATCGCGCTGCTTGCCCCCCGGGACAAAACGTCGTCAGGCGGCCGGGTTGAGGCTCCCGGGCCGGTATCCGCGAGACCTTCAGAACTGGTCTGGCGGGACGCAAGCAGGGCGGCTCTTTTTGGATCGAGCTTCGAGCAACAGCCACAACAAGACCGCTGTCTCAATGCCTCAACAATCAGAAAGGGGTTATGGATGTTGCCCATAACCCCTTGTTTTTCTGGTGGAGACGATGGGATTTGAACCCACGACCTATGCGTTGCGAACGCATCGCTCTCCCAGCTGAGCTACGTCCCCGATCGAGCGCAAGACCGGACTTGTAACCGTTTTCCAGACCCGCGACAAGCCCATTGTGGGGCCAAAACCGGCGCGGGTCAAGGCCCGGGCCGTCAGCGCTGAGGGCCCGCGGCCGACAGGACCCGCGCCGCCCGGTGCGCGTAGGTGTGCCCCCTGAGCACCAAGGCCCGCCAGGCCGCGCCGATCTCCAGGCGGCGGGCCGGGTCTCTGAGCAGCGCCCGGGCCAGGTTCGGGATGTCCGCCGGGGTCCGGAACACGACCTCGCGGACCAGGTCCGCGGGAAAAAGGCCCAGGCCCGGGGTCTGGTCGGTGATCAGGAACCCGCCCGCGGCCCAGACGTCGAAATGGCGCTGGGTCAGGCCAGAGGGCAGAAGCGGGCTGGTCATGTTCAGGCACAGGGACGCGGCCCGGTACACCCCGGGCAGGTCCCGCTCGTAGTCCACGGGCGGCCGCAGGTCCGCGGCCGGGCCGAGGTCCTCCAGCCAGCCCGGGTCCCCGAAGACCACAAGCCCCGGGCCAGCGGCCCGCAGGCACATTCCCCGCCAGAGCCTGCCGGTCTCCTCGGCGCAGAACCCGGCCCGCCTGGCCTGGTCTCCCGGCCAGAGGGCCTCGGACCTGAGGCCCAGGCGCTGCGCCCACCAGCCGAAGTCCGGCCTGGACCCGGCCAGGAGCAGGTCCCGGGCCTGGGCAAAGGCCTGGGGCGGCAGGGAGCAGCCCGCGAAAAAGGCCTCCTTGCCCGGAAAGCGCGAGCGGCCGACAAAGACCAGCCTGCCCTCCAGGTCCGCCGGCCCGGCCCGGACATCGGGACCTGCAAAGGCCGCGCCCGCGGCCAGGGGCAGGGGAAAGACCCGCCGGGCCCCGAGCCCGGCCAAGGGGCCCAGAAACCAGTCGTCGGTGACGAAGAGGTCCAGGTCGCGCCAGAACCCGGACCTTATGCCGCTCAGCAGGTGAAAGGGGTTGTCCACGCACCACGCGGCCACGCGCGAGCCCGCCTCCCTGAGCAGGTGAAAGGCCCGGCCGTAGGGGTCAAGGCCCCTGAAGTTGACGCTGAAAAAGAGCCCGGGCGCGCCGCGTTCGGCCATGAGCCCGGCCAGGCCCTCGGGCGAGAGCCCCTGGTCGATGCGCAGGGCCGTAAGGCCCGCGGCCTCGAATCCCAAGGCCAGGTCCCGGCCCAGGAGGTCGGTCCCGGTCCCGGGCAGCCAGACCCCCCCCGGATCGGAGCGCTCCAGGCCAAGGGCCAGGGCCCGGCACCTGGCCCAGACCGGGCCCCAGAAGGAGGGCAAAAGCCGCGCGTTCTGGCGGAAGAAGTAGGTCGTGGACCCGGCCAGCGCGTCCCGGTCCAGGTCCCGGGGCAGGACGCGCCTGAAACCGGCCGCGCCCGGCCCGGGCTCGAAGCCCGGCCGCTCGACGTACAGGGCCCCGGCCCGGGCCTCGGGAAACCAGCGGGCCAAGAGCTCGGGCCTCGGGCCCAGGCCCAGGAACAGGACCTGCGGGCCAAGGCCCAGGCGTTCGAAGGCCCCGGGGCCCTCGTCCAGGGTCACGGACCTTCCGGCCTCGTCCAGGACCCTGATCCTCTGCGGTCGTTCGGCCATGGAATGCGCTTGTTGGCTTGGGCCCGGGTTTCGTCTATCATCCCGGCCGAAACCCGGACGGCTTAAACAAGGTGAAACAATACCGAGACCACTATTTCAAGCGCGCCAAGCAGGAGAACTACCCGGCCCGCTCGGTGTACAAGCTCATGGAGCTCAACAAGCGCTTCAAGCTCTTGAGGCCCGGGCTCAAGGTCCTGGACCTGGGCGCGGTCCCGGGCTCCTGGACCCTGTACGCGGCCAAGAAGGTCGGGCCCTCGGGCCGGGTCCTGGCCGTGGACCTTCAGGACCTGGACACGGCCCTGCCGGACAACGCGGAGTTCGTGCGCGCCGACGCCCTGGCAGACGATCCAAAGCTCGAACGGGCCCTGGACGGCCTGGGCCCCTTGGACCTCGTCCTCAGTGATATGGCCCCCAAAACAACCGGGGTCAAGTTCGCGGACCAGGCGCGCTCCCTGGAGCTCTGCGAGCGGGCCAGGGACCTGGCCGCAAGGCGCCTGGCCAAGGGCGGCGGCCTGGTGGTCAAGATGTTCGAGGGCCCGGACACCAAGGCGTTCACCGATTCGCTCAGGGGGCTGTTCGCCACGGTCAAGGCCTTCAAGCCCAAGAGCTCGCGCTCCGAAAGCAAGGAAACCTTCATAGCCGGCCTTGGCTTTCTGAACCGGGACGGGTAGATTATCCGATCCCGATCAGGCGACAACTCCCAATTTTGGAGGATATATGGCCGGACACAGCAAATGGGCGAACATCCAACACCGCAAGGGCCGTCAGGACGCCAAGCGGGCAAAGCTATTCACCAAGGCGGCCAAGGACATCATCCTCGCGGCCAGGTCCGGGGGCGGGGTCCCGGAGGACAACGCGGGCCTGCGCCTGGCCATCCTGAAGGCCAAGGCCGTGAACATGCCGAACGACAAGATCGACAACGCCATCAAGAAGGGCACCGGCGAGCTGGCCGGGGGCGACCTCTACGAGACCGTGTACGAGGGCTACGCCCCGGGCGGGGTGGCCATGCTCATCGAGGTGGCCACGGACAACAAGAACCGCACCGTGGCCGAGGTGCGCCACATCCTGAGCAAGAACGGCGGCAGCATGGGCGAGGCCGGGAGCGTGGCCTGGATGTTCGACAAGAAGGGCGTGCTTATCTTCGACAAGAAGACCTGCACCGAGGACCAGCTCCTGGAGACGGGCCTGGAGGCCGGGGCCGAGGACGTCATCGACGAGGACGAGTCCCTGACCGTGCACACCGCGCCCGGCGACTTCATGGCCGCGCAGCAGGCCTTTGAGCGGGCCGGGCTGAAGTGCGAGTCCGCGGAGCTCTCCCAGGTGCCCAAGAGCCTGACGCCCGTGGACAAGGCCGCCGCGGCCAGGGTGGTCAGGCTCGTGGACGCCCTGGAGGACAACGAGGACGTGCAGAACGTCTACATCAACGCCGACTTCCCGGACGAGTTCCTGGACGAGCTGGAAGGCTAGGGTGGGCTCGGACCGGGTCGTGGTCCTGGGTCTGGACCCGGGCACCCAGGTGACCGGCTTCGGCGTGGTCAGCGAGACGTCCGGCCGGGCCGGGCTGGTGGCCGCCGGGACCATCAGGACCAAGACCGGCCGGGACATGGCCGAGCGCCTGGGCGAGATATACCGGAAGGTGGCCGAGGTCATAGCCCGCTACGGCCCGACCGAGGCCGCGGTGGAGAACGTGTTCGTGTCCCGGAACACGGCCTCGGCCCTCAAGCTGGGCCAGGCCAGGGGCGCGGTCCTGGCGGCCTGCGCCGTGGCCGGGCTCCCGGTGGCCGGGTACGAGCCGACCAAGGTCAAGAAGGGCCTGGCCGGGACCGGCCGCGCGGACAAGGGCCAGGTCGCGTTCATGGTCGCCAGGGTCCTGGGGGTCAAGGACCCGGGCTGGGCCAAGGACGCGAGCGACGCCCTGGCCGTGGCCGTGTGCCACCTGAACGAACGCCGCTTCCGCAGGCTGGCGGGGGTCTGATGATCGCCTACCTCAAGGGGACGCTGCTCGCGGCCACGGACAAGGCCATGATCGTGCTCACCAAGGGCGGGGTGGGCTACGAGGTCTTTGCCTCGACCCCTGTGCTGGCCTCGCTTCCGGCCAAGGGCGGGGAGCTGGCCGTGTACGTGCACACCAGGGTCCTGGAGGGCGGCCTGGAGCTTTACGGCTTCGGGACCCTGGACGAGCTCAACTTCTTCCGGACCCTGATATCCATCGAGAAGCTCGGGCCCAAGAAGGCCCTGGCCATCCTCTCGCGCTTCAACCCCGGGGACCTGCGCGAGATCGCCTGGCGAGAGGACGCCGCTGCCCTGGCCTCGGTGCCGGGCATCGGCCCCAAGTCCTCGCGCCAGATACTCTGGTTCCTCAAGGAAAAGGTCCACGGCCCGGCCGGGCCCGAGGCGGCCCCGCCCCCGGCCGGGGGCGGGGCCCAGGGCGAGTTCATGGACGCCCTTGCCGGGCTCGCCAACCTGGGATACTCCGATGACGAGGTCCGGCCCCTGCTCAGGGAGGTCATGGAGCCCGAGCCGGACCTGGACGCGGCCTCGGCCATCCGCATGGTGCTCAAGAAGATCGCGGCGGCCCGCAAATGAAGGATCGAGGAGTGGACGAATCCATCCGCCCCGGCAGGCTGGCCGAGTTCATCGGCCATAACGACCTGCGCGCCAACCTGGAGGTGTTCATCGCCGCGGCCAGGGAGCGCGGCCGGGCCCTGGACCACACCCTGTTCTACGGCAACCCCGGCCTGGGCAAGACGACCCTGGCCCGGATCATGGCCTCGGAACTGGGCGTGAACCTGATCTCTTCCTCGGGCCCGGTGCTCGAACGCGGCGGGGACCTGGCGGCCATTTTGACCAACCTCGGCCGCGACGACATCCTGTTCATCGACGAGATCCACCGCATGCCGGCCAGCGTCGAGGAGATCCTCTACCCGGCCATGGAGGACTTCAAGATCGACCTGATCATCGGCCAGGGCCCGGGCGCGCGCAGCGTGAAGATAGACCTGGAGCCGTTCACCCTGGTCGGCGCGACCACCCGGCTCGGGCTTTTGACCTCGCCCCTGCGGGACCGCTTCGGCTGCGTGTTCAGGCTGGACTTCTACTCGCCCGAGGAGATATCGCGCATCGTCAGGCGCGCGGCGCGCATCCTGGACATCGAGCTGAGCGAGGAGGGGGCCGCGGTCATCGGCAGGCGCAGCCGGGGCACGCCGCGCATCGCCAACCGGCTCCTGCGCCGGGTGCGCGACTTCGCCGTGGTCCACGGCCGGGACCTGGTGGATCAAGACATGGCCGAAATGGCCCTGGAGCGCCTGGACGTGGACCCCTTCGGCCTGGACCAGATGGACCGCAAGATACTGTCCCTGGTCATCAACCAGTTCGGCGGCGGCCCGGTGGGGGTCAAGACCCTGGCCGTGGCCTGCTCCGAGGAGGTCCGGACCATAGAGGACATCTACGAGCCCTTCCTGATCCAATGCGGCCTGCTCAAGCGCACCCCGCGCGGCCGGGTGGCCACGGCCAAGGCCTACCAGCACCTGAAGAACGCCAGCGAGTCCGGGGACTCCCTGCTCTAATCGGCCCGCTCCGGGCCGGGGTCCTTTTTAAAGACCATCAGCGGGCAGTTCTTGCACACGTCCGCGCCCGGGAACGGGTCCCCGGGGCGGGTCAGGGACGGGCCGCCGTGCTCCTCGATGCGCTCGGCGAGCCTGCGGGCCACGGCCCGAATCTGCCCGCCCGGGATGATCACGTTGACCTCCCCGCGCTCGGTCTTGCCCGCGTTGTACGAACCCCCGCAGCTCGGGAGCATGTTCGCGGTCTTTTCCAGATAGGCGAGCACGTTGCCCGCGCAGGCCGAGGAGTTGACCAGGACGCTGGCCCGCAGGGGGTGGGTGTCCATGGCCGTCATCCAGTCCGCCAGCAAATGGTAGGCCTGGATGTTGTCGCAAAAAAAATGCACGCTGTCCGGGTCAAAGAAGGCCGCGGCCAGGGGCGAGACCACCACGGCCCTGAGCGCGCCCTCGGGCAGCCTGGGCTTGGAGAGCGCGAAGCGCTCGGCCTGGGCCTTGTCCCGGGCGAACTTGAGGTGGCCCTTCAAGACCCGCTCGCCCATGGGCTCCCAGCCCAGGACAAAGCGCGAGTTCAGGCAGCCCAGGTCCTCTTTAAGGCCCAGAACGGTCTGGCCCTTCATGCGCGCCGCGACCTCCCACTGGCAGAAGGTCATGGGCTTGGCCGGCCGGTAATACCCGGGCGCCTCGCGCCTGAAGTCCTCGACCTCGCGCTCCGAGAACAGAAACTTGACCGCCACCGGGAAGTGATAGAGCCTCAACTGGTCCCAGAAGAGCCTCTGGACCTCGGGCCAGCCCGAATCCATCCCGTCCGGATCGGACCCGTCCGGGTTGGGATCAACGGCCGGGTCTTTGGGTTTTTTTTCACATGTCATGGCTGAGCAATATACCCCGGCCGGCAGGCGGACAAGGACAAAAACATCCTGACATTTCCATGTGTTGCCTCAAAAGTCCGGCAAGGGGCGAACGGCCGGGGCGGCTAGGCGCAGGCCGGGCCGAGCGCGGCCGGGGCTATCCTGTCCGCGCCCTCCGCGGCCCTGAGCACGCCAGCGCCGCGCTCCAGGACGACCATGTAGTGACGCTCGGGCGCAAACAGCTCGACCAGTATGTCGTAGGCCAGCCTGGGGTCCGCGGTGTCCCCGCAGGTGAAGATGTCCACGGCCGCGTAGTTGTTCTCCGGCCAGGTGTGGATCGAGATGTGCGACTCGGCCAGAAGCCCGAGCGCGGTCACGCCCTGGGGCTCGAAGCGGTGGCTGGAAAGCTTGAGCAGCGTGGCCAGGGCCCTTTCAGAGGCCAGGACCACGGCCTGCCTGACGTGGTCCTCGTCGTTCAGGAGCTTAAACGGGCAATTGTGCAGCTCTATGAGGCAGTGCGTACCCACCGGGTCCTGGATCAAACCCACTCCCCCGCGCCGGGCCGGATTTTGCCCGCGGCGCTGTTTGTGAAATTTTTCTCATACGCTACCTGCTCAAGGACCCGGGGTCAAGGCCGAATCCGGCCCCTGGGCCGGATGGGTAAAACTTTTTTCGCCCCGGCCGGTTAGGCCCTGCGGTCCTGGACTTGGCGGGCCAAGTGTGGCAGCAAGTGCCCATGTGCGCGCAGGGACAAAGGCCCCGCCTCGGGGAACGCGGCGAGGCGGCCGCGACCTTTGCCATCACCCTGATGGTCGCCTATTGCAGCATCGTCTACGAGCTGCTCATGGCCCAGACCCTGTCGGCCATCATGGGCAACACGGTCCTGCGCTACAGCGTGACCATCGGCGTGTACCTGGCCTCCCTGGGCCTGGGCGCGTTCATGTGCGGGGATTCGAACAACAATCCGGCCCAAAGGCTGATGCGCGTGGAAATCGCGCTCAGCCTGACCGGCGGGGCATCGGTCATCGCCATACACCTGCTGGCCTCGGCCCGGCACCTGGCCGCGAACAGCTTCGAGGCCCTGGGCCGGGCCCCGGGCGACTCGGTCCTGGCCGTGTCTTTCTTTGTCCTCAGCCACCTTATCATCGTGGTCATCGGAATTTTGTCCGGGTTCGAGGTGCCCCTGCTCATCGGCATGCGCAACGCCGAGCTCAGGGCCCGGGGCCTGGCCCGAAGGGCCGGGACCGCGGTCAACGTGGTCCTGGGGGTGGACTATCTGGGCTCGCTTCTGGGCGCGGTGCTCTTTCCCCTGCTGCTTTTGCCCTGGCTGGGCATATTTCCGATCTCCTACCTCACGGCCCTGATCAACGTGGCCGCCTGCCTGATGATCCTGGGCCTCAAGCCGGTCCGGGTCCGGACCGGCCAGGCCGCGCTCGTGGCCGGGCTGGGGCTTTTGCTCCTCGGGCTCATGGCCGTGCAGGACAAGACCGAGCAGTTCTTCCTGAAGAAGTTCTACTACTCCGAAAAGATCACCTCCCTGGCCGCGCTCCTGGACCCGTTTTCGGACCGGCCCGAGATACGCGTCTTCCGCTCGCCCTACCAGCGCATCCACTTCGTGAACCGGCCGGACAACCCGCTGGCCGACTCGATCCTGGAGGCCCTGTCCGGCAAGTTCGCCGCGGACCCCGGCTTTCCCCGCGACACCTGGCTGTTCATGGAGCACCAGTACCAGTTCTTCTCCAATGTCGAGGAGTTCTACCACGAGTTCTTCGTGCACGCGCCGATCCAGATGGCCGAACCCCCGCAGCGCGTCCTGGTGCTCGGCGCGGGCGACGGCCTGGCGGTCAGGGAGCTCTTGAAATACCCCCGGGTCAGGTCCGTGACCCTGGTGGACCTGGACCCGGTGATCCTGGCCCTGGCCCGGGACATGCCCCTTTTGCGGCGCATGAACAAGGGCTCGCTGCTCGATCCCAGGGTGCGCACGGTCGCGGCCGACGCCTTTGCCTGGCTGGGCAGCTGCCGCGAGCGCTACGACGCGATCTACTGCGACTTTCCAAGGCCCACCAACTTCGATCTGTCGCGGCTCTTTTCCAGGGAGTTCTACACCCTGGTCAGGCTGCGCCTGGCCCCGGGCGGCTTTGCCGCGGCCGACCTGCCGGGCGACGGCCTGTGGACCAGGTACTCGAGCACCCTGAGGGCCGCGGGTTTCGGGACCGTGCTGCCCTTTGAGGTCGCCTTGGACCCGAACGACCCGGCCCTGGACGCGGCCGAGAACGAGTTCGCGACCATGGGCGGGCTGGTCCGCGGGGATGAGGCCCGGGCCATGCGCGCCCTGTTCCGGGAGACCGTGGCGCCCCGGGTCTTGAACAACGTGCGCCAGCGCTTCGTGTTTCTGAGGGCCGAAAAGTCCCGGCCCCCGGCCGCGTTCAGGGACCCGGGCGTGGCCCTGCGCGCCCTTGACGCCGGGCGCTTCGCCCTGGCCGTGGACACCAATCTCAAGGACGCGCGCGACCCCGGACTGGTGAACTCGGTTCTTCGGCCGACCATCCCGGCCCTGGACTTCGAGTCCGTGTTCGAGCTCAAGAGACCGGGCTAGCCCGGCAAAGCGCTTTCGGGTCTAAAGCCCTGGGCCCGGCCGGCCGATAAAAAGCCAAGGGAAGCCTCTTGCCTTGGAGTCGACCATGAACATAAGCGCAACGACTTACGCGGATTACACGAAGCTCGAGCTGAACCTCGGCCAGCAGGACCGCTCCGGGTCCGGGCAGGCCGCGGCCCGGGCCGGGGATCGGGTCAGCCTGTCCCTGGAGGGCAAAAACCTGGCCTACGCCACGGACCAAACCCAGGGCACCGACAGCGTCGAGCAGGCCATAGAGCGCATCGAGGAGCGCATCAAAGAGATCGAGAAGGAGATCCAGGAGCTCTCCAAGGGCAACCTCCCGGAAGAGGAAAAAGAGGCCCGGATCCAGGTCCTGGAGCAGGAGCTCGCCCAGCTCAACGCGGAAAAGGCCGAGCTTTTGACCGAGCAGGCCGGGGGCCTGAGCGCCGGAGGCACACCGTGCCGGGGCCTTGCCAACAGCCTGAGCTAGCAGAATGTTGAAAAAGTCCGTCCTGGACTTTTTCAACTCGAGTTGGCGAAAGCGCGGTTTCGCCAACTCTCCGTAATCATTGGAAGCCAATGATTACGGGCGCGCCGTCCTGGCGCGCGGGGGTTGTTTGTCAACAACCTCCTGGGGCCCACTGGGCCACGAACCCGCCCCATCCGGGCCTGCGTTTGCCGCAGGCCCGTTTTTTTCAGCACCTCCGAGCGCGCGGACCAGGGGCCAAAAATCCCTGGCCAGTGATTGAGCCCGCGGCCGCGCCGGGGCCCTTGCCGTGCCCTGGGGAGCGACAGGACCGGCCCGGACAGGGTCGGCCGGCAACAGCCCCTCGGCCGCGGTTGCCCGGC
>JAFGBU010000033.1 GCA_016932995.1 Desulfovibrionaceae bacterium
CGGGGGCGGGTGCGGAAGGCTCGACCGCGGCCTCGGCCTCGGGAATCTCGGTTTCCGGGGCCTGGGCCGAAGGCTCGGCAGGGGCCTCGGCCTCGGTTTCCGGGGTTTTTTCCTCGGTCGCCTGGGCCTCCGGGGCCTTGGCTTCGGTCGCCTGGGCCGAAGGCTCGGCAGGGGCCTCGGCCTCGGGAAGATTGACCTCAGTGGCTGGCGTGTCAGCGGCCTTGAGGGCCGGATCAATGTCTCCCGCGCGGGTTTCGGCTTTGTTCATGGGTTTGTGTCCCAGCAATGAGCCGCTACCTTTTTTGTGGCTCATATTTTTTAAAAAATGAGCCACAAAAAAGAAATGGTACACATCTGAGCCTAAAAGGCCCCCCGGCCTTCGGCTATTTTCAGCAGCTCCGGGAACGCGAAGATTCCAGGCCCCGGCCATGCATCACCCCTGCCCGGAGCGCGCGGCTTTACTTTTCAAGCCCCTGCGCGTACAGGGATAAAAACATAGGTACAGATAAAAAACATCATAGTGTCGAAAAGGATAGCATTGGCGTGAATAGAGGCGAAACAACGAATTTCAAGCGCCTCGGGGGCCGCGAGTATCACTGCGCCGTGGAGCTGACCGTCCAGGTCGTGGGCGGCAGATGGAAGCCCATAATCCTCTACCATTTGGGGCTCGCCGGGAGCATGCGCTTCAGCGAGCTCAAGCGCAGCATTCCCAACATCACCCAGAAGATGCTCACCTCTCAGCTGCGCGAGCTGGAGGCCGACGGCGTGCTCAAGCGCAAGGTCCACGCCCAGGTCCCGCCCAGGGTGGACTACTCCCTGACCGGGCTCGGCAGGAGCGTCATGCCCGTGCTGGAGAAGCTCTGCGAGTGGGGCGGGGGCTTTGAGAAGATTCTACTTGACCGCCGCGGCTGAGCCCGGTCCTGTCTTGGGACCCCGGCCCGCGGTTTGAGAATCAAAAAGGAGGCCGAGTCCATGTCCAGGCTCAAGGTCGTGCCCATCCGCAGCAGGGAGATCGCCAAGAACAGGCTCATCAGGGCCGTGGGCCGGGTCCTGGCCCGGGAGGGCTTCGCGCGGCTGGGCGTGAGCGCGGTCGCCCGCGAGGCCGGCCTGGACAGGTCCTTGGTCTACCGCTATTTCGGCGGCCTCAAGGCCCTGGTCGCGGCCTACGGCCAGAGCGCCGGGTTCTGGCCCACGGCCGAGGAGCTCCTGGCCGGGGAGGGCGAGCGCATCCGGGGCCTGGGCCCGGGCAGGCTCATGGGCCTGTTTTTCAGGCGTTATCTGGAGGCCATCCTGCGTCGGCCGGAGACCCTGGACATCCTGGCCTGGGAGGCGGTGGAGCGCAACGACCTGACCCGCGGCCTGGAGGCCGTGCGGGCCAAGACCGCCCTGGAGTTTTTCGAGCATCTGGAAGAGGACCCCCCGGCCGGGGTCGACCTCACGGCCCTGGTCCTGATCCTGTACGCGGCCGCGAACTTTTTGGCCGTGCGCTCGCGCCTCCTCGGGCACCTGGGAGGCGTGGACCTGGCCTCGGACGAGGGATGGGAGCGCGTCAAGGCGACTATGGACCTGATTTTGGACAAGACCTTGGGATAAAAGATGAGGCTTGAAACTTTCGGCCGGATGGCATAAGGCTTTGAGCCGGAATTCAGATGCCAAGGCGGATGCATGAGGACCGACGACGACCATATCAATACCTTTTTCGCCCCCGCGCAGCGCGCGGATCAGGACGAGATCCGCCGGCAGCACCAGATACTTGTCCGCTCCCCCTGCCGGGGCATGGTCGACTCGGTGCCCACGATCATCATGGTCCTGAATCAAAACCGCCAGCTGGTCTTCGCCAACAAGGCCCTGCTCGCGTTTTTGGGCCTTGACGGCCTTTCGTCCATCCTCGGGCTCAGGCCGGGGGAGATATTCGGCTGCGTGCACTGCAAGGACGCGCCCGGGGGCTGCGGCACCTCGCGCTTCTGCAGCAAGTGCGGGGCCGTAAAGACCATACTGGCGGGCATCGCCGGCCAGGAGAGCACCAATGAGTGCCACCTGCTGTGCAAGCGGAACGGCGTGGTCCAGGCCATGGACCTCCTGGTCTCCGGAGCGGCCTTTGAGTTCGAGTCCGAGCAGTTCAACGCCTTCTCGATCGTGGACATGAGCCACGAGAAGCGGCGCCGGGCCTTGGAGCGCGTATTCTTCCACGACATCCTCAATCTGGCGGGAGGGATCAGGGGCCTGGCCGAGGTGGTCAGGGACGAGGCCCCGGAGAGCCTCAAGGAGGAGGCCCGGGTCCTGCATCGGGGCCTGGCCGACCTGGTCGAGGAGATCCTCAGCCAAAAGGACCTGGCCGCGGCCGAGGAAAACGAGCTTATCCCCGAGTTCGCCGGGCTCGGTTCCTTGGGGGTCCTGGACAGGGTCCTCAGGACCTACTCCAGGCACGAGCTGGCCAGGGGCAAGAGCATCCTGGTCGACCCGGCCGCGGTCGACGTCCGTTTTTCGAGCGACGCCAAGCTCATCGGCCGGGTGCTCGGCAACATGGTCAAGAACGCCCTGGAGGCCACGGAACTCGGCGGGGAGGTGGGCATGGGCTGCGACCGGGACGGCGAGAAGTTGACCTTCTGGGTCCAAAACCCCGGGGCAATGGACAAGGACGTCCAGCTCCAGATATTCAACCGCTCCTTCAGCACCAAGGGCCGGCGCAGGGGCCTGGGGACCTACAGCATAAAGCTCTTGACCGAGCGCTACCTGGGCGGGGAGGTCGGCTTCTCCTCCAACGAGCGCGAGGGCACCAGGTTCTGGATGACCGTGCCCCTGAAGGTCCCTGCCGCCGCAGGGCCGGTCGCGACGATCAGCAATCAATAGCCAGTCATTACAAATCATTACCAGCCAGATAAAAGAATCAACCGCGTCTCGGGGCAAGGCCCCTTCCGGCCGGGCCGCTTGACCCCGGTCCGGGTTTGGCGCACATTTCACGGGCCATGAAGACGGCCTTGCTCGTTTTGGCGGCCTATGTGTTTCTGGCGCCTGCGTTCTTGTATGCCCTGTATCTGGCTGAAAACGCGGGCAGTCCCGAGCTCGCCAGGGCCGGGCGCAGGCCCGGGGGCCTGGCCGGGGTCCTGTTGCGCGGCTACTTGTCGGGCGCGGCCTGCCAACTGGCGGTCCTCTTACTCTACCTGCCCGGATATCTCCCCTGGCCCCGGCCCCAGAGGACAGGGCCGCCCGTGGTCCTGGTCCACGGCCTGTACCACAACGCCTCGGCCTGGTTCGTGTTCAGGCGCAGGCTCTCGAGGGCCGGGCTGACCAATGTCCAGGCCTGGTCATATTTCAGTTTCGGCAAGGATTTCGATGCGCTGGCCCGCGGGCTTGTGGAGCGCGTGCTCAAGGTGCTGGAGGACAATCCCGGGAAGGGGGCGGTTCTGGTCGGCCACAGCCTGGGCGGCCTGCTGGTGCGCGCGGCCCAAAGCGACGTCCGGCTCAGGGGCCGGATCGCGGCCGTGGTCACCCTGGGCGCCCCGCACAGGGGCAGCGCCCTGGCCCGGCTTGGCGTCGGCGGCCTGGCCAGGAGCCTGGTCCGGGACGGGGCCGTTGTCCGCGGCCTGCCTTCAGGCCGGGGCCCGGGGGACGCGCCGGGGCTGAGCGTCTACTCGGCCGCCGACGACTTCGTGACCCCGCTCTCGTCGCTGGCCGCGCCGCCGGGCTGGCTGGAGGTCGAGGCCCCGCCCGTGAGCCACGTGGCCATGCTCTACTCGCGGCCCGTGGCCGACGAGGTCCTGGGCTTCATCACCCGCGCGCTTTCGGATCGGCCCTAGCGGCCGGGCTACTCGAAGCAGAACTCGATGGTGAACGAGCCGTTGTCGGTCTTGAAGGGGATGGCCATGATCGGCGATTTGGACATGTGCGATATGGTGTGGTTGTCGCCCATGATCACCGAGGGGGTGGAGCCCTGAAGGGTCATGCCCTTGCTGACCAGCCCGGCCCTGGCCTGGCCGGAGATCATGTTGGTCAGCTCGCCCACGGCGTCTTGGACGTCCTCGACGATGTCCTGGATGTCGTCCCCGAGCATGTTCTTGACGATGGTCACCGCGCAGAGCTTGGTGAAGGTCAGGGCGATGCTGCCCTTCTTGTCGCCGGTAAAGCCGATTATGCCGGTCACGTCGCCGTGGGCCGAGTTGTTTTTCTTTACGAACGGCTTGCCGGCCAGCGGTGTTATCCCGGCCATGGTGGACAGCACGTCCACGGCGGCCTTGATGAATGGCTTGGCTAATTCAACGTCCATTGACCGTCCTTGATGGATGTATCCTATTTTGAGAGCTAATGTATTGTAATATTTCGTTTGTGCGGCGAATCCGCGCCGAATCGGAGTTCCGACACTAAGCCATGACCAGGGCCGGGTCAACCCCGGAGCTTGTTGTGGCCGGGCTTGCCGGGGCCCGGGGATGCGGTTATTGGGGTCGGGAAATCTGGACCGAGCCGGAGCGCGCATGACTGAGCCCCCTGGCGCGGACACCACCTTCAGGTCCGCGCTCCCGATTCTGCTGTTCGTCGCCTTGATATTCTTCTTCAACTTCATCTCCAGGGTGGCGTTGGCGCCTCTTCTGCCGGCCATTGAAGCCGACCTCGGGGTGTCCCACTCCGAGGCCGGGCGGCTGTTTCTGATGATCGCCTCGGGCTACGGCGTGGGCCTGTTGTTCAGCGGCCTGGTCTCCTCGCGCATGATCCACCGCAAGGCCATAGTCCTGTCCTCGGTGTCCATGGGCCTCTGGCTGTTGGCCGCGGCCTGGTGCCGGGACCTGTTCTGGTTCAGGGCCATGCTCTTGTGCGTCGGGGCCTGCGCCGGGATATACCTGCCCTCGGGCATCGCCACGGTGACCTCGGTCGTCCGGGCCCGGGACTGGGGCAAGGCCCTGGCCGTGCACGAGCTGGCCCCGAACCTGAGCCTGGTGGCCGCCCCGCTTCTGGCCGAGGCCATGTTGGCCTTTTTCCCCTGGAGGTCCGTGCTCTGGCTGTTGGGCGGCATGCAGATCATCCTGGGCCTGGCCTTTCTGCGCTGGGGCCGGGGCGGCGGGTTCCGCGGCCGGGCCCTGAGGCCGGGCCTGGCCGCGGGCCTGGTCAAGAGGCCCGAGTTCTGGGTCCTGGGCCTGGTCTTCAGCCTGGCCCTGGGGGCCAGCTTCGGCCCGTTTTCCATGACCACCGTGTTTCTGGCCGAAAGGGGCTTTTCAAGGCCCGAGGCCAACCATCTGCTGGCCCTGGCCAGGGCCGCGGCCCTGGCCATGCCCTTTGCGGCCGGCTGGTTCGCGGACCGGGTCGGGGTCAGGCCGGCCCTGGTCGCGGCCATGGCCGCCACCGGGGTCCTGACCCTGCTTTTGGGCCTGTGCAGCGGAGGCCTGCTGGTGGCCGCGGTCATTGCCCAGCCCGCGTTTTCCTGCCTCTTCTTCCCGGTCGGCTTCGCGGCCCTGTCCAGGGTCTTTGACCCCGAGACGCGCAGCGCGGCCGTGGCCATGATAATCCCGGCGGCCATCGTGATCGGCCTGGGCCTGATCCCCTCGGTCCTCGGCCACCTGGGCCAGCACGACCTTTTCGAGGCCGGGTTCGTGGGCCTGGGCGCGGCCATGCTCCTGGGGATGGCCGTCCTGCCCCTGCTCAAGGGCTCGGCCCCGAAGAATTGAGCGTTCGGCCTTGTCATGGCCGGCGCAAGCCATTACAGGTTCTTGTGCCGGGAGCGGACGCGGGCGCTTAACAGAATGTTGAAAAAGTCCGTCCTGGACTTTTTCAACTCGATTTGGCGAAAGCGCGGTTTCGCCAAATCTCCGGAATCATTGGAAGC
>JAFGBU010000034.1 GCA_016932995.1 Desulfovibrionaceae bacterium
GACCTTCGGGTTATGAGCCCGACGAGCTACCGTACTGCTCCACCCCGCGTCAAGAACAAAACCAAATATTCACCTATTCGAACATTGTCAAGGCCTATTTACTTCCGACCGGAAATTCCGTATTCCTGGCCGGTCATGGGCCAGATTCCTGACTTCTCACTGGTCATCCCGGTCTACAACGAGCAGGGAAACCTCCAAACCCTCTTCACCGAGATAAAGGCCGCCATGGACCCCCTGGCCAGGCCCTGGGAGGCCCTGTTCATCGACGACGGCAGCCTCGACCAGAGCCTGGAGGTCATCCGGGACATCTGCCGCGAGCACAAAGAGGCCCGCTACCTCGCATTCGCCCGGAACCGCGGACAGTCCGCCGCGTTCTGCGCCGGGTTCGACGCGGCCCGGGCAAAGGTCCTCATAACCATGGACTCGGACCTCCAGAACGACCCCGCGGACATACCCGGGCTCCTGGCCGAGTTCGAAAAGGGCTTTGACCTGGTCCTGGGCCGCAGGGCCAGGCGCAGAGACTCCCTGGTCAAGCGCATGAGCTCCAGGATCGGAAACGCGGTGCGCAACTGGGTCACCCATGACGGCGTGCGCGACACCGGCTGCTCGCTCAAGGTCATGCGCGCGGACCTGGCGCTCAACTTGCCCAGGTTCAGGAACATGCACCGCTTCCTGCCCGCGCTCATGAAGATGCGCGGCGCGCGCCTGGCCGAGGTGGACGTGAACCACAGGCCGCGCCACAGCGGCCGGTCCAAGTACGGCACCTGGGACCGGGCCCTGGCCGGCCTGTTCGACCTCATAGGCGTTAGCTGGCTGATCAGGCGCGACCTCGACTACCAGATCAAGGAGCGCAAGGACTGAGCATCCAGGTCCCGGACATGTCCGGCCACTGGGCCGGGATACTGCTCCTGGCCCTGGCCTGTCTGGGCCAGGGGACCTATTTCGCCCGCCTGGCCCGGCTGCGCCTGGCGGGCACGGGCCGCGAGCCCGGACCCTTTGCCCTGGCCGTCCTGTTCTGCGGCGGGGCCTGCGGACTGGCCTTTGCGGTCCTTAGGCGCGACGCGGTGTTCTTCCTGGGCCAGGCCTGCGTCCTGGTCCTGGCCGCGGGCTGGGCCCGGCGCAGGGGCGAAACCAGGGACCGAACCCGGGGCGGATCCGGCGGGGACCATGAGTTCTGAGTTGAATTCGAACAACGAAAACGGCAGGGGCCTCGCGCCCGTGGTCAAGGGCCTGGCGCTTCTGGCCTGCCTGGGCCTGGCCGTGGCCTTCATCCGCTGGGCGGGCATAGCCGACACCCTGAGCCAGGCCTGGTTCGACTCCGAGATCAAGGGCCACGGGCCGCTCGGGGTCCTGACCTACATCGGCCTGGCCGCGTTCCTCATGGCCCTTGGCATGCCCAGGCAGATAATCTGCTTTCTGGGCGGCTACGCCTTCGGGTTTGTCCTGGGCACGATTTGGGCCTCGCTGGGCTCGCTTCTGGGCTGCGTGCTGGCCGTGGCCTTTGCCCGTTTCCTGGGCCGGGACTTCGTGGTCCACCGCTTCGGGCCCAGGCTGGCCAGGGTGGACGCCTTTCTGGAGAAGAGCCCGTTTGCCACGGCCATGACCATCCGCTTCTTCCCCCTGGGCAGCAACCTGCTCACCAACCTGGCCGCCGGGGTGAGCAGCATCCCGCTCGTGCCCTTTGTCCTGGGCTCTAGCGTGGGCTACCTGCCCCAGACCATAGTCTTCGCCCTGTTCGGGAGCGGGGTCAACGTGAGCTCGGGCGCGCGCATGGCGCTCAGCGTGTTTCTGTTCCTCATCTCCGCGGTCCTGGGCATCGGCCTGTACCGCAGGCACCGGGCCGCGTCCGGCCGGAGACCGGGCTAGGGCTCCTGCTCCGGGAGCAGCCGGGGCCTCAGGAGCCTGGACCAGACCAGCCAGACCGCCAGGGCCGCGACCAGGCCGAGCATCCAGCCCGCGAGAACGTCCGTTGGAAAGTGCTTGCCCAGGTAGAGCCTGGACCAGCCCACGACCAGGGGCGCGGCCAGGGCAAAGGGCCTTGTCCCGGGCCAGAGCAGCATGGCCAGGACGGCCAGGGCCATGGTGTTGGCCGCGTGGGCCGAGGGGTAGGAGGTGCCTTTTTCCTTGACCTGGACAAAGTCCGGGGCCAGCCGCAGCCAGCGGCCGTCCTCGTGGTGAAAGGTCCCGGCCACGCTGTTCAGCGGCCTCACCCGGGCCACGCTCTTCTTGACCGCGTTGACCCCGAGATCCGAAAGGCCCATGCCGGCCAAAAGGACCAGGAACAGGACGATCTGCCTGGGCCCGCGCCTGCGCACGGCCCAGATCAGGCACAGGGCCAGGATCGAGAACAGGGTGATCTTGGACGAGACCACGGGCATGATACAGTCGAGCAGGGGCGCGCGAAGGGTCTGGTTGAGCAGGACCAAGAGGTCCATGTCCGGGGCCGGGGTCTGGAAATGCATGCTTTTGCCTTGGGTCGGGGCCGCTTGGGTCCTTAGTATAGGGCTTTCGCCCTGCGGGCAAGGTCCGGCCGGCCGGGGCTTGTCCTAATGTCCGGGCCGTGCGAAAACCCGTCTTGCCAACGGCCGCGAAATGTTACAAGACCAGGCCCGGCCCCGCGGGGCCGGAAGGCGCAGACATGACCCGTGAACAAGCCAGGATAGCCGTGATGACCCCCAGGCTCAGCCGCTACGGCGGGGCCGAGAGGTTCGGCTGGGACCTGGCCGAGGCCTTGGCCGGGAGCGGTTATGGCGTGGACTTCATCTGCGCCCGCCAGGAGGTCCGGCCCCCGGCCGGGGTCAGGCCGGTGGTCGTGGGCCGCCCGGGTCCGGGCCGGGCGATCAAGAACCTCTGGTTCGCCTGGGCCGCGGAGCGCGTGCGCCGGAGCGGGGCCTACGACCTGAGCATCGGCCTGGGCCGCACCCTGCGCCAGGACATCCTGCGCGTGGGCGGCGGGCCCATGCGGGTCTTCTGGCGCCTCTCGGCCCTGGCCTGGCCGAGCGGTCCGGCCCGGGCCTGGAAGACGCTCAGGCGCGCGCTCTGCCCGGCCAACTGGGTCATCGGCCTGCTCGAGGCGCGGCAGATGCGCTCGGGCCAGGTCATGGTCGCGGTCTCGCACCTGGTGCGCGACTGGATGGTCCTCGCCCACCCGCACCTGGACCCGGAGCGGATCATGGTCGTGTACAACCGCCCGGACCCCGGGCGCTTCGCCCCGCCGGACCCGGCTAGGCGCGAGGCCCTGCGCCAAGACCTGGGCCTCTTGCCCGGGCAGACGCTCATCGGCGTTGCGGGCACGAATTTCGCGCTCAAGGGCGTGGCCACGCTCATCCGCGCCCTGGCCCTGCTGCCCGAGGGCTTTCGACTGCACGTGGCCGGGGGCCGCAACCCGGGCCGATACCTGGACCTGGCCCGGGACCTGGGTCTGGCCGAGCGGGTGCGCTTCATGGGCCGGGTCGAGGACATGGCCTCCTTTTACCAGGCCCTGGACCTCTTTGTCCTGCCCACGTTCTACGACGCCTGCTCCAACGCCGTGCTCGAGGCCCTGAGCTGCGGGCTGAGGGTGGTCTCGACCCGGACCAACGGCAGCTCGTTCTTTTTGCCCGGGCGCTGGGTCCTGGACGATCCCGGGGACTTCAGGGCCCTGGCCGATATCATCGAAAGGACCTCTGCCGAGCCCGCGCCCGGCCCGTTCGCCTGGCCCGGGGGCGCGGCCTGCGGGCTAGAACCCTACCTGGACCTGGTCCAGGGGCTTTTGGAGAAAAAGGGCGCATGAACACGGCCCAAGACCGCGCGCGCAGCGTGCTCTTCCTGACCCAGTCCGGGGCCACCCTGCCCAGCGTGCGCTTCCGGGTCCTGCCCTTTGTGGCCCAGGGCCGGGACATGGGCCTGGACGTGGACTGGCGGCGCATTCCCAAGACCGTGCCCCAGAGGCTGGGGTTCTTTTTCGGCCTGCCCCGGACCGACGTGATCATCGTCCAGAAGAAGCTCTTTTCCAGGTTCGAGCTCGGGCTTCTGCGCCGCAAGTGCCGGAGCCTGGTCTTTGACTTTGACGACGCCCTGTGGACCTTTCATCCCAGCGAGCCGCCCGGCCCGGACAGGGACAGGCGCGTGGCCAGGAACGCCGGGCGCTTCGCCCGGGTCTGCGCGGACGTGGACCTGGTCATCGCGGGCAACGACTACCTGGCCCGGCGGGCCGCGGCCCATCAGGGCAATGTCCGGGTGGTGCCCACGCCCCTGGACACCGACCTGTACACGCCCCCGGACCCGGCCGGGCCGGACCGCGAGCCCTGCGTGGGCTGGATGGGCACGGCCAGCAACCTCTATTTCCTGTCCGAGGTCTTCGAGGCCCTGGCCCCGCTCTCGGGCGAGGCGCGCTTTCTGGTGGTCGCGGACAGGCGCTTTTCCGAGAAGTACCGGACCCGGGCCGACTTCGAGTTCTGGACCCCGGACAGCGAGCTGGCCCAGCTGAGGTCCATGGACATCGGGCTGATGCCCTTGACCGACGACGAGTACACCCGGGGCAAGTGCGGGTTCAAGATATTGCAGTACATGGCCTGCGGCGTGGTCCCGGTGGCCGCGGACGTGGGCTTCAACCGCGAGATAGTCGAGCACGGCGTGGACGGCCTCCTGGTCCGCGACCCGTCCCAGTGGGCCGAGTACGTGAGGCTTCTGGCCCGGGACCGTGATTTGCGGGCCGAGATGGCCGCCGCGGCCAGGAAAAAGGTGGTCCGGGACTACAGCCTCAAGGCCCTGTCCGGCAGGTTCTGGTCGGCCATAGGTCTCTAGGAGGTTGTTGATAAACAACCTCCGCGCGCCGGGACGGCGCGCCCGGAAGGATTGGCTTCCAATGATTCCGGAGATTCGGCGAAACCGCGCTTTCGCCGAATCGAGTTGAAAAAGTCCGTCCTGGACTTTTTCAACATTCTGCTAGACCTGGGCCGAATCGGGCTTGGACAGGCCGGGCCGAATGCGCTATTCGGACCTGCCGCCAACGATTTACATTGTATTGGAGAGTGCAATGGCTGAGAAGATTCTTGTCACCGGCGGGGCCGGGTATCTGGGCAGCGTCATGGCGCCCCTGCTTTTGTCCAGGGGCTTTCAGGTCACGGTCCTGGACAGCCTGATTTTCGGCCAGGCCCCGCTTCTGGACTGCTGCGCCGAGCCGGGCTTCGAGTTCGTCAAGGGCGACATCTGCGACCTCGAGCTGGTGAACCGGATGTTGCCCGAGTTCGACATCGTCATCCCCCTGGCGGCCATTGTCGGGGCCCCGGCCTGCAAGCTGAACCCGACCCTGACCGGGCTGGTGAACCGCGAGGCGCACCTGAACATCGTCAAGAAGACCTCCAAGGACCAGATGGTCCTGTTCCCGACCACCAACAGCGGCTACGGCATCGGCGAGAAGGACGCCTACTGCACCGAGGACTCGCCCCTGCGGCCGATCTCCGAGTACGGCCGAACCAAGGTCGAGATCGAGAGGGCCTTTCTGGACAAGGGCTCGGCCGTGACCTTCCGCCTGGCCACGGTCTTCGGCATGAGCCCGCGCATGCGCATGGACCTTCTGGTCAACGACTTCACCTGGCGGGCCTACAAGGACCGCGCGATCATCCTGTTCGAGGACCACTTCAGGCGCAACTACATCCACGTGCGCGACGTGGCCCGGGCCTTTGCCTTCGGCATCGAGAACTACGGCCGGATGAAGGGCGAGCCCTTCAACGTGGGCCTGTCCAGCGCCAACCTGACCAAGCGCCAGCTGGCCGAGAAGATCAGGGAGCACGTGCCCGGGTTCTACATCCACTCCGCGGCCATCGGCGAGGACCCGGACAAGCGCGACTACCTGGTGTCCAACGACAAGATCGAGTCCCTGGGCTTCAGGCCCGAGCACGACCTGGACATGGGCATCCGGGAGCTCTTGAAGGGCTACCGGATAATCAGGCCCAACGCCTACGCCAACGTCTAGCCGGAGGCAGGCCGTGGACCCCGGACGACCCAGAGCCTTTGTCCTGGCCGGGGGCCTGGGAACCAGGCTCGCCGCCGTGCTCCCGGACCGGCCCAAGGTCCTGGCCGAGGTCGCGGGCAGGCCGTTCATATTCTACCTCCTGGACCGCCTGGCCGCGGCCGGGATCGGCCGCGCGGTCCTGTGCACCGGGCACCTGGCCGCGGACGTGGAGCGCGCCGTGGGCCGCTCCTTCCGGGGCCTGGAGCTCGACTACTCGCCCGAGGACCGGCCCCTGGGCACGGCCGGGGCCCTGTCCCTGGCCCTGTCCAGGTTCGACGGCGACCCGGTCCTGGTCCTGAACGGCGATTCCCTGACCGACGCGCACCTGGCCGGGTTTCTGGCCTGGTTCCGGGAACAGGGCGCGGACGCGGCCATGCTCCTGGTCCGGGTCGAGGACTGCTCGCGCTTCGGCCGGGTCCTGACCGAGGCCTCGGGCGCGGTGGCCAGTTTCGAGGAAAAGGGCGGGGCCTCGGGCCCGGGCTGGATCAACGCCGGGGTCTATCTGTTCAGGCGGGCGTTTCTGGAGCGCGTCCTGCCCCAGGGCCCGTGCTCTTTGGAGCTCGACGTGTTCCCCAGGCTCGCGGGCAGGGGCCTTCTGGGATTTCTTTCCCAGGCGCGCTTTCTGGACATGGGCACGCCCGAGTCCCTGGCCCGGGCCGGGGAGTTCGTCCGCGGGCTCTGCCCGGGCGCTGCGGCCGTGTTCCTGGACCGGGACGGGACCGTGATCCAGGAGCGCCACTATCTGCGCGACCCGGACCAGGTCGAGCTGATCCCGGGCGCGGCCCGGGCCCTTGAGAGGCTCAAAGCCCTGGGCCTGAAGCTGGTCCTGGTCAGCAACCAGTCCGGCGTGGGCCGGGGCTACTACAGCACCCGGGACGTGGACGCGGTGCACGAGCGGCTGCGCGCGATCCTGGCCCGGGAGGGCGTTGAGCTGGACGGGATATTCTTCTGCCCGCACGCCCCGGATGAGGCTTGCGGCTGCCGCAAGCCCGCGCCGGGCATGGCCCTGCGCGCGGCCGAGTCCCTGGGCCTGGACCTTGGGCAGAGCTTCGTGGTCGGGGACAAGGCCTGCGACGTGGACCTGGGCCGGGCCGTGGGCGCCACGGCCATCCTGGTGCGCACCGGGTACGGGGCCGGGCACGAGGCCCTCTGCCGGCCGGAGCACGTGGCCGACGACCTGCCGGGGGCCGCCGGGATCATCGAGGAAATAATCCGTGAGCGGCAGGGCTGATCCTGGCCCGGACATGTACGGCTCCCGGGTCCGGCCCGGGACCCTGGTCAAGGCCGGGGTCGGGGTCATTGTCTCGGACGGCCTGGGCCGGGTGCTCCTGGAGCGGCGCAGCGACAACGGCAGGTGGGGCCTGCCCGGCGGGGCCGTGGAGCCGGGCGAGACCTGGGCTGAGGCGGCGGTGCGCGAGACCCTGGAGGAGACCGGGCTCACGGTGCGCATCGGCTTTCTTGTGGGCGTCTACTCGGACCCGGGCCAGGGCAGGATCGTGACCTACCCGGACAACGGCGACGTCCGGCATCTGGTTGACGCCGTGTTGAGCGCTGATATAGTCTCCGGCGAGCTTCGCCTCAGCCCGGAGAGCCTGGAGCTCGGGTTCTTTGCCCAGAGCGGGCTTCCCCTGGACCTGGTCCCGCCGGCAAGGCGGGCGGTGGAGGACTTCTTTCGGGGCCGGCGCGGCGTAATCGACTGACAGGGACGGACCATGGTCATCTGCAGAACACCCTTCCGCATCTCGTTTTTCGGCGGCGGCACCGACTATCCGAGCTGGTACCTGGAGCACGGGGGCAGCGTCCTGGCCACGGCCATCAACAAGTACTGCTACATCACCTGCCGCTACCTGCCGCCGTTCTTCGAGCACCGCTTGCGCGTGGTCTGGTCCAGGATCGAGAACGTCCAGACCTACCGGGACATCCAGCACCCGGCCGTGCGCGAGGTGCTGCGCTTTTTGGACTTCGAGCGCGGCCTGGAGATCCACCACGACGGCGATTTGCCGGCCCGCAGCGGCATGGGCTCAAGCTCCTCGTTCGTGGTCGGCCTGCTGCACGCCCTGTACGCCCTGAAGGGCGAGATGCCCGGCAAGCACCGCCTGGCCATGGAGGGCATCCGCATCGAGCAGGACATGATCAAGGAGACCGTGGGCTCCCAGGACCAGGTCTCGGCCGCCTACGGCGGGCTCAACCACATCGTGTTCCACCGCAGCGGGGAGATAACCGTCAGGCCGGTGACCCTGACCCGCGAGCGCATCGAGGAGCTCGACTCGCACTTGATGCTCTTCTACACGGGCATAAAGCGCACCGCCTCGGACGTGGCCAAGTCCTACGTGGACGACCTGGAGGCCAGGGGCAAGCAGCTCGACGCCTTAAACGGCCAGGTGGACAGGGCGATCGAGATTCTGAGCGGCAACAAGTGCATCTGCGGGTTCGGCGAGCTGCTGCACCAGGCCTGGACCATCAAGCGCACCCTGAGCGACATGGTCTCCAGCGAGTACGTGGACGGGCTGTACCAGAAGGCCTTGGACCACGGGGCCATCGGCGGCAAGATCACCGGCGCGGGCGGAGGCGGGTTCCTGCTCCTGTTCGTGCCGCCCTCGGCCCAGGATCGGGTGCGCCGGGCGCTCAAGGACCTGCTCCACGTGCCCTTCAAGTTCCAGCGCGCGGGCAGCGAGATCATCTTCTACGAGCTCGAGCGCGAGGACTACTCGCAGCTGGACCTGGACCGGCCGGTGCACGGCGGGCGCTAGCCCGGGCCCGCCTCCGGAGGCCTCGGATTCAGGCGAAAAATGAAGCAGAAAAGCGACATCGACATCATCCTGGTCAAGCCCGGGAGCCAGAAGCGGATCTACGGCCGGTTGAGCGACTTCGCGCTCACGGCCATCGAGCCGCCCCTGTACGCCGCGCTCCTGGCCGCCTATCTCAGGCAAAAGGGCTTTTCCGTGGCCCTGCTGGACGCCGAGGCCGAGGGCCTGGACTACGCCCAGACCGCGGCCCGGATGTCCGAGGCCGAGCCGCTTCTGGCCGCGGTCGTGGTCTCGGGCACCAACCCCTCGGCCTCGACCATGAACATGGACGGCGCCGAGGCCATACTCGGCCATTACCGGGAGCTTCGGCCCCGGGCGGCCGGCCTGCTCATGGGCCTGCACCCCTCGGCCCTGCCCGAGCGCAGCACCAGGGAGACCACGGCGGACTACGTCTGCCAGGGCGAGGGCTTCTACACCCTGCCGCCCCTTCTGGAGGCCCTCAAGGCGGGCGAGACCGGGCCCGCGATTCCGGGCCTGTGGCGCAGGGACGAGGAGGGCAACCCGGTCTCCAACCCCAGGCCCCCGGCCTTCGAGGACCTGGACGCCCTGCCCATGGCCGCCTGGGACCTCTTGCCCATGAAGACCTACCGGGCCCACAACTGGCACTGCTTCGGCCGCATCACCGAGCGCGAGCCCTACGCCGTGGTCCACACCAGCCTGGGCTGCCCGTTCAACTGCAGCTTCTGCTGCATCAACTCGCTCTACGGCAAGCGCGGCATCCGCATGCGCAGCAACCAGGCCGTGGTCGACGAGCTGGAGCACCTGGTCTCGACCTACGGGGTGCGCAACGTGAAGATATTGGACGAGATGTTCGCCCTGAAGGAGGACCGGGTCGTCGAGCTCTGCCGGCTCATCAGCGAGCGCGGCCTGGACCTGAACATCTGGGCCTACGCCAGGGTGAACACGATCACCGAGCCCATGCTCCCGAGTCTGCGCCGGGCCGGGATCGGCTGGCTGGCCTACGGGTTCGAGTCGGGCAGCAAGCGGATTCTGGCCGAGGTCTCCAAGGGCTACGACCCGGACGCGGTGTCCAGGGTCGTGGACAAGACCTTTGCCCACGGCATCCACATCTGCGCCAACTTCATCTTCGGCCTGCCCGGGGACGACTACGAGTCCATGAACCAGACCCTCGAGCTCATGCTGGACATAAACGCGGAGTGGGCGAACATCTACTCGGCCATGGCCTACCCGGGCTCGCGGCTCTACGACCAGGCCCTTTTGCAGGGCTGGCCCCTGCCCGAGACCTGGAGCGGGTACTCCCAGTATTCATACGACTGCCTGCCCCTGCCCACGGGCCGGCTCTCGGGCGGGCAGGTCCTGGCCTTCCGCGACTACGCCTTCAACACCTATTTCCGCAGCCCGCGCTACCAGAGCATGATCGCGGCCAAGTTCGGCGCGCAGACCGCGGACTACGTGCGGGGCATGGCCGCCCACGACCTGGACAGAAAACACGCCGGCTACTAGCGGGGGGATTATGGGCCTGAAAGTTGAAAAGACCGGCCTGGACGGGGTCCTGCTCATCAAGCCCGAGGTCTTCGAGGACTTCCGGGGCGAGTACGTCGAGACCTACAACCAGCGCCTGTACCAGGAGGCGGGCATAGGCGCGGTCTTTGTCCAGGACGACGTCTCGGTGTCCAGGAAGAACGTGCTGCGCGGGTTTCACGGCGACGCCAAGACCACCAAGCTGATCTCCTGCCTCTTGGGTGAGTTCTACATGGTCGTGGTCGACTGCGACAAGGCCTCGGCGAGCTTCGGCAAGTGGGTCTCGTTCACCCTAAGCGAGCGCAACAGGCGCCAGGTCCTGGTGCCGCCCATGCACGGCCTGGCCCACCTGGCCCTGAGCGAGCGGATCATCTTTCACTACAAGCAGTCCACCTACTACGACCCGGGCTCCCAGTTCACCTACAAGTGGAACCACCCGGAGTTCGGGGTCTGGTGGCCGGTCAAGGAGCCCGTCCTTTCCCGGCGCGACGAGTTAGGCGGGTTCACGGGCTAGGCCGGGGGAAATGGTGGATTTCGGACTCCTCAGGGACAAGGCGCGCTGGGTCTTCGAGCAGACCCTGCGCATCCACGCGGCCTGCCCCGAGACCAGGCTGGCCTCCTCGCTGTCCTGCGTGGAGATACTGGTCAGCCTGTTCTACGGCCGGGTCCTGGACTTCGACCCCAAAAGGCCCCTGGCCCCCGCGCGCGACCGGTTCGTCATCAGCAAGGGCCACGGCTCGATCTGTTTTTATCCGATCCTGGCCGATCTGGGGTTCATCGCCATGGACGAGCTCAAGGCCCCGTGCAGCCCGGCCTCCAAGCTCAAGGCCATCCCGGACACGCTCATCGAGGGCTACGAGACCATCAACGGCTCCCTGGGCCACGGCCTGGGAGTGGCCGCGGGCATGGCTTTGGGCCTGGAGCGCAGGGCCGCGGCCCAAAAGGTCTTCGCGCTCATCGGGGACGGCGAGCTCTTCGAGGGCTCGATGTGGGAGGCGATCATGTTCTGCGGCCACCACAGGCTGGAGAATCTGTGCTGCGTGCTGGACCGCAACCGGCTGTGCATGTTGGATTATTGCAAAAACATCATCGATCTTGAGCCGCTGGGCGAAAAGTTTACGGCCTTCGGCTGGCAGGCGGAGCGCGTGGACGGCCACTCGCCCGAGGCCCTGGTCGCGTCCTTTGAGCGCTTCAGGGCCGGGGGCCGCAGGCGGCCGACCGTGATCATCGCGGACACGGTCAAGGGCCGCGGGGTCAAGCGCCTGGAGGGCGACTCCCTGTGCCACATACGCAGCCTCTCGCCCGGCGAGGTGGACGAGCTTCTGGGGGCCGACCGTGACTCCTGATCCGGCCCGGCCCGGGATCATGCGCGACGCGCTCATCGAGCTGCTCTGCCGGCGCATGGAGTCCGACCCCGAGGTCTTCTTCGTGTCCGCGGACTTCGGGGCCCCGGCCCTGGACCGGCTCAGGGCGGATTTCCCGCGGCGCTTCGTCAACGTGGGCATCGCCGAGCAGAACGCCCTGAACCTGGCCACGGGCCTGGCCCTGGAGGGCTTCAAGGTCTTTGTCTACGGGATTGCGCCCTTCATCTCCATGCGCTGCTACGAGCAGGCCCGGGTCGATCTCTCGCTCCTGGCCCAGACCAGGGAGCTGAACGTCAACATCATAAGCGTTGGCGCGGGCATGAGCTACGACGTCTCGGGCCCGACCCACCACTGCCTGGAGGACGTGCCCCTGTTCAGGACCCTGCCCAACTTCAGGCTCTTTTCGCCGAGCGACGCCTATTTGGTCGAGCGCTTCGCCGAGGTCTGCCTCGCCGAGCCCGGGCCCAAGTACCTGCGCCTGGACGGCAAGCCCGCCCCGGTCATCTACGGCCCGGACGCGGATCTGGATTTCGGCCGGGGGTTCAGCGAGCTCGCGGCCGGCAGCGGGGCCTGCCTGGTCTGCACCGGGTTCATGACCAGGGTCGGGCTTGAGGTGCGCCGGGCCCTTGAGGCCCGGGGGGTTGACCTGGGCGTTGTGGACGTCTACATGCTTGACTCCGCCGACGCGGCGGCCCTTGCCCGGGTCCTGTCCCCCTACCGGGTGGTCCTGACCCTGGAGGAGGGCTTTGTGGGCCGCGGCGGCCTGGACAGCCTGGTCCACCACTGCCTGGAGGGCGCGGCCCGCGGGCCCCGGGTCTTCGGCCTCGGCCTGCCGCACCGCTTTTTCTTCGACAACGGCGGCCGGGAGCAGCTGCACAGGCTGGCCGGCATAGACGCCGAGTCCGTGGAGCGGGCGGTCCTGGAAAAGATCAAGTCATCCGGCTGAAGGAAGATACATGAAGTTCACCCTGCTCATCCCCGTGCTCAACGAACGCGAGAGCATGGAAGTGGTCATGCCCCAGTTCGACACCAGCCTGGTGGACCAGGTCCTGTTTTTGGACGGAGGGTCCACGGACGGGACCGTGGACTACTGCCGGGAGCACGGCTACGAGTACTACGTCCAGAAGGAGCCGGGCATCCGCCAGGCCTACACCGAGGCCCTGGACCTGATCCGGGGCGACGCGGTGATCACCATCAGCCCGGACGGCAACTGCCGGGCCCAGGACCTGAAGCCCCTGATCGACGAGTTCACGCGCGGGGACTACGACATGGTCATTGCCTCGCGCTACTTCGATGGGGCCAGGAGCGAGGACGACGACTTCATCACCACCTTCGGCAACCGGCTGTTCACGGGCACGGTGAACCTGCTCTTCGGCGCGCGCTACACCGACGCCATGACCATCTACCGCTGCTACAAGAAGAGCCTGATCTACGACCTGGAGCTGAACCTGGACAAGTGGTACGCGCCCTTTGAGAAGTTGTTCTTCACCAGGCTCAGCTGGGAGCCCATGCTCTCGGCCCGGGCCGCCAAGCGCGGCCTGAAGATCGGCGAGACCCTGGGCTTCGAGCCCGCGCGCATCGCAGGCGAGCGCAAGCTGCAGATCATCCGCTGGGGCCTTGGCTACTACTGCCAGTTCATCCGCGACTGGCTGTTCTGGAAATAGGCCCCGCCCGGGGGCCGCGCCGGGCCATGAAAAAGACCCTGACCAACATCCTGCTCCTGGCCCTCAGCCTGGCGGCCGCCTTTCTTTTGGCCGAGGGGCTCGTCAGGGCCTGGCTGTGGCTCAGCCCGGAGACCAGCAAGCAGAAGCTCGCGGCCGTGCTCGAGGACCAGATTCGGCGCGAGACCAGCCCGGCCTACGCGGGCGCGCCGTTCTTCAATCCCGAGTTCGTGGCCGAGACCGGCCGCGTGTACAGGAACAAGCACCCGGACCGGGACTATGTGGTGCCCGAGGACCTGGCCGGGAAGTACATAAACGTGGTCCGCTCCAGGCGGGCGACCAGCGACGCCCCGGCCGCCTGGACCAACCGGCTGCTCCTGTTCGGCGGGTCCACGGCCTTCAACGGGTTCGCGCCCGACTCCGAGACCATCGCCAGCAACCTGCAGCGCCTGCTGAACGGCCGCGGCCTGCCGTATCTCGTGGAGAACTACGGGGTCAACGGCATGAACGCCTCGCAGCAGACCATGCGCCTGGTGACCACGCCGCTCAGCCGGGGCGACGTGGTCGTGTACTACTCCGGGGTGAACGAGATAAACTGGGTGGTCTACAAGAGGCACAAGGAGGTCACGCCCATGGTCCGCAGGCTCAGCTGGTACGGCTGGGTCCTGTACAAGTACCGCAACCGGTTCAAGACCGCCCGGCTGCTCTACGACCTGTACGCCAGGAGGCTCGAGGTCGAGAACTTTTTGCTCGAGGTCAAGCTCGCGAAGGCCGCAGAGCAGTACTTCCAGACCCTGGGCCGGGCCAAGGCCTACTGCGACGAGCACGGCGCGAGGTTCGTGAACTTTTTGCAGCCCAACCTGTACGAGAACCGGACCCTGACGGCCTTTGAGCAGAAGATCGTCGAGTACTTCAACCTCAACGTGGACATCCGCAAGGCCTATCAGGACGGCTACCCCCTGCTGCGCCAAGAGCTTAAGCGCGCCAGGCAGGACCTCGGGGTCGAGTCCTTCGACATCTCCGGGCTGCTGAACGACCTGCCCCGGGGCCGCGAGTATTTCTTCGACCCCTACCACGTCAACTGGCTGGCCAACCGGCTCATAGCCGCGCGCATCGCGGATTCGGCCTTCGGGCCGGCCAGGGCGGCGGGCCGCTAGCCATGGGCTTTTTCGAGCACACCCGGCTGGCCGAGAAAAAGGGCCTGCGCCGCTACATCGGGCCCAAGCGGGTGGTCATTTTTCTGGTCTTTGCCTGCTGCGCGCTCTACGCCTGGCAGCTCTGGAAGCAGGGCAACCTGGCCCCGGAGCGGATATTCGCCTTCATCTCCAGCTATCCGGTGCTCTCCCCGCTGCTCTTCGTGCTCGTCTACGGCCTGCTGATCTTCTTCATCATCCCCAGCCTGCCCCTGAACCTCGGGGCCGGGCTCCTCTGGGGCCCGTTCTACGGCAGCCTGCTGGCTCTTTTGGGCAGCGTGCTCGGGTCCGCGGCCTCCTTTCTGCTCGCCCGCACCGCCCTGGGCCAGCCCCTGGCCAGGCGCTGGCAGAACGCGCTCCTGCGCGGGGTCCAGGAGGAGATGGAGACCAGAAGCTGGCGGGTGGTGGCCTTCATGTGCGTAAACCCGGCCATTCCCCTGGGCCCGCAGAACCTCCTGCTCGGCCTGACCTCGCTCAGGTTCCGGACCTTTTTGTGGGCCACCGCGGCATTCCTGTACCCCCCGGTGCTGGCCTTCACCATCATCGGCCACGCCACGGGCGGGTTCATCCTCCAGGGCGGGGTGGAGAAGGCCTTCAGGCTGGTGATCTGGGTCTCGCTGGCCGTGACCCTGCTCGTGGTCGGCAGGATAGCGGTCCGCCGGGCCTCGGGCCGCGGGCCAGGGGAGCGGGGATAGGGGCCGGCCGGTCTAGTAGTAGGTCTTTTCCGAGTCGTACATCAGCCTGTGCCGCAGGTAGCGCACCAGGTTCAGCTCGGGCACGTGCTTGTAGCTCTTGGTCACCAGCCGGGTCTTGAAGTACCAGCTGGTCGGGCCCGAGGCCATCTTGGCCAGGGCGCGCCAGGCGTCGGACCGGATGCTGTCCAGGGCGTTGACCAGGCCGTTGGCCAGGATGGACATGTACGAGATGTTGCCCAGCCAGACCCGCTCCTGCCTGGAGAACCAGGGCAGCTTCTCGCCCTCCAGGTCGTAGTCGTCGTAGAGCCATTCGGTCCAGCCCTCCAGCGAGGTCGGGGGCTTGAGCCCGTACTCCAGGGCCAGGCTCCAGCTCGGGGTGCCGGGCAGGGCCGTGTACTGGGCAAAGGTCTCCAGCTGGGCCCGGGGGTTGTCCTTTTTCAGGCCGTAGGCGAAGTCGATGGTCGTGTGGATGTCCTCGAAGGTGTCCGTGGGGTAGCCGATGACGATGCCGTAGCTGGGGACGAAGCCGATCTCCTTGCAGCGCAGGTTGACCTTGCGGGTCATGTCCGGGGTGATGCCCTTCTGCATCACGTCCAGGATGCGCTGGGACCCGGACTCGGCCCCGAACTTGAGGGTGTGGGCCCCGGCCCGCTTCATGGTCTCAAGCTGGTCGTCCGTGGCCTGGAGAAACACGTCCACCCGCGTGCCCGAGGTGTAGAAGGACACGTCGAGCTTCTCCCTGATCATGCCCAAGAATATCTCGTGGGCCCGCTTGCGGTTGATGTAGAACTCGTCGTCGCGGATCCAGAATCCGTCCAGATTGAAGCGCCGGACCGTGTCCACTACCTGGGCCAGGCTGTTGTCCACGGACTTGGCCCGCCACTTGCGGCCCCGGATGCTGGCGCTGCTGCAGAACCCGCACTTGAACGGGCAGCCCCGGCTGGTCTGGCCGATGTCCAGGACCCGCTTGCGGTTCTTCACGTACATGTCCCGGTGGATGTAGCGCTCCACGTCCAGCAGGTGCCAGGGCACGGGCAGTATGTCGTCCACGTCCATGAGCGGCCGGTTGGGGTTGCGCTTGAGCTCTGCGCCGTCCTTGTAGGCCAGGCCCAGTATCCCGGACAAGGATTCCTTGTTTTCCAGGGCCTTGACCAGCTTAAGGAAGGTCTGCTCGCCCTCGCCGACCACGACCATGTCCACCAGCGGGTGCTCCAGGGTCTGCTCGGGCAGGACCGTGGGGTGGGTGCCGCCCCAGACGATGGGCGTTCTGCCGTCGGTTATCCTGCGCACCGTCTCGGCGATGTGCAGGGCGTTCTTGATCTGGGTGCCGGTCATGCTCGAGACGCCCACGCAGATCAGGTCGTCGGAGATGAGCTCCCTCAGGGCGCGCTCGTCTATGCGCTGTATCCTCTGGTCCAGGATGGCCACGCGGTAGCCCTCTTTGTCCACGGGCGCGGCCACGGTCAGCACGGCGTGGGGCGGGGCCACGGTGGAGCCGAAGTCCATGCCGGTCTTGGGATAGATCAGGATGATGTGGGGTTTTTTCGCGCTGGGCATCAACTGGTTCTCCGTGAAATGAGATCGCCCGCCTTGATCGTTGCCAGGGGGCCTTTAAAACGGCACTGGAAGCCCTATCAGAATAGTCTGGAAACGGCAATGAAAAGGGAAGAAATTATGCCGACTGCGGAAAATTCTTTGTTTTCCGCCCTGTTGAGGCCGACCCGCAGGTCTGCGGCCCCCGGGCCTAGGGCCTGTCCCGGTCCGGCCCGGGCAGCAGCCTCTTGGAGCAGGCCAGGGCCGCCCACAGGCCGCTCAGGACCCCGATGCACGGGATGGCCGCCAGGACGTAGGCCAGGGGCCGGCCCGGCTCCACGTTTTTGACGACCACGAAGATGTAGAACTGGGCCGCCCAGAGCGCGGCCGCGAGGAGCGAGCCCCCGAACATGGCCGAAACCCGGGGCCCGGGGCCGGGGTTCGGGGCCTCGGGCCGCGGGCCGAAGGCCGGGCCTTGGTCCAGGAAGACCGTGCAGCCCATGAGGCAGATTCCGGCCAGGGTGGCCAGGTGCAGCCACCAGAGCACCGGCCGCGAGTACTTGAAGACGATCTCGAACTCGCCCGGCCCCTCGATGCGCACGGCCTGGAAGGCGTTGTCCGCCCGGATGACTCGGCTCTCGCGGCCGTTTATCTCGGCCCTCCAGTAGGGGTCCCAGTTGTTGGCCACCACCAGGAAGCAGGGCCCTTGGGTCTGGGCCTCGAACACCAGCCTGTCCGGGGAGTAGCCGGTCAGCCGCGCCCGGCCCGGATCGTTTGTCCCGGTCCCGAGCCAGGCCCGGTCGGCCTCGTCTTCGAGCAGGAAGACCTGCTCGCGCATCCCGGTCTCGTCCTGCTCGGCCATGGCCTCCAGCAGGGCTTGGCGGGTGGGAAAGACCCTTGCTTGTCCGGCCAGCCAGCCGCGGTCCATGGGCCCTTTCAGCTCGTATATCCAGATCGGCAGGCGATAGAGTCGGTCCAGGTCGGTCTGCCTTAGACATTCCAGGGGCAGGCCCCGGCCCGGGTCAAAGGCCCAAAGCCCGGCGATCTCCTCGATGCCCTGGATGGGCCGGGAGGCGATCAGGAAGCGCACGTTCAGGGCCTTCAGCATGGGCAGGTTCCAGTCCCGCGCGGACCTCGGGCCCTCGGTCTTCAGGGTCAGGGGGAAAAAGAAGTGCTTGGCGTCGGTGCGCCGGGTGAAGAACAGGTAGTGCCACCACTCGTCGAACCACTTCTCGGTCCTGGGGTTTGCAAGCTGCGGGGCCACGACCTTTTTCATGTACTGCTTGTAGTACTTGTTGAACAGCGGCCCCTTCTGGCCCAGGGTGTCCAGGCCGTAGCTCTGGGCGATGACCGGGTGCAGGTCCACGCATCCGACCCTGAAGGGGCCGGGCTCTCGGGCCAGCTTCTCCAGCCCGGCGTGGTTTCCGAAGCCCTTGGCGTAGGGCACCCAGGGGTCGCTGGCCATGAAGTCCTGCTTGACCATCATGATCGCCGCGGCCAGGCAGAAGGCGAACCCGGCCAGGGCCCGGGTCAGTGCCCGCTTGGACAGGGCCCGGCCGTTGCCGCGCCGCCAGATCCAGAGCATGGCCAGGGCCGTGGCCAGGAAGAACACGTTGCGCACGGCCACCTGCTCGGGCCGCATCGCGGCCATGAGGATGAAGATCGCGATTACCCAGGCCGGTTTGAGGGGCCGTCCCAAAGCCAGGCGCTGCTCGAGGGCCATGAACGAGAACAGGCAGGAGCCCACCCCGGACACGGTGCTGAACAGGAACAGGTCCATCTTGAGCAGGAACGAGCCCTGGAACAGGGCCTTGAAGTCCGAGGTGAACAGGCAGGATATGACCACCGGCAGGACCCAGAACAGGAGCGCCAACCTGAGCTTTTTGGAGCCCTTGACCAGGGGCAGGCCCAAAAGGACCAGGGGCAGCATGGGGTCGCTGCGCAGCTTGCCCAGGCAGAGGTCCCCGAAGTCGAGCAGGGCGGGCCCGAGGCCGGTCCAGGCGAAGTCCCAGTCGCGCTGGGCAAAGGGGATGTACTCGAAGAGCGTGTATATGGTCGGGGTGAATATCAGCACGTACCCGGTCCAGACCATGAACACGGCCAGGATCATCCTGCCCTGGTTTTTCAGGCCCAGGCAAAGGGCCAGGACCAGGCCCAGGTGGAAGATCGGGCCGTGGGGCAGGGAGAGCACCGGGTAGGAGATGAAGGCTATGAGCGCCAGGCCTGCCGCGCGCAGGGCCCGGCGGCCGGGCGAAAGCCCGCCCCGGGCCAGGTCCGCGGTCCAGACCGCGAATATGGGCAGCAGATAGGCGAACACGATGTGGTATATGCCCCCGGCCAGGCTCGCGGAGTACAGTGTCCCGCCCAGAAAGGCGGTCTTGTCCGAGGTTGGGCCGAAGTCCTTGAGCAGGCGGTACATGCCGAACCCGGTCAGGCTGACCTGGGCCAGGTACCAGACCAGGGACAAAAGCCACATGGGCATGACCAGGAGCAGCAGCCCGGGCAGGGCGTAGGGCGGGTGCTGGCCGGCGAACGAGGGCAGGCCCCCGCAGGAGTTCGGGTACCAGGCGAACGGGCCGTGCTCGAGCAGGAACCTGGCCTGGTTCAGGAAGTGGGGCAGCTCCACGTCCATGGTGTCGTGGAACCCGACCACGGCGTAGGGGCCGAGCAGTATCTCGTCCGCGAACAGCGCGGCCGCCAGGAGCAGGAACAGCCAATAGGCCGACCTGATCCGGGTCTGTGGGCTTGCTGTGGGCTGGGCCGGTGCGGGCAAGGGCGCGTCCTTATCCGGCCGCTTGGCCGGCGCGGCCCGGCCGGAGCGGCCCGGCCGGAGCGAAATTCTTACCTTCGGCTTGGCTGGGTTGTCAACGAAGCCGCGCCGCGCGCGGCGTTTACAAGTCCGGGTAAATGTCGTACCTGCTTCTGGCCTCGCCCCGGAGGGCCCTACGAGATGATCCGCAAGATATGGAACCTGGGCATAGACGTGGTCCACGGCTGCCAGCTGCGCTGCGTGGGCTGCCCCAACTCGCTGCTCAAGCCCAAGATATACTTCATGAGCCCGGCGGACTTCGACGCCTGCCTGAGGAACGTGGACGTGCGCATAGTCCGGCTGCTGCGGCTGTTCAACTTCGGCGAGCCCCTGCTGCACCCGGACCTGCCCGGGATTTTGGAGCTGATCCCCAGGCAGTCCTTTGAGACCCGGCAGGTGCACCTGTCCACCAACGCCCAGCACCGGGACTTCAAGAAGCTGGAGGCCGTGTTCAGGACCGGGCTTTTGTACCGGTTGAGCGTGAGCTGCGACGGCGAGGGCCGGCCCGAGGAGTACGAGGCCCTGCGGCCCCCGGCCAAGTGGGAGGTGCTCGTGGAGTTCCTGCGCCGGGCCGCGGAGTTCCGCGACGCCTACAGCCCACACACCAGGCTTGAGACCTGCACCATCTGCGAGACCGGGGAGGGCCGCGGCCGCTGGCTGGAGCTGCTCGAACCTTTGGGCTGGGAGCCCCGGTTCAGGACCCGCCAGAAGTTCGTCGGGGCCAGGGACTTCGACCCGGCCGGGGTGGCCCGGGTGCCCGAGGAGCCCTGCGAGTACGTGCAGATAAGGACCCTGTACGTGGACACCGACGGCTCGGTGGTCCCCTGCTGCCGGCACCCCAGGGCCGCGGTCTTCGGCAATCTGCTTGCCGAGCCCTACAGCCGGATATACAGGGGCGAGAAGAGGCGGGCCTTTGTGCGCAGGCTCAAGACCGAGCGCAGGTCCATGCCCATCTGCGGCCAGTGCGACGAGCCCGCGCATGTGGGTAAACTGGGGCGCTGGCTGCGCAAAATCGTCGGCCCCAGAGACTAGTCCGCTTTACGACCCCAGCATCTTGCGGAAGTACTCGACCGTCTCGGCCAGGCCCTGCTCCAGGGGGATCTTGGGCTCCCAGTCCAGGGTCTTCCTGGCCAGGGAGATGTCCGGCCGGCGCTGCATGGGGTCGTTCTCGGGCAGGGGCAGGTAGATGATTTTGGACTTGGCCCCGGTGAGCTCAACGACCCTCTGGGCCAGGTCCAGGATGGTGAACTCGGTCGGGTTGCCCAGGTTCATGGGCCCGGTGAAGCCCTTTTCCGTGCCCATGAACCTGATCAGGGCCTCGATCAGGTCGTCCACGTAGCAGAAGCTCCTGGTCTGGGAGCCGTCGCCGTACACGGTGATCGGCTCGCCGCGCAGGGCCTGGACGATGAAGTTGGAGACCACCCGGCCGTCGTTGGCCGCCATGCGCGGGCCGAAGGTGTTGAATATGCGCGCGACCTTGATGTCCAGGCCGTGCTGGCGGTGGTAGTCGAAGAACAGGGTCTCGGCGCAGCGCTTGCCCTCGTCGTAGCAGGCCCGCAGCCCGTGGGGGTTGACGTTGCCCCAGTAGTCCTCGGTCTGGGGGTGGACCGTGGGGTCGCCGTAGACCTCGGAGGTCGAGGCCTGGAGTATCCTGGCCTTGACCCGCTTGGCCAGGCCGAGCATGTTTATGGCCCCGTGGACCGAGGTCTTGGTGGTCTGGACCGGGTCGAACTGGTAGTGGATGGGCGAGGCCGGGCAGGCCAGGTTGTATATCTCGTCCACCTCGACGTAGAGCGGAAAGGTGATGTCGTGGCGCAGGACCTCGAAGTAGGGGTCGGCGAGCAGGTGGACGATGTTCTCCTTGCGGCCGGTGTAGAAGTTGTCCGCGCACAGGACCTCGTGGCCTTGGGCCAGAAGCCGCTCGCAGAGGTGCGAGCCGAGGAAGCCCGAGCCGCCGGTCACCAGGATGCGTTTTCTCATTGGCCGGTCCAGTTGGTTTGCGGGCCAGGGGCCCGCGTTTTGGCGTCTTTCGGCACATATTCCGATTCCGCTTTTTTCTCAAGGACGCGATCGGCCTTTGACCCGGGCCCGGACCTGGCGTAGGCTGCGCGGTTGAAAACGGAGGCCGGACATGCGCGTGGATTTGCTGGAGAGGCTTGAGGGGGCCCGGAGGGCCTCGGGCCTGGTCGTGGCCATAGATGTGTTCAGGGCCTTTTCAACGGCCTGCTACGTTGCGGCCGCGGGCGCGGCCCGGATCCTGGCCGTGGACTCCCCGGACAGGGCCCGGGAGATCAAGACGGCCCACCCGGACTGGCTGCTCGCAGGCGAGGTCGAGGGACAGAGGCCCGCGGACTTCGAGCTCGGGAACTCGCCCTCCGAGGTCCTGGCCGCGGACCTCGCGGGCCGGACCGTGATCCTGCGCACGGACTCGGGCACCCCGGGCCTTGCGGCCTGCGGCCGGGCGGACGAGCTCATAACCGGGTCCTTTGTCAACGCGGCCGCGGTCGCGGCCTATCTGCGTTCGAGCAATCCGGACCTGGCGACCCTGGTCGCCCTGGGCGCGGGCGAGCGGACCCGGGCCCAGGAGGACGTGATGTGCGGCATGTTCATCAAGAACGAGCTCGAGGGCTATCCGAACAGCTTCGAGGCCCTGAAGCGCTTCTTCAGGGGCCTGGACGGCGCGGCCGGGTTTTTTGACCCGGACAACGCCCAGTTCCCGGAGCCGGACTTCGAGCTGTGCCTGGACATGGACCGCTTCGGGTTCGTGCTCCGGGCCTCGGAAGCGGCCGGAAACGGGCTGTGGCTCGACCGGGTCGAGGTTTCCGGGTCCGCTCCGGGGCCTGTCACGTCTTGAAAAAAAATTAAATTATCACAATATATTATAATGAAATTCAGAGGCGAAATTTTCGAAAGGGGCTTGACCTTTTTTATTTTTTCAGGCAAGAAAGGTCACCTTGTGTCTTTTGCTCGATATTAGTAGTCATTTCTATTGTAAGCCACTGCTAACCCTATAGAGGGATGGAAGATGGTCTTCAGCTGGTTGCATCTTGCAATAGTGTTGTTTTTGTTGGGGGGGCTCCTTTTTGCCGTTGGTCCGCTGATACTCGCCGTTCTGCTCGCGCCCAAGGCCAAGGGCGGGGACCTGGGCATGCCTTACGAGTGCGGCATGCGGCCGCACGGGCCGTCCTGGATCAAGTTCGGCATCACCTACTATGTCTACGCATTGATCTTCCTGGCCTTTGACGTCGACGTCCTGTACCTCTTCCCGGTTGCGACGCATTACCCGGCCACTGTCGGGTGGGTGGCCTTTGTGAAGGTCTTCATCTTTTTATTTTTCCTTGTACTTTCCGTGATTTACTTCTGGGCAAAAGGGGTTTTTACATGGCCGCACCAGATCCGAACGTAGCGCCTCTGAAGCCGCTCACCCAGGGCGGCGCGGTTATAGAACCGCCCATTGTCAAGCTTGAGCTGATCCAAAAGGACATCCTGAACCTGTGCCGGGCCATGTCCCTGTGGCCCATGACCTTCGGCCTGGCCTGCTGCGCCATCGAGATGATGTGCACGGGCATGGCCCGCTTCGACATGGCCCGTTTCGGGGCCGAGGTCTTCAGGCCCTCGCCCAGGCAGTCCGACGTCATGATCGTGGCCGGCACGGTGACCAAGAAGATGGCCCCGGCCGTGGTCAGGCTCTACGAGCAGATACCGGCCCCCAAATGGGTCATCGCCATGGGCAACTGCGCCATATCGGGCGGGCCGTTCAAGATGAAGGGCAACTACAACGTGGTCGAGGGCGTGGACCAGCTCATCCCGGTGGACGTTTACGTGCCCGGCTGCCCGCCCAGGCCCGAGGCCCTGCTGGAGGGCCTGTTCAAGCTCCAGGAAATCCTCACCGGCAGGCGCTGGTGGCCCGTGCCCAAGGAGGGTGTTGGCGTATGATGGACAAGCTCTTCGCCGGGGTCAGGATCCGCTGCCTGGAAAAGGCCGACTACGACAAGACCGGGCAGAAATGGTCCGTGTTCCTGGCCCCCAACACGCTGCTCAAGGCCGTCGCTCGACTCAACGACGACGGCTGGTTTTTGGAGGACGTCTGCGCCGTGGACAGCGTTGAGGGCTTTCTGGTCCTCTACCACTTCGACCACTGGCAGAAGTCCGGCCGGCTGAGCCTGAAGGTCCTCGTGCCCCACGACGACCCCAGGGTGCCGTCCATCTCCGGCATGTACCAGGGGGCCCTGTGGCACGAGCGCGAGACCCACGACTTCCACGGCATAGTCTTTGAGGGCCACCCCAACCTGATCCCGCTGCTCCTGCCGGCCGAGGCCGACTTCCATCCCCTGGTCAAGGACGCCAAGTCCAGGCTCCCGCTCAAGGACCTCATGGTCCTGGGCGAGGTCGTGTCCTGCGAGGAGTCCATCCAGGCGTTGTTCCCCGAAGAGGCCGAGGAGGCCGCCGCCGAACAGGGCGGCGAAGAGGCCGAGGCCGAGGCCGAGAGCTAGGACCCTAACCGGAAGAAACGGCTTATGACACGCTATCCGAACATGGAACAGGTCACCGGCGACTTCTACACCCAGAACTTCGAGAAGGGCGCCCGGGAAGGCTCGCTGATACTGAACATGGGACCGCAGCACCCGTCCACCCACGGCGTGCTGCGGATCATCCTCGAGCTGGACGGCGAGTACATCCTGCGCTGCGACCCGGTGCTCGGTTACCTGCACCGGATGCACGAGAAGATGGGCGAGTCCAAGACCTACCGGGGCTTCATCCCGAACATGGGCCGGGTGGACTACGGCTGCCCGCTGCCCTGGAACTGGGCCTTTGTCGGCGCGGTCGAGAAGCTCGCCGGCATCGAGGTCCCGGAGAGGGCCGAGTACATCCGGGTCATCACCACGGAGATGAACCGCATCACCTCGCACCTTTTGTGGTGGGGGGCCTACATCCTGGACCTCGGCGCGTTCACGCCGATCATGTACGCGTTCGACGAGCGCGAGTGGCTCCTGGACCTGCTCCAGACGCCCACGGGCTCGCGCCTGACCTACAGCTCGTTTCGGGTCGGCGGGGTCGGCCACGACATCGACGACAAGTTCATCGAGGGCCTCAAGGCCTTCATCCCCTATTTCCGCTCCCGGCTGCCCATGTACAAGGACCTGGTCACGGACAACATCATCCTGCGCAAGCGCGTCGAGGACATCGGGCCCATGCCCCTGGACATGTGCCGCCGCTACGGGGCCACGGGCCCGGTCATCCGCGGCTCGGGCCTGGCCTACGACATCCGCCGGGCCGAGCCCTACGGGATATACGACCGCTTCGACTTCGAGATCCCGACCCAGGACACCTGCTGCTGCATGGGCCGCTACAAGGTGCGCCTGGCCGAGTTCGAGCAGAGCCTGCGCATCCTGGAGCAGGCCGTGGACCAGATACCGGACGGGCCGATCATCATGGACAAGGCGCCCAAGCCGTCCTGGAAGCCGCCCAAGGGCGAGGTCTACTTCGCGGTCGAGGGGGCCCGGGGCAAGACCAGCGTCTACCTGGTCAGCGACGGCACCAAGTCGCCCTACCGGGTCAAGCTCCGCGCGCCGGGATTCTCGAACCTGAGCCTGTTCGCCGAGGCGGCCCAGGGCACGCTTCTGGCCGACGCCGTGGCCATCCTGGGCAGCCTGGACCTCATCATCCCGGAAATCGACAGGTAAGGAACAGCCATGAAGATACCCATCGAGCTTATCCGCATAGTGGTCGCCCTGGTCGCGGTCATGGCCTGGGTGGGCCTGAACGCCCTGCTCCTGGTCTACTGCGAGCGCAAGTACGCCGGGCACATCCAGCGCCGGCCCGGGCCCTTCGAGGTCGGCCCCCACGGCATCATCCAGCCGCTCATCGACGGGCTCAAGCTCATGGCCAAGCAGCTGCTCATGCCCGACGGCGCGGACGCGATCCTGTTCTGGCTGGCCCCGATCCTGTCCATGATCCCGGTGCTCCTGCTCTTTTTGTGCATCCCCTACAGCCCGCTTCTGACCGGCTGGGAGGTCAACCTGGGCCTGCTCCTGATCCTGGCCTTTGCCGGGCTGAACGTCCTGGCCCTGCTTCTGGCCGGCTGGGGCTCGAACAACAAGTGGGGCCTTCTGGGCGCGGCCAGGGCCGTGTCCCAGTCCGTGGCCTACGAGATACCGCTGCTTCTGGCCGTTCTGGCCATCGCCTTCCAGACCGGGACCCTGAACCTGACCGAGATCGTCAACGGCCAGGGCTCCTGGCCCTGGCAGTGGAACATCATCGTCCAGCCCCTGGCCTTTCTGATCTACTTCACGAGCATACTCGGCGAGACCAACCGCGCGCCCTTTGACCTGCCCGAGGCCGAGAGCGAGCTGACCGCGGGCTTCCACACCGAGTACTCGTCCATGGGCTTCGGCCTGTTCTTCATGGCCGAGTACGCGAACATGGTCGTGGTCTGCAGCGTGGCCACGGTGCTCTTCCTGGGCGGCTGGAAGGGCCCGTTCTTCGACGGCTGGTGGTGGTTCCTGGCCAAGACCTACGTGCTTCTGTTCGTCATGATCTGGCTCAGGTGGACCTATCCCAGGGTGCGCTTCGACCAGCTCCTGAACATCAACTGGAAATGGCTGCTGCCCCTGGCGGTGGCAAACCTCTTGGGGACCGCCTTTTTGATGAAGGTGTTCGCCTGAGCGTTTCGGGTGAGGGGAAATGAACGCGATCCGCAAGAACGTCATCCAGCCGATCATCGACCTCTGGAGCCTCATCGTCGGGCTCAAGGTCACGGGCAAGTATTTTTGTCAGCGCCACGTCACGGTCCACTACCCGCGCAAGATCATCCCCGCGGAGCTGACCGACACCTTTGCCGGGCACATCGAGCTCATCCCGAGCGCCAAGGACCCGACCATCCCCAAGTGCATCTCGTGCATGATGTGCGCCACCAACTGCCCGAGCAACTGCATCAAGGTGCTCAAGCAGAAGGCGCCCAAGGTCTCGCCCGAGCAGGAGAAGGAGTGGGCCGAGGCCGAGGCCAGGGGGGAGAAGGTCAAGCGGCCCAAGGCGCCCAAGAATCCGGCCAAGTTCAGCTACGACTACTCGCTGTGCAGCCTGTGCGGGACGTGCATCGAAAACTGCCCGGTGAGTTCGCTCAGGTTCTCGCATGACATCTACATCGTGGCCACGGACAGGAAGGAACTGACCATGGACCTTCTGGCCAGGCTCGCCCGCCAGGCCGAGGCCCAGGCCGGAAAACCCGCGGACCGGGCGCCCGGGGTCTTGGAACAGGCGGCCGAGGCCGGGCAAGAAGCTTCCGCGAAAGAGGCATGAGTCATGGAATTAATGGCTAAGATTTCCTTCGTGATCTACGCGCTCATCATCCTTGGCGGTGGGCTCGTGGCCGTGACCAGCCAGAGCCTGGTCCGGGCGCTCGTCGGCCTGATCTCGACCCTGCTCGGGGTGGCCGGCATGTACATGCTCCTGGCCACGCCGTTCATGGCCTTCATGCAGATACTCATCTACGTGGGCGCGGTGGCGGTGATCGTGTTCTTCGCGGTCATGCTCACCAGGGCCGACGAGGGCGGCGAGGAGGCCGATCCGGCGCCGATCAGGCAGTCCCTGGGCTCCCTGGCCGCGGTGGCCGCGGTGGGCGGGGTCCTGTCCTGGGTCCTGCTGACCAAGCCGGTCCAGGGCCTCAAGGTCCCGGTCGAGGTGGCCGTGGAGGAGCTCGGCAAGGGGCTCATGGAGTCCTACTTCGTGGCCTTCGAGCTGATCTCCGTGATCCTGCTGGTGGCCATGTCCGGGGCCGTGCTCCTGGCCTGGGAGAGGAGGGTCAAGAAATGAGTCCGCTTCTTCTCTATCAGCTCGTGGCCCTGCTCCTGCTCTGCCTGGGCATCTTCGGGATGACCCAGCGCCGCAGCTTCGTCGGCATGCTCATCTCGGTTGAGCTCATGCTCAACGGCGCGGGCCTGTCCATCGTGGCCTCGTCCCAGCTCACCGAGGCCAGCGCGGTCCTCGGCCAGCTCGGGGCCCTTCTGGTCATGGGCCTGGCCGCGGCCGAGGCCACCTTGGTGCTGGCAATTATCGTGGTGGTGTCCAGACGGTTCGGCACGACCAAAACCAGTGAAGTCTCCACACTGAAGGAATAAGCCATGACCGGGACAATAGAGAACGCGCGCATACTTATACCGCTCGCGATAACCTTTATCGCGCCGTTCTTGATCCGCTTCAACGCCAAGGACGTGAACAAGCGCGAGGCCGTCTCGCTGGTCGCCGCGAGCCTGACCTTTTTGTCCGTCGCGTCCATGGTTCCGATGGTCCTTGACGGCTACATCATCAAGTACACGCTGTTCACCATAATGCCCGGCATCACCGTGACCTTCTGCGCGGACGGCCTGGGCATGATCTTCGCCAACATCGCCACCTTCTTGTGGATATTCGCCTCCAGCTACAACATCGGGTACATGCGCAGCCTGAACGAGCACGCCCAGACCCGCTACTACTTCTGCTTCGCGGTGGCCATCTTCGGGGCCGTGGGCGTGGCCTTTGCGGCCAACGTCTTCACCCTGTACCTGTTCTACGAGATCATCACCGTGTTCACCTACCCGCTGGTCGCCCACCATCAGGACGCGGACGGCTACTCGGGCGGGCGCAAGTACCTGGTCTACCTGATGGGCACGTCCAAGATATTCCTGCTCCCGGCCATGGTCCTGACCTATGTGCTCTGCGGGACCCTGGACATGCACCTGGGCGACATAGTGACCGGCATGTTCCCGGCCCAGGTCGTGGCCGATCATCCGGTGTTGGTGACCGTGACCTACATCCTGTACATCGCGGGCCTGGCCAAGTGCGCGATCATGCCCTTCCACAACTGGCTGCCCTCGGCCATGGTCGCGCCCACGCCGGTCTCGGCCCTGCTGCATGCGGTGGCAGTGGTCAAGGCGGGCGTGTTCTGCGTGAGCCGGATCATCCTCTCGGGCTTCGGGGTCCAGACCATGGACACCCTGAACCTGGGCCTGCCCACGGCGTACGCGGCCGCGTTCACCATCGTGGTCGCCTCGTTCATCGCCCTGACCAAGGACGACCTGAAGGCCCGGCTGGCCTACTCCACGGTCAGCCAGCTGTCCTACATAATCATCGGCGTGGCCATGCTCACCCCGGCCGCGGTCCAGGGCGGGCTCGTCCACATCGCCCACCACGCCTTTTCCAAGATCACCTTGTTCTTCGCGGCCGGGGCCATCTACGTGGCCACGCACCTGAAGAAGATCAGCCTCATGGACGGCCTGGGCCGGCGCATGCCCTGGACCTTCGGGGCCTTTGCCCTGGCCTCGCTGTCCATGATCGGCATGCCGCCGGTGTGCGGGTTCGTGTCCAAGTGGTATCTGGTCAACGGCACCCTGCAGTGCGGCCAGACCATCCTTCTGGTGGCCCTGCTCCTCAGCACGGCGCTCAACGCCGGTTACTTCACGCCCATCGTCTACCGGGCCTTTTTCAGGAAGCCCAAAGAGGGGGCCAACATCGGCCGGTTCAAGGAGGCGCCCATGACCATGGTCGTGCCCCTGTTCATCACGGCCGTGATATCCGTTTTCCTCGGCATCTACCCGCAGGTGTTCATGAACCTGGTCAGGGCGTTCGGGAAATTTTAGGGGGCAGCTATGAACGAATGGCTCGGCGAGCTTCTCGACAAATGGCGTCAGCAGTGGCGGGCGTGGCGGGTGATCATGTTCGCGGTCCTGGCCTGCCTGGTGGGACTGAACTTCGTCTTCCACCCCCACGAGCCGCACTTCGGCTATGACAAGTACACGGGCTTCTGGGCGATCTTCGGGCTGGGCGTGGGCCTGGTCATGGTCATCGTCATGAAGAAGATCATCCAGCCCATGATAGCGCGGGACGAGGACTTCTATGATCGGTAACAGCTTTCTCCACCCCTCCATAGCCTTCCTGGCCCTGGCCCTGGCCCTGCCCTTTTTCCGCGGCAAGGGTTGGAACTGGCTGCTCCTGGTGCCGCCGATCCTGGCCATCTGGAGCATCTTCACGGTCGAGCCCGGGATGTACGGCGTGCTTCCCTACCTGGACGAGGGCCTGATCCTGGGCCGGGTGGACAAGCTGTCCATCGTCTTTGCCCAGGTCTTCGCGATCATGTCCCTGATCGGCATGTTCTACGCCATGCACGTCAAGGACAAGGCCCAGCACGTGTCCGCCTGCCTGTACGTGGCCGGCGGGTTCGGCTGCGTGTTCGCGGGCGACCTGCTGACCGTGTTCCTGTTCTGGGAGCTCATGTCCATCGGCTCGACCTTCCTGGTCTTTCTGAACCGCACCGAGGAGTCCATCCACGCCGGGTTCAGGTACTTCATGTACCACACCGTGGGCGGGCTGTTCCTGCTGGCCGGGCTGCTTCTGCGCTACAAGGCCCTGGGCACCTTCGCCTTTGTGCACACCGCGCCCATGGGCGCGCAGTACTACGACTGGCTGATACTCATCGGCTTCTGCGTGAACGCCGCGGTGGTGCCGCTGCACGCCTGGCTGCCGGACGCCTACCCCAGGGGCACGGTGACCGGCTCGGTGTTCATGTGCGCGTACACGACCAAGACCGCGGTCTATGTCTTGTGCCGCGGCTTCGCGGGCTGGGAGGTCCTGGCCGTGGCCGGCACGGTGATGGCGGTCTACGGCGTGCTCTACGCGTGCATCGAGAACAACGCCCGCAGGATTCTGTCCTACCACATCGTGTCCCAGGTCGGGTACATGGTCGCGGGCATAGGCATAGGCACGGCCATGACCATCAACGGCGCCGTGGCCCACGCCTACGCCCACATTTTGTACAAGGGCCTGCTGTTCATGGGCGCGGGCTGCCTGCTGTACGCGGCCGGGACCCAGAAGCTGGACGAGCTCGGCGGCCTGGTCAAGCGCCTGCCCTGGGTCATGGTTTTGTACATGATCGCGGCCCTGTCCATCTCCGGCATGCCGGTCTTCAACGGGTTCATATCCAAGACCATGACCATCGCGGGCGCGGCCGAGGCCCACAGGACCTGGCTCGCGGCCGGGCTGGAGATAGCGGCCGTGGGCACGTTCGTCTCCGTGGGCATCAAGCTGCCGTACTTCGCCTTCTGGGGCCGCAGGCCCACCTATCAGGGAGAGCTGAGGCCCATCCCCTGGAACATGTACGTGGGCATGGCCATAGCCGGGGCCCTGTGCATCGCCCAGGGCGTGTACCCGCGCATCCTGTACGCCTACCTCCCGGTGGCCCAGGAGCACATGTACACCCCGTGGACCGTCTGGCACGTGCTTCAGGCCGGACTGATTCTCGGCTTCTCCGGGCTGGCCTTCTACTTCCTGCGCTACGTCATCACCCCGCACAAGAAGCTCAATCTGGACTTCGACTACTACTACCGGCTCATCGGCCGCTGGGTGCTGGCCGTGCTCTGTAGGCCCGTTGCCTGGATCGACGACCGTTGGACCGAGGCCTATCGGGCCGGCGGACTGCGCGGGCTCATGGCCGTGGCCGCGGGCACGGTCTGGTTCGACAAGCACGGCATTGACACGGTCGTTGACGGAACGGCCTATTCGGTCAAGGACATCGGCAAGGTGGGCGCCAAGGTGCAGTCCGGCCGTCTGCAGGACTACATCGCCCTGGCCGCCGTTCTGGCGTTGTGTGTGTTCGCCCTGGTCTGGTACCTCGGATAGGGCGCGAAACCAAACGGAGAGCTAGCTTTGGACGTCGGTTACCCGGTACTCACCTGTCTGATTTTCTTCCCGCTCGCGGCGGCCGCCGGTCTGTTCCTGATCAGGGGCGAGGCCGTTGTCCGCGGGTACACCATGGCGGTCTCGATCTTCGAGCTGATACTGGCCGTTCCCCTGATCTGGTTCAAGCTCGACTCGCAGTTCCAGTTCGTGGAACGCGTCTCCTGGGTGCCGCAGTGGGGCCTGGAGTACTACCTCGGCGTGGACGGCATCAGCATCCTCATGGTCATGCTGACGCTCGTGATCCTGCCGCTGTGCGTCATGTGCTCCTGGACCTACATCTCCAAGCGGGTCAAGGAGTTCCACTTCTGCCTGCTGTTCATGACCGCGGCCTGCGTGGGCGTGTTCACGGCCCTGGACCTGGTCCTGTTCTACGTCTTCTGGGAGGCCATGCTCATCCCCATGTACCTGCTCATCGCGGTCTGGGGGGGCGACGAACGGCGCTACGCGTCCATCAAGTTCTTCCTGTACACCCTGGCGGGCAGCACGCTGCTTCTGGTGGCCATCGTGGCCTTCCGCATCGCGGGCGGGACCTTCTCCATCCCCGAGCTGATGCAGCAGAGCTTCTCGTTCCGCTTCCAGTTCTGGGCCTTTTTGGCCATGGCCCTGGCCTTTGCCATCAAGGTGCCCATGTTCCCGTTCCACACCTGGCTCCCGGCGGCCCACGTCCAGGCGCCGTCCGCGGGCAGCGTCATCCTGGCGGCCGTGCTCCTGAAGATGGGGACCTACGGGTTCCTGCGCTTCTGCCTGCCCCTGACCCCGGCGGCCAGCCAGTACTTCGCGCCCATGATGATCGCCATCTCCATAGTCTCGATCCTGTACGGCGGGTGGGTGGCCCTGGGCCAGGAGGACATCAAGAAGCTTGTCGCCTACTCGTCCGTGGCCCATATGGGCTTCGTGACCCTGGGCATCTTCCTGTTCACCCTGCGCGGGGTGGAGGGGGCCCTGTTCCAGATGCTCAACCACGGCATAGTCACGGGCGCGCTGTTTATGATGGTCGGCTGCGTGTACGAGCGCAGCCACAGCAGGGAGATCAAGAACAACATGGGCATGGGCAAGTATCTGCCCGCGTTCATGGGCTTCTGGGGCCTGTTCGCCCTGTCCTCGTTCGGGTTTCCCGGGACCAACAGCTTCGTGGGCGAGATTTTGGTCTTTGTGGCCACCTTCGAGGTCAACGCCTGGCTCGGGGCCTTCCTGGTGCCCGGGGCGCTCCTGGCCGCGGCGTACATGTTCCGGGTGTCCATGAAGATGGCCTGGGGCGAGCCGAGCGCGGCCAAGAACTGGAAGGACCTGAACTCCCGGGAGTGGGCCTACTGCGTGGTCCCGGCCGTGTTCGTGCTGGTCATCGGCCTGGCCCCGGGCTACGTGTTCAAGATGATAGACCCGTCGATCGACAAGCTCCTGGCCGACTTCAAGGGGAGGTCCCAGGTCCAGCGCGTGGAAACCGAAACGCCGATGCGCACGGCCGCCCTCGACCTGTTTGCGGGCGACGCCTCGGCGAAGAATTAGGGAGTGCCGGACGTGAACTTCAACCCAGCTTTGATAGTTCCCGAGTTGTATCAGTTCCTGCTGATCATGGCCCTGTTCGTGCAGAGCCTGGGCAGCAGGGAATGGCAGCCGCACACCGAGAGGTGGATGCCGATCTTCGCCGGCCTGGGCTTCATGGTCAGCATGGTCTCCTTCGGCAGCGAAGGGCTCATGTTCTGGGGCGCCTACAAGGTCGACCTGATCTCCCAGTTCTTCAAGGTCGCGGTGGCCGGCGGCTTTTTCGTGGCCGTGGTCAACGCCTCCAGGCAGCCCAGCCTGGCCGAGGCCAAGCGCGCGGACTACTACATGTTTCTGGCCTTGAGCGCCTGGGGCCTGATGCTTCTGTCCTCGGCCGTCGAGCTGATCACCATCTACGTGGCCCTGGAGCTCTCGTCCTACAGCCTGTATGCGGTCATCCCGCTCAGGTCCAAGGACAAGGGCGCGGCCGAGGCGGCCCTCAAGTACATCCTGTTCGGGGCCATGGCCACGGCGGTCGCCCTGTACGGGTTCTCCTACATCCTCGCCAGCCAGCACACGACCTACGTGGCCGAGCTGGCGGCCAAGTCCTGGGCCTGGGCCGACTCGCCCCTGGCCGTGGTCGGGCTGTCCATGTTTCTGGCCGGCATGTTCTACAAGCTGGCCCTGTTCCCGTTCCACTTCTGGTGCCCGGACGTCTACCAGGGCGCGAGCAACGAGACCGCGGCCTACGTGGCCACCCTGCCCAAGCTGGGCGCGGTGGTCGTGCTCGTGCGCCTGGCCGCGCTGCTCAAGCCCGGCCTGGAGGTGACCACCATCCTGGCGGTGCTCGGCGCGGTGTCCATGACCTACGGCAACCTGGCCGCCCTGGCCCAGAAGGACGTCAAGCGGCTGCTCGGGTTCTCCTCGGTGGCCCACGCCGGATACGTCATGGTCGGTCTGGTGGCCGGCACGGCCATGGGCCTGGCCGCGGCGGCCTTCTACTCCATGGCCTATGTGGTCATGAACCTGCTCTGTTTCTGGGTCCTGGGCCGGGTAGGCTCGGACGGCCGGAACATCAGCCTCGACGACCTGAAGGGCCTGCACAAGAAGGCCCCGGGCCTGGCCCTGTCCCTGGCCGTTGGCGCCTTCGCCCTTGTCGGCCTGCCGCCCACGGTCGGGTTCATCGGCAAGTTCTTCCTGATCACCGCGGCCTGGAACCACGGCTACAACTGGCTGGTCATCACCCTGGCCGTGAACAGCGCCATAGCCATCTTCTACTACCTGAGCCTGGTGCGCTACGCCTATGCCGAGGAGGGCGAGGCGTCCAACGCGGTTGTCCCGGACAACTCCATGTTCAGCGTGGCCGGTGCGGGCATCCTGGCGGCCCTGGTCCTGGTTCTGGGATTGATCCCGGCCCCGATCTTCGACTTCGCGGTCCAGGCCGGAAAGATCCTTCTGCCCTAGCCGGCCGGGTCAACGATCTTCGATCTTCAATCCTCGGGGGGCCGCAAGGCCCCCTTTTTTTGGGTTTGGTCCCCTTGCGCGGGCCGGGGCCTTGGCCTATCCTCTAGGCCTCAAAGGGGCGCGCGATGCACGAGACCGGTTTTGACGGCCTGATCGAGGACTACCTGAGCGGCGAAAAGATCGAGGAGACCACCTACGAGGAGTTCAGGCAGGCCCTGGCCCGGCTCCTGGTCGAGGACAGGGGCTATCCCAGGGACCGGCTCAGGCCCAGGCAGGCCGTTTCCTATAAGATAGAGGGCCGGGAGTACTCCCGGACCATGGACCTTGTGGCCTATGATGAGCAGGACCGGCCGATCCTGGTGGTCCTTTTCTGCAGCGGCGCGGTCGGCAGCTACGAGCGCGAGACGGTCTACGCGGCCAGGCTCTTTCCCGGCGGGCCCGTGCCCTTGGCCCTGGTCACGGACACCATCCGGGCCTCGCTCCTGGACGCGGCCAGCGGCGAGGTCCTGGCCTCGGGCATGCAGGCCATACCCTTCTGGCCCGAGCTTTTGGCCCGGACCAGGGACTTCAAGAGGGTCCCGCCGACGCCTGAGCAGCGCTCGAAGATGGAGCGCGTCTTTCACGCCTACAGCGGGTTTCTGTACGGGGCCTGCTGTTCCGACTCCTGCAAGCCGGGCCCGGAATAGGCCGTGGCCCGCGCAGCTAGGAGGTTGTTGATCAACAACCTCCGCGCGCCAGGGCGGCGCGCCCTGAATCATTGTCCTCCAATGATTCAGGAGATTTGGCGAAACCGCTCTTTCGCCAAATCGAGTTGAAAAAGTCCAGGACCGACTTTTTCAACATTCTGCCAAGGCCGGGTCGGCCTAGACGTTGAACCTGAACTCGATGATGTCCCCGTCCCGGACCAGGTAGTCCTTGCCCTCCAGCCGGGCCAGGCCGAGCTCCTTGGCCTTTTTGAAGTCCCCGGCCCGCTCGAAGTCCTGGTAGCCCACGACCTCGGCCCTGATGAAGCCCTTCTGGAAGTCGGTGTGGATGACCCCGGCCGCCTCGGGCGCGGTGCTGCCCCTGCGCACGGCCCAGGCCCGGACCTCGTCCGGGCCCACGGTCAGAAAGGAGATCAGGCCGAGCAGGGCGTAGGTCCTGGAGATGATCCGCTCCAGGGCGGACTCGGCGAGCCCCAGGTCTTGGAGGAACATCCCGCGCTCCTCTGGGTCGCTGATCTCGGCCAGCTCGCGCTCCAGCTTGGCCGAGACCGCCAGGTGGGCCAGGCCGGCCGCGTCCTTTGGGGTCTTGAAAGAGCCGATCTCGGTCTCCGGGCAGTTCCAGGCGTAGAGCACGGGCTTTGCGGACAAAAACGAGTAGCCCCGAAGCAGGGGGCTCGCGGCCAGGTCCGGGTCCTGGCGCAGGGGGCTTCCGGCTTCGAGCAACTCCCGGCAGCGGGCAAGGGCCTCCTCCTCGCGGGGGTTGACCAGGTCCCGGGACTTCTTCTTGTCCAGGGCCATGCGCTCCAGCCGTTTCTCCAGCACGGCCAGGTCCGCGACCATGAGGTCGGCCTCGATGGCCCGGAACTGGGCAACCGGGTCGTTCAGCCCGGAAAAGGCGTCCAGCACGGCCAGAAGGCAGTCATAGGGCCTTATCTCCGAGAGCACGCGCTCGCCCAGGCCCCGGCCCTTGCCCCCGCCCCCGGGTATGTCCAGGTACTCGATCTCGCTGTAGGTGGTTTTTTTGGGTTTGAAGAGCTCGACCAGGGGGTCGAGCCTCGGCTCGGGGACCTTGACCATGGCCCGGTTGCCGGCCTTGGCCGCGGCCGGACCGGCCAGGGCCGCGAACAGGTCGGACTTGCCGGACGCGGAAAATCCGAAGATGGCGGTTTTCATTTTTGCCTCGAAGAAGTTATTGTCTCTGCGGGCCGGGTTGTAGCAGCAAATCACCGCCCGCGCAAAGGCCGCAGGCCCGGCCGCGGATCTGGGCCTTCCGGGGGACCGTGAATGACCAAGAACATCTATCTGATCGGGGCCAGGGCCAGCGGCAAGACCAGCCTGGGCCGGGCCCTGGCCCGGGCCCTGGGCCGGGATTTTGTGGACACCGACGCCTTGATCCAGGAGCGGGCCGGGATGAGCGTGGCCCGGATCGTGGCCGCCGAGGGCTGGGAGGGCTTCAGGGACCGGGAGACCGAGGTCTTGGAGGCGGTCGCGGCCAAGACCGGCCTGGTCGCGGCCTGCGGCGGGGGTTTGGTCCTGCGCGAGCGCAACCGGGGTCTGCTGGCCGCGGGCCTGGTCCTGTATCTCGATGCCGGGCCCGAGGTCCTGGCCTCAAGATTGTCCCTTGATCCCAATGAGTCCCAGAGGCCGTCTCTGACCGGCAGGCCCATCGAGGACGAGATCAGGGCCGTGCTCAAGGAGCGCGAACCGCTCTATCTGTCCTGCGCCCGGGCCGTGCTGGACGCCTGTCTCCCCCTGGAGGCCGTGCTTAAGTCCGCCCTGGCCGCTGTTGGCGATCCGGAAAATTTTTGATATTCGCCGCGGCGTCGGGCCTCGCGCCCAGTCTCGTCCCTGAAACCGGAATTTCGTCTGCCTGACGCCTTGCGCATCCGGCGCAGGGTCGGGCTTGAGCGCTTGAATCGGAGCGGTGTCGTTGTGGCCAAGAAAGATTCTGCCCAAGAGATCGGCCGGAAGGGCCCGGCCCAGGCCGGGGCGGCGCGCGTTTTGCCCGGGCCGGAGACCGGGCCGAGGATACTGTTTTTCAGCGGCGGCACGGCCCTGCGCGAGACCAGCCGGGAGCTGGTCCGCTACACCCACAACTCCATCCACATCGTCACCCCGTTCGACTCCGGGGGCAGCTCGGCCGCGCTCAGGCAGGCCTTCGGCATGCCGGCCGTGGGCGATGTCCGCAACCGGCTCATGGCCCTGGCCGATCAGGGCCTGCGCGGCAACCCCGAGGTGGTCGCCCTGTTCGGCCACCGGCTGCCCAAGGACCTCGGCCGGGCCGCCCTGGAGCGCAGGCTGCGGCGCATGGCCGAGGGCTTGGACCCATTGGTCCGGGCCATACCCGAGCCCATGCGCGGGATCGTGCGCCGTCAGCTGCTCGGTTTTCTTGAGCGCATGCCCGCGGACTTCGACCTTAAGGGCGCGAGCATCGGCAACCTGGCGCTCACTGCGGGCTATCTGGCCAACCGGCGCAGGCTCGGTCCGGCGATCGGGATGTTCTCCGAGCTCATCCGGGCCCGGGGCGTGGTCCGGCCGGTAATGGACATCGATCTGCACCTGGCCGCGGAGCTTGAAAACGGCCGGGTCGTGGTCGGCCAGCACCTGTTGACCGCCAAGCAGGCCCCGGCCATCGACTCGCCGGTCAAGAGGCTGTGGCTGGCCCGGGCCCTGGACGACCCGACCCCGGTCCATGCGGCCATCCCTGCCGGGGTCCGCGGGCTCATCGAGCGGGCGGATTTGATCTGCTATCCCATGGGCAGCTTCTACACCAGCCTGGTGGCCAACCTGCTGCCCTCTGGCCTGGGCCGGGCCGTGGCCGCGAACCCCTGTCCCAAGGTCTTTGTGCCCGGCGCCGGGCATGACCCCGAGGCCCTGGGCCTGGACGTGGCCGGCCAGGCCGAGGTCCTGGTCCGCTATCTGCGCGCCGAGGCCCCGGACGAGATCAGGGCCCGGGACGTCCTGGATTTGGTGCTGATAAACGGGGATACGGACATCTATCCGTGCGGGGTGGACCGCTCCAGGCTGAGCGGCCTGGGGGTGTTGCCGAGGGCCTGCCGGCTGGCCGCGTCGGGCCGGGCCGGGGTCTTGTCCGCCTCCTTGCTGGCCCCGGTCCTGCTGTCCCTGGCCCGGGGCTGAGGCATGTCCTCTTGGCGCAGGTCCGGGTCTGTTTCTTGCCCTCGCCGGATTGTGGGGTTAGAAGCCCTTTATGCGCGCAAGGCTCCTGTCCCCGTTCTGGCTGCCGATCTGGTTCTTCCTGGCCGCGATCCTCGTCGGGACGGTGCTCCTTCACCTGGAGGCCTCGGCCGTGACCGGGACCCTGCCCTGGCTGGACTCGGTCTTCACCGCGACCTCGGCCGTGTGCGTCACCGGCCTGGTGGTGGTGGACACGGGCTCGTTCTTCTCGGTCTTCGGCCAGAGCGTGATCCTGGGCCTCATCCAGCTCGGCGGCCTGGGCATAATGACCTACACCAGCCTGGTCCTGTTCCTGCTGGGCCGGCGGGTTTCGCTCACCGACCGCATGGCCGTGGGCCAGACCCTGTTGCGCGACCCGTCCTTCAAGCTGGGCCGGTTTTTGCGGCGGGTCGTGGTCGGGACCCTGCTGACCGAGCTTGTCGGCGCGACGCTTTTGTTGATCCTGGCCCCCGGCGGCCTGAGCCCCTACTGCGCGCTGTTCCACGCGGTCTCGGCCTTTTGCAACGCCGGGTTCTCGCTCTTTCCGGACAGCCTCACGGGCTGGCGGGGCGAGTGGGGCGTGTGCCTGGTGTTCATGGTCCTGATCACCATGGGCGGCCTGGGCTTTTATGTGCTCAACGAGCTGGTCTCCCTGGGCCGGAGCCTCGTCTCCCGGGGCCGGGCCGGGCTCAGGCTGAGGCCCAGGCTGCTCAGCAGGCACACCAAGATCGTCCTGGAGACCAGCCTGGTCCTGGCGCTCGGCGGGGCGGCGTTGATATTTCTGGCCGAGTACTTCGGGAGGGAGGGGTCCGGGCCCTGGGACGCCAGGCTCCTGGAGGCCCTGTTCCAGTCCGTGACCTGCCGCACCGCGGGCTTCAACACGGTCGAGGTCCCGCACCTGACCAACGTCTCCCTGTCCTTCATGCTCGCCCTGATGTTCATCGGCGGCTCGCCCGGGTCCTGCGCGGGCGGGGTCAAGACCACCACGGCCAGGGTCTGGCTGGGTTTCGTGATCGCCAGCCTCAGGGGCCGGTCCCAGACCAGGGTGGGCGGCTGCGCCCTGAGCCAGGGCACCCTGAACCGGGCCTTCACGCTCATCGTGTTCGGTTCGCTCCTGATCGCCCTGGCCGCGCTGATCCTGAACGTGACCGAGGGCGGCGACGTGCCGCACTTCATGGCCCGGGGGCATTTTCTTGAAATCCTGTTCGAGGTCATCTCCGCGTTCGGCACCGTGGGCCTGTCCACGGGCCTGACCCCGAAGCTCAGCGCGGCGGGCAAGGCGGTGATCATCTGCATGATGCTCATCGGCAGGCTGGGGCCGGTCTGGCTCCTGTCCGCGCTCCAGAGCTGGCAGGAGGACGTGAGCTACAGGCTGCCCGAGGAGGACCTGCCCCTGGGCTAGTTCGCGGGCCCAGGGCCGAACCTTCATGGAGGGATGAAAGTGTCTGCCAAGATGGAAGTAGGAGTTGTGGGGCTCGGCAAGTTCGGTCTGACCCTGGCCGAGTCCCTGGTGGAGCTCGGGGTCACGGTGCTCGGGGTCGACGGCAACGGGGAGAGGGTCAGGCAGGCCCAGGGCGTCCTGGCCCAGGTCTTCCAGGCCGACGGCACCAACAAGAGGGCCCTGGAGCAGCTCGGGTTCCAGGACCTGGACTGCGTGGTGGTCTCCACGGGCCGGTCCATGGAGGCCAGCCTGCTGGTGGTCCTGAACCTCCAGGAGCTGGGCGTCAAGAAGATCTGGGTCAAGGCGGTGAGCGTGGAGCACGAGAAGGTCCTGCTCCGGCTGGGCGTGTCCTTCGCGGTCATACCCGAGCAGTACGTGGCCAGGCAGATCGCGCACCGGCTTTCCGTGCCCGGTCTTTTGGAGTACCTGGGCCTGGGCGAAGGCGTGCTGGTCAAGGAGGTCACCGTGGACAAGTGGCACGGCAACAGCCTGCGCGAGCTCAAGCTGACCAGCGCCTACAAGGTTCAGGTCGTGGCCGTGAAGAAGCTGGGCGCCAAGGCCTTTGACTTTGTCCCGGCCGCGGACGACGTGTTGGAAAAGGGCGACGTCCTGGTGGTCATCGGCCAGGCCGACGATGTCCTGAAGATAGTCAAGGGTTAGCGGGCGGCGCGTTTCGCGCTCGATTACCGGGGGAGGATCATGAGCGGCAGCATTTTCGGCAGACTGTTCAGGCTGACGACCTTCGGCGAATCCCACGGCCCGGGCCTGGGCGGGGTGGTGGACGGCTGTCCGTCGAACATCCCCCTGAGCGAGGAAATGATCCAGCTCGAGCTGGATCGGCGCAGGCCCGGCCGGGGCGAGGCCTCCACGGCGCGCCGGGAGCCGGACAGGGTCAGGCTCCTGTCCGGGGTCTTCGAGGGCCTGACCACGGGCACGGCCATAGGCTTTTTCATCGAGAACACCGACCAGCGGCCCAGGGACTATTCGCGGATCAAGGACCTGTTCAGGCCCGGGCACGCGGACTTCACCTACCAGGCCAAGTACGGCCTGCGCGACTACCGGGGCGGCGGCCGGGCCTCGGGCCGGGAGACCGTGGCCCGGGTGGCGGGCGGGGCCGTGGCCCAGGAGTTTCTGCGCGCCGAGGGCGTGGAGGTCAGGGCCTACACCGTGGAGCTGGGCGGGCTGCGGGCCGGGGTCGTTGACCCTGCCGGGGCCCGGGACCGGGAGTTCTTCAGCCCGGACCCCGAGGCCGTGGCCGCGTGGTCCGAGCGGGTGCGCGAGGTCAGGGCCGCGGGCGACTCCCTGGGCGGGGTGGTCGAGATCGAGGCCCTGGGCGTGCCGCCGGGCCTGGGCGAGCCGGTCTTTGACAAGCTCGACGCCAGGCTGGCCTACGCGCTCATGGGCGTGGGCGCGGTCAAGGCCGTGGAGATCGGCGCGGGTGTGGCCGCGGCCGGGCTTTTGGGCAGCCGGAACAACGACCCCTTGACGCCCGAGGGGTTTGGGTCCAACAACGCGGGCGGCGTTTTGGGCGGCATATCCAGCGGCCAGGCCGTGGTGGCCAGGGCTTACGTCAAGCCCATTCCCTCGATCGCTGTCAGCCAGCGCACCGTGGACGTCTCGGGCCGCGCGGCGGAGCTTGAGATCGGCGGCCGCCACGACATCTCGGCCATTCCGCGCATCGTGCCGGTCTTAAAGGCCATGGTCGCCCTGACCCTGGCCGACCTCATGCTCATGGACCGCAGGCTCGGCCGCAGGGCCTAAGGCCCTTTCGGCCCAAGGGCCGGGCGGGTTTGTTATCTGAGGGGCTTGAGGCGCACGGCCGTGCCGTAGCAGGTGTAGTACTTGTCGCCCTCGGGGTGGAAGGCCACGTTCTCGCGGTAGCCCAGGATGGCGTCCGCGTTCACGTCCAGGGCCTGGGAGATGAGCCCGTAGAACGCGTTGTCCGGGGAGTAGCTGCGGCTGAAGATCAGCCCGAACACGCCCTGCACGGTCCGGCCGGGCAGGCCCTCCAGGGTCGCGATCTTGATCTTCCCGGCCAGATACACGTCCTTGGCCAGGCCCAGGCGCTGGTCCTGGCCGCTCTCCTCCCTGGTCTTGTTGTTCTTGGGAGATCCGAAAATCAGGGCCATGAAGCCTTCCTTGTTCTGGGGGTGAGGCGCGTTCGTCGGCCGCTTCCGGGTTATTAGCCCATGAACGCCCGGGGTTTCAAGCCCAAAGCCAGAAGGTTGTTGATAAACGACCTCCGCGCGCCAGGACGGCGCGCCCGGAATCATTGGAAGCCAATGATTCCGGAGAGTTGGCGAAACCGCGTTTTCTCTAAATCGAGTTGAAAAAGTCCAGGACGGACTTTTTCAACATTCTGCTAGGGCGTGACCTTCATGACGTAGGCCCGGTCCCAGTCCAGCACCCGCCGGGCCTCCTGGCGCAGGTCTTCGGCCTCCAGGGTCTGGGCCAGGTCCACGATCTCCCTCTCCAGGCCGATGTCCAGGCCCCAGGCCATGAGCGCCGCGGCCTCGCGGCTGCGGGACAAGAGGGTCTGGTGCTCCTGGCTGTACTCGCCGAGCAGGATGTTCTTGGCCCTGTCGATCTCTTGGCCGGGCAAATCCTCTTCCAGGACCTTTTCCAGGGCCTTTTTGAAGCCCTCCATGGAGCGCTCGATCTTGCTCGGCTCGGTGCCGATGTAAAGGGCCATGAAGCCGGTTTTGGGCGCCTGCCACAGGAACGCGGTCACGGTGTAGCCCAGGCCCTGCCGGTCGCGCAGGTCCCTGAACAACAGCCCGCTCTGGCCGGCCAGGATCGCCCTGAGCAGGGACAGCCGGGCGCTGGCCGCCTTGTCCTCCTTGCCCGAGGCCGGGAACACGACCAGGACGTGGGCCTGGTTGCGGTCCGGGAGCTTGAGCTCGGTCTGCCGCTCGCCGGCCCAGCGGGGCGAGGCGAACTCATAGGCCTCCCCCGGCCCGGCCAGGGTCTGGGCCAGGCCGGCGGCGAATTCGGACAAGACCTGCTCGTCGAACCGGCCGCAGGCGGCCAGGACAAAGGGCGCTTTGGACTGCTTGGACCAGAACCCGGTTATGTCTTGCTTGGAGAACTCAAGGACCTGCTCGGGCTGGCCGTCGTGGAAGTAGGAGTAGGGCCCGGTCCTGAAGAGAAAGGGGAAGATGTGCCTGAAGGCCAGGCCCAGGGGCTGGTCCTCGCGGCGCTTGATGGCCGCCACCTGGTCCTGCTTGGCCCGGTCGATCTCCTTGGCCGCCCAGGCCGGGTCGGTCAACATCTGGCTGATGAGCGGCAGTATCTCGGCGCTGAACCTGGAGGGGAACTTGGCGTCCATGGAGAAGACGTCCCGGCCCGCGTTGGCGGCCACGTTGGCCGCGCGGTCCGAGAGGAAGTCCTCGATCTGGTTGGCGGACATGGTCCTGGTGCCCCGCAGAAGGACCCTGGAGGCCAGTTCGGCCAGGCCCTGGCTGCCGGGGTCAAGCCGGCCGTCGCCGCCGGGCCAGAACAGGGACAGGGCGGTGTAGGGCAGGGTCTGGTCCGGGATCAGCACCAGCCGCCCGCCCCCGGGCAGGTCCACGGTCCGGCGGGCATGGCCCGCCGGGCTTGCCGCCCCGGCCGCGGCCCGGTCCCGGGCCGGCCAGACCTCGTGCAAAACGCGCCTGAGTCCGTCCCCCGTGATCCCGGCCCGGTCCGGGACCAGCAGACAGGCGCTCAGGTTGTCCGGCCGGATGTACTGGGCGTAGAGCCCGGCCAGCTCGTCGCGGTCCACCCCGGACAGGGCCAGGAGGTAGTTCTGCTCCGAGGCCGGCCCCTGTTCGAAGAACTGGAAGTAGCCGAGCTTGGAGGCCAGGCCGGACAGGGTCTCCTTGGCCAGGAACAGGGAGTCCTCGAGGTTGAGCTTGGCCCGCTCCATCTCCCTGGAGGAGAAGTCCCTGGGGTCCAGGCCGGAGAGCTCGATCATGAGCTCGCGCCAGAACATCTCGACCTTGTCCTGGTCCAGGGAGGCCTGGATGTAGAACAGGCCGCTGCGCTCCAGGTGCATGGACATGGCCGAGATGTCGTCCACGAGCCTTTTTTCATACTTGAAGGTCCGATAGAGCCTGGAGGTCTCGTCCCCGCCCAGGAGCTGGGCCAGGGTCTCCAGGCCCGCCACCTTGCCGGACCTGAGCCCGGGCACGGGAAAGGCCAGGCCGAGATAGACCTTGTTCCACTTGCCCTTGACGGTCTTGACCATGGGCCCGGCGGGCAGATCGAGGATGGGTTCGGGCGGCCGCACCGGCCTGGTGTTGGACAGCCCGCCCAAGAGCCTCTCGGCCTCGGCCAGCACGGCCTCGGGATCGACCTTGCCGACCACGGTCAGGAGCATGGACTGGGGCTGGTATTTTTCGTCCACATAGGCGTGGATGTCGGCCGCGCTGAGCTTTTCCACGCTCTTGCGGAAGCCGATGATCGGCCACTCGTAGCTGGTCCCCTTCCAGACCATGCCCTGGACGGTCTTGAACAGCTTGCTGCCGGGCGTGTCCTCGCCGCGGTCCAGCTCGGCCAGGACGACCTTCTTCTCCGAGGCCAGCTCCTTGGGGGCGATGGCCGCGTTGAAGGCCATGTCCACGACTATGTCCAGGCCCAGGGCCCAGTTGGGGTCCGGGACCTCGACATAGTAGATGGTGTAGTCGAAGCTCGTGGCCGCGTTGAGCGAGCCGCCCGCGGCCTCGATCTCCATGGCCGTGCGGCCGGGCCCGCGCCTGGTCGTGCCCTTGAAGACCATGTGCTCCAGGAGGTGGCTGACCCCGGCCTGGGCGGGCGACTCAAAGCCCGATCCGGTGTGCACGTAGAGCCTGATGTTGGCCAGGGGGAAACGCTCGTCCTTTTTTATGAGCACGGTCAGGCCGTTCTTGAGCCGGACCACCAGGGGCGTTTCGGAAGCCGTCAGGGCCTCTCCCGCCTGGGCCTTGGCCGCCGGGTCCCGGGCCGTGGATATGGACGGGAAGGCCAGGGCGATCATCAGCGCACCCAGCAGGACGATGTTCCGAGGCATGTGTTCACTCCTTGGCTCCTCGCGCAAAAGGTGGGACCGCCTGTTTGTTCTCATTCGCCAGTCCCCGTGTCAACCTGGTTTGCGGCCGAAACCAGGGCGGTTCCGGCCGAAACAGGCCTGCCGCGGCCGGGTTTTTGGGCCTCCCGGACAAAAAACCCGGCCCTCTTTCCGCCTGAGAGCCGTCCACGCCACCGCCTCCCCCGGGGAGACGCGCCGCCGACGGACAATGAAGGCCGCTTGCCTCGGATAACGGCTCCCGATCGACCTGGGGCAAGCCCGGGGGCCGGCGGTTCCTAGAATTGGTCCTACCAAAAGGCCGTGGCCGCTGCGCGAGGATTTGGATATCTTCAGCCAACTATTTATTATTATAAGTTTATTTTTTAAAAAGCACAGGCGCGGAGCTTGACCAGGTCCGGGTGATGGTCTATTGGTCCTACCAGAGGCAAACGCCGGGCCAACGCACGGCGCGCAGGGCCCAGGGCCCTGCAGGGGGAATCATGGCCAAGTCCGCCAAAGCTCTCGGCCCGACCAGGAAGCAGAAGGTCTTCGAGGACATCGTGGACCGGATTCAGGGCCTGATCCACAGGGGCGAGCTCAGGTCCGGGGACCGGCTTCCCCCGGAAAGGGTTTTGGCCGGCCTGTTCAGGGTCTCGCGCAACTCCGTGCGCGAGGCCATCAGGGCCATGGAGGAGAAGGGCCTCTTGTCCATCCGGCCGGGCGACGGCACCTATGTCCTGGCCAAGGGCGACGCCTCGCTCGTCGAGCCCCTGGCCAGGGCCATCCAGCAGGGCAGGGAACGGCTGGACGAGATATTCCTCCTGAGGCGGCTGATCGAGCCCGAGATGGCCTTTCGGGCCGCGGAGAACGCCTCGGCCGAGGACCTGCTGGCCCTGCGCGGGATCCTGCGCGCCCAGGCCGAGGCCGTGGCCCGGGGCGAGGCCGCCGCGGACCTGGACAGCCGGTTCCATCTCCGGCTCTACGGGGCCTCCAAGAGCCGGGTCCTCTGCCAGGTCGCCGTGGTGCTCCACGATTTTTTCGACGAGAGCCGCTCCGAGCCCCTGCAGAGCAGGAAGCGCCAGAAGGTCTCCCTGGATTCCCATTGGGCCGTGCTCAAGGCCTTGGAGGCCAGGGACCCGGCCCGGGCCAGGGAGATGATGCGCCGGCACCTGGACCAGGTCGAGGCCAGCGTGTTCGACAGCGGCGGGCCGGATGACTGAGGTCTTCGGGGGCGGGCGCATGCGCGCCTTTTTCGCCAGGCACTGGTTTTTCGTGGGCATCGCCGGGGTGGTCCTGGCGGCCTTCGCCCTTCCCGGCCTGGGGCTGTTCATCAAGCGCTACTCCATCCTCAAGGCCGGGATATTCATCGCCTTTTTCATCACCGGGCTGACCCTGGAGACCAGCAGCGTCCTTGAGCAGTTGAAGAAGGTCAAGGTCCTGGCCGCGGCCCTGGTCTCGTCCCTGGCCCTTTTTCCGCTGGCGGCCTTTTTTCTGGCCAAGGCGGTCTTTGCCGCCTCCCCGGACACCATCCTCGGCGTTCTGCTCATCGCCGTGGCCCCGGTCACCGTGGCCTCGGGCACGGTCATGACCGCCATGGGCCTGGGCAACGTGTCCCTGAGCCTGTTCATCTGCGTGCTGGGAAACTTCGCCGCCCTGGTCAGCATACCCTTTTCCCTGAACCTTTTTTTGAGCCTCGGCGGGGGCATCGATCTGCCGGTGTTCAGGATGCTCCAGGGCCTCCTGCTCGTGGTCCTGTTGCCGACCCTGCTCGGCCAATTGGTCAGGCCCCGGGTCAGGGAGCGGGTCAGGGCCTTGAGAAAGACCTTTTCCGTGTTCTCGCAGTCCATCGTCCTGCTCATCATCCTGAACGCCGTGTCCAGCTCGGCGTCCAGGATCGCCCAGGCCGGGCCGGCCATCCTCTTGGTCTTTGCCTTCATGATCTTTTTGCACTCCCTGTTTTTGGCGGTCAACTACCTGATATCAAAGTTTATAAACCTGGACAGGCCCTCGACCACGGCCTTCACCATCCACACCTCGCAGAAGACCCTAACGGTCACCTATATTGTCTGGGCCGGCTGGTTCGCGGCCTCCCACCCCATGTCCCTGATCCCCCCCATCGCCTACCACCTGACGCAGATGATCATGGACACGGTCCTGGCCCGGCGCTTCAGGCGCTCGGCCATGGGCCGGGCCGCGGACCCGGCCTGTCCGGACCCGGCCGCTGTTTACGGTTCAGGCGGCCGGTAGGTCCTTGCCTGGCCTCCCCCGGGCAGGGTCCTCACCCCTTGGCAGCCCGCGCGCGGATCCGGAAAATCCGGTCCGCGCGCGGGCCCTTTGGAAAACCGGGCAAAGGACCTTGACAAACTTTTCACAAGGGACCAGAAAAAACCGTGCCCGAAAAAACGTATCCCATTACGCTTGCAGTTGTTTTTCATGGAGGACAGAATGCCCATTGACAGCACCCTGATAGCGGGCAGGCCCGCCAGGTGGGACGGAGTCCTGGACTGGTGCCAGATGCTTTCCGGCCTGGGCCTGATCCTGTTCATGTGGGCGCATATGATCCTGGTGGCCAGCGTGATAATCGGCCCCGGGGTCATGAACGCCCTGGCCCGGTTCTTCGAGCACACCGGCCTGGCCCAGGTGGGCGGCCCGGTCATCTTTCTGGTGTTTCTGGGCCATTTCCTGCTCGCGGCGCGCAAGGTGCCCTTCAGGTTCGAGGGCCAGAAGATGATCTGGTCCCACGCCAGGATGATGCGCCACACCGACACCTGGCTGTGGCTGGTGCAGGTGGTCTCGGCCATGGTCATCCTGCTCATGGGCTCGATCCACATGTGGGTGGTGCTCACGGACCTGCCCATCACCGCGGCCAAGAGCGCGGCCCGCATCCAGGGCGGCTTTTGGCTGGCCTTCTACCTGCTGCTTTTGCCCATGGTCGAGCTCCACGTGGGTGTCGGCTTCTACCGCATCGGGGTCAAGTGGGGCTTTGTCAAGGACCGCGAGCGCAAGCGTTTCAAGAAGGCCGAGAACCTGCTCACCGCCATGTTCATCGCCATCGGCCTGATCACCCTGATCCGTTTCTGGTTCTTAAGCGCCTAGGGGTTTTACGTCATGCAGACCATATACACCGACGTGCTGGTCATCGGCGCCGGCCTGGCCGGCGAAAGGGCGGCCATCGAGGCCGGCCAGGCCGGGCTCTCGGCCATCTGTCTCAGCCTGGTCCCGGCCAGGCGCTCCCATTCCTCGGCCGCCCAGGGCGGCATGCAGGCCGCCCTGGGCAACAGCGTCATGGGCGAGGGCGACTCCCCGGACGTCCACTTCCAGGACACGGTCAAGGGCTCGGACTGGGGCTGCGACCAGGAGGTGGCCAGGCTGTTCGCCGAGACCGCGCCCGTGGAGATGCGCAGATTGGCCTTCTGGGGCGTGCCCTGGAACCGCGTGGTTCCCGGCCCCTCCATCTACTACAAGGCCGGCAAGGAGTACGAGAAGGTCGAGAGCCAGGAGCGCCGGGGCCTGATAACCGCCAGGTCCTTCGGCGGCACGGCCAAATGGCGGACCTGCTACGTGTCCGACGGCACCGGCCACTCGGTGCTGTTCACCGTGGACAACCGCTGCGCCGAGCTGGGCGTGGAGGTCCACGACAAGACCGAGGCCCTGTCCCTGATCCACGACGGCCGGACCTGCTTCGGGGCCGTGTCTCGGTCCCTGCGCAGCGGCGAGCTGCGGGTCTATCTGGCCAAGGCGACCATGATCGCGACCGGCGGCTTCGGCCGCATCTACCAGAACACCACCAACGCGGTCATCTGCGACGGCGGCGGCCACATCGCGGCCCTGGACACCGGGGTGGTGCCCATGGGCAACATGGAGGCCGTGCAGTTCCACCCCACGGGCATCGTGCCCACGGACATCCTGGTCACCGAGGGCTGCCGGGGCGACGGCGGGACCCTCCTCGACGTGAACGAGGAGCGGTTCATGGACAAGTACGAGCCGGAAAAGGCCGAGCTGGCCTCGCGCGACGTGGTCTCGCGCTGGATGACCCACCACATCCGCCAGGGCCTGGGGGTCAAGTCGCCCTACGGCGACCACCTGTGGCTGGACATCCGCCACCTGGGCGAGGCGCACATCACCGGAAAGCTCCGCGAGGTCTACGAGATCTGCACCTCGTTTCTGGGCCTGGACCCCATCCGCCAGCTCATCCCGGTCAGGCCGACCCAGCACTACAGCATGGGCGGGGTGCGCACGGACAAGAACGGCGCGGTCTACGGGCTCAAGGGCCTGTTCGCCGCGGGCGAGGCGGCCTGCTGGGACATGCACGGCTTCAACCGCCTGGGCGGCAACTCCCTGGCCGAGACCGTGGTCGCCGGCGGGATCGTGGGCCGCAGGATCGTGGACCACGTCCAGGGCGGCGAGGTGCTCTTCAACTCCGCGGTCATCGACGCCGAGGTCAAGAGGCAGAGGGAGCGCCTGGACGGGCTGATCAGCGGCCGCAACGGCTCGGAGAACGTGTACAAGGTCCGGGCGGCCATGCAGCAGGCCCTGCAAAAGGGCTGCAACATCTTCCGCGATGAGACGGGCCTTTCCGAGTGCGTGGCCTCGCTTGAGGAGATACTCGAGCGCGCCAGGCGGGTGGGCCTGAAGACCAACGGCGCGGGCGCGAGCCCGGAGCTGTACGCGGCCCTGCGCATCCAGGGCCAGGTCAAGCTGGCCCTGTGCGTGGCCCTGGGCGCGCTCAAGCGCACCGAGAGCAGGGGCAGCCACAACCGCGAGGACTATCCGGCCCGCAACGACCGCGACTGGCTGGTGCGCACCCTGGCCTATTGGAGGAACCCGGACGACGGCCTGCCGGTCTTGGAGTACGAGCCGGCCAGCCCGAGCTATGAGCTGCCCCCGGGCGACCGGGGCTACGGCAAGAGCGAAATCATATCCGCGGAACAGGGGGACTAGCCATGCCCAGACTGCTGAAGTTCAACATATTCCGCTACAACCCCCAGGACCCGGGCTCCAAGCCGCACATGGACTCCTTTGTGCTCGAGGAGACCGACAGCATGACCCTGTTCATCGCCCTGAACCGCATCCGCGAGGAGCAGGACCCCTCCCTGCAGTTCGATTTCTGCTGCCGGGCCGGGATCTGCGGCTCCTGCGGCATGGTCGTAAACGGCCGGCCGGGCCTGGCCTGCCACACCAAGACCGTGGACCTGCCCGGGGACGTGACCCTGCTGCCCCTGCCGGTCTTCCGCCTGGTCGGGGACCTGTCCGTGGACACCGGGGCCTGGTTCCGGGAGATGTACAACAAGGTCGAGTCCTGGATACATACGAGCAAGAGCTTTGACCAGTCCGCGGTCGAGGAGCGCATGGACAACGAGGTGGCCGAGCAGATCTACGAGCTGGACCGCTGCGTGGAGTGCGGCTGCTGCGTGGCCGCCTGCGGCACGGCCCGGCTCAGGGACGACTTCCTGGGCGCCGTGGCCCTGAACCGCATCGCCCGGTTCGCGGTCGATCCCCGCGACGAGCGCACGGACCGCGACTACTACGAGATAATAGGCAATGACCGGGGCATATTCGGATGCATGGGCCTTCTGGCCTGCGAGGACGTCTGCCCCAAGAACCTGCCCCTGCAGAACCAGCTCGGGTTCCTGCGCCGCAAGATGGGCATCACGGCCATCAAGACCCTGTTCAGGCGCTAGGGCCGCGGGCCGCGGGCCGCGTTCCCCGGACCAAGGGGCCGGATCAACCAAGGAGAGACTCATGCGGGAATTGGACGCCTCGGTCGTCATAAAGGCCGTTGAGGCCATGTGCATCAAGGCCAACACCGAGCTCGGCGACGACGTGCGCAAAAAGTTCGAGGACGGGCTCAGGCTGGAGACCTCGGCCGCGGCCAGGGAGATACTGCGCCAGCTTCTGGAGAACGCGGACCTGGCCATGCAGACCAAGCTGCCCCTGTGCCAGGACACCGGCCTGGCCGTGTTTTTCGTGGAGCTGGGCGAGGGGTTGCGCATCAGGGGCGGCGGCCTGGTCGAGGCCATCAACCAGGGCATGCGCCAGGGCTATGAAAAGGGCTATCTGCGCAAGTCCAGCTGCGACCCCTTGAGCCGCAAGAACACGGGCGACAACTCCCCGGCCGTGGTCCACCTGGAACTGGTCCCGGGCGACGGCCTGAAGATCGCGTTCATGGCCAAGGGCGGCGGCTCGGAGAACATGTCCCGGGTGACCATGCTCGCCCCGGCCCAGGGCTGGGAGGGCATAAAGGCCTTTGTGCTCAGGCGGGTGGCCGAGGCCGGTCCGAACCCCTGCCCGCCGGTGATTCTGGGCCTGGGCGTGGGCGGGACCTTCGAGCTGGCCCCGAAATTGGCCAAGAAGGCCCTGCTCAGGCGCCTGGACGACACCCACCCCGACCCCAAGGTCGCGGCCATGGAGGCCGAGCTCCTGGAAGAGGTCAACAGGCTGGGCATCGGGCCCATGGGCATGGGCGGGCTGACCACCTGCCTGGGCGTCAAGATCGCGTTCGCGCCCTGCCACATCGCCAGCCTTCCCCTGGCGGTCAACGTCCAGTGCCATTCCTCCAGGCACGAGGAGGTGGTTCTTTGATGAGCGAATACCGGCTGCAGACCCCGCTGACGGACGAGGACGTCATGAAGCTCAGGGCCGGCGACGTGGTCCTGTTGTCCGGGCTGATCTACTCGGCCCGCGACGCCGCGCACAAGAAGATCGTCGAGGCCCTGGACAGGGGCGAGGCCCCGCCGTTTCCCCTGGAGGGCGCGGCCATCTACTACGTGGGCCCGGCCCCGGCCCCTCCGGGCCGGCCCATCGGCTCGGCCGGGCCGACCACCAGCTACCGCATGGACGCCTACGCGCCCAGGCTGCACAGGCTCGGGGTCAAGGCGACCATCGGCAAGGGCAGGCGCAACGAGGAGGTCAAGCAGGCCCTTAAGGACTGCAAGGCCGTGTACTTCGGGGCCACGGGCGGGGCCGGGGCCCTGCTCTCCCAGCGCATCGAGAAATCCAGGGTCATCGCCTTCGAGGAGCTCGGCCCCGAGGCGGTAAGGGCCATGAAGGTCACGGACTTTCCCCTGTTGGTGGTCAACGACGCCTTTGGGGGCGAACTCTACGTCAAGCCGAACCTTGACTTGGGGGCCTGATTCGGGCACAAGGGTCCGGGGCCGACGAACGGATCAGGCCCCGGACGCGGTCTGTGGCAATGGGTGCAAATCCTGCAAGGCGGGGGTGTTGATATCCATGGAAAACGTATTTTCCGGCAGTTCCGAAATCAGGGTCGAGGATTCGGCCAAGGGCCGCACCTATTACCCCTACCCCGGAGCGGATGAGAAGTACGAAGACGACCATGATTGGCGTATTTACAACCCGGACAAGTACCGCGACCCGAACTGGTCGCCGGAAAAGGAATAGCCAAGGGGCCCCAGAGGCCCCTTTTTTTTGCCCTGTCGCCCTCAAATCCCGGACCATATCCTGAAATTTTTTTTGACCAACCGGCCCAAGGCTTGGGCCGGGCCGGGAGCGCGCCGTGCGGCCGGCGTTTCCGACGCCTTCCACCTTCTGCGCCTCTGGCCTGGGCGGCCGCAGTCAGGCCCGGCGCGGGGCCGGTTTCAGGCCCCCTTGTGCGTCCCGAGTTACGATCCGCGACCGGGCCCCCAGGACTGCTTCATCCTATTTTTGTCTGAGCGCTCGGCCGTGCTCTGAACGGCCGGGCCTGCGCCGGGCAGGATTTTACAAAAAAAGGCGCGCCGCGTGTCTTGACATGGGAAGCATAATTATTATTATTAATCTGTAGTGAACTGCGGCCGGGCCGAAGGGGTTTTTGGCAAGAGGAGTGGCCGGGCCGCGAAACACTAGGAGTTGATGATGGCTTCTCTTCGTGATTTCGGCAACTTGGACATAGACTGGAGCATGACCCCGGAGGACGCGGTGACCACCTATCTGGAGTGGGGCAACAACCCCTGGCAGGGGGGCCGCAGGCAGCCGGTGCGTTCCAAGACCGACCAGAGCGTGTACTTTGTGGTCTACAACTGGGACGACGCGCCCAGGGCCATACTGATCAGCCGCAACTCGGACGAGGCCAGGGAGCTTTTCAGCCTGGAGCTTCCCCCGGACCTTGCAAAGGGGTTCAGGAAGGAGGTCGGCGGGCTCAAGGGCGTGTACGCCCCGACCCCTGAGGTGCGCAGGTGGTTGCAGCGCGAGCTTGAGAACTAGACATTTTGCGCAATCTCCATTCCTCCCCCTCTTGCCCCAGGGCCGGATTCGTCCGGCCCTTTTCATTTCAATGCCTTGTCCGAGGGATATTTTTTTTTGCCCTGGCCGGGCCACGGCAACTAGGTTCTCTTGCCAGGTCCGGATTCGTCCGGCCCTTTTCATTTCAGGGGCCCTGGCAAGGGGCTGTTTTTGTTGCCCTGGCCGGGCCACGGCAACTAGGTTCTCTTGCC
>JAFGBU010000004.1 GCA_016932995.1 Desulfovibrionaceae bacterium
CCCCTGGACGGCGGCCGGTTCGCCACCTCGGACCTGAACGACCTCTACCGCCGGGTCATCAACCGCAACAACCGGCTCAAGAGGCTGCTCGAGCCGGGCGCCCCGGACATCATCATCCGCAACGAGAAGCGCATGCTCCAGGAGGCCGTGGACGCCCTGTTCGACAACGGCCGCCGCGGCCGGGCGATCACCGGCACCAACGGCCGGCCGCTCAAGTCCCTGTCGGACATGATCAAGGGCAAGCAGGGCCGGTTCCGCCAGAACCTTTTGGGCAAGCGCGTGGACTACTCGGGCCGCTCGGTCATCGTGGTCGGCCCGAGCCTCAAGCTCCACCAGTGCGGCCTGCCCAAGAAGATGGCCCTCGAGCTGTTCAAGCCGTTCATCTACTCCGAGCTCGAGAAGCGCGAGATCGCCACGACCATCAAGAGCGCCAAGAAGATGGTCGAGCGCGAGGACCTGGTGGTCTGGGACATCCTGGAGGACGTGGTCCGCGAGTACCCGATCATGCTCAACCGCGCCCCGACCCTGCACCGCCTGGGCATCCAGGCCTTCGAGCCCCTGCTGGTCGAGGGCAAGGCCATCCAGCTCCACCCCCTGGTGTGCAGCGCCTACAACGCCGACTTCGACGGCGACCAGATGGCCGTGCACGTGCCGCTCAGCGTGGAGGCCCAGATCGAGTGCCGGGTGCTCATGATGTCCTCCAACAACATCCTTTCCCCGGCCAACGGCTCGCCGATCATCAACCCCAGCCAGGACATCGTGCTCGGCCTGTACTACCTGACCACGACCAGGTCCTTTGAAGAGGGCGAGGGCAAGGTCTTCGCCGCGCCCTGGGAGGTCATCGCCGCCCACAACGCCGGGGTCCTGGGCCTGCACGCCGAGATCAGGGTGCGCGTCGAGGGCCGGCTCGTGGAGACCACCTGCGGCAGGATATTGGTCGGCGAGCTTCTGCCCGAGGGCCTCGAGTTCGAGCACGTCAACTGCGTGCTGAACAAGAAGAACATCGGCCGCCTGGTGGCCAACGTCTACCGCACGGCCGGGACCAAGGCCACGGTCATCCTCTGCGACCGGCTCAAGGACCTGGGCTACGAGTACGCCACCAGGGCCGGGGTGACCATCGGGGTCAAGGACCTGAAGATCCCGGACAAAAAGTCCGGGCTCCTGGAGGCGGCCCAGAACGAGGTCGAGGAGATCGAGTCCCAGTACCGGGACGGGATCATCACCCGGACCGAGAAGTACAACAAGGTGGTCGATGTCTGGACCAAGACCACCAACGAGGTCTCCCAGGAGATGATCCGGGAGATGAGCACCGACCAGGTCAGGGACCCCAAGACCGGCAAGGTGGAGATCAACTCCAGCTTCAACCCGATCTTCATGATGGCCAACTCCGGGTCGCGCGGCAACCAGGACCAGATGCGCCAGCTCGCGGGCATGCGCGGGCTCATGGCCAAGCCCTCGGGCGAGATCATCGAGACGCCCATCACCTCGTCCTTCCGCGAGGGCCTGTCCGTGCTCCAGTACTTCATCTCCACGCACGGCGCGCGCAAGGGCCTGGCCGACACCGCGCTCAAGACCGCCAACTCCGGGTACCTGACCCGGCGCCTGGTGGACGTGGTCCAGGACGTCACCGTGACCGACAAGGACTGCGGCACCGTGGACGGCCTGGAGCTCGGCCACTACATCAAGGGCGGCGAGATCAGGCAGAAGCTCTCCGAGCGCGTGCTCGGCAGGGTGGCCATGTTCGACGTCTACGACGAGGAGACCGGCGAGGTCATTGTCCCGGCCAACACGATCATCGACGAGGGCTACGCCGAGAAGCTCGACCAGGCCGGGGTCAACAGCATGACCATCCGCTCGGCCCTGACCTGCAAGAGCGCGCACGGCGTGTGCGCCATGTGCTACGGCCGCGACCTGGCCAGGGGACACCTGGTCAACGTGGGCGAGACCGTGGGCATCATCGCCGCCCAGTCCATCGGCGAGCCCGGCACCCAGCTGACCATGCGCACCTTCCACATCGGCGGCACGGCCAGCAGGGAGATCGAGCAGTCGTCCATCGAGACCCAGCACTCCGGACGCATCGTGTTCTCGCGCATGCGCACGGTGACCAACGTCGAGGGCACGGCCATGGTCCTGGGCAAGAGCTGCCAGGTGGGCGTGGTCGACGAGCAGGGCCGCGAGCGCGAGAAGTACGTCCTGCCCTCCGGGGCCAAGCTCCACGTCACCGAGGGCCAGGAGGTCAAGAAGGGCCAGACCATAGCCGAGTGGGACCCGTTCAACGAGCCGTTCGTCACCGACGTGGCCGGCGCTGTCCGGCTCACGGACATCATCGAGGGCAAGACCTTCCAGGAGAAGGTCGACGACATGACCCAGAAGGTCACCTACACGATCATGGAGTACCGGACCACCAACTTCAAGCCGTCCATCTCCATCTGCGACAAGAAGGGCAAGGCCCAGCCCAGGCCGGTCACCGGGTCGGAGGCGGTCTTTCCCATGCCCGTGGGCGCGATCCTCATGGTCAAGGACGGGGACGAGGTCAGGGCCGGCGACGTCATCGCCCGCAAGCCGCGGGAGACCTCCAAGACCAAGGACATCGTCGGCGGCCTGCCCCGGGTGGCCGAGCTCTTCGAGGTCCGCAAGCCCAAGGACCTGGGCGTGGTCTCGGAGATCGACGGCGTGGTCTCCATGGGCCCGGAGACCAAGGGCAAGCGCAAGCTCGTGGTCACCCCGGAGACCGGAGAGCCCAAGGAGTACCTGATCCCCAAGGGCAAGCACATCACGGTCCAGGAGAGCGACTTCGTGGAGGCCGGCGACCTGTTGACCGAGGGCTACCCGGAGCTGCACGACATCCTCAAGATCAAGGGCGAGAAGTACCTGGCCCGCTACCTGGTGGAGGAGATACAGGACGTCTACCGCTTCCAGGGCGTGAACATCAACGACAAGCACATCGAGGTCATCGTGCGCCAGATGCTCAAGAAGGTGAGCATCGTGGAGCCGGGCGACACCTCGTTTTTGATCGGCGAGCAGGTGGACAAGCAGCGGTTCATGGACATGAACGCCGAGTGCCTGGAAAAGGGGCTCAAGCCGGCCACGGCCGAGACCCTGGTCCTGGGCATCACCCAGGCCTCCCTGTCCACGGACTCGTTCATCTCCGCGGCCTCGTTCCAGGAGACCACCAAGGTCCTCACCGAGGCCTCGCTCATGGGCAAGTCCGACTACCTGCGCGGGCTCAAGGAGAACGTCATCGTGGGCCGGCTGATACCCGCGGGCACCGGCTACAGGCCCTACGCCGAGTCGGAGATCAAGGTGCCCGAGCAGCCCGAGCGGCCGGACAAGTTCCTGGAGGAGCTGGAGGAGGCCCCCCTGCTCATCGACTTCTGATCCGGGTTGAAAAGTCGTTGCCCTTTGCGGGCGCTTGGGAGATATACTGGAGAGGCCCGGTTCGGGCCTCTCTGATTTTTGGGGGCAAGGCCCGCGGGGCCGGCCGGACCCCTTGACAAGACGGCCTGTTTTGGAATAACTGCCTGCCTCTTGCGTCAACATAAAATCGGTAGCTCCGGAGGATCCATGCCGACCATCAACCAGCTGATAAGGAAGCAGCGCAAGCAGGTGCTAAAGCGCAAGAAGACGCCCGCCCTGCTCGAGTGCCCGCAGAGACGCGGCGTGTGCACCCGCGTCTACACCACGACCCCCAAGAAGCCCAACTCGGCCCTGCGCAAGGTCGCCCGCGTGCGCCTGACCAACGGCATCGAGGTCACCGCCTATATCCCGGGCGAGGGCCACAACCTGCAGGAGCACTCGGTGGTGCTCATCCGCGGCGGCCGGGTCAAGGACCTGCCGGGCGTGCGCTACCACATCATCAGGGGCACCCTGGACACCGCCGGGGTCTCCGATCGCCGCAGGGGCCGTTCCAAGTACGGGGCCAAGCGGCCCAAGTAGCCGCAGGATCGGACGCCAAAAGGAGAGTTGTCGAAAATGCCACGCAAAGGACCCGTTTCCAAGAGGCCGGTTCTTCCGGACCCCGTGTACAGGAGCCGCCTGGCGACCAGGTTCGTCAACAGGCTCATGATCGCGGGCAAGAAGAGCGTAGCCGAGAATATTTTCTACCAGGCCCTGGCGCGCCTCGGGGAGAAGACCAACGAGGACCCGGTCAAGGCCTTTGAGAAGGCCGTGGACAACGTCAGGCCCCACCTGGAGGTCAAGTCCAGGCGGGTGGGCGGGGCCACCTACCAGGTGCCCATGGAGGTCCGGCCGGACAGGCAGTTCGCCCTGGCCATCCGCTGGCTCATCTCCTACGCCCGCTCGCGCGGGGAAAAGGGCATGGTCGCCCGTCTCTCCGGCGAGTTCCTGGACGCCTACAACGGCCGGGGCGGCGCGGTGAAGAAGAGAGAGGACGTCCACAAGATGGCCGAGGCCAACAAGGCCTTTGCCCATTACCGCTGGTAGTCCCAGGAGTTCGTCGTGGCCCGCAAGGTTCCCAGAGACAAGCAGCGCAACATCGGCATCATGGCCCACATCGACGCCGGCAAGACCACGACGACCGAGCGCATCCTCTTCTATACCGGCGTGTCCCACAAGATCGGAGAGGTCCACGACGGCCAGGCGACCATGGACTGGATGATCCAGGAGCAGGAGCGGGGCATAACCATCACCAGCGCCGCGACCCAGTGCTTCTGGAAGGAGTGCCGGATCAGCATCATCGACACCCCGGGCCATGTGGACTTCACCATGGAGGTCGAGCGGGCCCTGCGCGTCCTGGACGGGGCCATAGCCGTGTTCGACGCCGTGGCCGGGGTCGAGCCCCAGTCCGAGACCGTCTGGCGCCAGGCCGACCGCTACCACGTGCCGCGCATCGCCTTTGTCAACAAGATGGACCGGGTGGGCGCGGACTTCGAGCGCTGCGTGGCCATGATCAGGGGCCGCCTGGGCGCCAAGCCCGTGCCGCTCCAGGTGCCCATCGGCTCGGAGGACAAGTTCTGCGGCATGGTGGACCTGGTCAGGGGCAAGGCCTTTGTCTACGACAAGTCCGAGAGCCTGGGCGCCGAGTACAGCGTCACCGATATACCCGAGGACATGCGCGAGCGCTGCGCGCTGCTGCGCCAGGAGCTTCTGGAGGCCGTGTCCGAGGAGGACGAGACCCTGTTGGACAAGTACGTGTCCGGCGAGGAGATCGGCCCCGAGGAGATCATGGCCGGGGTGCGCAAGGCCACGCTGAAACTGGCCGTCTGCCCGGTGCTCTGCGGCTCGGCGTGCCGCAACAAGGGCGTCCAGCCCCTGCTGGACGCGGTGGTCGACTACCTGCCCTCGCCCCTGGACGTGAGCGTGATGCAGGCCACGGACCCGCATACCGGCGGGCGCGTGGACTGCCCCTGCGAGGACGACAGGCCCCTGGCCGCCCTGGCCTTCAAGCTCATGACCGACCCCTTTGTCGGGCACCTGACTTTTTTGCGCATCTACTCGGGCAACATTCAAAGCGGCGCCACCCTGGTCAACGGCGCCAGCGGCAAGAAAGAGCGCATCGGCCGCCTGCTCAAGATGCACGCCAACAAGCGCGAGGAGATCAAGGAGGCCTACGCCGGGGACATCGTGGCCGCGGTCGGGCTCAAGACCATGTCCACCGGCGACACCCTGGCCGAGCCCAAGCGGCCCCTGGTCCTGGAGTCCCTGGACATCCCGGAGCCGGTCATCGAGGTGGCCATCGAGCCCAAGACCAAGGCCGACCGGGACCTGCTCTCCCAGAGCCTGGCCAAGCTGGCCAAGGAGGACCCCTCGTTCCGGGTCAAGGGCGACGAGGAGACCGGCCAGACCCTGATCGCCGGCATGGGCGAGCTGCACCTGGAGATCATCGTCGACCGCCTGCTTCGGGAGTTCAACGTCAACGCCAATGTCGGCGCGCCCAGGGTGGCCTACCGGGAGACCATCACCAAAAAGGCCAAGGTCGACGTCAAGCACGCCAAGCAGACCGGCGGCCGCGGCCAATACGGCCACGTGGTCCTGGAGATCGAGCCCAACCCGGAGAACGGCTACGAGTTCGCGGACGAGATCAAGGGCGGGGCCATCCCCAAGGAGTACATCCCGGCCGTGGACCGGGGCGTCCGGGACGCGCTCAAGAGCGGGGTTTTGGCCGGGTACCCGGTGGTGGATATGAAGGTCAGGCTGGTGTTCGGCTCGTTCCACGAGGTGGACTCCTCGGAGCAGGCCTTTTACGTGGCCGGGTCCATGGCCATCAAGGAGGCCTGCTCCAAGGCCGCGCCGGTCCTTCTGGAACCGGTCATGGCCGTGGAGGTGGTCACCCCGGAGGACTATCTGGGCGATGTCATGGGCGACCTCAACGGCCGCCGGGGCCGGGTGACCAACCTGGAGGCGCGCATCGGCAGCCAGATAATCAGGGCCCAGGTGCCCCTGAGCTCCATGTTCGGCTACGCCACGGACCTGCGCTCCAAGACCCAGGGCCGGGCCACGTTCAGCATGCAGTTCGACCACTATGAGCAGGTGCCGGCCGGGCTGGCCGACGAGCTCATCAAGAGGAAGTGAGGGCCGGGCCCGCAGGGACGATTTTCCTTGACACAGGGAGTTGACGGAGATTAAGGCTTCGGACCGTTTGCGGTTCGTCGGGCGTTGCGAGAAATGTTTCAGGAGAAAGCGCTATGGCTTCCATGACCAGCGACAGGATAAGGATAAAGCTCAAGGCTTACGACTACCGCATACTGGACAAGGCGGTGGGCGAGATCGTGGACACGGCCAGGAACACGGGCGCGGCCATTGCCGGGCCCATCCCCCTGCCCACGGACATGCACCGGACCACGGTCAACCGCTCGGTCCACGTGGACAAGAAGTCCAGGGAGCAGTTCGAGCTGCGCATCCACAAGAGGCTCCTGGACATCCTCGAGCCCACTCAGCAGACCGTCGACGCCCTGGGCAAATTGTCCCTTCCGGCCGGCGTGGACGTCGAAATTAAGCTTTAGGGGGTATCATGGCCAAAACCCTTGGAATACTTGGAAAGAAGCTGGGCATGACCCGGATATTCAATCACGACGGCAGCATCCTGCCGGTCACCGTGGTTTCGGCCGGCCCCTGTCCGATCATGCAGGTCAAGACCGTGGACAAGGAGGGCTACAACGCCCTGCAACTGGGTTTCGACGAGGTCCCGGAGCGCAAGCTCAACAAGCCGGCCAAGGGGCACCAGTCCAAGGCGGGCAAGGGCCTTTTCCGCCACCTCAGGGAGCTTCCCCTGGAGGCCGTGGACGGCTACGAGGTCGGCCAGGAGCTCACCGTGGGCATGTTCGCCCGCGGCGAGAAGGTCAAGGTCACGGGCAGGAGCAAGGGCAAGGGCTTCCAGGGGGTCATGAAGCGTTGGAACTTCAAGGGCATGTGCGCCTCGCACGGGGCCGAGAAGGTCCACCGCTCCCCGGGCTCCGTCGGCAGCTGCACCATGCCCTCCAAGGTCTTCAAGGGCAAGAAGATGGCCGGGCACATGGGCGACAGGAGGGTGACCTACTCCAGCGCCGAGGTGGTCGACGTCAGGCCCGAGGAGAACATCATTCTCATAAAGGGACAGGTCCCCGGCCCCAAGAACGGGTTGGTCGTGATCCGCAAGGCAAGTTAGGGGGAGCAGTCATGGCTACGGTCAGCATATTCGATCAGCAGAAGAACGAGGTCGGCAACATGGACCTCGCCCCGGACGTTTTCGAGGTCGAGGTCCGGCCCGAGATACTGCACCTGGCCGTGCGCGCCCAGCTGGCCGCCAAGAGGGCCGGCACGCACTCGACCAAGACCCGGAACACGGTGCGCGGCGGCGGGCGCAAGCCCTGGCGCCAGAAGGGCACGGGCCGGGCCAGGGCGGGCTCCACGCGCTCGCCCCTGTGGCGGGGCGGGGCGGTGACCTTCGGCCCCCAGCCCAGGGACTACGAGTTCAAGGTCAACAGGAAGGTCCGCAGGTTGGCCCTGAAGATGGCCCTGTCCTCGCGCCTTTCCGAGAACCGGCTGATGATCTTGAGCGGCATCGATCTGCCCGAGATTAAAACCAAGGATTTCATTCGGGTGGCCAAGGACCTCGGGCTCGGAAAGACCTTGATTGTTTTCAAGGATGCTGCTAACTCTCTCCTCCTTTCGGCGAGGAATGTCCCCGGCATCAAGCTCTTGAGCGCTGACAAGCTGAACGTATACGACATCCTGCATTATCCTCAACTGGTGATGCTCGAGGGAGCCGCCCGGGACGTGCAGGAGAGGTTGAAATAGCCATGGACTACACCCAGGTTTTGCTCAGACCGCTGATCTCCGAAAAGGCCAGCATGGCCAAGGAGCAGTCGAATCAGGTCTGTTTTTACGTCCACCCCGAGGCCAACAAGATCGAGGTCAAGAAGGCCGTGGAAAGGGCCTTCGGGGTTACGGTGCGCTCGGTGAACATCGTCAGGAAGAGGCCCGTGAACCGCATGCGCTCCGGCCGCGTGGTCGGCAGGCAGTCCGGGTACAAGAAGGCCTTTGTGAAGCTCACCGAGGGCGACAAGATAGAGTTCTTCGAGGGAGTCTAAGATGTCCATCCGCAAGCTGAAACCCACGTCTCCGGGACGCCGCTTCCAGACCGTGTCCTCGTTTAAGGACATCACCCGCGCCGAGCCCGAGAAGTCCCTGACCTGCGGCCTGAGCAAGAAGGCCGGCCGGAACTGCAACGGCCGGGTGACCAGCAGGCGCCGCGGCGGCGGACACAAGAGGCTCTATCGGATAGTGGACTTCAAGCGCGACAAGGTCGGGGTCCCGGGCAGGGTGGCTGAGGTCGAGTACGACCCCAACCGCAGCGCGCGCATCGCCCTTCTGCACTACGCCGACGGCGAGAAGCGCTACATCCTCGCGCCCGTGGGCCTTTCCGTGGGCGACGTGGTCATGGCCGGGGAGGGCGCGGACATCAAGCCCGGCAACGCCATGGGCCTGAAGGGCATCCCCGTGGGCACCGTGGTCCACAACATAGAGCTCGAGCCCGGCCGGGGCGGCAGGTTCTGCCGGGCCGCGGGCACCTACGCCCAGCTCATCGCCAAGGAGGGCAAGTACGCCCTGCTCAGGCTGCCCTCGGGCGAGGTGCGCAAGGTCCTGGCCGCCTGCGCCGCCACCGTGGGCCAGGTGGGCAACATCCATCACGAGAAGATTTCCATTGGCAAGGCCGGGCGCAAACGCTGGCTCGGACGCCGGCCCAAGGTCAGGGGCGTGGCCATGAACCCCATAGACCACCCCCTCGGCGGCGGCGAGGGCAAGAGCTCCGGCGGCAGGCATCCGTGCACGCCCTGGGGCAAGCCCACCAAGGGCTACAAGACCCGGGACCGGAAAAAGTCCTCATCCAAGCTCATAGTCAAGCGCCGCGGCCAGAAGTAGGAGTACAGCATGCCGAGATCGTTGAAAAAAGGGCCTTTCGTGGACCGCCACCTGCTGAGCAAGGTCCAGGTCGCCAACGAGAACAAGGACCGCCGGGTGATCAAGACCTGGTCCAGGCGTTCCACGGTGATTCCGGACATGGTCGGCATGACCTTCGCCGTGCACAACGGCCGCAAGTTCATCCCCGTGTTCGTGACCGAGAACATGGTCGGGCACAAGCTCGGAGAGTTCGCGCCCACCCGGACCTATTTCGGGCACGCCGCGGACAGAAAGTCCAAGGCCCGCTAAGGGCAGGGAGTGTCGATGAAAGCCAGAGCAGTCGCCAAGTTCATGCGCGTCTCGCCGTTCAAGGCGCGCCTGGTGGCCAACAATATAAAGGGTAAGGCCGTGGAGGATGCCTTGAACATCCTGCGCTTCACCCCCAAGAAGTCGGCCAAGGTCATCAGTCAGGTCCTTTTTTCGGCCATCGCCAACGCCGAGCAGATTCCCGGCGTGGACGTGGACACCCTGGTCGTGGACCGGGTGGTCGTGGACGAGGGCCCGACCTGGAAGCGCATCCAGCCCAGGGCAATGGGCCGGGCCTACCGCATACGCAAGCGTACCAGCCACATCACGGTTGTAGTCAAGGAATCTTAGGGACACAGGTATGGGCCAAAAAGTACATCCATATGGATTCAGGTTGGGGTACAACAAGAACTGGCTGTCGCGCTGGTACAGCAAGAAGGACTACCCCGCGAACGTCTTTGAGGACGACCAGCTGCGCAAGTTCATCAAGGACAAGCTCTATCAGGCCGGCGTGGCCAGGATCGAGATCGAGCGCGCCGGGGGCAAGGTCCGGCTCATCGTCCAGACCGCGCGTCCGGGGATCGTCATCGGCCGCAAGGGCGCGGAGATAGAGAAGCTGCGCGAGGAGCTCAAGAGGAAGTTCAACAAGGATTTCACCATCGAGGTCAACGAGATCAGGCGGCCCGAGGTCGAGGCCCAGCTGGTGGCCGAGAACATCGCCCTGCAGCTCGAGCGCCGGGTGGCCTTCCGCAGGGCCATGAAGCGCACGGTCCAGCTGTCCCGCAAGTTCGGGGCCGAGGGCATCAAGGTCTCCTGCGCCGGCCGGCTGGCCGGGGCCGAGATCGCCCGCTCGGAGTGGTACCGCGACGGCCGCGTGCCCCTGCACACCCTGCGCGCGGACATCGACTACGGCTACGCCGTGGCCCGGACCACCTACGGGGTCATCGGGGTCAAGGTCTGGATATTCAAGGGTGAGATACTCGACGAGGTGCAACAGTAATGCTCGCTCCCAAGAAACTCAAATTCCGCAAGCGCCAGAAGGGCCGCATCAAGGGCAAGGCCCAGCGCGGCAGCAGCATCGCCTTCGGCGACATAGGCATCAAGAGCCTCGAGCACGGCAAGCTCAGCAGCCAGCAGATCGAGTCCGCCCGCGTGGCCATCATGCGCCACATCAAGCGCGGCGGAAAGGTCTGGATCCGCGTGTTCCCGGACGTGCCCGTGACCAAGAAGCCGGCCGAGGTGCGCATGGGCAAGGGCAAGGGCTCGCCCGAGGGCTGGTGCGCCCCGGTCAAGCCCGGCCGCATCCTCTACGAGGTCAAGGGCGTGGATATCAAGCTGGCCAAGGAGGCCCTCAGCCGGGCGTCCTACAAGCTGCCGGTCAAGACGGCCATCGTGGTCAAGGAGGGCCTGTCATGACCGGCAAGGAGCTTCGCGCCCTCAACGACGCCCAGCTGGCCGAGAAGTTGGCCGAGTTCAGGAGGGAACTGTTCAACCTCCGCTTCCAGCACGCCACCGCGCAGCTGGAGAACACCCAGCGCATCCCGGAGGCCAAGAGGACCGTGGCGCGCATTCTGACCGTTCAGCGCGAGAGACAGGGGGCTTAGGCTATGGCCGAGTTGAAGTACACAGGCAACAGGCGCGTGCTCAGCGGAGTGGTCGTCAGCGACAAGGGCGACAAGACCATCGTGGTCAGGGTCGAGACCCTGATCAAGCACCCGCTGTTCAAGAAATACATCCGCCGCAGGAAGAAGTTCATGGCCCATGATCCGGCCAACGAGTGCTCCCGCGGCGACAAGGTGCAGATCGTGGAGTCCAGGCCCATGAGCCGCCGCAAGCGGTGGGCTCTGGTCAAGGTCATCGAGAAGGCAGCGTAGGGTAAAAGACCATGATCCAGGTTGAATCCAAGCTCGACGTGGCGGACAACTCCGGGGCCAAGAAGGTTTCCTGCATCAAGGTCCTCGGCGGTTCCAGGCGCAGATACGCGAGCGTAGGCGACATCATCGTCGTTTCCGTGAAAGAGGCCATGCCCCACTCCAAGGTCAAGAAGGGGGCGGTCATGAAGGCCGTGGTGGTGCGGACCAAGAAGGAGATCGGCCGTCCGGACGGTTCCTTCATCCGTTTCGACAACAACTCCGCGGTCCTTCTGAACAATCAGCTCGAGCCCGTGGGCACCCGCATCTTCGGGCCCGTGGCCAGGGAGCTCCGCCAGCGGAACTTCATGAAGATCGTCTCCCTGGCGCCCGAGGTTCTGTAGGGGGTTGGCCATGAAAGACAAGTACAAGATACGCAAGGACGACAAGGTCATGGTCATGGCCGGCAAGGACAAGGGCAAGATCGGCAAGATCCTCAAGGTGATCAAGAAGAAGGACCAGGTTCTGGTGGAGAACGTGAACAAGATCAAGCGCCACACCAAGGCCAATCCGTACGCCAATCAGCCCGGCGGGATCGTGGAAAAGGAGTCCCCGGTGCACGTCTCCAACGTCCAGGTCGTGTGCGGCTCCTGCGCCAAGCCGACCCGCGTGGGGCTCCGGCTGACCAAGGACGGCAAGAAAGTCCGCTTTTGTAGGAAATGCAACGAGACCATCGATTAGGTGCGACCATGACACGGATGGAAAATACATACGCCGACAAGGTCGCCCCCGCCCTGGTGAAGGAGTTCGGGTACAAGAGCCCCATGGAGATCCCGAGGCTCGACAAGATATCCCTGAACATCGGCATCGGCGAGGGCAGCCAGAACAACAAGCTCATCGAGGACGCGGTCGAGGAGCTGACCCTGATCGCGGGCCAGCGGGCCGTGGTGACCAGGGCCAAGAAGTCCATCGCGGCCTTCAAGCTGCGCACCGGCATGTCCGTGGGCTGCCGGGTGACCCTCAGGCGCGAGCGCATGTGGGACTTCTACGACAAGCTCGTGAGCTTCGCCCTGCCCCGGGTGCGCGACTTCCGGGGCGTGCCGGACCGCGGCTTCGACGGCCGGGGCAACTTCACCCTGGGGCTCAAGGAGCACACCATCTTTCCCGAGCTGGACATCGACAAGGTCGAGCGGGTCAAGGGCATGAACGTGACCATCGCCACCAGCGCCCGGACCGACAAGGAAGGCAAGATGCTCTTGGAACTCTTGGGCATGCCCTTCAAAAAGTAGGAGGAAGTTAGGTTTGGCCAGGACAAGCTTGCGGGTCAAGGCCCGCCGCAAACCCAAATTCAAGGTTCGCGCATACAACCGTTGCCCGATCTGCGGGCGTTCCCGGGCTTTTTTGCGCAGGTACGGCGTCTGCCGCATCTGTTTCAGGAACAAGGCCCTGGCCGGCGAGCTCCCCGGCGTGCGCAAGGCGAGCTGGTAATACAAGGAGTGGAAAATGGCAGTTGTTGATCCCATTGCGGACATGCTCACCCGCATCCGGAACGCCTACGGCGCCTTTCACAAGTCCGTTATGGTCCCGGACTCCAGGATGAAGCAGGCCATCGCCGGCATCCTCAAGGACGAGGGGTACATCTCCGACTTTTCTGTGGACGGCCGGGAGTTGAACATCCTTTTGAAGTACTTCGAGGGCAAGCCGCTCATCTCCGGGCTCAAAAAGGTCAGCACGCCCGGCCGGCGCGCCTATGTCGGGGTCGAGGACATCCCCAAGGTGCAGAACGGCCTGGGCATCTGCATCCTGTCGACCTCCAGGGGCGTGCTTACGGGCGGCGCCGCGGTCAAGGACAAGGTGGGCGGCGAAATCCTGTGCGAAATCTGGTAACGAGGTCCGGAAATGTCTAGAATAGGTAAGACCCCCATAGAGATACCTTCAGGAGTGGAGGTCCTGGTCGGGCAGGACTCGATACAGGTCAAGGGGCCCAAGGGCGCCCTGTCCACGCCCGTCCATCCCCTGTTGAGCTACTCCGTGGAGCCCGGCAGGGTGGTGATCGGCCGCCTGGACGACAGCCGTACGGCGTGCAGCCAGCACGGCCTGCGCCGGACCCTGTTGGCCAACTGCGTCACCGGCGTGACCAGCGGCTTCCGCAAGGTCCTGGAGGTCGTCGGCGTGGGCTACAAGGTCGCTGTGCAGGGCCGCAAGGCGCTGCTCAGCGTGGGCTATTCCCACCCCGTGGAGTACGAGCTCCCGGCCGGGGTGGAGGCCGTGGCCGAAGGCAGCAAGCTGACCGTCTCGGGCATGGACAAGCAGCTCGTGGGCGAGGTCGCGGCCCAGATCCGCCGCGTCCGTCCGCCCGAGCCTTACAAGGGCAAGGGCATCAAGTACGTTGACGAGCATATCCGGCGCAAGGCGGGCAAGTCGGGCGCCAAATAGCAGGACAAGACAATGAAGCTGAGCAAGGAACAGGCCAGAAAGCGCAGGACCGTGCGCATCCGCAAGAAGATATCCGGCACCGGCCTCAGGCCCAGGCTGGTGGTCTTCCGGTCCAACAAGCACATCTACGCCCAGATCGTGGACGACGTCTCGGGCGTGACCCTGGTGAGCTCGTCCACCCTTGCCCTGGCCAAGGGCGGCAAGGCCGCGCACGCCAACAAGGAAGGCGCGGCCGAGGTGGGCAAGGACGTGGCCGCCAAGGCCGCGGCCAAGGACATCGCCCAGGTGGTCTTTGACCGCGGCGGGTACATCTATCACGGAAGGGTCAAGGCCCTGGCCGAAGGCGCCCGCGAGGGCGGCCTCAAATTTTAAGGACAAATCATGGCGATGGAACACAACGATTCCGGGTTGATCGAAAAGATCGTCTATCTCAACCGCGTGGCCAAGGTGGTCAAGGGCGGCCGGCGGTTCAGCTTCAGCTGTCTGGTGGTGGTCGGCGACGGCCAGGGCAAGGTCGGATACGGCCTGGGCAAGGCCAATGAGGTCCCGGAGGCGATCCGCAAGGCCTCGGACCGGGCCAAGAAGGCCATGATCGAGGTGCCCATCCTCGACGGGACCCTGCCCTACGAGGTCCTGGGCCGCTACGGCGCGGGCCGGGTCATGCTCAAGCCGGCCAGCCGGGGGACCGGAATCATCGCCGGCGGCCCGGTGCGCGCGGTCATGGAGGCCCTGGGGGTCAACGACATCCTGACCAAGGCCATCGGCACCACCAACCCGCACAACGTGCTCAGGGCGGCCATGACCGGCCTGGCCTCGCTGCGCAGCGCGGAAGAGGTCTCCAAGGTCCGCGGCAGGCAGTTGAGCACCCCGAGAAAGTAGCGACATTCAATCAGGTGAGGAAGCCGTGTTCAAGATAAGACTCGTCAAGAGCATGATCGGGTGCACCCCCAAGCAGCGCGACACGCTCAAGGCCTTGGGCCTGCGCAGGATCCGCCAGGAAAAGAGCTTTGAGGAGCGCCCCTCGGTGCAGGGCATGATCGAGAAAGTAAAGCACCTGGTGGAGGTGACCAAGTCATGAGGCTTCACGAACTCTACCCCTTTCCCGAGGAGCGCAAGGCCAGAAAGCGCCTCGGCCGCGGCCGCGGCACCGGCCAGGGCGGCACGGCCGGCAAGGGCCACAAGGGCCAGAACAGCCGCGCCGGCGGCGGCACCCCGGCCTGGTTCGAAGGCGGACAGATGCCCCTGGCCAGGCGGCTGCCCAAGCGCGGCTTCAAGAACCGCTTCCGCGAGGAGTACTCGCCCCTGAACCTGGGCCGGCTGCTCGAGGCCTTTGAGGGCAAGTCCGAGATATCCCTCGAGGACATCTACTCCCGCGGCCTGTGCAAGGCCGGGACCCCGGTCAAGATCCTCGGCCGCGGAGAGGTCTCCTCGGCCGTGACCGTGGAGGCGCACCGCTTCAGCGCCGCGGCCGCGGACAAGATCCGCAAGGCCGGGGGCGTTCCCAAGCCCCTGGAAGGTTAGGCAGTGGCCCTTTCCGGAGTCGAGAACCTGGCGCGGCTGCCCGAGCTGAAGAAAAGGCTTTTCTGGACCTTTATTCTGCTCGCGGTCTACCGCATCGGCATCCACATCCCGGTGCCCGGGGTGGACGCCGCGGCCCTGGCCGACTTCTTCGCCAGCATGCAGAACAACACCCTGTTCGGGCTGTTCGACATGTTCTCGGGCGGCGGCCTGAAGAGCCTGTCCATCTTGGCCCTGGGCATCATGCCCTACATCTCGGCCTCGATCATCCTCCAGCTGCTCACCGTGGTCAGCCCGGAGCTCAAGCGGCTGTCCAAGGAAGAGGGCGCCGAGGGCCGCAAGAAGATCACCCAGTACACCCGCTACGGGACCGTGCTCATCACCCTGATCCAGGGCTTCGGCATCGCGGTCGGCCTGGAGCACATGAAGAGCCCGACCGGCGCGGCCGTGGTCCTGTCCGCGGGCTGGGCCTTCAGGTTCGTCACCGTGATCACCCTGACCACCGGGACCATCTTCCTGATGTGGCTGGGCGAGCAGATGACCGAGCGGGGCATCGGCAACGGCATCTCGCTGATCATCTTCGCGGGCATCGTGGCCGGCCTGCCCGCCGGGGTCATAAACACGGTCAGGCTCATGACCTCGGGCGAGATGACCCTGTTCATCCTGCTCTTGATCCTCGCGGTCATGATCGCTGTGCTGGCCTTCATCGTGTTCATGGAGCGCGGCCAGAGGCGGATACCCATCCACTACGCCAAGCGCCAGATGGGCAGGCGCATGTTCGGCGGTCAGACCACGCACCTGCCCCTGAGGGTCAACACGGCCGGGGTCATCCCGCCCATCTTCGCCTCCAGCCTGCTCCTGTTCCCGGCGACCCTGGCCAACTTCTCCAACGTGGACTGGCTGCAGAGGATATCCGGCTACCTGGACCCGGGGTCCATCGTCTACAACCTGCTCTACGTCGGGGTGATCGTGTTCTTCTGCTACTTCTACACGGCGATCATCTTCGACCCCAAGGGCATATCCGAGAACATCCAGAAGCAGGGCGGCTTCATCCCCGGGATCCGGCCCGGGGCCAAGACCCGGGAGTACATCGACCGCGTGCTGACCCGGATAACCCTGTGGGGCTCCATGTACGTCTCGGCCATCTGCGTCTTGCCCATGTTCCTGATCCGGCAGTTCAACGTCCCGTTCTACTACGGCGGAACGGCCCTTTTGATCGTGGTCGGCGTGGCCATGGACTTCATGGGCCAGATAGAGTCCTACCTCATCTCCCGCCAGTACGAAGGGCTCATGGGCAAGGCCGGGAAGCTGAAGGGCAGGCGGTAGGTGAAGAAGTTCAGGGGTATCTACCTCAAGAACGCCAGGGAAATCGGCCTGATGCGCGAGGCCAACAGGATAGTGTCCCGGATACTGGACGAACTGGGCGCGGCCGTGAGGCCGGGCGTTGAGACCATGCTCTTTGAGGACCTGGCCAGAAGGATCTGCCGGCGGTTCGATGTCGCGCCGGCCTTTCTGGGCTACAACGGATTTCCGTTCGCCCTGTGCTGCTCGGTGAACGAGGAGGTGGTCCACGGCTTCCCGTCCCGGGAGCGGGTCCTTGTTGAGGGCGACATCGTCAGCTTTGACATGGGTGTGGTGTACAAGGGTTTTTTCGGCGACTCGGCCCGGACCTTCGGGGTCGGCCGGGTCTCGGAGACCGCCCAGCGGCTCATGGACGTGACCCGGGACGCGCTCATGAAGGGCATTGACCAGGCCCGGGCGGGCAATGACCTGTACGACATCTCCAGGGCCGTGCAGCAGACCGCGGAGGAGGCCGGGTTCGGGGTCGTGAGGCGCTTCGTGGGCCACGGCATCGGGGCCCGGCTGCACGAGAAGCCCGAGGTGCCGAACTTCGTGCCCCGGGGGGCCAAGGCCGTTTTGCTGAAGGCGGGCATGACCCTGGCCATAGAGCCGATGATAACCGAGGGCGGGCATCAGGTGGAGGTGCTCGAGGACCAGTGGACCGCGGTGACCAAGGACCGCAAGCTCTCGGCCCATTTCGAGCACACCGTGGCCCTGACCGCGGACGGGCCGGAGATTCTGAGTCTGTCCGACTGAGGGGCGTTGGAATTTAAGGCTTGCCGTTTAGAGAGATGTGATATATATTATTCCCTCGTTTTTTTCGGCAATCTGTAGGCAATCGAGAGTATTCTGGAGTCGGTCATGAAGGTTAGGTCATCGGTCAAAAAGATGTGTTCCAAGTGCAAGATCATCAGGCGCAAGGGCGTCTTGAGGGTCATTTGCGAGAACCCCAGGCACAAGCAGCGCCAAGGGTAGTCTTGAAAGGGGAATGAAGTGGCACGTATTGCTGGTGTTGATCTGCCCAAGAACAAGCGGCTGGACATAGCCCTGACCTATATCTACGGCATCGGCCGGACCACCGCGCTCAAGATCCTGGACAGCGTGGGCGTGGACTGGACCAAGAACTCCGACGATCTGACCGCCGACGACACCAACGTCATCCGCCGGGAGATCGAGCAGAATCACAAGGTGGAGGGCGACCTGCGCCGCGACGTCACCCAGAACATCAAGCGGCTCATGGACATCGGCTGCTACCGGGGTCTGCGGCACCGCAAGGGCCTGCCCGTGCGCGGCCAGAGGACCCACACCAACGCCCGCAGCCGCAAGGGCCCGCGGCGTTCGGTCATGGGCAAGAAGAAGAAATAGCAAGCCGGGCCCTCGCCCGTAGAACAGCCAACCGGAGAACAAGGCCATGGCCAGACCGCGTCGTTCAGGCAAGAAGAAAGAGAAGAAGGACATACCTGTCGGGCTCGTGCACATAAGGGCGAGCTTCAACAACACCATAATCACCTTCACGGACATGAAGGGCAACGTGGTCAGCCAGGCCAGCGCCGGGACCGCGTTCAAGGGTTCCAGGAAGAGCACCCCGTTCGCCGCCCAACTGGCTGCCGAGAGCGCGGCCCACAAGGCCCAGGAGCACGGCATGCGCAGCGTGGGCATCCTGGTCAAGGGTCCGGGCTCGGGCCGCGAGGCGGCCATGCGCGCGGTCGGGGCCGCGGGCATGAAGGTCAGTTTCATCAGGGACATCACCCCGATCCCCCACAACGGCTGCCGTCCGCCCAAGCGCCGCAGGGTTTAGTTATCAGGAGGAAGGACCTTGGCTAGATATACTGAGGCAAAATGCAAGCTCTGCCGTCGCGAGAGCCAGAAGCTTTTTCTCAAGGGAGACCGCTGCTACACCGACAAGTGCGCCTACGAGCGGCGTCCCTACGCCCCGGGCGGGACCGCCCGCATGCGCAGGAAGATGAGCGACTACGCCGTCCAGCTCCGCGAGAAGCAGAAGGTCCGCCGGACCTACGGCGTGCTTGAGGGCCAGTTCAGGAACTATTTCAAGCGCGCCGAGGCCCAGAAGGGCGTCACCGGCGCCAACCTGTTGATCATGCTGGAGCGCCGGCTGGACAACGTGGTCTACCGCCTGGGCTTCGCCAACTCCCGGGATCAGGCCCGCCAGCTCGTGCGCCACGGGATTTTCAAGCTCAACGGCCGCCGGGTGAACATCCCGTCCCTGCTGGTCAGGCCCGAGGACGTCATCGAGGTCCGCGAGCAGAGCCGCAAGGTGCCGGTGATCATGGAGGCCCAGGAGGTCATCGCGCGCCGTGGCTGTCCGGCCTGGCTGGAGCCGGACGGTCCGGCCTTCAAGGGCGTGGTCAAGTCCATGCCCTCCAGGGAGGACATCCAGCAGCAGATCAACGAGCAGCTCATCGTCGAGCTGTACTCCAAATAATAGGTGGATCCATGCTTATTCAAGACGGTGACAGGCTCATCAATACCAAGAACTGGTCCGAGCTCGTGAAGCCCGACCAGCTGGTGCGGGATCCGAAGTCCACGGATACCTACGGCAAGTTCGTTTGTGAGCCCTTGGAGCGCGGCTTCGCCACCACCATCGGCAACGCCATGCGCAGGGTGCTGCTGTCCTCCTTGCAGGGGGCGGCCATCGTCGCCGTGAAGGTCGAGGGGGTCCAGCACGAGTTCACGACCATCCAGGGCGTGCTCGAGGACGTCACCGAAATGGTCCTGAACCTCAAGCAGGTCAGGCTGTCCATGACCTCCGAGGAGCCGCAGATGCTCGTTCTGGAGGCCAAGAAGCGGGGCGCGATCACGGCGTCCATGATCAAGGAGAACCAGAACGTCAGGATCCTGAACCCGGACCAGCACATCGCCACCCTGTCCGAGGACCGGACCCTGAGGATGGAGCTCGAGGTGCGCATGGGCAAGGGCTATGTCCCGGCCGAGATGCACGAGGGCCTTTCCGAGGACATCGGGCTCATCACCCTGGACTCGAGCTTCTCTCCGGTGCGCAAGGTCGCCTACAGCGTGGAGCAGGCCCGCGTCGGCCAGATGACCAACTACGACAAATTGATCCTCGAGGTCTGGACCGACGGGTCGATAAGCCCGGAGGACGCCAGCGCCTACAGCGCCAAGATACTCAAGGACCAGCTCTCGGTGTTCATCAACTTCGACGAGTTCTTTTCCGAGAAGAAGGAGTCCAGCGACAGCGGCATGGACGTCAATCCCAACCTGTTCAAGAGCATAGACGAGCTCGAGCTTTCGGTGCGCGCCACCAACTGTCTCAAGGCCGCCCAGATCCAGATGGTCGGCGAGCTTGTCCAGCGCACCGAGCAGGCCATGCTCAAGACCAAGAATTTCGGCCGCAAGTCCTTGGACGAGATACGCCGGGTCCTGGACGCCATGAATCTGAAGTTCGGCATGAGCATTGAGGATTTCGAGAGGAAGTTCAACGAATGGCGGAAGAGGAAAGACAACAATGAGGCATAGAAAGGCTGGCAGGAAGCTCAACAGGTCGGATTCGCACCGCAGGGCCCTGTTCAAGAACATGGCCCGGGCACTGCTGACGTACGAACGCATCCGCACCACCGAGGCCAAGGCCAAGGAGCTGCGCAGGGTGGTGGACAAGCTCATAACATTGGCCCTGGGCAACGACCTCCACGCCCGCCGTCTGGCCTACAAGACCCTTGGCAACCATCATCTCGTCCAGCGGCTCTTTGAAGACATCGGCCCCCGGTACAGCGCCGGAGGCGGCGGATACACCCGCATCATCAAGCTGGCTCAGCCCCGCAAGGGCGACAACGCCCCGTTGGTGATCATCGAGCTGACCAAGGCCGCGGCCCTGAAAGAGAAGTCCGAGGCCAAGGCGGCCAAGCCCGCAGCCGAGGCCGGGTCCACGGAGTCCGAGGAGGCCAAGCCGGCCAAGAAGCCCGCGGCCAAGAAGCCTGCGGCCAAGAAGGCCGCCAAGTCCGAGGCCGAGAAGCCGGCCAAGAAGCCCGCGGCCAAGAAGGCCGCCAAGTCCGAGGCCAAAAAGGCCAAGGAAGAGCCGCCCGCGGCCGCGGCCGAGTAGCGAGATATGGGGCAGGGCCTTTGGCCCTGCCCTTTTTTTGTCCGGAGGCATCGTTTTTTTCTATTTCAAGGATATGGAAAATGGATTTCAGAAAGCTTGAGGCGTTTTGCAAGGTCTATGAGCTGCGCAGCTTTTCAAGGGCCGGCCAGGAGCTCTTCCTGTCCCAGCCGACCATCAGCGCGCACGTGGCCGATCTGGAGGCCGAGCTCGGGACCCGGCTCTTCGACCGCCTGGGCAGGTCCATACTGCCCACCCAGGCCGGGGACGTCCTGTACACCTCCTCCCAGGACGTGTTTCTGGACCTGGAGCGGGCAGTGTCCGAGATACACCTTTTGCGGGACGAGGTGGTCGGCGAGCTGGCCGTGGGCGGCAGCACCATCCCCTCGCACTACATTTTGCCCGAGCTCATGGCCTCGTTCATGGACAAGTATCCCGAGGTCAGCGTGCGCCTGACGGTCGGGGACACCGAGGCGGTGCAGGAGGCCGTGCTCGGCGGCAGGCTGGTCTTCGGCGTCATCGGCGGCCGGCCCGAGGCCGCGGGCCTGAACCTGGTCAGGTTCATGGACGACGACCTCGTGGCCATCGCGCCTCCGGGCCGCTTCAAAAAGGCCCGGCCGGCCGGCCTGAGGGACCTGGCGGACCAGCCCTGGGTCATGCGCGAGCGCGGCTCTGGCACGCGCATGGCCCTGGAGCAGGCCTTCAAGTCCGAGGGGCTGCAGCTTGCCCGGCTCCGGGTCCGGGCCTGGGTCGCGAGCACGGCCGCGGTCCTGGAGTGCGTGAGGGTCGGCCTGGGGGTCAGCGTGACCTCCAGGCTCGCGGCGGCCGGGCCCGCGGGCCGGGGCGAGGTGGAGATACTCGAGGGCCTGGAGCTCCCGGTCAGGCGCTCCTTCTTCCTGCTCTACCGCCAGGGCAGGACCCTGTCCCCGGCGGGCGAGGCCTTTCTCAGGCATCTGGAGTCCTCCAGGCCCGCGCAGGGCTAGGCCCGGGCCGTCCCGGCGGCGCTGTCCGCTTCTTCTTGGCCTTTTCGGCGTTGCCGGGGCCTGCGCTTTGCCGTATCCTCAAGCCGAGACGGATTTTTTTTCGACCCCAACAGGAGGGCTTGGGCCTTGAAGACCAAGATCGTGGCCACCTTGGGCCCGGCCTCGGTGGACCCCAGGACCATGAAGGCCATGGTCAGGGCCGGGGTGCGCATCTTCCGGCTCAACTTCTCGCACGCCGACGCGGCCTATTTCCGGCCCATTGTCCGGACCATACGCGGGCTTGAGCGCGAGCTGGACCTGACCCTGACGGCCATGGCCGATCTGTGCGGCCCCAAGATACGAATCTCCGAGGTCAAGGGCTCGCCGCTGAACGTGGACCAGGGCGGCAGGGCCTATCTCGGCCTGCCCGGCTCCGCCCGGCTGGTCCCGGACCAGGCCGCGCCCTTTCTCGGCCTGGACCTGGCCGAGGCCTTGAGGGGCCTGGACGCGGGCGCGGCCGTGGACGTGAGCGACGGCATGCTCCAGTTCACGGTCCGCAAGGTCCTGAAGGCGGACGAGCTCTTCGAGCTTCGCGCGGACAATCCCGGAATCCTGACCTCGCACAAGGGCATCGCCTTTCCCGGCCGGACAGTGCCCCTGCCCGCGCTAACGGACAAGGACCGGCGCGACATCCGCCAGGCCCTGGCCATCGGCGTGGACGCCGCGGCCATCTCCTTTGTCCAGACCCCGGAGGACGTCCGGGACCTGAAGGACGAGATCGCCTCGATCGGCCGCTGGGTGCCGGTGGTGGTCAAGCTGGAGCGCAAGCCCGCGGTGGACAACCTGGAGGCCATCCTGGACCTGGCCGACGGGGTCATGGTCGCCAGGGGCGACCTGGGCCTGGAGTGCCCCATGCCCGACCTGCCGGTCCTGCAGAAGGAGATCATCGCCGCCTGCCGCAGGCGGGAGAAGCCGGTCATCGTGGCCACGCAGATGCTTCTGTCCATGGTCAACAACCCCATGCCCACCAGGGCCGAGGTCACCGACGTGGCCAACGCCATCATGGACGGCGCGGACTGCGTCATGCTCTCCGAGGAGACGGCCATAGGCCGCAATCCGGTCAAGGTCGTGGAGTCCATGCGGGCCATAGCCCGGAGCGCCGAGGCCTTTATCATCAAGCAGGCCAGGGGGCCCGTGGGCTCGCTGGACAACAAGGCTGATCCGGAAAGGACCCTGGCCTATTGCGCCTGCCTCTTGGCCGAGCAGACCGGGTCCGAGGCCCTGGTCTGCCACACCCGTTCCGGGATCACGGCCCAGAGGGTCAGCGGCAGGCGGCCCAGGCAGCCGATCTACGCCCTGACCCCCGATCCCGCGGTCCTGCACCTGCTGAACATGTGCTGGGGCGTGACCCCGAGGCTGGTCGGCCGCAGGCTCAAGAGCCACCTGGGCCGCTGCCAGAGGTTCGTGCAGGACTCCGCGCTCTTCTCCCCGGGCCGGAGCGTGGTCATCACCGCGGGCCAGAAGACCCCGGGCCGGGACGACCTGCACACCAACGAGGTCAAGGTCTACTACAAGTAGTCCTGGTCCGCGCCGGGCATGAACTCCAGGTCCGGGGCCCGGGCGATGAGCCCGATGCGGGCCAGCTTGTCCAGGAAGAGGTTGAGGCCCTGCTTCTCCTCCTCGCCCAGGTCGTAGACCAGGCCGTTGAAGTAGGAGCACATCTCGGCTTGGTCCAGGACGCTCTTTTCCGCGGCCAGGGCGCACAGCTCGGGCAGCCGGCGCAGGCCCAGGTCCTTGGCTTGCGCCAGCAGGGCGCAGGCCCGGGCCATGTCCCGAGGCCTGTCCAGGGCGGCCCTGCGCTGCACGATCCAGACCCCGAAGATGAACGGCAGCCCGGTCCAGGAGCGCCAGGCCTCGCCCAGGTCCAACTTGTGCGGGTAGTCGGCCCTGTTGCGCAGGGCAAGGGCCTCGTCGCCTATGGCCAGGATGGCCGCGGGCCGGCCGCCGCTCTCCAGCCGCGCGCTGGCCTCCCCGACCTCGAACGCCGCGTCCAGGCCCAGGTGGCTGGACAGGATGAGCCTTAAGAGCGCGGCCGAGGTGTGGGTCTGGGCGCTGACCAGGATGATCGAGCCGCCGAGGTCCTCCACCGGGACCCGGCTGATCAGAAGCACGCTCTGGACCGGCCCCCGGCTGCCGATGGCCAGGTTCGGGACCAGGAGGTAGCGCTCCGGGTTTCTGGCGTACTCGATGCTCGAGGCCGAGGACAGGTCCAGGCCGCCTTGGGCCATGAGCGCGTTCAGCTCGGCCGGGGTCCCGTAGACGAACTCGAAGGGGTTGGCCAGGGCCTTTGTCTCCAGGGGGTGGTAGATGGGCAGGACGTTGAGGTAGCGCATCCTGCCCAGCTTAACCGGGCGCTTTGCGCTCACCTCCGGGCCCCTTGGGCCTGGTCCAGGTAGGAGTAGTCCATGCGCCTCTGCCTGGGCCTGAACCCGGCGGCCCGGATGAGCCGCTCGATCTCCTCCCTGGACAGCCTGAAGCTCACGCCCGCGGCCCGGACCACGTTCTCCTCGATCATGGTCGAGCCGAAGTCGTTGCCCCCGAAGAACAGGGCCAGCTGGGCGATCTTGGCCCCCATGGTCACCCAGGAGACCTGGAGGTTGTCGAAGTTGTCCAGGATCAGCCTGGAGGCGGCCAGGAGCCGCAGATACTCCGGGCTGGTCAGGGGCCGGGCCTGGATGGCCGTGTTTTGGGGCTGGAAGGTCCAGGGGATGAAGGCCGTGAAGCCGTGGGTCCTGTCCTGGAGCGCGCGCAGGGCCAGGAGGTGCTCGACGCGCTGGCCCGGGGTCTCCAGGTGCCCGAACATCATGGTCGCCGTGGTCCTGAGGCCCTGGCCGTGGGCCGCCTCCATGACCTCGATCCACTGCCGGGCCGTGCACTTGTTGGGCGAGACCCGGGAGCGGACCTCGTCGACCAGTATCTCGGCCCCGCCGCCCGGGATGGAGTCCAGGCCGGCGCGCTTGAGCCTGGCGATGACCTGGGCCGCGGAGAGCCCGGAGAGCTTGGCGAAGTGCCATATCTCGGGCGGGGAAAAGGCGTGCACGTGGATATCGAACTCGGCCTTTATGAACGCCAACAGGTCCTCGTAAAAGGACAGGGGCAGGTCCGGGTGGTGGCCGCCCTGCATGAGTATCTGGGTGCCGCCGAGATCGATCGTCTCCTGGATTTTTTGGGCCAATTCGTCTTTTGAGAGCACGAAGCCGCCCTCCTGGCCCGGGGCGCGGAAGTAGGCGCAGAAGCGGCAGCCGCAGACGCAGATGTTGGAGTAGTTTATGTTCCGGTCGCCGACATAGGTGACCACGGGCTCGGGGTGCTTTTTGAGCCGGACCTCGTGGGCCGCGCGGCCCAGGTCGTGGAGCCCCGCGTCCAGGTACACGGCCAGGGCCTCGGAGGGCTCCAGGCGGCCGCCGGAAACGGCCCTGTGCAGCAGGTCCCGGACCTCGACCGGGGTGTCTTCGGCGTTCATGCGCCCTCCACGGGGTTGAACAAGGAGTCCCGTTCAACGGGCGTGAGCCCGCAGCCCCGGATCATGTCCTCGATCTCCGCGCGGCTTAAGGCCTGCTCGGACGCGGCCCCGGCCATGTGCCCGATCTTCTCCTCGACCACTGTGCCGTCGAAGTCGTCGGCCCCGAAAAACAGCGCGGCCTGGGCCTGCTTGACCGTGAGCATGACCCAGTAGGCCTTGATGTGGGCTATGTTGTCGAGCATCAGCCTGGAGACCGCGATGGTCTTGAGCTCCTCCAGGCCGGTGAGCGGCTGCTCGACCTTGAGCCGGCTGTTCTCGGTCTGGAAGGGCAGGGGGATGAAGCAGACAAAGCCCCTGGAGGCGTCCTGCTGCCTCCTGAGCAGGTCCAGGTGCTCGATCCTGTGCCTCGGGCTTTCCAGGTGGCCGAAGAGCATGGTGCAGTTGGTCCTTATGCCCAGGTCGTGGGCCTGGCCGTGGATGCGCAGCCAGGTCTGTGCGTCGATCTTCTTGGGGCAGATTTTGGCCCGCACCTCGGGGTCGAATATCTCGGCCCCGCCCCCGGGGAGCATGTCCAGGCCGGCCTGCTTGAGGGCCTTGAGGACCTCTTCGGTCTCCAGGCCCTCGAGGCGCGCGAAATGGGCGATCTCCACCGCGGTGAAGCACTTGAGGGTCGCCTCGGGCAGGGCAAGCCTTATGCGCCGCAGGATTTCGACGAAGTGGGCCAGGCCGAGGGTCGGGTGGCAGCCGCCCACGATGTGGATCTCCCTGGGCCGGAACGGGTTGCGGTTGATCTTGTCCAGGATCTGGTCCACGCTGAGGGCAAAGGCCCCGTCCTGGCCCTCGCGGCGCTGGAAGGCGCAGAAGGCGCAGCCGTTGACGCAGACGTTCGAGTAGTTGACGTGTTGGTTGAGGACGTAGAATGCGGCCCGGCCGTTTATTCGCCTGCGGCAGTGGTCGGCCAGGGCGCCCACGGCCAGGGGGTCGGGACAGGCCAGGAGCCTTTCTCCCTCGGCCAAATCCAGGCGCTCGCCCGAAAGGACCTTGTCCAGGACCAGGCCGAGGCCCAGGTTTTCGAAACGCTTTTTGTCCACCGAGTTCATCTCCCCAGGCCCTGGCGCAGAAAGTCCACGCACTGGCCGATTTTTTTTGCGACCTCGGCCCGGTCGGCCCTGAACAGCCCGGCCCCGGCGTCCATGAAGGGCACGCTCAGGGCCTGGAGAAAGCGGTCCATGACCGCGTCCAGGAAGAACACGATCATGGCCGGGTCCAGGCCCGGCCGCAGCTCGCCCCTGGCCCGGGCCTGGTCCACCAGGGGCCTCAGGTACTTGGCCGAGTACAGGCGGATCTCCGAGAGGTGTGTTTCGCGCCTGGGAAAGTCCTCCTGAAAGAGCATCTTCAGGTAGATGCGGTAGATGAGCGGGTGTTCTTCTATGAACCGCGCGCCCGTGGCCAGGCTGAGGCGCAGGCGCTCGAACAGGTCCTGGTTTGCGCTCGATTGCGCGGCCTGCCTCAATGGGCCCTTGAACAGCCCGACCGAGTGCCTGAAAAGGTACTCGAAGAGCCCCTCCTTGGTGCCGAAATATTTGAATATCGAGCCCTTGGCGATGCTCAGCCCGGCGGCCATGCGGTTGACGCTGGCCCGGTGGAAGCCGTGCTCGGCGAACTCGCTCGCGGCCGCGTCCAGGACGCGTTGTTTTTTTTCGTCCCGCAGGCGCTCGAAGGTCTCGACGCCCTGGTTCATTTCCTTGCCTTTGATTTGCTCATGCCGTAAAAGTGACCAGGTGGTCACTTCTAGCCGAGCCGGGCCGCAGATGTCAAACAGTAAAAAACAAGGGGGCCGAGCGTGGCCGAGGGGGTCTTGAGCCTGGGGCATTCGCCCTGCCCGAACGACACGTTCATCTTTTACGCCCTGACCCACGGCCTGGTCCCTGCCCCGTGCGCGGGCCTGGACCTGACCCTGGCCGACGTGGAGGTCTTGAACCGTCTGGCCGCGCAGGGGGCGATGGACGTGTGCAAGGTCTCGGTTGCGGCCGCGGCCGGGATACTGGAGCAATATGTTTTGCTGCGCTCGGGCGGGGCCATGGGCCGAGGCGTGGGCCCGCTTGTGGTCGCCCGCAAGCCCTTGAGGATTCAGGACCTTGAGGGCAAGGCCGTGGCCGCGCCCGGGCCCGGGACCACGGCCGGCCTGCTTTTGAATATGCTCTGCCGCGAGGCCGGGGTGGCCGTGCGCCAGGAGCACATGGTCTTTGACCAGGTCATGCCCGCCGTGGCCCAAGGCGCAGTCGAGGCCGGGGTGGTCATCCACGAGGGCCGGTTCACCTTTGGCGGCCTGGGCCTGGTCCTGGTCCAGGACCTGGGCCAATGGTGGGAGGGGCGCTTCAACCTGCCCCTGCCCCTGGGCGCGATCGCGGCCAGGCGCGATCTGGGCCGGTCCGTGCTTCGTGGCCTGGACCAGGCCGTGCGCCACAGCCTGCTGTTCGCCCGGCAGAATCGGGACGCGGTTTGGCCGTATGTCAAAAGCCTTGCCCGGGAGATGGACGACGCGGTGATCGAAAGGCACATAACGACCTTTGTCAACGACTTCAGCCTGGATGTCGGGCTTGAGGGCGAAAGGGCCGCGGCCGTTCTCCTGGCCGAGTCGGCCAGGGCCCGGGGTCTGGCCCTGGCGGACAAGGAAATCTTTTTGTCAGCCGGCTGAGGCGCGAAAAAAAACGGCGCGCCTGAAGGTACGCCGTTCTTTTTTATGAAGCGCTGGCGCTCAGCGGCACCAGGCCACCAGGTTGAAGGGCTTGTAGCCGTTGTCCGGGTTCAGGGCGTAGCGGCAGCCGAGGTTGGAATCGTCGCGTTTGTTGTGGATGTCCTTGTCCGAGCCCACGAAAAAGGGGCAGTCGTTGTTGTTGCAGACCAGTATGACCCCCCAGCCGCTCTCCGGGGGCGCCACCCAGGGTTCGAGCGGCTTTTTGCAGTACGGGCAGTCGTGGTCCTCCAGCTCGACCTTGATGTCGTAGTATTCGAATATCACTTCATAAACTCCTTGTTCCCGGGTTTGCCCCGATTTTTTCGGATCATATTTGAAACAACTAACTACCCGGGCGCGTCAGTCAAGGCCCGGACGCCTCCGGGGCGAGAAGGCCCATGATCAGCCGGAACAGGGCCCTGGACGATCTGGGCGGGCCGGACTTGTCCCTTTCCCGCCTGGCCGCGGCCGCGAGATCGACGATCTCCTGCCTGTCGGTGTCCGGGAAGCGGGCAAGGACCTGGTCAAGTACCTGCTCAAGGGCCTGGTCGTCGCCCAGGATCAGGGCCTCGCGCCAGGACTCGGCCTGGTGAAAGGCCCGGTCGCGCCTTTTCTTGTCCTCGACGAGCCGGGCCATCTCCCGGCGCACGACCTGGGCGTCCACCCGGCGCATGACCGCGCCGATGTACTGCATCTGCCTGCGCCGGGCCTCGTGCTTCTTCATGCCCTGAAGGTCGCGCAGGGCGTCCTTCAGCTCTTTGGGGATGTCCAGGCGCTCCACGGCCCCGGGCCCGAGCCCGGCCAGGTCCGCGCCCAGGTCCTGGAGGGCGGACATGTCCCGCTTCTGCTGCGAGCGGCTTTTTTTCTCCGCCGGATTCGTGTTCATACCCGCCTTTTTCGTGTCCGACAGAGGTTAATCCAGGCCCGCGGTCCTGTCCAGGAAACGCGGTAGGTCCGGGCATTTGCTTTTCGGCCTTCCTCAGGTATAGGGGTATGGATGCGGCATTAATAATCTTTTGCAGTCCAGTCCGAATGAAGGGCAAGGGGTCCCGGATGAGCGAACCTGGCCCGGCCAAGGGCAATGCTTCCAGGGTCGATCTGAGGATCGGCCGCGAGGAGGGGGGCACCCTGCTGCTCAGCCTTTCCGGACGCCTGGACGCGGACAGCGCGGTTTCTGTCTGGGACCGGGCCGTGGAGGGCGTGAGGCGGGAGCGCTGGACCAAGGTCGTGGTCGACGCCTCGGGTCTGGAATACATGGACGGCGCGGGCTTCGGCCTGCTGTCCAAGCTCAGGCTGGAGCAGCGCAAGAGGGGCGGGGACATGGAGATCAAGGGCCTGTCCGCCCGCTTCCGGCACCTGGTGGACCTGGTCAGCGCCTGCGATCTGCCCTTCTGGTCAAGGGACAAGGGCGAGCGCCGGGGCCTGGCCGAGACGGTCGGCCGCATGGCCGGAGATGTGGCCGTGGACCTGCGGGTGGCCGTGTCCTTCGTGGGCGAGTGCTTCCTGGCCCTGTGCCACGCCCTGGCCCACCCGCGCAGGGTGCGCTGGAAGGACGTCCTGCTGACCGCGGAGAAGGTCGGGGTGCAGGGCCTGCCCATAATCGGGCTCATCGGTTTTCTCATGGGCCTGATCATGTCCTTTCAGACCGCCATGAGCCTGCAGAAGTTCGGCGGCGAGATATTCGTGCCCAACATGCTCGGCCTGGTCATGTTCAGGGAGCTCGGGCCCCTGGTCACGGCCATACTCCTGGCCGGCCGCTCCGGCTCGGCCTTTGCCGCCGAGATCGGGACCATGAAGGTCAACGAGGAGGTCGACGCCCTGACCACCATGGGCCTGGCCCCGGTGCGCTTCCTGGTCACGCCCAAGGTCCTGGCGACCCTCGGGGTCATGCCCTTCCTGACCATCTTCTTCAATTTCTTCAGCCTGATCGGCGGGGCGGTGGTCATGCTCTCCCTGGACTATCCGCTGGCCACCTATACCTCGCGGGTCTTCACCTACGTCAGCGTGTCCAGCTTCGTGGGCGGCATGTTCAAGGCCCTGGTCTTCAGCCTGCTGGTCGCGGGCGTGGGCTGCCTGCGCGGCCTGGAGACCAGGACCGGGGCCAGCGCCGTGGGCGCGTCCACGACCAGCGCGGTGGTCAGCGCCATCATCCTCATAGCCGTGGCCGACGGCCTGTTCGCGGTCCTGTTTTACTACCTGGGGATATGACCGTGGACCGGGCAGGCCGAGAACCGATCATAAGCGTACGCAATCTCACCTGCGCCTACGGAGAGGAGGTCATTGTCAGGGACGTGTCCTTTGACGTCTACGAGGGCGAGATATTCGTGATCCTCGGCGGGTCGGGCTGCGGCAAGAGCACGGTGCTCAAGCACATGATCGGGCTCTACGAGCCGTTCTTAGGCCGGATACTCATCCACGGCCGGGACATCGCCTCGGCCGACCCGGACCAGAAGCGGGCCATCCTGCGGGGCGTCGGGGTGACCTATCAGATGGGCGCCCTGTTCGGGTCCATGTCCCTGTTGCAGAACGTGCGCCTGCCCCTGGAGGAGTACACGGACCTGTCCTGGGAGGCCGTGGACCTGATAGCCAAGACCAAGCTCTGCCTGGTGGGCCTGGAAAAGTACGCCTTTCACATGCCCTCGGCCCTGAGCGGCGGCATGCAGAAGAGGGCGGCCATCGCCAGGGCCATGGCCCTGGACCCGGCCATCCTGTTCCTGGACGAGCCCTCGGCCGGCCTGGACCCGATCACCTCGGCCGGCCTGGACGAGCTGATCAAGGACCTGGCCGAGACCCTGGGCATCACCTTTGTCATCGTCTCCCATGAGCTGGACAGCATCCTGGCCATCGCCGACCGGGTGATAATGCTGGACAAGCAGGCCAAGGGCGTGGTCGCCGAGGGCGATCCCAAAAAGCTCAAGGCCTCTTCGGACAACGACCTCGTGCGCCGGTTCTTCAATCCGCGGGCCGACGCGGCGCGGCAAGGCGAGGGGCCGAACAAACTTGAAAGCGGGGATGCGGCATGATCAGGAAGACCGACTACTTCAAGCTCGGCGTCTACGTCATATGCGGGCTCGGCCTCATCCTCCTGGTCGTGCTCGTGCTCGGCGCGGGCGAGTACCTCAAGACCACCTATTCCCTGGAGACCTATGTGGACGAGTCCGTGAACGGGCTGGAGATAGGCTCGCCGGTCAAGTACCGGGGCGTCAAGGTCGGCAGCGTGACCGAGATAGGCTTTGTCAACGGCAGGTACGTGGACGTCATGGACTCCGACGTGCGCTATGTGTACATCGGCTGCTCCCTGGAGCAGAAGAGCCTGCCCTACGAATCCGAGGAGCAGTTCGGCCAGGCCATGGCCAGGGACGTGAAGAACGGCCTCAGGGCCCGGACCGTGTCCCTGGGCCTGACCGGCCAGAAGTTCCTGGGCCTGGACTTCGTGGACCCCGACAAGAACCCGGTGCTCAAGATATCCTGGAAGCCCAAGAGCATATACGTGCCTTCGGCGCCGAGCATCATGAGCCGCGTGGAGCAGGCCGTGGCCACCATCAGCGGCACCCTGGAGAGCATCAACAAGGAGGACATCAAGGGCATTGTCGAGGCGGTCAAGAGCGCCAGCGAGAACCTGTCCTCCATGTTCGACAAGGCCGGGTCGAGCGGCATAGGCGACCTGCTCAAGGCCAACCTGGAGCAGACCAGACGGATGTTCGCCAGGCTGAACGACCTGCTCAAGGCCCCGGGCGCCGAGAGCCTGATCCCGGACGCATCGAGGGCCGCGGCCGGGATCAGGCGCGTGGTCGAGGACTCGGGCGGGGACCTGGTGGTCGCGGTCAAGGACGCCCGCGAGGCCATCGCCGGCCTCAAGAGCTCGGCCGCGCGCATCGACAAATATTTGTCCTCGCCCAAGGCCGAGAAGCGCATGGCCAGCCTGGCCGAGACCATGGCCAACGTCAACGAGGCCTCGGTCAAGCTCAAGTCCGCGGTGACCAGGCTGCACGAGGTGCTCGGCAGGATAAACGGGGTTTTGGCCGGCCAGCAGGAGAACGTCCAGGGGATAATGGAGAACACCAGGATGCTTATAGAAAATCTCAAGGAGCTGAGCGGCGAGGTCAAGCGCTACCCGTCCGGCGCGATCTTCGGCCCGCCGCCGGGCAAGGTCAAGGCGGTGAGCGATGAGTAGCCCAGTCGGCCCGGCCCTGCGGGTCTTCGCCGGGATATCGGCCCTGATGGCCCTTTCGGTCTGCGTCTGCGCCTGCGTCAAGCTCGACAGGCCCTCGCTGGACAAGCGCTACTTCGACCTCGAGATCGGCCGGCCCGGGCCGGCCGCGCAGGCGGACAACGACACGGTCCTGGCCCTGCGCAGGCTCAGGGTTTCGCCGCGCTACCAGGGCCGGGAGCTGGTCTACAAGACCGGGGACAACGAGTTCTCCTCGGACTTCTACAACCTGTTCTTCGTGCCCCCGGCGGACATGCTCGGCCAGGACCTGAGGGAGTGGATCGAGGCCGCCGGGCTCTTCGGGCACGTCGTGGACACGGCCAGCCTGGCGCCTGCGGACCTGGTCCTGGAGGCCGCGGTCAACAGGCTCTACGCGGACTTGAGCGCCACTCCGGCCAGGGCCGTGGCCGAGATGCAGTTCATTATGCTCCGGGATGTCTCGGGCAAAGACGAGATCGTGTTCAGCGCGGCCTACGAGGCGGCCCTGCCTGTGGAGCGGGACTCGCCCCAGGGCCTGGTCCGGGCCATGCGCAAGGCCGTTGCCGAGGTCTTCGCGCGGCTGGAGGCGGACCTGCGGGCCGCCGGGCCGGGCAGGCCCTAGGAGGTTGTTGATAAACAACCTCCGCGCGCCAGGACGGCGCGCCCGGAATCATCGGCTTCCGATGATTCCGGAGAGTTGGCGAAACCGCGTTTTCGCCGAATCGAGTTGAAAAAGTCCAGGACGGACTTTTTCAACATTCTGCTAGCCCCGCCAGGCCCGCTCAAAGGTCTTGAGCCGTTCGGCATAGGGCGGGTGGTTGAAGAAGGCCGAGCCCGAGACCAGGATGTCGGCCCCGGCCTTGACGATCTCCCGGCAGTTCTCCGGGTCCACCCCGCCGTCCACCTGGATCAGGGTCCGGGCCCCGGCCGCCCTGATCATGATTTTGAGCTCCCTGATCTTGTCCAGGCAGAAGGGGATGAACTTCTGGCCGCCGAAGCCCGGGTTTACGCTCATGATCAGGACCATGTGCAGCTGGGGCAAGAGGTACCTGACGGCCTCCAGGGGCGTGGCCGGGTTCAGGGCCGCGGCCGGCAGGACCCCGGCCTCGGCGATGCGCGAGACCAGGCGCTCCAGGTGCAGGCTGGCCTCGGCGTGCACGCAGATGAGGTCCGAGCCCGCGTCCACGAACTCGTCTATGTACCGCTCGGGCCTGTCGACCATGAGGTGGGTGTCGAAGAACAGGCCGCTTTCGGCCCGCAGGGCCTTGATCACCGGCGGGCCGAAGGTGATGTTGGGCACAAAGGCGCCGTCCATCACGTCCAGATGGATCCAGCTCAAACCGGCCAGCTCCAGGTCGGCCAGCTCCTGGGCCAACTTGCCGAAGTCCGCGGAGAGCAGGGACGGCGCAAGTATGGTCTCGGTGCTCATTGTTCCTGCCCCGGGTCTTGGCCCTGTTCGCTGTTCATGTCGAAATCGACCTTTATCTTGAACATCTTTTCCATCGGCAGATCAAGGATTTCGATGCCGGTTTTTGCGCTGATCCCGGCCAGGGCGGCCTCGATGTCCTGCCGGCTCGGGGCGATGTACGTGAACCAGACGTTGTAGCGGTGGCGGCGCAGGTAGTTGTGGGTCACGCCCGGGTGCCTGTTGACCTCGGCCGCGAACTCCTCGAGTCTGTCCTCCGGGACCCTGGCCGCGCACAGGGTGGAGCTCCAGCCGAGCTTTCTGGACTGGAAGTTGGCCCCGATGCGCCTGATCACGCCCCGGCTCCTCAATTTGCGCACCCTGGCCAGGGCCTCGGCCCCGGTCAGGCCGACCCGGGCGCCGATCGCGTCGTAGGGCCTGGCCTCAAGCGGGAAGTCGGACTGGATGAGGTCCAGGATGCGCTTGTCCAGGTCGTCCATGACGGTTTTTTCAGGCCTTTTTCCGGGGTTCATAGCTGCACAGGGGCTCCTCTTCGAGGTAGTGGCCGCGCATGGTCTGGGCCCTGGCCCGGCATCCGCCGCAGACCCGCTCGTACTCGCACCTTCCGCATTTGCCCCGATATAACTTTGGGTTGCGTAGCTCTAGAAATTGTCTAGAGTTTTTCCAGATTTCCGGGAAGGGGGTCTGGCGCACGTTTCCGCAGTCCAGCTCCAGGTAGCCGCAGGGCTGGACCTGGCCGACGTGGGATATGAAGCAGAAGCCCGTGCCGCCCAGGCAGCCCCGGCTCACCGCGTCCAGGCCGAAGGTCTGGAAATCGACCTTGATCCCCTCCTGCTTGGCCCGCTGGCGCAGGATGCGGTGGTAGTGGGGCGCGCAGGTCGCCTTGAGCTGCATGTCCGTGGTCTTGCGGAAGTCGTAGAACCAGTTGAGCACGGACTCGTACTCCTGGGCCGAGATGATCTCCGCGCCCAGCTCCGCGGCCCTTCCCGTGGGCACGAGCAGGAAGATGTGCCAGGCCGCGGCCCCGAGCCCCTGGGCCAGAAGGAAGATGTCCTTGAACCTGGACAGGTTGTGCCGGGTCACCGTGGTGTTGATCTGGAACTCCACCCCGGCCGCCTTGAGCTGCTCGATGCCCCGAAGCGAGGCCTCGAAGGCCCCGGTCAGGCCCCGGAACTCGTCGTGGTCCCGGGAGTTCGGCGCGTCGATGGATATGGAGCAGCGCTCGATGCCCGCGTCCCTGATCCTGGCCGCGGTCTCCTCGGTCACCAGGGTGCCGTTGGTGGCCATGACGCAGCGCAGGCCCTTGGATTTGGCGTGGACCGCGAGCTCGAAGACGTCCTTTCTCATCAGCGGCTCGCCGCCGGTCAGGATGATGATCGGGCTCCCGGTCTCCGGGAAGGTCTCGATCAGCGCCTTGGCCTCGGCCGTGTCCAGCTCGCCGGAATAGGGCTCGGGATGGGCCTCGGCCCGGCAGTGCTTGCAGGCCAGGTTGCAGGACCGGGTGATCTCCCAGGCGATGAGCCTCAGGTCCGGGGTCCTGTCCGCGACCGGGCCGGGCGGCCCGCCGGGGTGGGTCTTCGGCTTCTGGTTCATGATCTTTGGCTCAGAAGACGCAACACGTCCTCGCTGAAGTAGGACAGGATCAGGTCCGCGCCGGCCCGCTTTATGGCCGTCAGGGTCTCCATGACCATGAGCTCCTCGTCGATCCAGCCGTTCTGGGCCGCGGCCTTGATCACCGCGTACTCGCCGCTGACCTGGTACGCGGCCAGGGGCAGGTCGAAGCTGTCGCGCACCGTCCTGAGCACGTCCAGGTAGGGCAGGGCGGGCTTGACCATCAGGATGTCCGCGCCCTCCATGGCGTCGGCCGCGGCCTCGCGCAGGGCCTCCCGGGCGTTGGCCGGGTCCATTTGGTAGGTCTTGCGGTCCCCGAACCGGGGCGCGCTCTCGGCCGCCTCGCGGAACGGCCCGTAGAACGAGGAGGCGTACTTGATTGCGTAGGACATGATCGGCGTGTTCACGAACCCGGCCTGGTCCAGGGCCGCGCGTATGGCCAGGACCCGGCCGTCCATCATGTCCGAGGGCGCGACCATGTCCGCCCCGGCCCGGACGTGGCTCACGGCCGTCTTGGCCAGAAGCTCCAGGGTCGGGTCGTTCTGCACCTCGCCGCCCGAGACCAGCCCGCAATGGCCGTGCGAGGTGTACTCGCACAGGCAGACGTCGGTGATCACGACCAGCTCCGGGAACTCGTCCTTGATCATGCGCACGGCCTGCTGGACAACGCCCTCGTCCGCGTAGGCCTGGCTGGCGGTCAGGTCCTTCTTTTTGGGCAGGCCGAACAGGATCAGCGCCCTGAGCCCCAGCTCCCGGGCCTGGGCCACGCTCTTCTTGAGCTGGGCCGGGCCGAGCTGGAACTGGCCGGGCATGGAGTTGATGGGCCTTTTGAAGTCCCGGTCGTCGGTCTCGGCCGCGAAGTAGGGCATGATCATATCCTGGGGCTGGATATCGGTCTCGCGGACCATCTCCCTCAGGGCCTTGGAGCCCCGGAGCCTGCGGCCGCGGAAGAATTCTGGGCTCATGGCTTTCCCCTTGGTTCAGGGTCTTGGCCCGGCGGGCGGTTGCGCCTGGTCCGGGGGCCTGATCTCCTCGTCGCTCAGGTAGCAGGCCGGGTCCTCGGCCCAGATGTCCCCGTAATAGGCCTCGGCCCTGGCCCTGAAGTTGCCCGCGCAGATGTTCAGGTAGCGGCAGGTCGCGCAGCGCCCGCCCACGTACCTCTTCTTGTCCTTGAGCTTGTGCAGGAGCACGATGTCCGGGTCGGTCCAGATCTCGGAGAACGGCCGTTCGAGCACGTTGCCGAAGGTGTGGTTGCGCCAGAACTGGTCCGCGTGGACCCTGCCGTCCCAGGACACGCAGCCGATGCCCCGGCCGGAGTTGTTGCCCTCGTTGAACTGCAAAAGGCGCATGACCTCCTCGGCCCGGGCCGGGTCCTCCTTGAGCAGCCGCAGGTAGACGTAGGGGCCGTCGGCGTGGTTGTCCACGGTGAGCACTTCCTTGGGCCTGCCCGCCTCGAACAGGGCCCTGGTCCGGTCCATGATCAGGTCCAGGACCCGGCGGGTCTGGGCGTGCGACAGGTCCTCCTTGATCAGCTCGGAACCGCGGCCGGAGTAGACCAGGTGGTAGAAGCAGATGCGCGGGACGTCCATGTCCCGGACGATATTGAACACGGTTGGTATTTCTTTGACATTGCGCTTGTTTATGGTGAACCTGAGCCCGACCTTGAGGCCCTCGGCCTGGCAGTTCTCCACGCCCTCAAGGGCCTTCTTGAACGCCCCGGCCACCCCGCGGAACCTGTCGTGGACCGCCTCGCCGCCGTCCAGGGAGATGCCCACGTAGGACAGCCCGACCTCTTTCAGCTCCTTGGCCTTGTCCTTGGTTATCAGCGTGCCGTTGGTGGAGATGACCGCGCGCATGCCCTTGGCCACGGCGAAGTGGGCCAGCTCCACCAGGTCCTTGCGCACCAGGGGCTCGCCCCCGGAAAAGAGCATCACCGGGGCCCCGAACCCGGCCAGGTCCGCGATCATCTCCTTGGCCTGGGCCGTGGACATGTCGTCCTGGCCCTCGGGGTCCACGGCCTTGGCGTAGCAGTGGACGCATTTGAGATTGCAGCGCCTGGTCATGTTCCAGACCACCACGGGCTTCTTGTCCTCGGAGAACTGGAGCAGGTGGGAGGGGAGCTTGCCGGACTTGCGGCCGTAGCGCAGGGCGTCCGAGGCCTCCACCGCGCCGCAATAGAGCTTGGATATTCCTATCATCTATTACCTCTTAGCCTGATGTGAGGCCTGGGGTACCACAAAAGAGGGGCGGGGAAAAGCGCTAACCCAGGGCCCCGGCGCCCAGGGACATGGTAAGCCGGGGGCCCTGCAAGTCAAGGCGCGGGCGGGTCGCTCAGCCGGCCAGGCCGACCTCCACCCTGCGGTTGAGCAGCTTGTTGGCCGGGGTGGTGTTCGGGGCCAGGGGCCTGGTCTTGCCGTAGCCCCGGGTCATGATCCTGTCCGGGTCCACGGGAAAGCGCGTGGTCAGGTATATCTTCACCGCCCTGGCCCGGTTCTCGCTCAGGGTCTGGTTGTAGGCCTTGGAGGCGTCGGAATCGGTGTGTCCGCTCAGGACCACTCGCCTGGTCTTGAGCGCCTCGCCGGACAGGGCCTTGCCCAGTTCGTCCAGCAGGGGGTAGGAGGCCTCGGGTATCTCGTAGGAGTCCACGGCGAAGTTGACCTTGAGGATCACCCCGCCGCTCTTGCCCTCCTGATCAGGGACCAGGTCGCGCTCCATGTCTTGGGCCGTGGTCGCCTCCAGGGGCCGGCCGGCCTGGACATGGCCCTCGGCCGCGGCCCCTGAGCGCTCGCCCCAGGTCGAGGCCGGAGGCAGCCAGGACTTGAGCACCACGGCCATGTCCTTGGCAATGGCCGACACGGCCACGTAGAACGGCGCGTCGGACATCCGCGTCTCCTGGCGGAAATAGATCCAGTCCTTGGGCATCTTCTTCTCCATGCGCGCGGACTGGAGCATGGAGCAGATCAGCTGGCCGGTCTTTGTCTCGTAGATGTCGATCTTGAGGGTGATGGCCGTGTCGTCTAAGGTGTGGCCGGCAAAGAAGTAGGGGACAAAGCCCAAAATGACCAGGTCCGCGCCCATGGCCCGGGCCCGGGCCACGGCGCTGTCCGGGCCGTTGTAGATCAGGTCCTCGCCGTAGGCCAGGGTCGGAAAGAGCCTCTCCCCGGTCCAGGCCTGGTGGACGATCCTGCCGAGCTCGCGGCCCAGCAGGAGGTGGTCCGTGGTCTGCTGCTGGACCCAGGGCGGATAGAGCAGGGCGCTCAGGGGCCGGTACTGCCTGGACTTGGGGCTCACGGGCACGGCCAGCTCCGAGAGGCGCACCGGCGCGTCCTTGTATATCGTGGTCTGCTTTGTCAGCGAGGGATCGACGTAGTTGCAGGCGCTGATGGCCAACAGCGCCAGGGCGAGGGCTATTTTCTTCATGGCGGCTTGCGTGTTCCCGGTTTTGCGCGTCAGTCCGGCCTTGCGCCAAGGCGCTGACGCCATGGGCCGTTTCAGGACCTTTGGGGACCTTGCTAGCAAGATTTGTACCGCGCCAGGGGTCGGCCCGGGCGCGTTTTCCGGGCTACTGGATGGTCTCTGTGGGCGGGGCGGCGGTGTTTATGGTCCGCATGAGCTGGGCCTTGGACTGGAGCAGGCCCTGGCGGAGCACCTGCCTCTTTTCCGGGGACAGGCGCCGGAACTCCGGCTTGCCGGTCATCTCGTCCAGGCGCTCCATTTCAGTTATGATCTTGGCTATCCTTGACTGGATGTCCTCTCCGTAGTGGCCCAGGAGCGAGGCCGTCCTGGCCAGCTCCCCGACCTCCCGGGCCATGTCCCTGATGGCCTTGGGTTCGGTCTGCCTGGACAGCAGGCGGCGGGCCTTGTACTTGCGCCATTTTTTCCTGAGCCGGTCGAACATGGGCCTCCTCAGACCATTTGCGGGGTCGAGCGCAGAACCAGGGTCAGGATGACGAACAGGATGGCCACGGGGATGAGGAACGCGGCCACGACCCTGGGATAGGTGCTCGCGTGTATGTTTTTCCAGCCGATTATGGTGATGATGATGCTGCACAGGGCCCCGGCCAGGGGGCCGAACACCGGGATCACGGACAATACGGCGGTTGCGCTGGAGTAGGCCATGGGCCTGAAGGTGGCCTCGTAGCCGCGGCTTGCGGCCCGAAACAGGCTCAGAAAGAAGTGGTTCACCGCGGCCATGAGCAAAAGCGCCCCGGTCAGAAACAGCGGATAGAGGATCAAGATGAGAAAGGAGCCCATGCCCGTGGCCAGGATGCCCGTTTCCAGGGACTCGCCGCCGAGGCCGGTCATGCCGCCCAGCCCGGCCAGCTGCCAGAAGAATTGGCACAGGGCCTGGAACTCGGAGAGCAGCAGATAGAAGATCAGGGGCCTGAGCATGCCGCGCAGGGGCATGGCCCTGAACAGGCGTCCGGGCGCGAGCAGGACCATGCGCGCGGTCTTGGCCAGGCCGGGGAAAAATCCGTGCTTGTCCAGGCGCTCAAAGGGCACCTCGAATTCGCCATTGGCCCAGGCGTCGGGCCCGGACTCCGCCTCCTGTTCGCCGCCCGGCCTGAACATCTGGTCCAGGGCCTGCCAGATGTCCTTTTTGGGCCCTTGGTCCTTGGGCCCGGCGTCTTGCGGACCGGCCGGGTCGGCACCGGCCGGGTCGGCACCGGCCGGGTCGGC
>JAFGBU010000035.1 GCA_016932995.1 Desulfovibrionaceae bacterium
GCCACGAGCACGAACACAGCCACTCGCACCCGCACAGCCACGAGCACAGCCACGAGCACGAGCACTAGACGAACGGCGCGGGAAAAAACGAATCAACGCCGGGCAATGCCCGGCTTTTTTATGGAAAAAAACAGGGGCGCGAGCATGCTCGCGCCCCTGCAAGGGAAGCCGGACACCCAGAACCTGACGCTACCGCTGCTCCCTTTCGGGCCTGACGGGGTTCACGACGGCGCTGCCGTCCGGCTTCCCTGAATATGTAAACGGACAGGACCGTTATCTGCAAGTGGCGGAGAGGAGAGGATTCGAACCTCCGGTCCCCGTGAAGGGACACACACTTTCCAGGCGTGCTCCTTAAGCCAGACTCGGACACCTCTCCGCAGGAAGGCTGCCTACCTAATACAAAACCACCGCCCTGGCAAGCCCCGCGCGGGCCAAGATCACCCGCCCCGTCCCGGGCCCGGCAGGATCAGCGAGCCCCGGTAGCCCTCAAGGCCGTCCAGGCCCAGCCCGCGCATCAGCCCGGGCAGATCCGAGGCAATGGCAAAGGCCGCGTCCGGACGCATGAAGTTGGCCGTGCCCACCTGGACCGCGTGCGCGCCCACCAGGATGAACTCCAGGACGTCCTCGGCGCAGCACACCCCGCCCACGCCGACCACGGGTATGGACACCGCGCGCACGGCCTGGTGCACGCAGCGCAGGGCCACGGGCTTGACCGCCGGGCCGGACAGGCCGCCGACCACGTTGGCCAGCCTGGGCCGGCGGGTGCGCGCGTCAACGGCCATGCCCAGGACGGTGTTGATGAGCGACAGGGCGTCGGCTCCGCCGTCCTCCGCGGCCCTGGCGCAGACCGCGATGTCGGTCACGTTCGGCGAGAGCTTGACCATGACCGGCTTGTTCGCGCAGCGGGCCTTGACCGCCTCGGCCACCGCCCTGATCTGGGCCGGGTCCTGGCCGAACGCGGCCCCGCCCCTTGAGACGTTGGGGCAGGACACGTTGACCTCCAGGGCGGCCACGCCCTGCTCCGCGGACAAGACCCCGGCCAGCTCCGCGAACTCGTCCAGGGAACAGGCATAGAGGTTGGCGATGACCGGGACCTCCCGCCAGGGCAGCCTGGGCAGCTTGTCCCTGACAAAGGCCTCGAGGCCCGGGTTCTGGATGCCGATGGAGTTGAGCATGCCGCAGGGCGTCTCGGCCAGCCTGGGCATGGGATTGCCCTGCCTGGGCTCAAGCGACAGGCCCTTGACCACGATGCCGCCCAAAACCGCGAGGTCCCCGTAGGGCTCGAACTCCAGGCCGAACCCGAAGGTGCCCGAGGCGGTCAGGACCGGGTTCTTGAGCCTGAGCCCGGCCAGATTCACGCTGGTGTCCATATCAACCCCGCCCCAACTGCACGTCGCCGGCCCAGAACACCGGGCCGCGCGAACAGACCTGGACGTTCCCGCCCCCGGCGTCCTTGACCGCGCAGCCCAGGCAGGCCCCGACCCCGCAGGCCATGCGCTCCTCCAAAGACAGCTGGGTGCGCTCGGCCAGGCCGAGCTCCAGGGCCCGGTCGCGCACGGTCCCGAGAAACGGCGTCGGGCCGCAGGCCAGGATCAGTCCCCGCTGGTCAAAGGCGGCCATCTCGGCCCGCAGGGCGTCGATGACCAGGGCCAGGTCCCCGGGCGAGCGCTCCTCGACCCGGACCGCGTCCACAAGGCCGCTCAGATAATCAAAAGGATAACATTCCAATGGGAAACGATGCGCGAAAAATAATCGAATCAGGTCCGGGGCGGGGTGCCTCTCGACATAGGCCCTGAAGGGCGCCAGGCCCATGCCCCCGGCCAGGATCAGGGTCCTTTTGCCCGGGTCCACGGCGAACCCGTTGCCCAGCGGACCCCAGACCAAGACCTGGTCGCCGGGCCGCAGCCCGGCCAGGCGCCTGGTGCCCCGGCCAAGGGCCTGGAACAGGACGCACAGGACGCCCCGATCGGCCGAGGCAATGGAAAATGGCCTGCCCCAGACCAGCTCCAGGCCCCAGGACAGGGGCCTGAGCATGACGAACTGGCCCGGACGCCAGGCCTCCCAGTCCGGAAGCTCGAGCCTGAGCTCGAAGAACTCCCCCGGCCTTTTTGATTGACCAAGGGGGACGACTTCCAATACCTTCACTTCCCGGCAGGCGCCATGGCGCATCGTGCTTGCCTCCGGCGAAAACCGCCCGCTTCAGGGCCCAAAGCGAGCAAACATAATGCAAAAGCCCGAGATAATGGCCCCGGCGGGCAACCGGGAATCCTTTCTGGCCGCCCTGGCCGCCGGGGCGGACGCGGTCTACGCCGGGCTCAAGCACTTCTCGGCCCGCATGCAGGCCGACAACTTCTCCCTGTCCGACCTGGCCCGCCTGGCCGAGCTGGCCAGGTCCAAGGGCGTCCGGACCTACGTGGCCATGAACGCCCTGCTCAAACCCGGGGACCTGGAGCCCGCGGGCAGGCTCATCGACCGCCTGGCCAGGCAGGTCCGGCCCGAGGCGCTTATCGTCCAGGACCCGGGGCTCCCGGCCCTGGCCCGGCAGGCCGGGTACAACGGTGAAATCCACATCTCGACCCTGGCCAACCTCAGCCACCCGGCCGGGCTCAGGACGGCGCAAGGACTCGGGGCCGCCCGCGTGGTCCTGCCCCGCGAGCTCGACCTGGACGAGATCAAGGCCATGGACGCGGCCTGCCCCGACGGCCTGGACCTCGAGGTCTTCGTGCACGGGGCCCTGTGCTTCTCCGTGTCCGGCCGCTGCTACTGGAGCAGCCTGCTCGGAGGCAAGAGCGGCCTGAGGGGCCGGTGCGTCCAGCCCTGCCGCAGGTTGTACAGGCAAGGCGGGCCAAAAGGCAAGCCCGCCAGGATGTTCTCCTGCCAGGACCTGGGCCTGGACGTCCTGACCAAGACCCTGCTCGGCCTGCCGCACCTGCGCGCCTGGAAGATCGAGGGCCGCAAAAAAGGCCCCCACTACGTGTTCTACACGGTCAAGGCCTATTGCCTGCTCAGGGACCATGCGGCCGACCCCGTCGCGCGCAAGACCGCGCTCGACCTCCTGGACCAGGCCCTGGGCAGGCCCAGGAGCCACTCGGTGTTTCTGCCCCAGAGGCCCTTCAGCCCGGTCGATCCGGGCACGGACACCGGGTCCGGCCGCATGGCCGGGACCCTCAAGTCCGGGCCCGGCGGCCAAAAGGGCGGCCGCATCGAGCTCTATTTCAGGCCCTGGTTCCCGCTCCTGGCCGGGGACCTCTTGAGGATCGGCTACGAGGACGAGCCCGGCCACCAGACCGTGCGCCTGGGCCGCGGCGCGCCCAAGGGCGGCCGGATCGACCTGCCCCGGGCCAAGGGGCTCAAGGCCGCGGCCGGGACCAAGGTCTTTCTCATCGACCGCCGCGAGCCGGAGCTGGCCGCGCAACTGGCCGCCCTGGACAGGGAGCTGGCCGCGACCCGGGCCCGGGAAAAGGGGCCCTCGACGTTCAGGCCCGCCCTGCCCCCGGCGGCCGGGCCCGCAGGCAAAAGATACATCACCCTGCACCGGAACCAGCCCAAGGGCAGGCTCTCCGGCGAGATCGGCCTGTGGCTGGAGAAGAGGTCCCTGGCCGAGGCCGGGGCCAAGGCCGCGGCCAGGGTCTGGTGGTGGCTGCCGCCAGTGATCTGGCCGAACGAGGAGCAGAAGTACGCGGACCTGGCCCGCCTGGCCCAAAAGGCCGGGGCCCGGAGCTTCGTGCTCAACGCCCCCTGGCAGATCGGGCTCCTGGACCAGACCCAGGGCCTCAGGCTCGTGGCCGGGCCGTTCTGCAACCTGGCCAACGCCCTGGCCCTGGAGCAGGTCCGGGCCCTGGGCTTCAGCGCCGCGGTGGCCAGCCCGGAGCTCGACCGCGAGGCCGCCCTGGCCCTGGCCGGCCAAAGCCCGCTGCCCCTCGGCCTGGTGATCCGGGGCATGTGGCCCCTGTGCGTCTCCCGCTACCAGGTCAAGGTCAAGACCGACCAGCCCATCGCAAGCCCCAAGGGCGAGGTCTGCTGGGCGCACCGCATCGGCGGCAACCTGTGGCTGTTTCCGGGCTGGGAGCTCGACCTGACGGAGCAGGCCCGCGACCTGGAACAGGCCGGGTACTCCCTGTTCGTGACCATGCGCGAGCCCTGGCCCAAGGACGTGCCCCGGACCCGCAGGCCCGGGACCTTCAACTGGGACCTGAAGCTGCTGTGAGCGCCTAGAAGGTCCGGCCGTTCCAGCCGAACATCCCGCCGTCCAGGTCCCTGAACCCGATGTACACGCGCTCGCCGGGCACGCCCAGCTCGGCCCGGACAAAGGCGCAGATCCTCTCCGAGAGCGCCGGGCAGCTCTGCCTGGCCAGGTCGATGCTCTCCAGGGTCACGAGGGCCGCGGGACCGGCCGCGCCTCCGAAGACAAGGGCCTTGCCCGGCTCCAGAACGGCCAGGACATAGCCCTCGGGCTTGCCCAGGGCCTCGGCGCAAAAGGCCGAGAGCCGCGAAAGGACCTGGTCCGGCTCGTCCACGGCCACGTTGGTCTCGATCCTGACAACAGGCATTGCGCCTCTCCTTGTTTGAACGCGCCCCGCCCGGCGGGGCCGTCATGTCCGGCCCGGGCCGCGGGCTCAGAAGACCTGCTTCAACAGGTCGTCGTCCGAGGACACGCCCTTGCCCCCGGCGTCGACCTTGGCGACCTCGGAGGGCTCGGTGCCGGCCTTGAAGGGCAGGAAAAAGACCTCCTCGCTCTGGGGCCCGGCCAAAAGCCCGCTTGAGGCGTCCACCCGGACCATGACCACCCCGGCCGGCTGGGGGAAGTCCTGGGCCGGGTACCGGGACTCCACGGCCGTGCGGTACTCGACCCAGATCGGGCTGGCCGCCCGGGCCCCGGTCTCCAGCCTGCCCATGGGTCTTAGCTGATCAAAGCCCACGTAGACCCCGGTCAACAGGTACGGGGTGAAGCCCATGAACCAGGCGTCCTGCTCGTTGTTGGTGGTCCCGGTCTTGGCGGCCACGGGACGGCCCAGGGCCCTTGCCCGCCAGCCGGTGCCGTCCTGGACGACCTCCTTGAGCAGGCTGGCGATGATGTAGGCGGTCTGGGGGCTGATGGCCTCGGTGGAGGCGACCTCGGCCTTGTACATCTCCTCGCCCCAGGCGCTGTCGACCTTGAGAACCATCCTGGGCTGGACAATGGAGCCGCCCCTGGCGAACGCGCTGAAGGCCCGGCAGAGGTTGATCGGGCTGACCGCGGCCGAGCCCAGGGCCACGGACAGGTCGTAGGGAAAATCGGCCTCCAGCCCCAAGTCCTTGGCCCTCTTGATGATCTTGCCCACCCCGACCTTCTGGGCCACGCGCAGGGTCACCAGGTTCCGGGACTTGGCCAGGGCCGTGCGCAGCATGGTCGGGCCGTAGAACACGCCCTCGTAGTTCTCCGGCCTCCAGAGCTTGCCCTGCTCCTGGTTCTCGAAGACAATGGGCGCGTCCAGGACCAGGCTCGCGGCGGTGAAGCCCTCGTCAATGGCCGCGGAGTAGACTATGGGCTTGAACGCGGACCCGGGCTGGCGCCTGGCCTGGGTGGCCCGGTTGAACTGGCTCCGCTCGAAGCTGAAGCCCCCGGACAGGGCCAGGACGTCTCCGGTCCGGGGGTCCAGGGACACGACGGCCCCCTCGATCTCGGGCTCGCGCTCCAGGTTCAGGCGCCAGGGGCCGCCGGCCTTGCCGGGCGCGGACTCCACCGAGGCCCAGACCAGGTCCCCGACCGCAAGGACCTTGCGGGCGTCCTTGATCTTGGGCACGTCCTCCGGGGCCTTCTTGGGGTCCGGGGTCCGGCACCAGTCCATGCTCGAGACCGGGATCAGGCCGCGCTCGGACCCGAACCGGACCTCGGCCCCGGCCGCGTCCACCGCGGCCACCAGGACCTTGACCCAGTCCCCCTTGGCGTAGGTCCTGTCCAGGTCCGCTTCGGCCCGCAAAAACTCCTGGGCCTGGCCGGGCTCCAGCCGGCCGAGCGGGCCGATCCAGCCCCGCCGCTTGGCCGAGGCCGCCAGCCCGTTGCGCAGGGCCTTTTCCGCGGCCGCCTGGTGGAACAGGTCGCAGGGCGTGTACACGGTCAGGCCGCCCTCGTAGACCTCGTCCTCGCCGTACCTGGCTATCAGCCACCTGCGGACCTCCTCCAGATAGTACGGCCCGATACTCCACGAGGGGTCGTCCATGCTGGTCAGCTCGATGTCCCGGGCCAGGGCGGCCTCGTACTCCTCGCGGCTGATCCAGCCGATCCCGAGCATCTGCTCCAGGACGTACTTCTGCCTGGCCTTGGCCGCCCTGGGGTGCTGATAGGGATTGTAGTGGCTCGGGGCCTGGGGCAGCCCGGCCAGGAGCGCGCACTCGGCCAGATTGAGATCGGCCACGTGCTTGCCGAAGTAGCTCCTGGCCGCGGCCTCCACGCCGTAGGCCCCGGCGCCCAGGTATATCTGGTTGAGATAGATGGTCAGTATCTCTTCCTTGGTCAGGTAGTTCTCCAGCCGGTAGGCCAGGATGGCCTCCTTGAGCTTGCGCTGGTAGCTCTTTTCCGAGCTCAAGAGCAGCCGCTTGATGATCTGCTGGGTTATGGTGCTGCCGCCCTGCCTGATGCTCCCGGAACGCAGGTTCACCAGCGCGGCCCTGAAGATGGCCGTCAGATCGACGCCCTCGTGCTGGTAGAAGCCGCTGTCCTCGGCGGCCAGAAAGGCCTTGGGCAGATAGGGGCTCATCTCGTCCAGGCGGACCAGAAAACGCCTTTCGCGGAAAAAATA
>JAFGBU010000036.1 GCA_016932995.1 Desulfovibrionaceae bacterium
AGTTCTTGAGCCCCAGCTCCATGGCCGCCTGGTATTTCGGCCCGCAGGCGCTCAGCCCGAGCAGGGCCGCGGCCGCCGCCAGGACCAGCAGTCTTTTCATGCTTAGCTCCCCCATTTTATGTATTTTATTGCCGAGTTACCGAGTCTATAACCTATATCCGAAAACAGGCTGAATGGCCAGGCCAAAGTGGCTGCCGATCAAGGACAAGATTGCCAAAAAAGAGGCTTTGACGTAGCCTGTGGCCAGATGAGCGATCTCAACCCCGGACCCCGTGGAGGCCCTGTCATGGCGTCGAGCAGAGTCTTTTTCGCGGCCCTGTTGCTGGCCGCGCTGGCGATCTGGTCCGCGCCCGCGTCGGCCGCGGACCAGGCCCCGGACAGGCTGGCCCTGGTCATCGGCAACGGCGAGTACCAGAGCGCGCCGCTCAAGAATCCGCCCAACGACGCCGCGGACATGGCGGCCATGCTTAGGGAGATGGGCTTCACGGTCATCATGCGCATCAACGCCGACCAGCGGGACATGGAGGAGGCCATCCGCGAGTTCCAGTCCAAGCTCGGCCAGGAGTCAGTGGGCCTGTTCTTTTTCGCCGGCCACGGCATGCAGGTCGGCGGGGTCAACTACCTCATCCCGGTGGGGGCCAAGATCGGGCAGGAGTCGGACGTCAAGTTCGAGTCCGTGGACGCGGGCCGGGTCCTGGCGGCCATGGACAACGCCCACAACCGGCTGAACATCGTGGTCCTTGACGCCTGCCGCGACAACCCGTTCGCGCGCAGCTTCCGCTCGGCGCAAAAGGGCCTGGCGCGCATGGACGCGCCCACCGGCACCTTCATCGCCTACGCCACCGCGCCCGGGGACACGGCCTCGGACGGCGACGGCCGCAACGGCGTGTTCACCAAGTACATGCTCGAGTACATGCCCATGCCCAATCTCGAGGTCGACAAGGTCATGAAGAAGGTGCGCGTCTCGGTCATGCGCGAGACGGACAAGCGCCAGGTGCCCTGGCAGTCGTCCTCGCTCACCGGGGACTTCTACTTCCGGGGCGGGGGCGGGGAAAAGCAGCAGGACCAGGGCCTGACCGAGGAGTGGGCCAGGATCAGCAAGGAGCGCCGCGAGGTGGCCGAGCTCAAGCGCCAGCTGGGCGATACCCTGCGCCGCCAGGCCGCCAACACGGCCTATCCCTCGCTGCCCGGGGGCCCCCAGGCCCCGGCCGCTTCGGTCGCCGTGGCCGCCGAGGACCTGGCCGAGGTGACCATCATGGCCCTGATCCAGGAGAAGTGCGTGCAGTGCGGGGTCCAGGACATGGAGCTGGCCGAGACCGAGCTCGTGGGCGCCCTGACGGCCACGGGCTACACCGTGGTGGACAAGGCCCAGCTGGAGCTGGCCGGGGACAAGGACCAGGCCCGCATGGCCCTGGCGGGCAACGCCAAGGCCGCGGCCAGCCTGGCCTCCCGGCTGGGGGCCCAGTACGTGCTCATGGGCGTGGCCACGGTCCACGACGCGGGCGAGGCCGTGCCCGGGACCGGGCTGCACTCCATACAGACCACCCTGCAGCTCAGGCTGCTCGACGCCCGGACCGGCAAGGTCCTGGGCTCGTTCGTGGAGCGCGCCGTGGCCGCGCACATCAGCCAGCTCACGGGCGCCTCCCAGGCCCTGCAGCAGGCGGCCAGGAGGGCCGTGGGCGGCCCGGTGACCGCGGCCGTGGCCTCGACCCTCAAGAAGGCCTCGCAGCTCGGGGCGGAGCTGCGCCTGTTCGTGACCGGGGTCAAGGACCTGGCCACCTATTCGGCCCTGTCCAAAATGCTCGAGGCCACGCCGGGCATCTCCGGGCTCAAGAAGCTCAACTGGAACCAGGCCAGCGGCCTGGTGGTCCTGGACCTGCGCTTTAGCGGGTCGAGCGAGGACCTGGCCGTGGCCCTGGACGAGAAGCGCCTGGGCAGGGCCAAGGTCTCGGTCCGGGACTTCGGGGCCGGGCAGCTGGACATCAGGATCATCTAGAAGGGGGCGCCGGACGCGCCAAGGCCCGCGGCCGATTTTCGGCCGCGGGCCCTTTTTTTCGGGGAATCGCTAGAGGCCCAGGTCCGAGGCCTGGGACCTGAGGCCCGGGTCCTCGGCCACGGCCTTGTCCAGGAGCGTCCTGGCCCGGGCCGTGTCCCCGGCGTCCAGGGCCTCCAGGGCCTGGGAGTAGAGCAGGGCCCCGTCCATGCCGCCCCGGGCCTCGGAGCCGGAGGACAGGGCGACCTTGAGCGAGGCGGCGATGCTTTTGCCCAGCTTGGAGAGCAGGGACAGAAAGTCGTTCTTGGACCCGGTCACGGACTCGGCCATGAGCACCTCGGAGGTCTCGACCTTGACGATGCGCGCGTCGATGCGCACCTGGCGGCCGAGGACCATGAAGTCGCCGAAGGCGATGTTCTGGGCCCCCAGTATCCGGCCGGCCTGGACCGCGGTGGCCGTGTCCAGGGCCCCGCTCTGGCCCAGGGCGATCTCCTTGAGGATGGCCGTTATCTTGGCCCGTTCGATGACCTTGAGCCCGCCGTCGGCGCCCTTGAGGTCGCTGATGAGCATGGCCATGAGGCCCTGTCCCAGGGCCTGGTACTTCTCGGGCTCGGTCACCGAGTTGTTGTTGAAGGGCAGGACGGCCAGGGTCGTGGGCGCCTGGGCCGGGGCCGGTCCGGGAAAGGCCGTTGATACGAGCCAGGCCAGGGCCAGCAGCCCGGCCAGGGCGGTCAGCAGATGTCTTGAAGGCATGCCCGCTCCTTGATATCGGGACCTCGGGGCCGGCCTAGCGCCTGGCCCTTACGTGGTAGGAGCTGAAATCTATGCTGAAGGTGTCGCCGTCGCCAAGGGTCTTTTCGCAGAACCCGTCGTTGTACTCGTCGATGAACGCGTTCAGCGGATGGTCGCCGATCTTCTGCGCGTAGCCGTATATCTCGTTGTTGGGCAGCATGTACAGGCCGATGGTCTCCTGGCCCTTCTTGTAGATCCGGATGGTCGTCTCGTTGCCCTTGATCTCCTTGAACTTGTCCTCGAAGTTCTCGCCCGCGTAGACGTAGCCGCGCTGGGACAGGTCCTCCTCGGTCCACTTGCGCACGTAGCGCACCCCGCCGGCCAGGGCCGCGGCCAGGGTCTGCTGGAGCGCGAACAAGGAGATCGCCAGGACCACGAGCGCCCTTTGGACCGCTTTTGAGTTCACTGGGCTTCACCGCCTGTTTTTTCGTTCAAAAGAACAAGCCCCTGGGCCGGTTGCGGACAATCCATTTATGCCCGAGAGCCGGGGCCGTGGCAAGGGCAAAGAATTCACACCGGGTGCGCAATTTTCGTCCCCCGGGCCTTTTCCGGCCGGGTCCGGGGCCCCGGACCCGGAAGGCCTGGGCCTTGAATGCCGGGGCCTTATCGGCCGCGTCCGCCGGACAACGGCCGCGGCATGTTTCTTGAAGCCCGGTCGATGCAGGTTTCGTGCTCAGAGCATACGGAGGTGATAATGAAGAGAGCGCTGGTTCTGGCCGCGATCGCGGCCTTCCTGTTGTCCGCGGCCGCGGCCTGGGCCGAGGAGGTCATCCGCTACAAGCCCATCCTCATCACCGAGGACTACGATCGGGTCCACCCGCCCAAGGTGCTCATCGTGGACACCAAGGACGGCCACGTCTGGGTCTGGCAGGAGGAGATCGGCGAGTCCGGCGCAAAGACCGCCTCGCCCGGTTCGAGCATCATCTACCAGGGCCGGGTCAAGCCGGCCAAGCTCGGCGAGGTGGTCGCCCGGACCGCCCCCCGTTAGGAGGTTGTCGATAAACAACCTCCGCGCGCCAGGACGGCGCGGCCGGGATCATCGGCTTCCAATGATTCCGGAGGGTCGGCGAAACCGCGCTTTCGCCGAATCGAGTTGAAAAAGTCCGTTCTGGACTTTTTCAACATCCTGTTGGCTGACTACAGGGCCCCTGGCCCGGGGAGGATGCGGAGATGATCAAGACAGCCGCCATTGCGGCCGGGCTGCTGGCCGGCCTTTGCCTGGCCGGCGGCCAGGCGGCCGCGGACGGGCTTTCCAAGGTCTTCGAGGCCCGGGAGGTCAAGGTCCTGGAGCTCAGGGGCCTGCCCGGCAAGATCGAGATCCTGCCCTCTGCGGACGGCAGGATACACCTGGACCTGAGCGGGGACAGCGAATCGGTCAAGCGCTTCAAGGCCGAGTCCCGGGACGGCAGGCTGGTGGTCACCGGCCCCATGGTCACGGTCACCGGCTCCTCGACCACGGTCACCGCCAGCCACGGCAGCGTCACCAACGTGGTCATCGGCTCGGGCCAGGCCACGGTCAATGTGGGCGGGGGCGCTGTCCAGGCGGTCAGCGGCGACGTCCAAACCAGGATACTCGCGCCGCCCGGCCTGGAGCTCAAGGCCTCGTTCACCGGGACCATGGTCACGGATCTGGCCTTTGCGTCCATAGACCTGGAGGCCAGCGGCGACTGCTCGGCGACCATGCCCGGGGTCAAGGCCGGCCGGGCCAGGCTGGACGCGTCCGGGTCCTGCAGGGTCAAGATCGACGGCCTGGACAGGGCCGAGATCGTGGTCGACGCGGCCGGGTCCTGCGAGATCGCCCTGGCCGGCTCGTTCAGGGAGGTTTCAATCGATTCGGCGGGCGACTGCCGGGTCAGCACCCGGGGCGAGGTCCTGGGCGACTATTCCGTGGACATCACCGGCGCGGGCCGCGTCGAGCACAGCGGACCCATCCGGGGCAAGTGCTCCGAGGACATCGTCGGGTCCGGGTCCTTTGTCAGGGACTAGGCGGAACCAGGAACCGAACAGGCCCGGCCGCGTTCCCGCGGCCGGGCCTGTTGCTTGAAATCTGAACGCCCGGCCCGGCTACTTGCCGCCGACCTTGACCCCGCCCACGGTGCTCGAGGACTGGACGTTCATGCCCCTGGCCGTGTTGAAGACCTCGCCGGCCTGGCCCTTGACCACCACCCGGCCGGTCTCCGAGCCCTCCTGGACCTCTATCTCGTGGACCTTGGCCTCGGACTTGACGTTTTTCCCCTGGGACTGGACCACGACCTTCTTGACCCGGCTCTGGACGATAAGGTCGCTCTCGCGGATGGTCGCGGCCTGGGCGCAGAGGGAAACGGCAACGGCCAGGGCGGCAAGCGGCAAAACGGCTGTCTTCAGGGACATCTCGACCCCCCTTTTCGGCCGCGGCCGCGGCCTTGTCCGAGTTGATCAAACATACGCCCTGCGCAGGGGAGCTGTCAAAGGCCGGGCTATTGCGTGGCCGCGTCCGGGTCGGCCATGGCGCTCTCCTCGCCGCTCTCCAGCTTGGCCCGGTAGGCCTTGACCTCGTCCATGGCCAGCCATGAGGAGTACATCTCCAGCCACTCGGAAAAGGACATGACCCCGTTGTCGAGGTGCCTTTCGTGTCCCTTGATCCACAGGTTGAACATGTACATGTCTATCTTGAACCCCTTGTCGTCAAAGACCCCGGGGAGCTGCTGGGGGTCATAGGCCCGGGTGCCCAGAAAGGCGTTGATAAAGGCGCAGACATTGGTGTGCGAGAGCTCGAAGCTGGTCTGCCGGTGGTTGACCATGTCTATGAGCGGCGCGAGTTCCGGGTGGCCCTCGAAGGTCTGCTTGAGCACGTCTTCCGGGACCTCGATGAACAGCTTGTCGTTGTTTTCGGTCACGAAGTAATAGCGGATCCAGTGCTCGAACATGAGTATCCTGACCACCTGGCTGACCGCGTCGGCCATGTTGAACTTGTTCACGGAAACTCCTTGTTTTTCGTCGCCCGGCGCGTGGATCAGCGCCCGCAGATAATGGGCATGAAAGGCGGCCGCGTCAAGACCGGCCGGACGCGGCCCCGGGCCGCGAGGCTTTACAAAACCCCGGCTGGTGGGCTAGAGAACTTCGTTCGAATCAAGAACGATCCTTGTCAGGATCAGGAGGATGATCAGATGTCCAAGCACAAGCGCATAGAGCGCACAAAGGAACTGGCCCGCCGTCGCAAGCGCCGGGAAGAGCGCCTCAAGGCGCGCGTCAGGGAGGCCAAGGCCGCGTCCGCCAAGGGCAAGTAGCTTTGCCCGAGCGCGGCCGGGGGATAAACAGCAAGGGGGGCGGAGATGCCCATATATGAATACCAGTGCGGGGACTGCGGCCAGGTCTTCGAGGAGTGGCAGGCCGGTTTCAAGGAGCTTCGCAGGAAGTGCCCGGTCTGCGGCGGCCGGTCCAAGCGGCTGATTTCCCACACCTCTTTTCTGCTCAAGGGTGACGGCTGGTATGTGACCGAGTACGGCAAGGGCAACGGCCGCGGCCCGGCCGGCAACGGCAACGGCCAAAAGGACGCGGCCTGCGGCGCGGCCGCCGGGGCCAAGGCCGGGGACTCTCCGGCCCCGGCCAAGAAGGACGCCGCGGCCAAGGCGGAGTCCGTTCAGCCCAAGGCCCCGAGCGGCTCGGCCGACTGAGCCCGGAGCGGCCGAGGCCGCCTTTTTTCACCCCCGGGCCGTTTCAGGCGGCCTTTCAAAGCCCGAGGCGGTGGCCCATGATCGAGAGGTATTCCCGGCCGGCGATGGCCGCACTGTGGACCCTTGAGAACAAGTTCCGGGCCTGGCTCGAGGTCGAGCTGGCGGTGTGCGAGGCCTGGGCCGCCCAGGGCGCGATCCCTGCCCGGGACATGGCCGAGATACGGGCCCGGGCCGGGTTCGACCTGGAGCGCATCCTGGAGATCGAGGAGCGCACCAGGCACGACGTGATCGCCTTTCTGAGCGCGGTCGAGGAGAAGGTCGGCCCGGCCTCGCGCTTCATCCACCTGGGCTGCACCTCCTCGGACATCGTGGACACGGCCAACGGCCTGCTCCTGACCCGGGCCGGGCGCATGATCGCCGAGGGCCTGGAGCGGCTGCTCGACGTGCTCCGGGACCTGGCCATGGAGCACAAGGGCAGGCTGTGCATGGGCCGGACCCACGGGGTGCACGCCGAGCCGACCAGCTTCGGGCTCAAGCTGGCCGGGTTCTACGCCGAGTTCTTGCGCCACGCCGGCCGCTGGGAGCGGGCCGTGGAGTCCGTCCGGGTGGGCAAGATATCCGGGGCCGTGGGCACCTACGCCCACCTGAGCCCGGAGATCGAGGCCCGGGCCTGCCGGATATTGGGCCTTGAGCCCGACCCCGTGTCCACCCAGATCGTTCAGCGCGACCGCTACGCCGAGTACTTCAGCTCCCTGGCGCTCATGGCCGGGGGCGTCGAGCGCCTGGCCCTCGAGCTCCGCCATTTGCAGCGCACCGAGGTCCTGGAGGTCGAGGAGGGCTTCGCCGGGGGCCAGAAGGGCTCCTCGGCCATGCCCCACAAGAAAAACCCCATCTCGGCCGAGAACCTCTGCGGCCTGTGCCGGCTGATGCGCGGCAACTGCCTGGCGGCCATGGAGAACATGGCCCTGTGGCACGAGCGGGACATCAGCCACTCGTCCGTGGAGCGGGTCATAATGCCGGACTCGACCCTGCTCATGGACTACATGCTCGACCGCCTGGCCGGGCTGCTCGGCAGGCTGCGGGTCCTGCCGGAGAACATGGACCGCAACCTCATGGCCTCGCACGGCCTGTTCTACTCCCAGCGCGTGCTCATGGCCCTGCTTGAGACCGGGCTGCCCAGGCAGCGGGCCTACGAGATGGTCCAGGCCGTGGCCATGCGCTGCTGGGACCAGGGCGCGTCCTTTCCGGACGCGGTGCGCGCCGACCCGGAGATATCCTCGCGCCTGGGGGCCGGGGTCCTGGACGAGGTGTTTGATCCCGGTTTTTATTTGAAGTATGAGCAACATATCTTTGAGCGCGTGTTCGGCGCAAAGGGCCGCTAAGGGTAGGACATGGACCCGAGGAAAAAGAGTCTGGCCAGGCTGCTGATGAGATTGTCCTATGTCAGGGGCGAGGTGACCCTGACCTCGGGCAGGTCGAGCGACTACTATTTCGACTGCAAGCAGACCGCGCTCAATCCCGAGGGCGGATACCTGATCGGCAGCGTGTTTCTGGACATGCTCAAGGGCCGGGGGTTCAAGGGCGTGGGCGGGGTGACCCTGGGCGCGGACCCCCTGGTAGCCGCGGTCGTGGTCCTCTCGCACATCGAGAAGGCCCCCCTGCCGGGGTTCATAGTCAGGAAAAAACCCAAGGGCCACGGCACGAATCAGTATCTTGAGGGCTTGAAGAACTTTCATCCTGGAGATAGAGTCGCCATGCTGGAGGATGTGGTCACTAGCGGGGGGACCCTGCTGACCGCCTGCCAGCGGGTCCGGGAGGCCGGGCTTGAGGTCGGCGCCGTGCTCTGCGTCCTGGACCGCCAGGAGGGCGGCGGGGAGCGGCTGGCCGCCGCCGGGCTGTCTCTTGAGCCTATTTTCTATCGACAGGAGTTGTTGGAAGCGGCCGAGGCCTGAGCGCCGCCGCTTCCCACGCGCACCGACCGGGGCGCAAATCGGGGATGGGCTGGGGTTTGAGAATAAGGCACCTAACGGTTTTGCTCCTCTGCCTTTGTTGCGTCTCGCCGGCCTTGGCCGACGGGTGGCGGCCGGTGCTCGCCGCCTATGAATACGGCCCGGAGCTCTTCCTGGCCGTGGACAAGGACACCCAGACCGCGTTTCTGTTCAGCCGCAAGAGTCCGTTGCAGGTCGTGCGCAGCATCCCCTGCGCCACGGGCCAGTCCCTGGGCGACAAAAAGACCGAGGGCGACCTGCGCACCCCGGAGGGCGTATATTTCCTGGGCCAGAGGGTCGATCGGGACCTGGACTTCGAGCTGTACGGGGACGTGGCCTACACCCTGAACTTCCCCAACCCCGTGGACCGCATCGAGGGCAAGACCGGCTCCGGGATCTGGATACACGGCCGGGGCAGGAAGCTTCTGCCCAGGGACACCAGGGGCTGCGTGGCCCTGAAGACCACGGACCTCGAGAGCCTGGGCCGGGAGCTGCCCATGGGCCAGCCGGTGATCATCGCCAGGAAGCTGACCTGGACCGACGGGCCCCTGAACGACGACAGCCCCTCGCGCCTGGCCGGGCTGGTCAGGTCCTGGGCCGAGGACTGGCAGGGCAAGAGGCAGGACTTCTTCTCCCATTACGACCCCGAGGCCTTTTCCAAGACCGAGGGCACGCCCTTCGAGGCCTTTGTCGGGCGCAAGAAGCGCATCTTCGCCGCCAAGCCCTGGCTCCAGGTCATGGTCGCCAACATCCGGGCCCTGCAGGGCCCGGACTACTGGGTGACCTGGTTCGACCAGTACTACCGGGCCCCGGACGTGGCCGCCACCGTGGGCAAGAGGCTCTACTGGCGGTGCGGGGACCAGGGCCGCTGGCGCATCGTGGGCCGGGAGTACACCGCCCCGAGCCAGGAGCTGGAGCCCGCGTACCTTGCGGCCAAATCCGACGAGGTCGGGGAGCTGGTCTCCTCCTGGGCCGAGGCCTGGAAGAGGATGGACCTTGAGGCCTACCTCTCGCACTATGACCGGGCCGCGGACCAGCAGGGCCGGGCCGGCCTGGAGGAGATCGGGGCCTACAAGCAGCGGCTGTGGGCCTCCCGGGTCCCGCTGCGCGTGGACTGCCGGGACCTGAAGGTGGACCTGGACGCAAACGGGCTCAGGGCGACCTTCAGACAGGACTTTGAGGACGACTCCGGCTACCGGGACCAGGGCCTCAAGACCCTGGTGCTCAGGCCCGCGGACAAGGGCTGGCTCATCGTCAGCGAAGAGTGGAGCGCGCCTTGATGAGCGACGCCAAGTACAGCGCCCTGTTCATGAGGGACGACGCGGACGTCAAGCGCTATAGGATAAGCTCCCTGTGGCTCAAGATATTTCTGTCCATTCAGGTGACCCTGGTGCTTTTCGCGGCCATCGGGATCTACGCCGGGGTCAAGTCCTGGTGGGGCAACCAGGTCCTGGTCAACGAGAAAAAGGCCCTGGAGCAGCGCCTGGTGGAGGCCGAGGTCCGTCTGGAGCGTCTGGGGAACATCGAGAAGATACTCAACTCCTACGACCCCAAGGAGCTCCAGGCCCTGTTGAGCGCCACGCCCAACGGCGGCGGCGAGGCCGGCCTGGACCTCGGGGCCCTGTTCGCCTCGGTCAACACCATGCAGGTCGGGGTGGAGAACCTCAAGGTCCAGGTCGAGGGCGGCAGGCTGAACGTCGGCTTCGACCTGAACAACATGCAGGGGGCAGCGCCCCTGTCCGGCAGCGCGGACCTGTCCCTGGTGCGCAACGACGGGGGCGTCGTGGACCCGGTGTTCAACAAGAACGACCTCTCGTTCCAGATTCAGCGCTTCAAGCACGTGCGGACCGAGGCCTCCCTGCCCAAGGGGGTGGAGGCCAAGGGCCTGTTCGGGCTCAGGCTGGAGATAAAGAGCGACGATGGGCAGGTCATCTACAGTGAAACGTATCCTCTGCACCGCATCCGCCCTTAGCCTGCTGCTCTGCGTCCTGGCGGCGCGGCCGGCCCTGGCCGGGGACAGCTTCGTGTTCTTCAAGGGCACCCAGTACCCCCTGTCCGTGACCTTCATAAAGGGACGGCTGCCCGGGCCCACGGTCATGGTCCAGGGCGGGATACAGGGAGACGAGCCCTCGGGTTGCCTGAGCGCGGAGATACTGAGCCGCTCCAGGGTCGAGAGGGGGAACCTGATCGTCCTGCCCAGGGCCAACGTGCCGTCCATCAACCTGTTCAGGCGCCAGGTCAACGTGGACATGAACCGCCGCTTCGACCAGGACTACAACCTGTTCTACGAGGACCGGGTGGCCCGGGCCATCCGCTTCCTGCTGTCCAAGAGCGACGCCTTCATCCACCTGCACGAGGGCAGCGGGTTCTACGATCCGGAATACCGGGACTCCCTGCGCAACCCCATGCGCTACGGCCAGTCCATCATCGTCGACACCCTGGCCTTGGGCCGGGGCGTGGACCTGGGCGGCATCGCGGCCGGGGTCCTTGAGCGCCTCAACCAGGGCGTCCAGGACCGGGACCGCAGGTTCAGGCTGTTCAACACCCGGACCTTCGAGGAGCGCACCCTCTACCCGGAGCAGCGCAAGTCGCTCACCTACTACGCCATATCCGCGCTCAATATCCCGGCCCTGGCCGTGGAGGTGAGCAAGGACATCCGGGACCTGGACTGGAAGGTGAGGCGCCAGCTCGAGGCCACGGTCATGCTGCTTGCGGCCTTCGGGGTCGAGGCCGAGCCCCCGGCCGTGGACAGCGAGCGGCTTTTGGCCAGGGCCAGGCGGGAGGCCGTGCGGGTCAACGGCCTGCCCCTGAACGCCGGGGGGGTCATCGACCTGGCCCCGGGCTCGACCCTGAGCGTGGAGCCGGTCGGGCCGCACCCGGACCTGTGCCCGTCCCTGGCCGTGTTCGCCTCGGATCGGCCCGGGGTGAACCTGATAACCGCGCCCAGGATGGCCCTGGAGTCGTTTTCCCTGCTCGAGCTGCGTTCCGACGGCCGGAGCGTGGCCCAGGCCCCGGTGCGCTGGACCGGGGCCCTGCCGCCTTCGCCGGGCGGCGAGACCCCGGTATTCGTCTGCTGGCTGAACGGCCGGCCGGTCTTTGTGCGCAGCGGCCAGGCGCTCAAGGCCGTGGCCGGGGACCAGCTCATCCTGGAGGGCATGTGGGGCAGCCGGGCCAAGGAGGTCATCAACCTCAAGGGCTACGTGGCCAAGCCCTGGGCCAACGACGGCCAGGACATGGGCTGGGAGATCGTGCTCGACCCGGACAACTTCATGGACAAGTACCGGGTCCGGCTGGACCAGGCCGGGGCCCTCAGGTTCAGGGTGGTCAGGGAGACGCCCGGGGCCGGGCCGGCCCAGTTCTTTCTGGACATCGCGCCCAGGCGGGTCCACGCCGTGAGGCTGGCGGACGAGCACGGCCAGGCCCTGGTGGTGCCCTGGAATTCCGGGGCCAGCTTTTTTCTGTCCCCGGGCCGCTACGTGTTCATGAACGTCTGGAGCAACGGTTCCGAGGACAAGCTGGTGCCCCTGGCCGGGGACCGGCCCCTGAGCCCGGGCGGGTCCTTTCAGCTCGGCCTGGACAGCCCGGTCAAGATAAGCCTGCGCCAGGCCACGACCTTCTCCGAGATCGGCGAGATGACCTTCCGCGCCGGCGGCCTGGCCCAGCACGGCGCGTCCTTTCTGAACTGACGGCCCGCATCCTTGCCTGTCCTTGGCGGCGGTCGATCCTGTCCCCGGCCGGCCAGGCGGCCGGACCTCGGCCCAAGGAGGCGCGGACATGGCTGATATCCCGGTGGTGGTGGACGCAGCGGCCTGCACGGGCTGCGGCATGTGCGTCAGGGTCTGCCCGGACGGGCCCCTGGACATGGCCGGGGGCAGGGCGGTGGTGATCGACAGGCGCTGCCTGGGCTGCGGCCACTGTCAGGCCGCCTGCCCGGTCGGGGCGGTGAGCGTGGCCGGCCTGGACCCCTGGGCCTCGCGGTTCTCCAGCTTTCGCGCCGATCCGGCCTGGCTGGGCTTCGGGGGCCTGGACCCCGGGATACTGGCCCGGCTGCTGCTCTCGCGCCGCTCCTGCCGCAACTACCAGGACCGGCCCGTGCCCAGGGACATCCTGGAGGACCTGGTCAGGCTGGCCGTGACCGCGCCCTCGGGCGCCAACAGCCAGGCCTGGACCTTCACCCTGTTTCCGGACCGCGAGGCGGTCGCGGCCCTGGGCCGGGCCGTGGCCGGGTTTTTCGAGCGCCTGAACCGGACGGCTGAAAAGGCCTGGCTGCGGGCCCTGCTCAGGCTGGCCGGCCGGCCGGGCCTGGCCGAGTACCACCGCCGGCACCAGCCCAGCGTGGCCCGGGCCCTGGAGGCCTGGCGCGAGCGGGGCGAGGACCATTTGTTCCACGGCGCGGCCGCGGTCATCCTGGTGGGCTCGCGGCCCGGGGCCAGCTGCCCGGCCGAGGACGCCCTCCTGGCGGCCGGGAACATGCTTTTGGCCGCCCACTGCCTGGGCCTGGGGAGCTGCCTGATCGGCTATGCCGTGGCCGCCCTGCGCCGGGACCGGGCAACGGCCCGGGCCGCGGGCCTGCCCGCGGACGAGGAGGTCCACGCGGCCGTGGCCCTGGGCTGGCCCGAGGAGTCCTATGTCCGGACCGCCGGAAGAAAGCGGCCGATGATCAGGTGGTTCGGGGGGGAGTCGGGGGAGTCTGGTCCGGGAGCCTGAAGCCGATGCTCAGTTCGTTTTTGTCCTTGGTCCGGCGGTAGGCCTGCTCGTCGCTCATGGCCCTGACCAGGTGGATGCCCAGCCCGCCCACGGCCGCCTTGTCCAGGTCCGTGACCGGCGCGGGGTCCTTGCGGGCCAGGGGGTCGAAGGCCCGGCCCCGGTCGCTGACCGTCAGCCTGAACAGGCCCTGGTCCAGGGAGCAGGCGACCTCGACCTGGCCCCGGCCCTCGGGGTAGGCGTAGCTGATGCTGTTGACCAGGACCTCCTCCAGGACCAGGTCCACCTTTTGGAGCACGGACTCGGGCAGGCCCCAGGCCGCGGCCCGGCCCAGGACAAAGGAGCGGAAGGCCTCCAGGCTTTCCATCCCGGCCGGGAGGCAGAGGGTCTCGGCCCGGCGGCCCATCAGTCTTTGAGGGCCTCGTCCAGGGCGTCGTGGATGGGGAACATGGACGAGAATCCGGAGACCGTGAACACCTCCTGGACCATGCCCTTGAGGCTGCAGAAGCGGATGCCGCCCCCGGCGGCCTTGAGCCTCTTGGCCGTGGACAGGATGGCCCTCAGGCCCGCGCTGCTGATGTACTCCAGCCCGCCCAGGTCCACGATCATGTCCTTTTCGCCCCTGTCTATCTCGGCCGCGCAGCCCTTCTCGAAGTCAGGGGCGGTGACCGCGTCCATGCGGCCCTTGACCGCGACCACCAGGCGGCCGCTGTCCTTGGTGCATTTCAATTCCATCTCGATCTCCTTAAAGGAAGGCTGTTCCCGGTCCGGGTAAGTTGCGCCCGGGGCAATAAGACCAATTAAACTCAATCCATTTTCATGTCCAGGCCGCGATTGACAAGGCCCGGCCGGGGCAAATATGCATTGAGCACCCGAGACGCCGGGGCCGGGGCCGCGCGGCCTCTGTCTCCGGAAACAAGGACCACGCCATGCCCGAGGAGTTCAGCTTCAGTATCTGCCTGGGCAGCCGGCTCTCGGACCAGGACCTGGGCCGGGCCGCGCAGCTTCTGAGCGCGGCCTACACCCGCTGGCAGGAGGACCCCAGGAACACCGACCCGGTGAGGACGGACACCTCGGCCTTGGTCTACGAGCGCATGATGCGCAAGGGCCTGCGCGAGGTCGTCCTGTACTACGAGCAGGGCCGGATGTGCGGGGTCTTCGTGCACTCCCTGTCCCCGCAGTTCGACCAGTACCCGCTGCGCAAGCTGTCCTACATCTGCTGCTCGCCCCTGGAGCGCGGCTTCGGCCCGCTCAAGACGGCCTTTGCCCGCTACGCCGGTTTCGTGGCCGAGCAGGGCGAGGACGTGGTCGTGACCACGGACCTGGACCAGTCGACCTTGAACGCCCTGCTCGAAGCGGCCGGGTTCGCGGAGTGCGTGGACCGCAACGAGACCTATTACCTCCTGGGCCAGCTCCTGTTCCGCAAGCTGATCACCTCGCAGCGGGTGGCCGGGGACTTCGTGGTCGACGAGATCATCCGCTGCGACGGCCGGACCCTGCGCCGCAACAAGAAGCTCTACAAGCTCCAGACCACGCCCTTTGACTTCTACGCCATGTACCGCCGCCAGCAGCAAAAGCGCCTGGAGCGCTCCGTGCCGGAGCAGAACCGCGGGCTTCTGGCCGAGTCCCTGGCCCATTTCCAGGACGGCCTGTTCTTCATCAGCGGGTTTGGCGGCGCCCTGACCCTGCGCAACCCGGCCAAGGGCGGGTTCGACCTCTGGCGGGCCGTGCGCGGGGAGGACCCGATCGGGCCGGGGTTTGCTGATCCGGATCTGGTCTTTCTGCTCCCGGACAGCGAGCAGGCCCTGCGCGAGGTGGCCGAAAAGACCATGCTGCGCCCCGGGTTCTTTGATTTTCTGAGCTACGGGGCCAAGATTCTGGGCTCGTTCTTCGTGCTCACCGGGCACCTCTCCCAGGAGGTCCTGGCGGTCCTTGAGCGCAGCCTGCACCCGGACGTGGGCCTGAGATACCTGGACCTGATCGAGCGGGTCCTGTGCCCCGGGGCCGAGCCCGCGCCGGAGATCGACATGCCCGGCCCGGACGGCCGCAGGCGCACGGCCTGGCGCCTTTCCGGGCCTTACGCGGCCGGCCCGGACCGGGACTGGCCGGCCCGGGCCCGGGACATGGTCAGGGAGGTGCTCGCCTTGAGGGGCGCGAACCGCGCGCCGGTGGTGTTTCTGGGCAACGACATCCGGGACGCCTGGTTCCTCAGGGCCCTGCGCCGGGAGTCCGGGGCCTTGGGCGCGCCGATCCTGGTCTTTGACTTCGGCCAGGACCTCTCGGCCCTTGTCCGGGACGAGTTGCTCGGGGGCAGGCCCGGGGACGATCCCGGGCTGAGCGTTGTGAACGTGAGCGATTTCTACCAGCTGCCGGTCATGCTCGAGGGCCTGGGCCTGGCCCCGGAGATGGACCTGGACCTGTTCCTTAGCTGAGCGCTCAGCCGGGGGCCTGGAGAAAGGCCGTGAACAGGGCCACTATCTCCGGGAGATTGGCCGTGAGCCGGTGGTCGCCGTCAAGGACGTGCAGGCCGAAGAGCCGCTCCCGGGCCAGGCGGATGGCGTTGTCCACGGGCACGACCTCGTCGCGCCAGCCGTGGACCACCACCCCGGCCGCCACGAGGCCGGAGAAGTCCTGGCGGCCGTAGCCGGGCAGAAAAACGGCCGGGGCGAGCAGAAACAGGCCTTGGACCCGGAGCTCGAGGGCCGCGCAGGCGGACACGTAGCCGCCCATGCTGGACCCGGCCAGCAGGAGCGGCCCGTCCTGGCCGCGGCAGCGCTCAACGAGCCTTTGGACCCTGTGGTCCGGGTCCGCGAGGTCCGTGTAGTCCACGGCCTGCATGTCCAGGCCGAGGTCTTGCGCGGCCCGGGCCAGGGCCGTGGACTTGGTCCCCCAGGGCGCGGAGTCCCTGCCGTGGGACCAGATGAGCCGGGGCCTGGTCATGTCCGTCCTCCGCAGGTCTTGTTCGGGCCAAAGCCCAAAAGATAACGGAAATCCGGGCCAAAGGAAAGGCCGCCGGGCCTAGGCGCAACGCCTGACGACCTCGCGGGCGATGGTCTCAAGGGGCAGTATCTTGTCCGCCGCGCCGAGCTTGACCGCCTCCTGGGGCATGCCGAAGACCACGCAGGAGCTCTCGTCCTGGGCGATGGTGAACGCCCCGGCCTCGTGCAGCTCCCTGAGGCCCATTGCGCCGTCGTCGCCCATGCCGGTCATGATCACGCCCACGGCGTTGCCCCCCACGTACCTGGACCCGGAGCGGAAGAGCACGTCCACGGACGGGCGGTGGCGGCAGACCAGGGGGCCGTTCTTGACCTCCACATGATACCTGGCCCCGCTGCGCTTGACCAGCATGTGCCTGTTGCCCGGGGCGATCAGGGCCTGGCCGCGCAGCAGGGTGTCGTTGTCCTTCGCCTCGCGCACCGTGATCCGGCACAGGCTGTTCAGGCGGTTGGCAAAGGCCGCGGTGAAGTTCTCGGGCATGTGCTGGACAATGGCGATGGCCGGGCTGTCCAGGGGCATGGCCTCCAGGAATATCCTCAGGGCCTCGGTTCCGCCGGTGGAGGCCCCGACCAGGACGACCTTCTCCGTGGTCTGCAGGGCGGCCTCGGCCCGTATGCGCTTGCTCACGTCGTCGTACACGGCCACGACCTCGCCCGAGGGCAGCTTGTAGACGAAGTTCTCCCTCCAGCCGGAGATCCTGGCGTCGCTGTAGAACGCGGCCGGGAAATGCTCGGGTCTTGCGCTCTCGTGCACCCGCTTCAGGACCTCGAGCATGCCCATGTCCGAGGTCCCGGGAAAGACCTCGGAGAGCCTCCTGCCCAGGACCGAGTCCCTGTCCAGGCCCTCGATGCGTTCGGCCGCGGGGTTGAAGTCCTTGAACACGAAGTCCGAGCCGTCCTCCGCGGCCTCGTAGACCGCCACCCCGCTGCTCATGGCCTCGAATATGGCCCTGAACCGGGCCTCGCTCTCAGAGACGCGCCTCAGGGCCTGGCTGCGCCTGGAGATGTCCCTGACGAATGAGAAGCAGTACTTTTTGCCTTTGTATTTCAGGTAGTTGAAGTCTATTTCCGCGGGAAAGGCCCGGCCGTTTGCGGCCCGCAGATTGAACTCGCGCACCAGGTGCCTGTCCTTTTTCAGCTCGGCCCAGATGTCCGGCCAGGCCTCCTCGGCCGGGCAGAAGGCCCTGAACGAGCGGCCCAAGAGCCTTTTCTTGGGAAGCCCGAGGTCGCGGCAGGCCGCCTGGTTCACCGCCAGTATCTTCGCCTCCGGGCAGAGCAGCAGGGTGGCCAGGGCGCAGTGCTCGACCGAGAACTCGGACAGGCGCAGCTTTTCCATGACCCGGAGCTGTTTGGTTATCTCCCTGGAAAAAAATGCGATCCTGGATATCTCGGCCCCCTCGAGGACCGGGTAGACAGTGGTCTCGAAGTCCCTTGCCCCGCGGCGGGAGACAAGGCGCTGAAAGCGCTTGGTGCGCATGAGCTCCCTGATCATCTTCCGCTTCTTGCGCACCGCGTCCGAGGGGATGAGCTCGAATGCGTTCTTGCCGATCAGATCGTTTGCCGCCGCGCCGAACCGCTCGGCCATGGCCCGGTTGCAGGCCAGGATCGTGCCGTCGGGCTCGGTGAGCATGACCGCGTCCACGGTCGCCTCGAGCATGGCCTGGGCCGTGTCCTCGCTGGCCTTCAAGGCCTTTCGCATCAGTCTTCGTTCGCTCATGTCCCGGGAGACCCCCAGCAGGCCCGTGGCCCGGCCGCTCTCGTCCCTTAAAACGGTTATCAGGGTCTCTGTCCAGACGATCGACCCGGCCTTGGCCTTGAAGTCCAGCATCAGGCGCCGGGCCCCGGTTTCAGGCAGGTCCTTGGCCAGCAGGCCTTGAAACCTCTTTTTCGAGGCCGGGGTCAGTATCTCCGTGAGATTCTTGGACAGGACCTCCTCCTGGATGTAGCCGAGCAGGTTGAAGACAGCCGGGCTTATATAGCTGATGGTCTCGGGAGGGGTCACGGTCCAGATGAGGTCGGCGCTGTTTTCGGCCAGGAGCTTGTAGCGCCTCTCGCTCTCCTCCAGGGCCTGTTCCGCGCGCTTGCGGGCGGTCACGTTCTGGACGGCCACGACCGTCAGGCCGCGGCCGGTGGCCGGGTCGCGGCAGGTCTGCTTCAGGATGTTGAGCGCCTGGCTGCGGCCCTGGCAGTGGATGTCCCTGACCTCTCCGCCGGCCGCGGCCCGGTGTTCGTGGCCCGGGCAAGGGGCGACCTCCTCGGGGAGCAGGTCCGGAATCTTCCTGCCAATGATCTCGCGCCGCGTTCGCTTGGTGAGCCCGCAGGCCGCCTTGTTGGCGTAGGTGAAGGCCTGGTCCTCGCCCAGCACGAAGACCGGCAGGGGCAGGTGCCGGAGGATGCGTTCGTGGACCCGGTCCCGGGAATCGGCCTGTTCGTCTTCCAGCTCGGCCACCCGGAGCCGGAGCCTTTCCGTCTCGGCCCGGAGATCGTCTTCTGTTGCGGCCTTGTTCTTTTTACGTTTCATGCGAGCGCGTCTTTTAAAAGTTCGTCTGTATAGCCGTTCAGCAGAAACACTGCCGAACCAAGCGTACAGCTTTACGCGCCCTGCCTTTGTCGCCCGATTTTTGAAGACATATTTTTATGACTTCTATTTAAATTATCCCTGTAATAAATTGATTGCAACTACATATGAAAAGTGACGGATATTTCCTACAGAGACATATTTCGGTCTTTGTTGCGGGCAACAATCAGCCGCAACAGCCGGGGCGGCCTGTTGCGGCCGGGATGGATGGGGCGTTGAAGGCCTTGGGCCCCTTCAGGGAGCGGGCCTAGGGGGATGGTGCTTTGTTTTGCCTGATGCCGGCGCTTGGGAAAGGCTGGAGGGACTATTTGAGGTCAAAGCTGATCGGCAGGAGCATCCAGGCCGCGACCCTCTCGCCCCGGTGCACGGCCGGCTCGAAGAGCCATTTGGAGACCGCCCTTAAGGCCTCGGTCTCGAACATGCCCCGGGGCTCGGCCTTAACCACGCTCAGCTCGCGCACCCGGCCCGAGGTGTCCACCAGGAACTTGAGCACCACCCGGCCGGTCAGGTTGAGCCGCCGGGCCCGGGAGGGGTAGCGCGGCTCCACCTTTCTCTTCAGCCTGGGCATCTTGTCCACCCGGCTGACGCCGAAGCCCGAGCCGTCCAGGCCGAAGCCGCCCGAGCCCTGGGGCAGGCCCTCGGGGTGGCCCAGGGCCTCGGCCCCTGTCCCGGCCTCGGTCCCTGCCCCGGCCTCGGCCCCGGTGTCGGCCTCGGTCCTTGCCCCGGCCTCGGTCCCGGCCGGGGTCTTGTGCTCTGAAATCTCCACGGCCGCCGCCGCCCGGGGCTTGGGCTCGGCCGGTTCGGCCCGGGGCTTGGGCTCGGCCGGTTTCGGGACCTTGGGGGCCCGGGGCAGGGCGCTGGATATGCGGCCGGAATCGGCCTTGGCGCCCTCAGGGTGGCCGTCGCCCAGGCCGCCGTCCGGGGTGACCAGGACCACGTCAAAGGCCGAGAGCCTGGACGGGGTGATCGAGCCGTAGCCCGAGCACAGGACCGCGGCCAGGATCGCCAGGTGCAGGACCAGGGACGCGGCCGCGGACCAGTGGGGCCTGGCGCCGCGCGCCTGCTGGGGGTCCCAGCCCTTGAACAGGGCTTGGCTGCTTATGATCTTTCCGGGCGCGGACATGATCAGGCCTTGTTTGACGCTTCCTTGGGGCTCAGGCCAGGGCCTCGGCCACCGCGACGGCCAGGTCCCGGGCCCTCAGGTCGTCGATCTTGAAGTACCGCGCGCCCAGGCTCGCGGACATCCTCTTGGCCAGGCCCAGGGAGATCAGGCCGGGCCGCTCCACGTCCACCACCAGGCTCTGGATGCGGCCGTCGGCCCTTATGTCCTCGGCCATGCGCAGGGCCTCGGCCAGGGGCTTGCCCCCGCCCATGCTCACGTTGGCCCGGCCGTCCGAGACGAGCACCAGGAGCGGCAGCACGTCCGGGTCCCGGCGCAGCTGGGTGTCCAGGACCTCGAAGGCCGAGGCCAGGCCGTGGGACAGGGGCGTCTTGCCGCCGGTGGGCAGCTCCTCCAGCCGCTTGAGGGCCAGATCGATGCTCCCGGTGGGCGGCAGGAGCACCTGGCCCTGGTCCCCGCGAAAGGCCACCAGGGCGACCTTGTCCCGCTTCTGGTAGGCGTCCAGGAGCAGGGACAGGACCGCGCCCTTGGACGCGACCATCCTCCGGCCCGCGCCCATGGAGCCGCTGGCGTCCACGGCAAAGACTATCAGGTGTCCGAGGCGCTTCTCCCTGATCCTCTGGCGCAGGTCCTGGTCCTCGACGTTCACGGCCAGGCCGTTCTTGTCCCTTGCGGCCTGGTGCGGGGCCGCGGCCCTCAGGGTCGCGTCCAGGGCCAGGTCCGTGGGCCGGGCCGAGACCCTGCTCTTGACGTAGCGGCCGGTCTTCTGGCGCACCCGGGAGCGGGTCCTCTTGCCCGAGCCCGTGCGCGGCCGACGGTCGCGTTTAAGGTCCAGGGGCTTGACCCGGAAGGGCTCCCCGGCCGCGAACACCGACTCCATGCCCTGGCCCGGGCCCTGGGAGGGCCGGTCCTGGTCCGCGTCCGGCGGCCGGGGGTCCTGGTCCTGGTCCGGCCGCCGGCCGTGTCCGCCCTGCGAATGCCGATCCTCTTCGGGCCGCTCCGGGTCCCGGGGCGGGTCCCGGTCCTCGGGCGGCTCGTGCTCGCGGTCCCTTTCGGGTTCGCTCTCGGGCCTGGGCGGGGCCTGGCGCGCGCGGTGGGCAAGGGCCATGTGCGCGGCCTCGCGCACCTGGGCCTCCTCGACCTCGCTTTTGCCGTCCAGGGCGGCCAGGGCCCGGGCGGTCTTGCGCACGGCGATGTCCGCGCGCAGGCCCGCGGCCAGGGCCTCCAGGCAGAGCTCGACGCAGAGCCGGTCCATGGCCTCGGACAATCTGGTGCGCCCGAGATCGCGCCTGGCCCGCTCCACGCGCCTGGCCAGGGCCTCCTGCCTGTCCGCCCAGTGGTCCAGAAATCCCCGGGGGTCGGCGTCGAAGCTCTCGCGCCTTCTTAAGACCTCGCACCTGGCGCGGGGCTCGTCCGGCGCCCCGACCTCCACGCACAGGCCGAAGCGGTCCAAAAGCTGGGGCCTTAGCTCGCCCTCCTCGGGGTTCATGGTCCCGACCAGGATGAACCTGGAGGCGTGGACAAAGGACACGCCCTCGCGCTCGATGGTGTTCAGGCCCATGGCCGCGGCGTCCAGGATGGCGTCGACCAGATGGTCGCTCAGCAGGTTGACCTCGTCCACGTAGAGCACGCCCCGGTGGGCCGAGGCCAGAATGCCCGGCTGCAGGGCCTTGACCCCGTCCCTGACCGCGGCCTCCAGGTCCAGGCAGCCCGTGACCCGGTCCTCGGTCGCGCCCAGGGGCAGGTCCAGGACCCTTGTCCTGCGCCGGACCGGGCCGAGGACCGCGCCCTTGTCGGCCAGGGCTTTGCAGCGCGGGCACAGGGGCCCGCTCGGCAGGCAGTTGAACGGGCAGCCCGCAACGACCTCGATGTCCGGCAGGATGGCCGCCAGGCCGCGCACGGCCGTGGACTTGGCCGTGCCCTTCTGGCCGCGCACCAGGACCCCGTTGATGGACGGGCAGACCGCGTTGGCCAAAAGGGCCCGCTTCATGGCCCTCTGGCCGACGATGGCCGAGAACGGGTAGATGGGCCGGGCCGCGTGCCTGACGCCGACGGACATCGCTCCTCCTAGGCCGCGCCCTCTATCAGGCGCTCCATCCTGGTCCGGTCCAGGCCGATCTTCTCGAACGGCTTGCGCCGCATGCGGTGGGGCAGGGCCATTTCCGCGGCCTCGCCCACGTCCCGGCGTTCGACCGCGCTTCTGCCGTCCAGGGCGGCCAGGGCCTTGGCCGCCTTCATCATCACGATGTCCGCGCGGTGGCCGTCCACGTTCATGCCGATGGCGATCTCGGCCACCAGCCTGAGCATGTCCTCGGAGAGCGAGATATCGGGCAGCAGATTCCTGGCCGTCAGGATGCGCGCGCACAAGGCCCGGTCCTCGGCCTGCCAGCGGTGCATGAAGGCGTGCGGGTCCTCCTCGAAGGCCGCCTGCCTGGCCACGACCTCCATGCGCTCGGCCAGGTCCATGGACCCGGCGACCTCCACGCACAGTCCGAAGCGGTCCAGGAGCTGGGGCCTGAGCTCGCCCTCCTCGGGGTTCATGGTCCCGATCAGGGTGAACTCCGCGCCGTGGCAGAAGGACACGCCCTCGCGCTCCACGGTGTTCACGCCCATGGCCGCGGCGTCCAGGAGCACGTCCACGATGTGGTCTTCCAGCAGGTTGACCTCGTCCACGTAGAGCACGCCCCGGTGGGCCGAGGCCAAAATCCCGGGCTCGAAGCGCCGCTCGCCCTTCTTGATCGCCCGCTCCAGGTCCAGGGTGCCCAGGACGCGGTCCTCGGTGGCGCCCACGGGCAGGTCCGCGACCTTTATCCTGCGCCTGGCCCTGGGAAGGAGCCCTTCGTTTCCGAGCCTCTCGGCGCAGGCCGGGCAGAGCATGTCCGGGTTGTCCGGGTCGCAGGAGAACGGGCAGCCCTCGACGACCTCGATGTCCGGCAGTATGGCCGCCAGGCCGCGCACGGCCGTGGACTTGGCCGTGCCCTTCTCGCCCCTGATGAGCACCCCGCCTATCCTGCGGTTGACCACGTTCAGGATCAGGGACTTCTTCATCCTGTCCTGGCCGACAATGGCCGTGAACGGAAAGACCGGTTTGGTGTCGTGCATGTCAGGACCCTTGAGTGTCTTTGGTTTTGCGTTGCCGCATATAGGTCTCCCAGGCCTGGACCTCGGCCGGGGAGTAGACGTCCACCGAGCCGCCCTGGAAGTCGCCGTCAACCTCGCCCATGGACTCCTCGAGCCAGCCCTCCATCTCGAGGTAGGCCTCGCGCAGGCCCTCCAGGACCTCTTGATCGGCCTGCCACAGGCCCCGGCCCTCGGCCTCGAGCAGCCTGCGGCCGATCTCCTCCAGGGCCCAGGGGTTGTTGTCCCTGAAGAACTCGCGGTTCTCGTCGTCCAGGACAAAGGTCCTGGCGATGTCGTCGAATATCCAGTCGTCCACCTCCTGGGTCGTGGACTCCCAGCCGTAGACCCGGCCGACGCGCTTGGAGATGTCCATGGCCCCCTTGTAGCCGTGGCGCTTCATGCCCTCGATCCACTTGGGGTTGAGCAGCTTGGTGCGCACCACCCGCCTGATCTCGTCGGCCAGGTCGCGGACCTCGACCTGCTCGGGCTCGCGCGTGTCCCCGTAGTAGGTCCTGACCTCGTGCCCGGCCAGGTGCCTGGCCGCCGCGGTCATGCCGCCGTGGGACCCGAAGTAGCAGCAGCACCCGAACAGGTCGTGCTCGTCGGAGATGACCTTGTTGAAGGTCACGTCCACGGTCTTCAGCCGGTTGATCAGCTGCTCCTGGCGGGCCTCGCCGGGCACGTCCCGGCCGTAGGCGTAGCCGTTCCAGGTCACGAAGATGTCCGCCAGGTCGGACTCGTCCTTCCAGGCCGAGGCGTACACGGCCAGGTTGACCCCGGGCAGGTAGCAGCCGGGCTTGGCCGCGAAGAGCCTGAGCGTGGCCCTGCGCCACTGCTCTTCGGCGTCGCCCGAGTCCTCGTCAAAGGACAGATCGTCCAGGGCGTGCCTGCGCACGAAGTTCATTTCCAAAGGCTCGTTCTGCTCGGCCGCGGCCCGGACCGCGTCGTCGATCAGGTCCATGCACCCGGGGAAGTTGTCCCGGATCAGGCCGGAGACCCGGATGGTCACGTCGACGCGCGGCCGTCCGAGCTCCTCCAGGGGCACGACCTCGACCCCGGACACCCGGCCGTCCGGGGCCCACTTGGGCCGGACCCCGAGCAGGGCGAATATCTGGGCCATGCCCTCGCCGTCGGACCACATGATGTCGTTGCACATCCAGTACATGGCCACGTTCTCCGGCAGTCGGCCCTCTTCCTTGACGTGCTTTTCCAGCAGGGCGTGGGCCAGCTGTTGGCCGACCCGGTAGGCGGCCTTGGTCGGCACGCGCCTGGGGTCCAGGGAGTAGAAGTTGCGGCCCGTGGGCAGGATGTCGTCCCGGCCCCGGGTCACGATCCCGGACGGCCCGGCCTGGATGTGGCCCCCGGACATGCCGTTCAGCAGGGAGTCGATCTCCCGGGAGGCCTCGATGCGGTCGTTGAGGTCCAGGACCCTTTGGCGCACCGCGTCCAGGTCCTTGAGCTCGGCCTCGGGCCCGAGGTCCAGGGCCCGGCGCACAAAGGCCTTGGGGTCCCCGCCGGGCCTGAGCGTCTCGGCTATGGTCTGGCCGCACAGGGTCTCGACCCTCTCCAGGAGCCGGCCGTGGCTCTGGCCGGACCTCTGGTCCACGGCCCCGGGCTCGGCCAGCAGGGCCTTGAGGTCCAGGCCCATGAGCCGGCAGAGGGTCTTGCGCAGGGACCCGGGGTCCTCGGCGTCGAAGCGCAAAATCGAGCGCATGAAGTCCACGCGCCTCTCGGCCTGGGGTATTTCGCCGAACACGTGCATGCCGTCCTGGATCTGGGTCGCCCGGATGCGGGCCAGGCTTTCGTGCATGGCCCTGGCCGCGGCGTCGAAGCCCTGGTGGCCCTTGAGCCGGACCTCCTTGTCCAGGTTGAGCTTGGCGGCCAGGTCCAGGATCATGTGCTCCAGGGCGTGGGCCCGGGCCCGGTCCGTGAGCTTGGCCTGGTCGCGCTCGGCCAGGAGCCGGTCCAATTCCTCCAGGTCGTCGTAGAGCCCGCCCTGGGTCATGACCGTCTGCATGTGGTCGACCAGGACCGCGTTGCTGCGCCTCTTGGCGATGGTCCCCTCGGGCGGGTTGTCGGAGTTGTAGATATAAAGGTGCGGGGTCTCGCCCAGGGCCAGGTCCGGCAGGCAGGACTCGGACAGGCCCACGCCCTTGCCGGGCAGGAACTCCAGGTTGCCGTGGGTGCCCACGTGGATCAGCACGTCGGCCTCAAAGCCCTTGTCCAGCCAGCGGTAGGTGGCCAGGTACTGGTGCGGGGGCGGGACCTCGGGGTCGTGCAGTATCTTGCACACCTGGCCGTCGCAGCGCGGCCCGGCGCAGCCGCGCTTGGGCTGGGTCATGACCACGGCGTTGCCGTAGGACACGCCGGTGAGCAGGATGTCGCCCTCGTGGACCATGGCCGGGGGCACGCCGTTCATCTCCTGGCCCGGGGGCTCGCCCCAGGTCTCGGCGACCCTTTTCCTGACCTTGGCCGGGAAGTCTTGCCACCACTTGAGGTAGGTCGAAAGGGATATCCGTTCGAGGACCCCGCCCTTGCGCACGATTTCGTCAATGGTCGTCCAGCGGAACTCGGACACCGCCTTGCGGCCCATGATGGTCTCGATGAGTTCCTTGCCGCTCTCCGGCGGCGTCACCTGGTATCCGGCCCGGCGCATGGCCTGCATGACCCGGGCCACGCTCTCCAAGGTGTCCAGGTTGGCGCCGCCGCCCACCGTGGCCTCGGCCCCGTTGCACGGGCTGTTGTGCAGGATGAAGGCCGCCTTGCGCTCGGCCGGGGGCTTGTCCGCCAGGCGCGCCCAGCGGGCCACGCGCGCGGCCAGCCTCTGGCAGCGCTCGGCCACGGGCTCGCGCTCCTCGACCAGGGTGCCGGTCTCACCGTCGGTGAAGCGCTTGGCCGCGCCGATCAAGAGCGGCTCGATCACGCCCTCGAACTCGGGCATGGCCACGGACCAGGCGATGTCCCCGGCCAGGCCCTGGGCGCTGTCCTGCCACTCGGCCACGGACAGGTGCGAGGAGATCACGGGCTGGAAGACCGGCACGTTGAGCTCGGCCAAGAGCCTGGATCCCCGTCCGGCCGCGGCCGCGTTGTCCTCGTGCCTGGAGCTGGCCAGGAAAAAGGCCTGGAGCTTGACCAGGGCCTTGATCCGCGGCCCGTCCGGCCGCAGGAACACGTCCCTGACCGCGGCCTCGGCGCCCCTGGTGCCCAGGGACTCGTCGCGCACCCCGTAGGTGAACAGGGCCGCGACCCGCAGGCCTTGGGCCTCGAGGGCCCTGATGCAGGCGTCCTCCACGGCCAGGTTGCGGTTGACCCAGTAGTGCCTGGAAAAGACCACCCCGACCCAGGGCCCGCTGCCCAGGCCCCGGGCCTCGGCCACTGGGCCGTACCAGGCCAGGTACTCGTCCAGGGTCTCGAAGCGGGGCTTTTGGGCGTCCGGGTGGTAGAGGCCGTCCCAGGGCACGTCCCTGGGCGGCTCGAACCCGGCGTCCTGGCCCAGGACCTCGGCGGCCACGAAGCGCAGCATGTTGGCGTAGTTGTCTTCGCCGCCCATGACCAGGTAGGCGTGGCAGGCCCGGACCACCTCGGGCGCGGCCGAGGACAGGGCCCAGAACGAGGGGTCGAAGCTCAGGCAGATCACCGGGACCTTGGCCGATATCTCCTTGAGCCTCTTGTCCATGGTCTCCCAGAACGGCTCGGTGGACCGGTACAGGATGACCGCGTCGGCCCGGGACATGGCCGAAAGGGCCCGGTCCGCGACCGCCGGGTCGTTCTCCAGGGTCCTGGTGGAGAACAGCGAGGCCTGGACGTCGTCCAGGCCGCGCACGGCCCGGACGAGCATGGATATGTGGCTGCTCCACATCAGGCAGACTATGTTCATGCGCTCGTCCTTTGTTTTCCTACAGCTTCCAGGCGGTCTCGAAGAATATGGTCCTCGGCCGCCCAACGTAGGACTCGTAGTACTCGGTGTCAAAGAGGTTCTCCGCGGACAGGGACAGCTCCCAGTTCGCGGTCGGCTCGCAGAGCAGCTTGGCGTCCCAGAGCCAGCGTCGGCTGTAGCCGTTGTAGGCGTCGTGGCACAGGTCCTTGTTCAGGTCGTTGGTGAACACCGTGCCCTGGTAGTTTCCGGACACGCTGAGCGTGGCCCAGCCGTACTTGATGTCGGCCCCGAGGTTGACCAGGTCGTGGGGCACGTTGGTCAGCCACTTGCCCTCCACTGTGGGGTCCTCCTCGTTGTCCACGGCCTTGGCGTAGTTGAAGGTGTAGTTGGCCCACAGGGACAGCCAGTCCCAGGGCTCGTACCTGGTCTCGATCTCCAGGCCCGAGATCCTGGCCTCGTCCATGTTGTACTTGTAGTTGTTCGTGCCCACGGTGGTGGACATGATCGCGTTCTCGAAGATGGAGTGGAAGAGCGTGGCCGAGAGCCTGAGCTCGCGCTTGAGGAAGTACTGGTCGGCCCCGATCTCGAACGAGGTCACGGTCTCGGGCTTGAGGTTCGGGTTGGGGAGGTAGGTGGTCGCGCCCTGCCACTTGCGGTACAGCTCGTAGAGGTTCGGCGGCCTGAAGCTGCGCGCGGCCGTGGCCCTGACAAAGGTGTCCGGTTTGGGATTCCAGACCCCGGAGATGCGCGGGCTCACGGCCCAGTCAAAGGGCTTGGGAAAGCTCTCCTCCTGGCCGAGGTCCCCGGACTTGCCCTCAAAGGCCTGCCAGCCGTCCCAGCGCAGGCCGAGGTACAGGGTGAAGGTCTCGGACATGCGCCACTCGTCCTGGGCGAACAGGGCGAGCATCAGGTCCTTGCCCTGGGTGATGCGCGTGTGCGCGGTCTTGCTGGTCTCGTCGCGGTAGAAGCTCAGGTCGTAGTCGTCCGAGCCGAAGATGTTGTGGCGCAGGTAGGTCCCCAGGGTCAGGAGGTGGTCCTGGCCAAGCGGCCTGTCCGCCTGGGCGTCCACGAACAGCGAATGGGTCAGGCTCTCGCTCAGGGTGCCCGCGGCGTCCTCGTAGGAGCCCGCGCCCGAGGGCGTGGTGTACCACTTGTCCTTGCGCTGGTATCCGGTCTTGACCTTGAGCGCGTAGTCGTCGAACCGGTCCTCCAGGGACAGGGCGACATTGGCCGTGTCCTCCTGGCCGATGCCCGCGTAGGAGATGAAGTGCGAGGGGGAGTAGGTGACCCTTTGGCCGCCGCCGATGTCGATGCTCCCGGAGTAGCCGCCGTCGTCGGCGTAGGAGTTGGGCTCGCCGTAGCCGTACTTGTGCCGGCCGTAGGAGAAGTCCATGCGCCAGACCGCCGTGTCCTCGGTGTCCAGGGCCATGGTCAGGTCCGCGACCCAGCGGTCGGCCCAGTTGTCGCCCTTGTCGCCCACGATCCACCTGTACTGGTCGTAGTTGTTGTTGGCCGGAAACCCGCCGCCGGTCGCGCCCGCCCCGGCCCCCGGGGTCCTGGCGACCAGGCTCGCGGGATAGCCGTGGGTCCACTCGGACTCGAAGCCCGCGCCCACGCTCAGGCAGTCGTGGTAGCGGTCCCCGGCGCGCAGGCCGTACTTGTAGGTGTCGTGGCTTCCGAACCCGGCCCGGACCTCGGCCTCCCGGTCCATGGGCAGCTTGGTGATGACGTTGACCACCCCGCCCATGGCGTTGCCGCCGTAGAGGGCCGAGCTGGGCCCGCGGCTGATCTCGATGCGCTCCACGTTGCCCATGGGCAGCTCGTTCCAGGGCGTGGACCCGTTGTAGCCGCTGTTGGCGGGCAGGCCGTTTATGAGCACCAGTATCCTGTCCCCGCCGCCCATGCCGCGCATGCTGATGTTCGGCGTGGTCTCCTGCAGGGCCCGGCCGCGCCTGATCCAGACCCCGGCCTCGCGCCTCAGGGCCTCGTCAAGGGTCTCGTAGTTGTTCTTCTTCAGGTCCTCCCTGGTCAGCACGGTCACGCTGGCCGGGGCCTCGTCCACCTTCTTCAGGGTGCGGGTGGCCGTGACCACGAGCTCGTCCATGCGCGTGGCGTTGTGCTCGGCCGCGGCCTGCCCGGCAAAGGCCAGGACGATCAGACACAGGGCCGCCGGACACAGGGCCCTCGGGCCGGCCGAACGGCTCTTCCGGGTTTTGCATTCAGGATTTCGCATCTCACCTTCCCACGGTTTGTACGGGTATCAGATGTCTTTGGCCGTTGTAGCCGAATACCTTGACCTGTACGCCGAACACGGCGCGCACGTTCTCCTCGCTCAGGACCTCGGCCGGCTCGCCGTCCGAGAAGACCGCGCCCTGGAAGAGCAGGACCACGCGGTCCGCGAACCTGGCGGCCAGGTTCAGGTCGTGGATGGCGATGACCGCGCCCATGTCGTCCGCGGCCACGGCCCGGCGCAGAAGGCCCATGATCTCGAGCTGATGGTTGACGTCCAGATTGCTGGTCGGCTCGTCCAGGAGCAGGTACCGGGCCTGCTGGGCAAAGGCCCGGGCCAGGAGGACCTTCTGCTTCTGGCCGCCGCTCAGGGACTCGAAGTCCCGGCCCGCCAGGTCCTCGAGGCCCAGCCTGGCCAGGGTCTCGGCGACCACCTCGGCGTCCTTGGCCGAGGGCCGCCAGCGCAGATGGGGCCTGCGGCCCATGAGCGCGAACTCGAACACGCTGAGCGGGAAGCGGGCCGGCGCGCCCTGGGGCACGTAGGCCAAGCGTTTGGCCCTCTGCCTGGGGGTGAGGGAGGCCATGTCCTGGCCGTCCACGCTCACGCTCCCGGACCGGGGCCTTAGGATGCGCAGGATGCATTTTAGCAGCGTGGTCTTGCCCACGCCGTTTGGGCCGAGCACGCCGACCACCTCCCCGGGCTCGGCCGTGAGCCCGACCCCGGAGAGCACGCTCTGGGCCCCGCGGCCGAACTCGATGCCCCTGACCGTCAGGCTCACCACAGCCTCCTGGCCTTTTTGGCCAACAGGTAGAAGAAGAAGGGCACGCCCAGAAACGAGGTCATGATCCCGATGGGCACGACCTGGGGCGGCCACACGGTCCTGGCCAGGACGTCGGCCCCGGCCACCAGGGCCGCGCCCAGGAGCCCGGAGGCGGGCAAAAGGAAGCGGTGGTCGCTGCCGATGAGCATGCGGGCCATGTGCGGGGCGACCAGGCCGACGAACCCGATGACCCCGGTGAAGCAGATCGCGCCGGCGGCCATGAGCGCGGACAGGACCACGCCGACCCCCCTCAGCCTCTGCACGTTGACCCCCATGGACGCGGCCTCCTCGTCGCCGTGCATGAGCAGGTTCAGGTCCCAGGAGGCGCACATGAGCAGGGGGAAGGGGACCAGGATCATGAGCCCGGCCAGCCCGATCTCGGGCCAGCCCGCCTTGGACAGGTTGCCGAAGAACCAGAACACGGTCTGCTGGACCTCCTCCAGGGGGCTTATGTACTGCATGAGCGAGGTCAGGGCCGAGAACAGGTACATCAGGGCCACCCCGGACAAGATCAGGGTCTCGGCCGAGGCCCGCCTGATCCTGGCCACGGCCAGGACCAGGAGCGAGCAGAGCAGGGCAAAGGCAAAGGCCAGGGCCGCGATGAGCCACTCGGAGCGCCCGCCCAGGCAGACGATGGCCAGCACGGCCCCGAACCCGGCCCCGCTGGCCACGCCCAGGGTGAACGGCGAGGCCAGGGGGTTGCGCAGGATGGACTGGGACACGGTCCCGGACAGGGCCAGGCCGAACCCGGCCAACAGGGCCATGAGCGTCCTGGGCAGCCTCAGGTCCCAAATGATGTCCGCGGCCAGCCCGACCGGATTGAACACGGCCCCCACGACCTCGGCCAGGGACAGATCGGCCGAGCCGATGGACATGGACAGGAGCGCGGCCAGGGGCGGGGCCGCGGCCATGAGCGCGAGCAGCCAAGCCTTGCGCGAGGCCAGCCCGTGATACACGGCGCGCACCCGGGCCGCGGCCTGGGCGAGCTGCTCGGTCATCGGTCCTCCGGCCAGGCGCAGGCCCCGGTCAGGGGCTGGTCCTGGAAGAGTCGCAGGTATTGGGCGTAGACGGCCCGGCCGTCGAGGTCCGCGGCCAGGTCCGGGTGCAGCCACTTGACCAGGTAGGCCAGCCCGGCGGCCAGGCCGGGCCCGGCCAGCAGGTCGCCCGAGAGCGCGTACACCCGGCCCTGGCGCGCGGCCCGGACATCGGCCAGGCAGGGCCGGGCCAGGATGTCGCGCACGGCCCGCTCAAGCCGCTCGCGGGCGTTTTCGTCCCCGGCCCCTGAGGGCACGGCCTTGACGATCACCTCGGGGTCCCGGCTCACGATCCACTCCGGGGTCACCTGGGGATAGGGCGCGCCCAGGCCCTGGCTGATGTTGCGGCCGCCGGCCAGCTCCACGAGGTCGAAGCCGCCCGAGCCCGGGCCGTGGGCGTGAAAGGCCGAGTAGCTCTCGGAATAGACCAGGGGCCGCGAACCGGCCTTGTCCCTGATGGCGGCCAGGGTCAGGATCAGGCCCGTGTGCCAGTCGAGGAACTCGGCGGCCCGGGCCTTGCGGTCCAGTATCTCACCCAGGGCGGCCATTTCCCGGGCCAGGGTCCCGGGCTTGTAGAAGTCCAGGCGCAGCACGGGCACGCCCAGGGGCGCGAGCCTTGTCTCCAGCTCCGGGCCCGGCCTCTGGCCGTAGCAGAGGACCAAGTCCGGCCTCAGGGCAACGATGGCCTCCAGGTTGGCCTCGCGCCAGGTCCCGGCCCTGGGCAGCCCGGCCAGGGGCCCCCAGAACCAGGGCCGCGTTCCGGGCGAGGCGTCCACCCCGACCACCAGGTCCTGGGCCTTAAGGATGCGCACCGCCTCCAGGGCGTCGGAGTTCAGGACCACCAGGCGGCGCACCGGCAGGCTGACGATGGTTTCCCTGCCCAGGGCGTCGGTGACCGCGACCTCGCCCGCCCGGGCGGGAGATGCGAGCAGGGCCAGGGCCAGGCAGCCCAGGGCCAGGGACCCCAAGAGCGTTTTCAGGGTCTTTTGGCACGAATAGCTGAAGGATGCCTGCATCGTTGCAAGAATTCCCGTATTAAGCTACCAAGATCACGGTTAGAGGAATCCGGAAGACTATTGATATATTTTTATCGAAAAATCAAGTATGGAAAGAATATAAATTGGTAAAAGGTGTTACCGAGGGCCGTACGGACCGGCCCATGATCCTCATGGACGGCCTGCGCAAGGCCTACAAGGGGCGCGAGGCCCTGTGCGGGGTCAGCCTGGCCGTGGCGGCCGGGGAGATATTCGCCTATCTGGGGCCGAACGGCGCGGGCAAGACCACGACCATCCGCATCTTGTCCGGCCTGACCAGGCGCATCCAGGGCAAGGTCGAGCTCAACGGCTTTGACCTGGCCGCCCAGGGCGTGGAGGCCAGGGCCCAGTGCGGGGTGGTCGCCCAGACCATCAACCTGGACCAGGACCTGACCGTGCGCGAGAACCTGGACATCCACGGCCGGCTGTTCGCCATGCCCGCGATTGCCAGGCGCTCGAGGATCGCCGAGGTCCTGGACTACGTGGAGCTGGCCGAGCGCGACGGGTCCCTGGTCAAGGACCTGTCCGGGGGCCTGAAGCGCCGGGTGACCATTGCCCGCGCGCTCATGCACGAGCCGGCGATCCTGTTTCTGGACGAGCCCACCGTTGGCCTGGACCCGAACATCCGCCGCCGCATCTGGGCCCTGATAAAGAAGATCCAGCGCGACGGCTCGACCGTGTTTCTGACCACCCACTACATCGAGGAGGCCGAGTTTCTGGCCGACCGGGTGGCCTTTCTGGACCACGGCCGGCTGGTCGCCCTGGACACGCCCGAGAACCTGATGCGGCCCTACGGGGTCTGGGCCTTTGACCCGGTGCACGACGCGGACCAGGCCCCGGCCTTTTTCCCGACCCGCCAGCAGGCCAATGACTACGCCTCGGGCAGGGAGGGCGGATTTCTGGTCCGCCGGGTGAACCTGGAGGACGCCTTCAGGGCCGCGACCGGCAGGAGGCTGGAATGATCCGGGGCTGGCGGGCCGTGTACTACCGGGAGACGCTCATCCTCCGGCGCAGGCTCAGGAGGCTGTCGGTGTCCATGGCCGTGTCCCCGCTCCTGTACATCGTGGCCTTCGGCTACGCCATGGGCCCGGAGCCGCGCTTCGACGGCCGGACCTACCTGGAGTTCCTGATCCCCGGGCTCGCGGCCATGGCCAGCATGACCCAGGCCTGGGCCGTTGCCAGCGAGATCAACATCTCGCGCTTCTACCACAAGGTCTTCGAGGAGATCCAGGCCGCGCCGGTCAGCCCGGCCGGGTACGCCCTGGGCGAGGTCCTGGCCGGGGTGACCAGGGCCTTTCTGGGCGTGGCCATGATCCTGGGCCTGGGCTTCTTGTTCGGGGTGCGCGGCTGCTGGGGCCCGCTCTTCTGGCTCGGGGTGTTCCTGAACAGCTTCGTCTTCGCCTGCCTGGCCGTGGCCATGGCCATGGTCGTCAAGTCCCACGCCGACCAGTCCATGCTCACCAGCCTGGTCATCACGCCCATGGCCTTTCTGGGCGGGACCTTCTTTCCCGTGGACCGCCTTCCGGACTGGGCCCGGACCGCGGTCTCGGTCCTGCCCCTGACCCCGGCCTCCAAGGCCATCCGGGCCGCGGCCTTCGGACGGGCACCGGACCCGGGCCTGTTTCTGCTCCTCGGCCTTCTGGGCCTAATCCTGTTCGGCCTGGCCGTGTACTGCGTGCGCCTGGCCCGGGACTGACCGGCCCCGGCCGGGGTCGCCGGGGCCGTTTTTCGCGCCCTTTTTCCCGCTCCGGACCCGGCCCCGGGGCTTGCCTTTTCCGGGCCCTTTGAGCAGAATCAAGTCCCATGGTCCTGGACGCCATCTAGACACGGAGGGGCCGGAACATGCGCCGCTGGAAGTTTGTTTTCATGGCCGCCTGCCTGCTCTTGGCCGGGTGCGTGACCGTGGCCCCGCAGTACACCGATCCCCTGGCCGGGGTCCGCGGGGTCGGGACCGGGGGGCAGGGGCCCTCCTGGGACCTGCGCCTCGGGGTCATGCTCTCGGAGAACGTGGCCAAGTCCCGGCAGTACGTGGAGCAGCAGCGGACCTTCTACATCCAGATGTCCGGCCCGTTCGCGAGCCCCGGCGCCATCAACGAGCTGAACCCCGACTATATCCCGAACAACCTGGACGAGATACTCAAGCGCCGCTTCAAGGAGGTCGTGCCGGTCAAGACCGTGCAGGAGGCCGCGGAGCTGGGTCTTGACCTCTGCGCGGTCATCGACGTCCAGGTGACCCTGGGCAGCTCCTCGGGCCAGAAGAGCAAGGCCAGGCTGGAGGCGATCTTCATGGACCCGGCCGGCGGGATAATCGAGCGGGTCGCGGCCGAGGGCGAGGACACGGTCCCCTTCCCGGCCATGAACTTCGCCTTTGCCAGCGCCTCGAACGCGGCCCTGGAGTCCTTCACCGCCGGGCTTGACGGCTCGGAAAAGCTCTTGGCCGCGATCAAGGCCCTGGAGTCGGCCGAGGCGCAAAAGGCGGATGTGCAGGCCGAGCGGGAGGAGGCCCTGCCGCCTGCGGCCGCCTTTGCCGTGCACGGCCGCCGCGTGGCCCTGGTCATCGGCAACGGCGCGTATCCCCAGGCCCCGCTCAAGAACCCGGTCCACGACGCCAAGGACATGGCCGCGGCCCTGCAGAAGCTGGGCTTCGAGGTCATCCTCAGGCAGGACGTGGGCCAGAGGCCGATGGAGGACGCCATCAGCCGGTTCTGGTCCAAGCTGAAGAGGGGCGGGACCGGCCTGTTCTACTTTGCCGGGCACGGCATCCAGGTCGAGGGCCGCAACTACCTGGTGCCCGTGGACGCGGATCTCGAGTCCGAGTCCGACGTGCGCTTCGAGTGCGTGGACGCCGGCCGGGTCCTGGGCAAGATGGAGGACGCTGGAAACGAGTTGAACATCGTCATCCTGGACGCCTGCCGCAACAACCCCTTTGCCCGGAGCTTCCGTTCCGCGGGCCGGGGCCTGGCCAAGATGGACGCCCCCACTGGTTCGCTGATCGCCTACGCCACGGCCCCGGGGGCCATCGCCGCGGACGGCGAGGGCCGCAACGGCGTGTACACCAAGCACCTGCTCAGGAACATCGCGGTTCCCGGCCTGGCCGTGAGCGACGTGTTCATGCGCGTGCGCATGGGCGTGGTGGAGGAGACAGGCAAGAAGCAGGTCCCCTGGGAGGCGTCCTCGCTCACCGGCTACTTCTACTTCGCGGGCGGCCCCGAGAAATAGGCCCCGCGCCGACCCGGGCCCGGACTTGTTTCCGAGGCCCCCCTTTCGGCCTGATTTCGGCCGGCCCGGCCGCGAATTGCCCGCCTGGCAGGGGTCAGGCGGGGGTCAGGTTTTTTTGTTGCCCGCGGCGGGCTTGGCGGATAACGTGCATAAATTATTATAAACCTCGAGATGCCGGGCTGGCTTCTGCGGCCCCGCGCATGACCGCGGGCCGACTTTTTTCAGGCCCACCCGGAGACCGGACATGAGCCTCAAGACCAAGCGCCAAGGCCGCGTGCTGCTGATCGAGCAGGACCCCGAAGAGGTCAGGACCATGAGCGGCTACCTCGAGACCTGGGGCTATGAGGTGCTCCGGGCCGAAAAGGGCCGCCTCGGCCTGGACCTGTTCCGGGTCGAGAAACCGGACATCGTGCTCGTGGACATCGACCTGGAGGACATGGAAGGCATCGCGGCCCTGGCCGAGATCAGGCGGGCCGATCCCTGTGTTCCGGTGGTGATGCTTTCCGGGGACGGCCGGCTGGAGGAGATACTCCAGGTCCTGAAAATTGGCGCCTGGGGCCTTCTGACCAAGCCCATAACCAGGCGCAGGGAGCTCTTCCTGGCCGTGGAGGGGGCCCTGTCCAGGGCCTCGCTGCTCAGGGAGAACAGGCGGCACCAGGAGAGGCTGGAGGCCGAGATCGAGGCCAAGACCTCGGACCTTGAGGCCTCCAATATCCAGCTCCGGGACAAGCTCGGGTTTCTCGAGGGGCTCATGGACGCGGTCCCGATCCCGGTGTTCTTCAAGGACCTGCAGGGCGCGTTTATCGGCTGCAACAGGGCCTTTGAGGAGTTCTTGGGCGCGCCCCGCCGGGACCTGGTGGGCAAGACGGCCTTGGATATCTGGCCCCAGGAGCAGGCCAGGCTCTATTATCAGCAGGACACGGAGCTTTTGTCGAACCCGGGCAGGCAGGTCTACCAGTCCGAGGTCTTGACCAGGGCCGGGAAGTCCAGGGACGTGGTCTTCAGCAGGGCGACCTTCCTGGACCACGAGGCCAAGGTCGCGGGCATAGTCGGGGCGATCATGGACGTGACCGACAGGAACCGGGTCGAGAACGAGCTGCGCAGGAGCGAGGCGCGTTTCCGCGAGCTCGTGGAGACCATGAACGAGGGCCTGGTGGTCGTGGACGGGGAGGGGCTCATAACCTACTGCAACCAGCGCTTCGCCGACCTCCTCGGCCTGGAGCGCGAGGGCCTGGAAGGCCGGGACGCCAAGCAGGTCGTGGGCCCGGAGTTCAGGGTCGGCAGGAGCTGCCGGGCCGGCGGCCAACCCGGCTGCCGCTACGAGCTGGACCTGACGCCCGCGCCCGGCGGCCAGCGCACGGTCTCGATATCCATCGCCCCGGTGTTCGGCGAGGGGGCCCGGTTCACCGGCTCCCTGTCGGTGATCGCGGACATGACCGAGGTCAGGCTCTTGGAGCAGAAGCTCAATCAGGCCCACAGGCTGGAGAGCGTGGGCCAGCTGGCCGCGGGCATTGCCCACGAGATCAACACCCCGGCCCAATACGTGTTCAACAACGTGAAGTTCCTCAAGGACACGATGCCCGGCGTCCAGGCGGTGCTTGACGCCTCGGCCGAACTGGCGCGCCTGGCCCGGGACTCCGGGCCTTTTGCCGAGTCCGCGCAGGCCCTTGGCCTGGCCCTGGACAGGGTCGATCCGCAGATGTTCAGGGAGGACGTGCTCGGGGCCATAGACGAGACCCTGGAGGGCATCACCAGGATATCCTGGATAGTCCAGTCCGTGAAGCGCTTCGCCCACCCGGGCCTGGACAAGATCGTGCCCACGGACCTGAACGAGGCCATCGGGAGCACGGTGACCGTTTCCACGAACGAGTGGAAGTATGTCGCGGACCTGGACCTGGACCTGGACCCGGCCCTGCCGCTGGTGCCCTGCGTGCCCGGCGAGCTCAACCAGTTTCTGCTCAACCTGATCACCAACGCGGCCCACTCCATAGGGGAGAAGCTGGACAAGAACCCCCAGGACAAGGGCAGGATCACCGTGTCCACCGGGCTTGCCGGGGACCGGGTCGAGATCCGGGTCAAGGACACCGGGCAGGGCATCCCGGAGTCCATCAGGTCCAGGATATTCGATCCGTTCTTCACCACCAAGCCCGTGGGCCGGGGCACGGGCCAGGGCCTGTCCATAGCCCGGACCCAGATAACCGAGCGCCTGGGCGGGGAGATAGACTTCGAGACCGAGGAGGGCGTGGGCACGACGTTCATCATCCGCCTGCCCCTGGAGCCCCGGGCCGAGGCCGGGCCGGACGCCGGGGCGGACGCGGGCGAATGAAAAAGGGGCGGACCCGTGGCCCGACCCCTTGTTTTTTCTGGTGCGCCCGGCAGGATTCGAACCTGCGACCTACGATTAGATATGCCCATTTGATTTGCTTATAGGCGGAAGAGACCGTTAAGGCGCGTAAGGTTCCCAGTGATGAACGGAAAGGTAAGTTGATTAGTGTGAGGTGATCGGTCACAAAATGGACTTATCCTCACCTGGAGCGCAAAACCATCAGTGCTTCCAACGTAGCCAGTAGGTTCCGCTCTGTGTAAACCGCAATGAGCCTAGCGGCTTATTTGCCGGATGATATGGTCAAGATTCGAAAAAGATTCTAAGGCTTCCTCCAGTTGGATGTGGGGCTTGACTGTATTGATATCCTTGGCTAAATCGTCCCGATTTTTATTTGGGTACTGCTTGCTGAACCAGAGAGCGGTTGCCAACTTCTCAAGCTGATTGACCCCTTTGTCGCCAATGTTTTGAGCAATGCGGTTAACCAATCCAATATGGTCCGATTCGAGAGAATCTTTATGCTTGCAAAGGAATTTTTCCCCTCTTTCGGTAAGGCACAGACGTGGACCATATGGGGGGTGTGGCTGCCGTTCGACTAACTGGAGCATGCATAAGGTTGAAATCTGTTCATGTAGTTCAAAGGAATATGGTCCGTGTTTATAGAGAACGAAATTGCTTCCAAGGGCGTTGGGTTTCTGAGAGGTAAAAATAAACATCGCTTTTTGCAAATGGGTTTCACCAGACCAGCTTTTATGACTTCGTAGCGCCTGAAGCATCTCCAGCGCCAAAGTCATCTCTTTGACATTGTTCACTTTTTCCTCCACGTGCTAATCGTCCCCTTCCGCTTGCCAGTCACCTATCAATTTTTCTAGACTTTTATTTAAAAATTGTCGAGCATCATCCGCGTGTTCAGGTGCCACGAAAACATATCCTGTGACCGCGTCGGGTAGACCTGTCATAACTCCTGACTCGGCTGAGGCAAGCTGAGTACGGCCATCTTGAGTTAGTATCGGAAAGTCGCTGTTCGTTGGGTCAAGGCTTGTCCGCTTGCTAATATCATCATATCGCACATTGTTTTCACCATATCTTTCGGCCAATATCTCACGCACCTTGTCAAGCACATCCACGACTCGCGACAAATCTTGCCGTGTCAATTGGTATACCTTCCTAAAATGATTACGGGACATAATCCGGATAGCGTGATCATGTCCTGGCTTAGTCTGGTCTAATGAAGCTTCCAGCATAGCTGCTAATACCTCATTATCCGTTAGCTTAAGATAGCTTTCAAGCTTGACGTCGAACACGCCATCAAGGAGCCAAGCCTTTAGGAAGTCGGCGAGGTGCTTGTCATAGATCCTTCGAACGGGATGAAAGAGAACTTGAGAAAAGACCAGATAACGAGCCATTAGCAAAGATTCAGCTACCTCAAGCCCACCCCTTTCTACACCCAAAGCAGGTTCTTCAGATGTGTCATTCGGTTCAAGACTCACAGCCTTTAGAATACGCATGGTGTCAATGAGCCGATGGAGGTCAAAGGATCCGTACTTCACACCTGTATGAAGTGAGTCCCTTAGAAGGTAGTCCATGCGGTCGGCCCCGAAAACATCATGCGTGATTATCTCTGATAAGAGGGTTTCGACTGGGCTAAAAGGGGGTAGGTCATTTGTTTTTTCCGGCCCAACCGCTATTTTGGCTACAATTTCCGGTGTTGGTTTGACTGGCCCGAACTTGTTCCACACGGATTCCATGGTATCGAGTACCAGCCTCTTAGTCATGGTCTCGTGGTCTATCCCTTCCGGGAGGAGATCCTTCTCTGCCGCATGTGAAAAGGGAAGATGTCCTATATCATGGCATAGTGCTGCCCACCTCAGGGTAGAACGCCACTCCATCATTCTGGACTCATCGGACAATTCATCCCGGATAGCTTTAGGGGCATTTTCTAGATTCTGAGGACGCGTAATAGTATCAAATATTTTGGAGGCAAGATGCATAACGCCTAGGGAATGCTCAAATCGACGATGGGTTGCACCAGAATAAACAAGATATGTCAAGGCAAGTTGATGTATATGGCGAAGTCGCTGAAACGGTGCCGAATCGATGATTCTTCGTTCATTGTTGTTATAGTTGATGAAAATATGAATTGGGTCGCGAACCTCGTGAAGCTGTTTAGACATAGTACAATCCTGTCATTGTTGGTTAGAAAGTATAATCATGAATATACAGCGATTGAGTAGCCAAATCAATATACCATTACTCAAAGGCTGCCATCTTGTAGTGTGGGGCGGATCATGTGGGATATCAAATAGTTAGCCATTAATATATTTACATAAACAGTCTGGTCTTTGAGCTTATTAAAAAAGGTTAAGATTTCAAGAGACAAGAAAACATTGAGAGCGATAACTTTTGCTTACAGATTATTTTTTTGTCTTATCTATACCAACATATTGACAAAATTTACCAGGCATGTTTAGTCTTGGTATATCTCCACATCAATAAAGGAGGCAGTATGGCTAGGTATTACGTTAACAAAAATGCTCAGACTAATGGTGACCACGAGGTCCATCGGCAAGGATGTTCATATATGCCGAACGAGCAAAACCGGATTTATTTGGGAGAATTTTCTTCCTGCCATGGGGCAGTGCGTAAGGCTAAGGAGTATTATATCCTGGCTAATGGGTGCTACTATTGCAGTAACGAGTGTCATACGTCATAAGTGTTATTGTTTTTTTTATAACTATTTTTTATCATCCATATTACAGCTTTTACTTATACTGATATGCAATTAGATCAAGTAGTTCGCTGCCTCTGTGTATAATAGCCAATTCATAACTGCTGAATTACATTTTTAATGCGGAAGCGTGGCCGAGAAACTGGGGCAGAATGGTGATAGCCTGAAAGCCGGGAAATGAATAAAAAAGGGGCGGACCCGTGGCCCGACCCCTTGTTTTTTCTGGTGCGCCCGGCAGGATTCGAACCTGCGGCCTACGGATTCGTAGTCCGGCGCTCTATCCAACTGAGCTACGGGCGCAGTGAAGAGGCAAATTCTTAATGTCGGCGCGTCCGGGCGTCAAGGTTTTTTTGCCTCCTCCCCGGCCGGGTCCACGTAGGTCGCCTTGTCCACGCCCTGGGCCAGGAGGTAGCCCGAGGCCTTGAGGCAGACGATGCGGGCCTCGGGCCGCGAGGCCAGGGCCCTGATCCGGGGATGGCGCTCCAGCAGCCGGGCCAGGGCGACCTTCTCCTCGTCCCCGGACATGTCCCGCCTGAACGCCGACACGGTCAGGGCCGAGATGTCGCCCCGTCCCGACTTAGGCTGTCTGTCGCGGTCGTCGATCAGCAGGCTCGCCCTGGGGTTGGCCTCCAGGTTCTGGTACTTCTTGCTCCCCGCGGAGGCGACCATGTAGAACCTGTCGTCCTCGCCCGCGACATAGGCCATGAGCGAGCAGTGGGCCGCCCCGTCCCTGCAGGTGGCCAGCACGCAGACATCCGCCTCCCTGGCCATGGTTCTTATTTTGTTGAGCATCTTTGGTCCCTTGGGTTGTCGTATTTTTTATACCCTTGGGCCGCGCCCGACGCAAGGCCGGTCTTGCCACGGCCCTTGTTTGGGTGCAGACATTGGCCCTGGAGGTGGGCTGTTGAGCGTTCCGGACCCGCTGGAGCACAAGGTCGCCCGGACCAGGCGCCTGTTGTCCGCATTCCTGGACCGGGCCCGCAGGGTTGCCGTGGCCTGGACCGGGGGCAAGGACTCGGGCGTGGTCCTCTGGCTCTGGCGCGGGCTCCTGGCCGAGCACGGCCTGGGGCCGGCCAGGGCCCTGTGCGTGGACACCGGGCTCAAGTTCCCCGAGGTCGTGGCCCTGCGCGGCCGCCTGGCCCGCGACTGGGGCCTGGACCTGGTCGTGGCCCGGCCGGACGTGGATATCGCCGCCTACCCGGCGGCCGAAGACAAGGTCGCCTGCTGCCGGGAGCTCAAGATAGCGCCCCTCAAGCGGGCCGTGGCCGACCTGGGCCTCGAGGTCCTGTTGACCGGCCTGCGCCGCGACGAGCATCCCTCGCGCGCCAAGCGCGAATTCCAGGAGCAGCGCCGGGACCCGGACCACCTATTGGCCCACCCGATCCTGGACTGGACCGAGATGGACGTCTGGGCCTTCATCACCGGCCAGGGCCTGCCCTATTGCGGGCTCTACGACCAGGGCTACCGCTCCCTGGGCTGCGCGCCGTGCACCGCCAGGTCCGGGCAGGGCGAGCGCTCGGGCCGGGACCCGGACAAGGAAGGCCATCTGGAGGCCTTGAGGGACCTGGGCTATTTCTGAGCCCGCGGCCGATATCCCCGGCCAGGCCCGGCTTGGCTTGGGGGGATAAATGAAGTACCATCCACCCCTTTCAAGAGGCCGCAGACCTTATGTCGGACGGGAAGATGAAGCAGCGCGCCAGGACCAGGGTCGTGGACATAGGCGGGGTTAGCGTCGGCGGGGACAACCCGGTGCGCGTGCAGAGCATGTGCAACACCGACACCAGGGACGTCTCCGCGACCCTGGGCCAGATAGCCCGGCTGGTCGAGGCCGGCTGCGAGATCGTGCGCCTGGCCGTGCCCGACGAGGAGGCCGCCCGGGCCCTGACGGCCATCTGCAAGGCCTCGGCCGCGCCCCTGGTGGCGGACATCCACTTCGACTACCGCCTGGCCCTCATGGCCCTGGAGGCCGGGGTGGCCGGGCTGCGCATCAACCCCGGCAACATCGGCGGCAAGAGGCGCGTGGACCGGGTCGTGGACCAGGCGGCTGCGCGCGGCGCGCCCATCCGCATCGGGGTCAACTCCGGGTCCGTGGAAAAGGACCTGCTGCGCAGGTTCGGCGGGCCCACGCCCGAGGCCATGGTCGAGAGCGCCCTGGGGCACGTGGCCATGCTCGAGAAGCGCGGCTTTGACAGGATCAAGATATCGCTCAAGTCCTCCTCGGTGCTGGACACCATCAGGGCCTACCAGCTGCTCGCGGCCAGGGTCGACTATCCCCTGCACATCGGGATCACCGAGGCCGGGACCCTGGTCCGCGGCGCGGTCAAGTCCGCGGTCGGCCTGGGCGTGCTGCTCTGGGAGGGCCTGGGCGACACCCTGCGCGTGTCCCTGACCCACGACCCTGTGGCCGAGGTCGGCGTGGCCTGGGAGATACTGCGCGCCCTGGGCCTGCGCGCCAGGGGCCCGGAGATCGTCTCCTGCCCGACCTGCGGCCGGACCGAGATAGACCTCATCTCCCTGGCCGCCGAGGTCGAGGACCGGCTCAGGTCGGTCGAGGAGGTCTTCACCGTGGCGGTCATGGGCTGCGCGGTCAACGGCCCGGGCGAGGCCCGGGAGGCGGACATCGGCATCGCCGGGGGCAGGGACCTGGGCATCGTGTTCCGCAAGGGCCGGGTGGTGCGCAAGATCAGGGGCGCAAAGAACCTGGTGCCCGAGTTCATCAAGGAGCTGGACGCCTTTCTGGAGGAGAGAAGGGGAGACAGATGAGACTCAGCCGCTTCTACGTTCCGACCTTGAAGGAGGACCCGGCCGAGGCCGAGGTCGTCAGCCACAGGCTCCTGGTGCGCGCGGGCATGATCCGCAAGCTCACCTCCGGCATATACACCTTCCTGCCCCTGGGGCTTCGGACCCTGAACAAGGTCGCGGCCATCGTCCGCCGGGAGATGGACCGGGCCGGGGCCCAGGAGATATTCATGCCCTCGGTCCAGCCCGCGGACCTGTGGCGGGAGACCGGCCGCTGGGACATCTACGGCAAGGAGCTTTTGCGCTTCAAGGACCGCCACGGCCGGGACTACTGCCTGGGCCCGACCCACGAGGAGGTGGTCACCGACCTGGTGCGCGGGGAGGTCCGCTCCTACCGCCAGCTGCCGGTCAACCTGTACCAGATACAGACCAAGTTCAGGGACGAGATAAGGCCCCGCTTCGGGCTCATGCGCGGCCGCGAGTTCGTGATGAAGGACGGCTACTCGTTCGACCGCGACGAGGCCGGGGCCGAGAAGAGCTATCGGGACATGTTCGAGGCCTATGTCCGGGCCTTTTCGCGCATCGGCCTGGGCTTCAGGGCCGTGGAGGCCGACTCCGGGCCCATCGGGGGCAGCTTTTCCCACGAGTTCATGGTCCTGGCCGAGACCGGCGAGGACACCATCGCGGTCTGCGAAAATGGGTCCTGCGGCTACGCCGCCAACCTGGAAAAGGCCGAGGTCGTCCTGCCGGGAGAAACGCCCGGGGCCCCAATGGTCCCGGAGCAGGCCCCCAAGCCCGAGATCGTGGACACGCCCGGAAGACACAGCGTGGACGAGGTCTGCGGATTTCTGGGCCTTGACCCCCGGGACCTGGTCAAGACCCTGATCTTTGAGGCCGACGGCCTGCCCGTGGCCGCGCTCGTGCGCGGGGACCGGGAATTGAACGAGGTCAAGCTCAGGAACCTCTTGGGGGCCACGGACCTGGCCCTGGCCGACGAGGCCCTGGTCAGGAGTCTTACCAACGCGCCCGTGGGCTTTGCCGGTCCGGTCGGGCTTTCGGGCGCGAGGATTGTCGCGGACAGCGAGCTGCTCCTCTCCGGGCCCGTGGTCTGCGGGGCCAACAGGGCCGACGCGCACCTGAAGAACGTCCTGCTCGGCCGCGACGCCGAGATCGAGCGCTTCGCGGACCTTCGGACGGTCACCCCCCAGGACCCCTGCCCGCGCTGCGGCCGGGGATTGTCCTTTACCAGGGGCATCGAGGTCGGCCACGTGTTCAAGCTCGGGCGCAAGTACTCCGAGGCCATGAACGCGAGCTTCCTGGACGAGGACGGCAGGGAGCGGCCCATGGTCATGGGCTGCTACGGCATCGGGGTCTCGCGCATAGTGGCCGCGGCCATCGAGCAGAACAACGACGAGCACGGCCCGCTGTTTCCGCCGTCCATCGCGGCCTTCGAGGTCGCGCTCATCGGCCTGGCCGGAAAGGATAGGGCCGTGGCGGACAAGGCCGAGGAGCTCTACCGCGTCCTGTCCGAGGCCGGGGTCGAGGTCCTGTTCGACGACCGCGACGAGCGGCCCGGGGTCAAGTTCAACGACGCGGACCTCATGGGCCTGCCCATGCAGCTCATCCTGGGGGCCAAGGGCCTGGCCAAGGGCCTGGTCGAGGCCAAGGACCGGCGCAGCGGGGAGCGCGTCGATTTGTCCCTGGACGATTTCGTTGCGGACTTCGCGGCCTGGCGCGCCCGGGTCTGGGAGTCCTGGGGGCTTGAGTCCGGCTAGGCCGGAGGCGCTGCGCCATGCCCAGGATACTGACCGTCGGCGAGCTGACCCGCGAGGTCAAGGACGTCCTGGAGGCCGAGTTCCCGTTCGTCTGGGTCCGCGGCCAGGTCGCCAACCTCTCCCGGCCCATGAGCGGCCACATCTACTTCAGCCTGACCGACGGCGAGGCCGTGCTCAAGGTGGTCTGGTTCAAGTCCAGCCAGGACCAGGGCCGGGCCGCGGAGGGCGAGGCCGTTCATCCCCTGACCGGCGAGGTCCTTTCGCCCGCCGAGGCCGAGTTCCCGGCCCGGCTGGAGGACGGCCAGGAGGTCCTGTGCGCGGGCAGGCTGAACGTCTACCCGCCCCAGGGGGCCTACCAGCTGGTGGCCGAGCTGGTTGAGGCCCGGGGCGCGGGCGACCTGCACAGGGCCTTCGAGGCCCTGAAGGGACGCCTGGCGGACAAGGGCTACTTCGATGCGGCGCGCAAGATGGCCCTGCCCGAGCACCCGGTGCGCGTGGCCCTGATCACCTCGCCCACGGGCGCGGCGGTCAGGGACTTTCTGCGCCTGGCCCGGGGCCGGGGCCACGGCTGCGAGCTGCGCATCCACCCGGTCCAGGTCCAGGGCCCGGCCGCGGCCGGCCAGATCGCCGCGGCCCTGGACGAGGCCTGCGACCAGGGCTGGGCCGAGGCCGCCGTGCTCATCCGCGGGGGCGGGTCCCTGGAGGACCTGTGGGCCTTCAACACCGAGACCGTGGCCGAGGCCATCTTCCGGGCCCGGATACCCGTGGTCACGGGCGTGGGCCACGAGCCGGACGTGACCATCGCCGACTACGTGGCCGACCTGCGCGCGGCCACGCCCAGCCACGCGGCCCAGGTCCTGTGGCCCGAGCGCGCGGCCCTGCGCCGCGAGGTCCGGGACCTGGAATTGAGTTTGTCCCGGGCCTATGGCAGTCTGTTGCGGGCCAGGGGCGCGGATCTGCGCTCCCTGAACCGGGCCCTGGCCTGGCTGAGCCCGGCCGGACGCCTGGAGCGGCTCATTGAGGGCTTCGCGCTTGAGATTCGCGGGCTGGAGCGGGCCTGGCAGGGCTTTGCGGCCCAGAGGCGCGGCGAGCTGGGCCTGGCCGTGTCCGGGCTCAGGCGGGCCTTCGGCCCGGAGCGGCTCCGGGAGAGGTCCGCGGACCTGGAGGCCCGGGTCTTGCGGCTTGAGGCCTCGGCCTCGGCCGTGGTCCGGGCCAGGACCTCGGCCCTGGACCTGGCCCGGGCGGGCCTTACGGGCCTGGACCCCGAGAGGCCCCTGCAACGGGGCTTCGGCCTGGTGACCGTGCTCAGGACCGGCCGGTTCCTGCGCTCCCCGGACGAGGTCCGGCCCGGGGACGAGCTGGACATCAGGGTCTGCCATGGCCGGGTCCGGGCCAGGACTACGGCCGGAGAACCCGGAGGTGTCGATGACTAGACCGCGCCTGTGTATTTTGCTCCTGCTCCTGGCCCTGGCCTGGCCCGCTCTCCCGGCCTTGGCCCAGGAGTTCGGGCTCCTGGACGGGGACGAGGCCGGGGCCGGGAACGCCAGCCAAAAGACCCCGGCCGCGCCGGCCGCAATGGTCCAGGAAGAGGAGCTGGTCGTTCTGGCCGCGCCGGAAAAGGTCGGCCTGGGCGAGCCCTTTCTGGTCCGGCTGACCGCCAACCGGGCCCTGGGCGAGGTGGCCGTGTACTGGCGGGGCAAGGAGGTCATCCCCTCGATCTCGGTCTGGAACGACCGCCACGTGGCCCTGGCCATGCTCGGCACCGACGTGCTCACGGATCGGCCCGGCAGCCTGGACCTGGTGGTCACCGCCGGCCTGGACAGCGGCAAGAAGACCTTTCGCCGCCGGGTCGCGGTCAGGCCCAAGGAGTACGCCACCCAGGCCCTGAATTTGCCCGAGCCCATGGTCACCCCGCCCGAGGAGGTCCTTTCGCGCATCGCCAGGGAGCGGGCCGAGGTGGCCAGGGTCTTGTCCGAGGTCAGCCCGAAGCGGCGCTGGTCCCTGCCCCTGAAGCGGCCCGTTGCCGGCCAGGCGACCAGTGTCTACGGGCTCAGGCGCATACTGAACGGCAGGCCCAAGAACCCGCACCGGGGCCTGGACTTCAGGGCCGCCGAGGGCCTGGCGGTCGCGGCCGCGGCCGACGGGGTCGCGGTCCTGGTCGCGGACCACTACTACTCGGGCAAGAGCCTGTACCTGGACCACGGCAACGGGGTCCTGAGCATGTATTTCCATCTGAGCGAGGCCCTGGTCTCCCAGGGCCAGCGCGTGTCCCGGGGCCAGCCCGTGGGCCTGGCGGGCATGACCGGCCGGGCCACCGGGCCGCACCTGCACTTCGGGGTCAGCGTCCAGGGCCGGCTGGTGGACCCCGAACCCCTGCTCCGCTTCGGAGCGGAGAAACTGCTGGCGGAATGAATCATGGCCGAGGAGTCGAGTTTCGAGAGGCGTCTGGGGCGGCTCAAGGAGATCGTGGAGGCCTTGGAGCGCGGCGACCTGGACCTGGAGGACGCCGTGGCCCTGTACCGCGAGGGCCTGGACCTGGCCCGCTCGTGCGGGGCCCAGCTCGAGGCCGCCAGGCAGGAGGTCAAGGTGCTCAGCGAGGGCCTGCTCAAGGAGTTCGGGCCCCCGGAGGCCGAGGGGGAGGGCGATGGGCTTTAAGGCCGAGCTGGCGGCCAGGGCCGGGCAGGTGGACGCCTTTCTGGCCGGCTGCCTCAAGGGCCGGGGCTTCCCGGCCGGGCTCCTGGAGGCCATGGAGTACAGCCTCCTGGCCGGGGGCAAGCGCCTGAGGCCGGTGCTCACGCTCACCTGGGCCGGGCTCCTGGGCCTGGACCGGGAATCGGCCCTGCCGTTCGCCTCGGGCCTGGAGCTCATCCACACCTACTCCCTGATCCACGACGACCTGCCGGCCATGGACGACGACGACCTGAGGCGCGGCAGGCCGTCCAACCACAAGAAGTTCGGCGAGGCCTCGGCCATCCTGGCCGGGGACGGCCTGTTGACCGAGGCCTTCGGGCTCATGTGCGCCTCGGGCCTTGCGCGCGGCCTGCCCGCGGACAGGGTCCTGCGGGCGACCTCGGTCTTGGCCGCCGCGGCCGGGGCCGGGGGCATGGTCGGCGGCCAGGCCCTGGACATGGAGTACACCGGCCGGCCGGGCCTGGGCCTGGACGAGCTCCGGACCATGCAGGCCATGAAGACCGGGGCCTTGATCACCGCGGCCTGCCTGTGCGGCGCGATGCTCTCCGGGGCCGGGCCCGAGGACCTGTCCCGGGCCGAGGCCTACGGCCGGGCCGTGGGCGTGGCCTTCCAGATCGTGGACGACATCCTGGACGTGGTCGGGGACCAGAAGGCCCTGGGCAAGCCCGTGGGCAGCGACCAGGAAAAGGGCAAGAGCACCTATCCGGCCCTGGTGGGCCTGGAGGAGAGCAGGCGGCTGGCCGGGGTCCACGCGGACCGGGCCCTTTCGAGCCTCGCGCCGTACTCCGGGCCGGACGCGGAGTTTCTGCGCGACCTGGCCCGGTTCATCGTGCACAGGGCGTTCTGAGACGCGCCCTTGAACAGAGGATGGAGATGACACAAGACAGCGGGCGCGGGCTTCTGGCCCGGATCGACTCGCCCTCGGACGTGGCCGGGCTCTCCCTGGGCGAGCTGGGGATCCTGGCCGCGGAGATCCGGCGGGCGATAATAGAGCAGGTCTCGCTCTGCGGCGGGCACCTCGCGCCCTCCCTGGGCGTGGTCGAGCTGACCCTGGCCCTGTTCAAGGTCTTTGACCTTGAGCGCGACAGGATCATCTGGGACGTGGGCCACCAGGCCTACGCCCACAAGCTGCTCACCGGCAGGCGCGACAGGTTCCCGACCCTGCGCCAGCTGGGCGGGATCAGCGGCTTCCCCAGGCCCTGCGAGAGCCCCTACGACCACTTCGGCGTGGGCCACTCGAGCACCTCCATCTCCGCGGGCCTGGGCATGGCCATGGCCAGGGACCTGGCCGGGGAGGACCACAACGTGGTCTCGATCATCGGCGACGGGTCCATGACCGCGGGCATGGCCTACGAGGGCCTGAACCAGGCCGGGGACATGGGCCTCAAGTACGTGGTCGTGCTGAACGACAACGAGATGTCCATCTCCAAGAACGTGGGCGCCCTGTCCAGCTTTTTGTCCCGCAAGCTCTCCGGACCCATGATCACCAGGTTCAAGCGCGAGTTCGAGTCCCTGCTCAAGCAGATCCCGCGCATCGGCCCGGACCTGGCCATGTACGCCCGCCGGGGCGAGGACTCGTTCAAGAGCTTCTTCACCCCGGGCATGCTCTTCGAGGCCTTCCGGTTCACCTATGTCGGGCCGATCAACGGCCACGACACCGCCGCGCTCATCGACGTCTTCAAGCAGGTCAAGAACATGGACAGCCCGGTGCTGGTCCATGTCCTGACCACCAAGGGCAAGGGCTACGACCCGGCCGAGAGCAACCCGACCTTTTTCCACGGCGTGGGCCGCTTCGAGCCCGAGACCGGGCTGGCCAAGAAGCCCAAGACCGGGGACTTCGCCTCCTACACCGAGGTCTTCGGCCGGACCCTGTGCCGGCTGGCCGAAAAGGACGAGCGCATCGTGGCCATAACCGCGGCCATGCCCGAGGGCACCGGGACCAGCGCCTTCCGCGAGAGGTTCCCGGAGCGCTTCGTGGACGTGGGCATCTGCGAGCAGCACGCCGTGACCTTTGCCGCGGGCCTGGCCTGCCGGGGCTTCAAGCCGGCCGTGGCCATCTACTCGACCTTTTTGCAGCGCTCCTACGACCAGGTGGTCCACGACGTGTGCATCCAGAACCTGAACGTCAACTTCTTCCTGGACCGCTGCGGCCTGGTCGGCGAGGACGGGGCCACCCACCACGGCGCGTTCGACCTCTCGTACCTGCGCCACATCCCGAACATGGTGGTCATGGCCCCCAAGGACGAGGCCGAGCTCCAGCGCATGATGATCACGGCCATCGACTTCGACGGCCCGGCCGCGGTGCGCTACCCCAGGGGCACGGGCGTGGGCGCGAGGCTCTCGGACAACCCCAGGCCCCTGGCCCTGGGCAAGGGCGAGCTCGTGCTCGACGGCCGGGACGCCCTGATCCTGGCCATCGGCTCCAGGGTCTACCCGGCGCTCGAGGCCGCCGGAGAGCTGGAGCAGGAGCAGGGCCTGTCCGTGGCCGTGTTCAACGCCCGGTTCGTCAAGCCCCTGCCAGAGAAGCAGATCCTCGATCTGGCCAAGCGCTTCAAGTTCGTGCTGACCGTGGAGGAAAACGCCCTGGCCGGGGGCTTCGGCTCGGCGGTGCTCGAACTTCTGGCCGACCGGGGGGCCCTGGACGGCCTGGTCCTCAGGCGGCTGGGCCTGCCGGACCGCTTTGTGGAGCACGGCAAGCAGAAGGAGCTTAGGGCCATGGTCGGCATCGACAAGAACGGCATGAAGCGGGCCCTGCTGGAGGCCTCGGGCCTTAAGGCGGACAGGCCGCGCAGGGCCCGGGACTAGGGGGACGCGGCCATGGCCCTGGTGGACATTCCGGGCGGCCTGTCCATACCCGAGGAGGAGCTCGTGTTCACCGCGGCCCGGGCCTCGGGTCCGGGCGGCCAGCACGTGAACAAGACCAGCAGCGCGGTGACCCTGGTCTTTGATGTCGCCGGGTCGCCGTCCCTGAATTCGGAGCAGCGGGAGATTTTGATGGCCGGTTTGGGCCCGCGCCTGACGAATGCGGGCCTGCTGAGGCTGACCAGTCGCGGCCGGCGCAGCCAGTTCGCGAACAAGAAAGAGGTCCTGGCCCGCTTTGTCGGGCTTGTGGCCGCCGCGCTCAGGCCAAAGAGGCCCAGGCGGCCGACCCGGCCGACCAAGGCCTCGGGCCAGAGGCGGCTCGCGTCCAAGGCCAGGCGCGCGGCCCTCAAGAGAGTCAGGAAACCGCCCGGACCGGAGGAATGAAGGCGTGAAGGCCTCTGAGATACAAGAGAAATACATAAGCTGGCAGAACGCGGCCTTTGACTTTTATGTCTCCGCCAGGCTCTTGATCCAACAAGAAATACTGAGAGCAGCGACTTTTTGTTCTTTTCAAGCAATTGAATGTCTAATTAAAGCTACATTAATTTACCATGTTGACGGTTTTGAGCCCAAAGAATTCGGCCATGACCTGGATAGGCTGCAAAAAGAACTTAACAAGAACGTAGATAGCGCAAAATATTTTAAAATTCCTGACTATTTTTGTTATAATAAAATATATCAGCAGACAAGCAGATACCCGGATAAAATATTTATGGTTATTTTGGATACGTTGTTAGAGGATACGGATAGATTGTTTTATGAATTGATAAATCTTGTCCCTCCGAGATTTGAGACCCAACTGGTCGCTGTTTTGAGAAACAGAGAATGCAATCTTTACAAGATATTATCTCACGAGAATATACACATGAGCAGTTATGAGGATCGTTATTCAGCCTTGTTGACAAGAGGATCGCATGATGAAGGGCTTTGAAGTCGTCGAGGCCATGGACCGGGAGCAGATGCTCGACTACGTGCGCTCCCTGCTCTGGCAGTTCAGGCTGGTGGACGCCTTCTGGTTCATCAAGGCCGAGGAGCGCTTCGGCCTGGCCGCGGCCGAGAAGCTGAACGAGGAGGTCTGGGCCAAGGTCGGCGAGCTCGCGGCCAAAGACATCGTCAGGCGCTTCGGCCCGTTCGAGCCCGGGCTGGAGGGCTTTCTCAGGGCCTACGCCCTGTTCCCCTGGACCCTGATGGTCGATTACGAGGTTGAAAAGGACCCCCAGGGCCTGCTCGTGGGCGTGGCCAGATGCCCGGCCCAGGAGGGCAGGCTCAGGCACGGCCTGGGCGAGTACGCCTGCCGGGACATGCACCTGGCCGAGTTCTCTGGCTTCGCCCGGGTCCTGGATCCGCGCATCCGCGTGGACTGCGTCTACGCCCCGCCCGACGAGCACCCCCCGGACAGGCATTGCCTGTGGCGCTTTACCCTGGAGCCCGATCCGGGCTAGTCTGGGATCAATGGGCCGTGTCGGCCGCAAGGCGCTTTGCGCGGCCGGGGAGGGGCTATGGCCGAAAAGGCGCTCAAGACCGAGGACCAGTGGCGCAGGGAGCTGACCCCGATCCAGTTCGAGGTCTGCCGTCGGGGGGGCACCGAGCCCCCGTTCTCGGGCCGGCTGCTCGCCCACCAGGGCCGGGGCGTTTATTTCTGCGTCTGCTGCGGCAACCGGCTGTTCAGCTCAGAGGCCAAGTTCGACTCGGGCACGGGCTGGCCGAGCTTTTCCAGGGACCTGCCCGGGGCCGTGCGCTGCCGCGAGGACGCGCGCTTCGGGGTCTCGCGCACCGCGGTCCTGTGCGCCCGCTGCGACGCCCACCTGGGGCACGTGTTCGACGACGGGCCGCTACCGACCGGCAGGCGCTTCTGCATGAACTCCGTATGCCTGGGCTTTGAGTCTGAATAACATGGCCGACGTCTCCCACTTAAGGCCCGCGAGGCCGTTTCCCCCCGGCCCGGCCTTGTGTCTGGCCGCGCTGCCCTTTTTCGTGAATGATTTTTTCAACATTTGGGTCCGGGACCCGGGCCTCTGGCTGGGCCTGGACTACCTGTTCAGGCTCGGGCCGCTGCTGTTTCTGGCCCTCTTGGTCAGGGCCGGCCGGATGGGCCCGGCTGACCTCGGCCTCTCGCGCCTGGCCTGGCCCAGGTTCTTGGCCTGGTTCGCGGTCCTGGTCCTGGCCGGGCTGGCCCTTGACCGCTTCGGCCTGCGCGTCCTTGAGCTCTGGCTGCCGGGCACGGCCCTCGGCCGCATCCCGCAGATCGCGGACCCCGGGCTGCGCCTGCTGGACCTGAGCCTGGGCCTGGGCCTGGTGGCCATAAGCGAGGAGATCGTGTTCCGGGGCCTGGCCCGGAGCGCCCTGGCCGGTCTGGGGGCCTGGCCGTGCGTGGTCCTGTCCGGGCTCGTGTTCGGGGCCGGGCACTGGTCCCTGGGCCTGGCCGCGTGCCTGAACGCGGCGCTCATCGGGGCCCTGTTCATGGTCTCGACCATGCGCGCCAAGAGCGTCTGGCCAGCGGCGGCCGCGCACTACGTCATCAATCTGGTGTATTTTTCAGGGCTGGGCGCCTGAGGCCGGGAGGCTGGAGCGCGCCGATGTCCAGCATGGCCAGGTATATCTTGCGGCTGACCCAGGCGTCCGTGGCCGCGTAGGTGATCTGCTGGGCCGAGAGGTTCTCGCGCCCCCAGTTCGAGCACTGGGCGGCCTTGGAGATGCGGAAGCCCAGCAGGTTGGCGGCCAGGTTGCGCAGCCCGTGGGTCAGCATGCCCGTCTCCCTGGCCGCCTCGCCCAGGTCCACGAACCCGTGATCCTTGAACGGCGCAAGGTCCCGGAGGGCCTTCAGGTCGTCGTGCACCGAGACCCCGGTCTTGACTATGCGCGGGTCGGAGAGGATGTTCACAAGCCCGTCCGAGAGCCCGACCATGCCTATCTGAAACACGAACACCGTTGCCTCTCCGGCCAGCTGGACCAGGGAGGGCGGGTTCTGGGGCAGGCCCTTCTTGAACACCGGACGGGTCTCGGTGTCGAAGCCCAGGACGCGCTCGCGGCCAAGGCGCCTGACCGCGGAGCGCCTCTGGTCCTCGGTGCGCACGACCACGATCTCGCCCTGGTAGCGGCGCAGGGGCAGGGCGTTGATCTCCTCGTTGCTGAAGATCCGCTTGTATGTGTCGTGGATTTCCCGGTTCATGCGCTGGTCCCGGGGCCGGTTCGCCCGGGGCGTCTATTCACCATTTGAGGCCCGGGGTCAAGCCTGTTCCCCGCCCTTGGCCAGGATCGAGAGCATCTTTCTGGCCTCGGCGTTGTCCGGGTTGAGCTCCAGGGCCTTCTGGAAGAAGTGCTCGGCCAGGGAGTTGTCCCCATCCGAGTAGTAGATGAAGCCCAGGTTGTAGCTCACCCCGTCCGATATCTTCCAGAACAGGGGATTGATCTTGAGCCCCTTGTTCAGGCTGTCCACGGCGCTCCTGTACTCCTTGCCGTCCATGTAGGCCATGGCCAGGTTGTAGAAAAGGCCCTCGTCCTTGGGCGCGATGGTCAGGGCCTTCTTGTAGTTGTCCACGGCCTGCCGCCACTTGCCCTGGCGTTTGAGGGCGATGCCCAGCTTGTTGAAGATCACCAGGTCGTCCTCGCACAGCGAGTCGGCCCGGATCTCCAGGAGCTGGGACAAGTAGCGTTCCGAGAGCTCCAGGGAGGCGTCGGCCAGGGTGTCGGCTATGCCCGAGACCACGGTCGCCACGTAGCTCATGGCCTCCCTGTTGGCGCAGTCGATGGCGTCGTCGAAGTACTGCTGGGCCTTGGCCAGCTCCTTGGTCTCCACGTACGCCGCGCCGATCTCGCACTTGCGCTGGGTGTTGAGCGGGCTCAGGCGGTCGAGCTTCTTGAGTATCTTCAGGTACTGGTTCTTGTTGCTGTCCTTGTAGATGTCGGCCAGCTTCTTGAGCGGCTCCAGGAAGATGTTGGAGTTGTTGTGGGCCTCCTCGTAGCACCGGATGGCCTCCTGGGTCCTGTTAAGGCCGACCAGGGCGTCGCCTTCGAGCATCAGCCCGGCCGAGCTGTCCGGGTTCTTTTCCAGGATCATCCGGGCTATGGCCAGGGCGGCCTCGAAGTCGCCCTGGGAGAGCAGGCCGCGGCCCTTGTTCATGAGCTTGGCGATGGTCCCGCGCGGCTTTATGGTCGAGGCCATCTTCTCGATCAGTCCGCCCACGCTCACCGGCTTGACGATCATGTTGTCCGCGCCGAACTCGTGCAGCAGGACCAGGTTCTCCCTGGAGGCCTCGGAGACCAGGATGATGACCAGGACGTCGGGCAGGAGCCTCTTCAGGGTGTAGACGAAGTCCGTGCTCGGCCTGCCCCTGAGCAGGCGCTCCACGAACACGATGACCGGGTCCCCGGCGTTGTGCCTGTCCGCGATGTGGTCCGTGGCCCTGGCCGGGTCGGCGAAGTGGCTCACGCAGCCTTCCTTGGCCCCGAGCTCCTTGACCAGGGTGCTCCTCAGGGTCTTGACCATGAGGTGCTCCTCGGTCACGGCCACGACGCATCCGCCGCGCGTGTCCACGAACTCGCGCACGATCTGGTCGTTGGCGCGGTCTTCGATCAGGCTTTTTACGCTCATTCTCGGCTCAAGCTTGGGTGTTTAGGACTCCGTGCCGGGACATTATATGCAATGCCGCCGCCTGTCCATATCGGCCGATGCTCAGCGGCCCTTGATCCTGTCCAGGAGCTTCTTGGCCTTCTGGTTTCCGGGGTTGAGCTCCAGGGTGTTCTTCAGGTGGTGCCTGGCCGAGGAGAAGTCCTTTACCGAGTAATAGATGTAGGCGATGTTGTAGCAGACGCTGTCCGAGGTCTTCCAGAACTCGGGGTTGATGCTCAGGGCCTTGTCCAGGGACGCGGAGGCCTTTTTCAGGCCCTTGCCGTCCAGGTAGGCCATGGCCAGGTTGTAGAAAAGGCCCGGGTCGTCCGGGGCGATGGTCAGGGCCTTCTTGTAGTTGTCCACGGCCTCCCGCCACTTGCCCTGCTGGCGCAGGTTGATGCCCAGGCGGTTGAACACGCTCAGGTCCATGGGACCGAGGTTGTCCTTTTTCAGCTCCAGGACCTGGGACAGGTACTTCTGGCTCATCTCCAGGGAGACCTCGGCCAGGACGTCGGCGATGGTCTCGACCACGTTGCTCACGTAACCGAGGGCCTCCTTGGTGGCGCAGGAAATGGCCTGGTCGAAGTAGGCCTCGGCCTCGGACATCTCGCTTTTCTTCACGTAGACCTTGCCGATCTCGCATTTGCGCTCGCTGTTCAGCGGGCTCAAGCTGTCCAGCTTGAGCAGGTACTTGAGATAGGAGTCCTGGTCCCGGTCCCGGTATATCTCGGCCAGCTTCTTTATGGGCTCCAAGAACAGCGAGGAGCTCTTGTGGGCCTCCATGAAGGCCTTGACGGCCTCCTTGGACCTGCCCATGCCGTTCAGGGCGTCGCCCTTGAGCATGAGCCCGGCCGGGCTGCCGGGTTTGATTTCAAGGACCTCGTCGCTCAGGGCCAGGACCTTTTCGAACTCGCCCTTGGCCAGGAGGTCCTTGCCCTCCTGGATCAGGGGGCCGAGCTTTCCGGCCGGCTTCAGGGTGTTGGCGATCTTCTCCACCAGGTTGTCCGTGGACGCCGGCTTGACGATGACGCTGTCCGCCCCGAGCTCGTAGAGGAAGACCAGGTTCTCCTTGGTGGTCTCGCCGGTGAGCACGACCACCTTCAGGTCCTCGAAGGTGGACTTTACGGTGTGCAGGAAGTTGGTCGTGGGCCGGCCCTCGATGATGCGCTCCAAGAGGACCACCACCGGGGACTTGTGCTCCACGCACTTCTTGATCTCCCGCAGCGCGGCCTGGGCCTGGGAGAAGCTGTGCACGCAGTCGCGCTTTATGCCCAGGACCTTGAGGACCATGTTGCGCATGGAGCGGACCACGAGGGCGTCGTTGGTGAGCATGACGATGACCCCGTGCCTGTTTTCGATGAACTCAATGACCACGGGGTCGCTTTTGCGGCTGGACATCTGGCTTTCTCCTGGATCGTTGGCGTCGTTTCCATTCCTGTGTCGATCAGCGGCGGTCGTCCGGGCGGGCTAGGGCATGAAGGCCCTGGCTATGGCGTATATGTCCTCGTAGGCCAGCCTGGTCTTTATGCCCAGGCACATCTCCATGGCCATGTCCATCTTGCGCGCGGTCTCGACGATGGTCTCGTTGCGCATCTCCTTCAGGTGGTGGGCCAGGAAGTCGGCCTCGAACCCGTCCACGGCCAGGGACAGGCCCTCGGCGAAGTAGGGCGAGCGCACGTGGGGCGTGAACCGGGCCAGGGCCTGGCAGCCCTCGCGCCTGGCGGTTATGACGTAGAACAGGAGCTTGACCATGAGCCGGTCGCAGGCCAGCTTGTGGTCCACGCTGAGCAGGGTCGGCAGGTCCGCGCCGCCCTGCTTGAGCCCCTCGATCATGCCGTGGGCGAGGTCAAAGACCTTTTTCTCGTCCATGGGCCGGGTGGAGAACTTGGAGACCATCCTGACCACGGTCAGCCTGGGGTTTTCCCCGGCCGCAATGGCGTACAGGGCCAGGCGCATGATCTCCAGCTTCCTGCGGTAGTCCGAGAGCAGCCGGGCCTTCTTGGCCCCGGCCAGGCGGCGGGCCAGGGGCTCGGGGATGGTCTCGCGCAGGCTGGTCTCGAGCAGGTGGCGTATGAACGGCTCCGAGGTGTGGCCGGCCTCCTCGGCCAGGAGGTTCTTGTTCTTCTTGGCGTCCAAAAGCTTTTTTATGGACAGCCAGTAGGCGGCCAGCCCCTCGAAGGGCATCTCCAGGATGTCGAAGTCCTTGTCCGCGCGCATGAATCGTCCTTGATGAAGTTGAGGCGATACGCCTTTTTAGGCATAAACCAAAATCCCCCGGAATCCTAGCCCCGTCCGGCCGGGGCTGGACTATGCCCCGGTTTGGTGCCAAATTGGGCGGCCTGGGCCGAGCGGCTTGCGCGGCCCGCGCAGAAACCGACCGAGAGAGGCGCGATGACAAGCTATCCCGACCTGGACCCGGTGATCCTCAGCCTGGGGCCCCTGGAGGTCCGCTGGTACGGGATGATGTACGTGCTCGGCTTCGGCTCGGCCTGGCTGCTCGGCCGGCTCAGGGCCCGCCAGGCCTGGCGCGGCTGGAGCGCCGGGGAGGTGGACGACTTCCTGGCCTGGCTGGTCGTGGGCCTGGTGCTCGGGGCCAGGCTCGGCTACGTCTTGTTCTACGAGCCGGGCCATTTCCTGGCCCGGCCCCAGGACATCATAGCCGTGTGGAAGGGCGGCATGTCCTTTCACGGCGGCGCGCTGGGCGTTCTGGCCGCCTCCTGGCTCTTTGCCCGGCGCAGGGGAAAGTCCCTGCTGGACATCGGGGACTTCATCACCCCCCTGGCCCCGCCCGGGCTGTTCTTCGGCCGGATGGGCAACTTCATCAACAACGAGCTCTGGGGCCGGGTCACGGACGCGCCCTGGGCCGTGGTCTTTCCCGGACCCGAGGCGGGCTGGTTCCCGCGCCACCCGTCCCAGATATACGAGGCCCTGCTGGAGGGCGTGGTCCTGTTCGTCCTGGTCTGGGTCTTTTCCTCGCGGCCCAGGCCCAGGGGCGCGGTCAGCGGGCTGTTTCTGCTCGGCTACGGCTGCGCCAGGTTCCTGGTCGAGTTCTTCCGCCAGCCCGACCCGCAGCTCGGCTATCTGGCCCTTGGCTGGCTGACCATGGGCCAGGTCCTGAGCCTGCCCATGATCCTGTTCGGGGCCTTTCTGCTCAAGGCCGGCCGGCGCTTGTAGCCGGCCCTTGCGCGGGCGCGAAAAAAGGCCCCGCCGATCTGTCGGCGGGGCCTTTTTGATCTCCCGGCGGCCTTAGAACTGGAAACGTACGCCGAGCAGGGCCTCGTGCGCGCTCAGGTTCTTGGCCCTGAACTTGAGGTCCGTGGTGTCGATGTCCTTGCCCGAGCCGAACGAGCTGTAGCGGTATCCGAGGTCCAGGGCGACCATCTCGTTGATGTGATAGGCCACGCCCGCGCCCGCGTTCCAGGAGAAGTTGGTCGTGGTGTGGCTTTCGTCGGCCAGGGCGTAGCCGGTGTCGCTCATGTCCTCGCCGATGATGGCCAGGCCCACGCCCACGCCGACGTAAGGCGTGAAGTCGGTCTGGTTCACGAAGTCGTAGTAGAAGTTGGCGTACAGGGTCTGGATGTCGATGTCGTCCTTGAAGCTGGTGGCGTTGCTGGTGTTGTCGTACTTGTAGTCCAGGTCGCTGCGGTACAGGTACTCTATCTCCGTGCGCAGGGGGACGAACTCGACCCAGTTGTAGCCGACCGCCGCGCCGAACACGTAGCTGTCGTCGTCCCACTTGCTCGAGGTGACCGTGCCCGTGGAGTTGTCTTCAGCGCTTCCGGAGTGGTTGAGCCAGGCGCCGCCGCCCTTGGCCGTGACGTAGAATCCGCCGTTCTTGGCGGCGTCGCCCGCGAACGCGGACGGGACCGAGACCAGCAGGCCCAGGATCAGGGCCGTCAGGATGACCATCCGGTATTTTATCGACCTTCTCCTTATTTTTGCATGGCACATTTATAAGCAATTATTGATCGATGGCTAACCAAAAAGCAAGCGTTTGGCAAGCGATTATTTAAAAAAAATATTGGATAATGAATAATAGAAAATCCTGTCCCCGGGACGCGCCGCCGGGGCCCTGTCGGCTATTGGTCCTCAGGGCCCAACCACTCGTCGATCTTGAATATTTTGTCCCAGTGCTTGCCGGTCACGAACAGCTCGCCGCTCGTCTGGTCATAGGCCAGGCCGTTGGCGTCGCCCGCGGAGGCGTTGAGCTCGCTGCGCAGGCCCGCGAGGTCCAGCCAGGCCGAGACCTGCCCGGTCCCGGGGTCGACCACGGCCACCAGGTCCGACTTCCAGACGTTGCAGAGCACCAGGCCCCGGGCCCACTCCAGCTCGTTCAGGTTGCGCACCGGCCTGTCGCCGTCCCGGACCAGGACGCTCTTCACCGGGCTCAGGGTCTCGGGGTCCGCGATCAGGAGCCGGTCCCCGCCGTGGCTGACGATCAGCCCCAGGGGCGAGGCGCACAGGCCCCAGCCCTCGGCCATGGCCCAGGACTCGGGAAAGGGGATCTCGCGCAGGGTGTCGAGGGTCTTCGGGTCGTGCAGGACCAGCTTCCCGGACAGCCAGGTGAGCTGGAGGATGCCCCGGCCGACCCGGGCCGCGCCCTCGCCGTAGAGCCGGTCCCTGAGCCGGACGCTCTTGAGCACCCGGCCGGTCTCCGGGTCCAGGGCCCTTAAGCTGGAGGTCCCGTAGCCCCCGGTGGACTCGTAGAGCAGGCCGTTGTCCAGGAACAGGCCCTGGGTCGCGGCCAGGGGGTCGTGGGGGATCGAGGCCTTGGCCCGGCAGGGCCGCACCGGGGCCCCGGCCAGGACCGGCGCGGCCGCGAGCCAGGCCAGGGCGAAGAGGATTGTCAGGCGGGTGGCGTTCATGGTCGTGACCCGGGCCCGCAGGCCCGGTCCCGGGGAGTTGGCCCATTTTTCGGTTTGGGTCAAGAGCCGCGAAAGGCGGGCTTCAGACGACCTCGATGTCCCCGGCCACGACCTCGGCGCCGGCGTCGAAGTCCACCTGGGCCGGCAACGCGTTTTTAACCGGAACATTTATATTTTAAGGATAAGTCGGCCTGTTCAAGATTGTCAATTTTGTTTTCAGAGCCCGGGGTCGCGGCTGCCGAAAGGCGCGCCCCGACCCGGGCCCTCAACTCGGCGGTTGCGAAAACAGGTTCCAGCATTTATACAAGAAAAGTTTTGAGGCCGGAGCGGACGGTTCCGGGGGTTCGGTTTTCAGTCCCAAGACGCCAAGGCGGTCCGCAAGCGATGAGCAAGAGACTCCCGTTCACACTCAAGGCCCTGGCCCAGGCCGCGGACCGGGCCCTTGCCTGGCTGACCGGGCGTCAGGACAGGGAGGGATTCTGGGTCTTCGACCTGGAGGCCGACGCCACCATCCCCGCGGAGTACCTTTTGTACAGGCGCTTCATGGGCTGGGACCCGGACCCGGGCCTGGTCGCCCGGCTGGCCGAGTACCTGCGCCGGAAGCAGCTTCCGGACGGCGGCTGGCCCCTGTACGACGGGGACGGCAAGGCCGACGTCTCGGCCTCGGTCAAGGCCTACTGGGCGCTCAAGCTCTGCGGCGACCGGCCCGAGGCCGCGCACATGGTCAGGGCCCGGCAGATGATCCTGAGCCTCGGCGGGGCGGCCAAGTCCAACGTGTTCACCCGGTTCACCCTGTGCCTGTTCGGCCAGATGCCCTGGCGCCTCTGCCCGGCCATGCCCATCGAGACCGTGCTCCTGCCGCGCTGGTTCTTTTTCCACTTCTCCAAGGTCTCCTACTGGTCCAGGGTCGTGGTCGTCCCGCTCCTGCTCATCTACGCCCACCGGCCGGTCTGCCGCCTGCGCCTGGAGGAGGCGGTGCAGGAGCTCTTCGTCACCCCCCCGGACAGGATCAGACACCTGGACCGCTTCGGCCAGCGCGGCCTGCTCAAGGACCTGTTCATCGCCCTGGACCGGGTGCTCAAGGTCGTTGAGCCGTACTTCCCCAAGGGCCTGCGCAACAGGGCCGTGGCCCGGGCCGAGGCCTGGCTGCGCAGCCGCATGCGCGGGGTGGGCGGCAACGGCGCGGTGTTCCCGAGCATGGTCAACGCGGTCGAGGCCCTGCGGGTCTTGGGCGCGCCGGACAGCGACCCGGACCTGGTCCGGGGGTCTGCGGCCCTGGACGACCTGCTCCTGGACCGCGGGGAGGTCTCCTTTTGCCAGCCCTGCGTGTCGCCCGTCTGGGACACCTGCCTCTGCCTGTCCGCGATCCTGGAGGCCGGGATCGACCCCGGTCATCCGGCCGTGTCCCGGGCCGTGGACTGGCTGTTCTCCAAGCAGGTCTTTTTCAGGGGCGACTGGGCCGACTACTCCCCGGGCCTCGAGGCCGGGGGCTGGGCCTTTCAGTTCGAGAACGACTTCTATCCGGACCTGGACGACACGGCCATGGTGGTCATGGCCCTGCTCCGGGCCGGGTGCCTGGACAACGAGAGGCACAGGGGCCTGCTGGCCAAGGCCGTGAACTGGATGCTCGGCATGCAGAGCTCGGACGGCGGCTGGGGCGCCTTTGACGTGGACAACGACGCCCTGTTCCTCAACCAGATACCCTTTGCCGACCACGGCGCCCTCCTGGACCCGAGCACCTCGGATCTGACCGCGCGCTGCGTGGAGACCCTGGCCATGCTCGGCTACGGCCGGGACTTTGCGCCCCTGGCCCGGGGCCTGGAGTTCCTGCGCCGGGAGCAGGAGGACTGCGGGGCCTGGTTCGGCCGCTGGGGCTGCAACTACATATACGGCACCTGGTCCGTGCTCTCGGCCCTGCGCATGGCCGGGGAGGACATGTCCGCGCCCTGGGTGCGCCGGGCCGTGGACTGGTTCAAGTCCGTGCAGAACCCGGACGGCGGGTTCGGCGAGACCCTGTACTCCTACGACGACCCGTCCCTGGCCGGAAAGGGCGCGAGCACCAGGTCCCAGACCGCCTGGGCCCTGCTCGGCCTGTTGGCCGCGGGCGAGGTGGACGATCCAGCGGTCCAAAGGGGGGTCAAGCACCTGCTCGACACCCAGGACGAGCACGGCGACTGGGACGAGGTCCACTTCACGGGCACCGGCTTTCCCAGGGTCTTTTACCTGCGCTACCACGGCTACTGCCGCTACTTTCCGCTCTGGGCCCTGGGCATGTACCAGCGCCTGCGCCGGGGCGGACCCACCGTGCAGTGGGAAAAGGCCCTGTCCGAGCCGGCCTGGCCGCTCCTGCCCGCGGCCCGCTCCTGACCGGCCTGGAGCCCTGAATGAACCGACCCCTCATCGCCGCGGTCCTGGCCCTTGAGACCGAGGCCCGGGCCCTGCTCGGCCCCGGGACCTGGGAGCGCCGGGACGGATTCGCGCTCAGGCGCTTTGTCCTGGGCCCGGCAAAGGTCCTGTGCGCGCTCTCCGGCCCAGGGCCCGGGCGCGCCCGGGCCGCGGCCCGTTATTTGGCGGGGCAGGGGGCCAGCCTGTTGCTCAGCCCGGGCCTGTCCGGGGGGCTCGACCCCGGGCTTTCGGCCGGGTCCCTGGTCCTGGCCGGGTCCTGCCTGGACCCTGACCGGCCCGGACCGGCGGGCCTGGTTTGGGAGGCGGCCCTGGCCGAGGCCGAGCTGATGCGCGGCCTGGCCCGGGACCTGGAGCAGGGCGGGTTTGTTGTGCGCGTCGGGCCGGTCTGCTCTTCAGACCGTCTGGTCTCGGACCCGGCCGTGAAGCAGGGCCTGGGCGAGGCCTGCGGCGCGCTGGCCGTGGACATGGAGAGCGCGGCCGTGGCCGACGCGGCCCGGGAGTCCGGGCGCGGCTTCCTGGCCCTGCGGGCGGTTGTGGATTGCAGCCGGACCCCGGTGCCCGAGGCCTGCTTAAGGGCCGTGGGCCGGGACGGTCGGCTCAGGCCCTGGACCCTGGCCTGGCCCGTGCTGCGCCGCCCGGGCCTGGTTCGCGATCTGCTGCGTCTGCGCAGGGGCCGGGCCGCGGCCCTGGCCTCGCTGGCCGCGGCCTGGCGCGGCCTGGGGGCCCGGCTGGAGCAGGGATTTCCTTTTTAGATCGTCTTTGGCTTCAAGGTCCGGCCCGCGCCTTTGGCGCGGCGGGCGCTTTAAGCTAGCCGCGTTCCGCGGCGTGGTGTTGCTGGGCGGCGCGCAGGGCCTTTATGGGGTGCTGGACCGAGTCGATCACCGCCGTGGGCTCGAACCCGCAGTGGCACATGCAGTCGGCGCAGCGCGGGTCCCTGCCCAGGCCGCAGCGCCCCCAGTCGGTCTGCATGAACTCGTCGAAGCTGGCCGCGTAGCCGTCCGCGAGGAGGTAGCAGGGCCTTTGCCAGCCCAGCACGTTGTAGGTCGGGTTGCCCCACGGCGAGCAGGCGTAGTCCTGGTTGCCGGCCAGAAAGTCCAGGTACAGGCTGCTGTGGCTGAAGACCCAGTTCCGGTTTTTGCCCAGCTCGAAGATGTCCCGGAAAAGCCTTACCGTGGCCCCGCGGCCCAGGAAGTTGCCCTGGTCCTGGGCCTCCTGGTAGCTGAAGCCCGGGGAAACGGTCAGGCCCTCGATCCCGAGCCCGGTCAGAAAGTCGAAGAGTTCGGCCGCGTCCTTTGGCGAGTGGTCGTTGAACAGGGTGGTGTTGGTGGTCACCCTGAAGCCGCGCTCAAGGAGCGCCTCGACCGCCCTGACCGCGATGTCGAAGGCCCCCTTGCGCTGCACGAGCCGGTCGTGCCTGGCCCCCAGGCCGTCCAGATGCACGTTGAAGGTCAGATACGGCGAGGGCGTAAACTCGTGGATGCGCTTGTGCACCAGCTGGGCGTTGGTGCACAGGTAGACGAATCTCTTGGCCCGGACCAGTTCCCGGACGATTATATGTATGTCCTTGTGCAGCAGGGGCTCGCCCCCGGGTAAAGAGATCACGGGCGCGCCGCACTCCTCGGCCGCGGCCAGGCACTGGTCCACGGACAGCCTCTTTTCCAGGACCTCGGGGGGGTGGGCGATCTTGCCGCAGCCCTTGCAGTTCAGGTTGCACTGGAAAAGGGGCTCGAGCATCAGCACCAGGGGGTAGCGGCGCACGCCCCTGAGGGCCATCTTCATGATGTAGGCGCCTATGCGCGCCTTTTGCATGGCCGGTATGCCCATCCGTCTTCCTTGAATCCGGTTTTTGTTTCAGGGCCTGTTCGGCCCGGCGCAGGCCTTTTGGAGCCTGGCCGTTGCCCGGACCAGGGCCTGGTCGGCCCGGCCGCGTCCTTGGCCCGCGTCCTTGATTCTGTCGAACTCCAGGCAGGCCCCGGGCCCGTCCCCGGACTCCAGCAGGGCCCAGGCCAGGCCCAGATGGTTGTCCGCGAAACCCGGGTCCAGGGCCGCGGCCCTGCGCAGGTGCGACACGGCCTTGTACAGGTCGCCCACGCTGATCGGAAACCCCGGGGCCTGCAAATAGAGCCGCCCGAGCATCCTGTCCGGCCCGCCGTGGTCGAGCCTCGGATCCAGTCGGGCCGCGAGTATTGCTTCTTGCTCCATGCGGCGCACCAGGTCAAGCCCCTTGAACGGATGGCGCTCGGCGCTCTGGCCCAAGAGATAGGCCGCCAGGTAGTGGGCCGCGGCGCTGCCGGGCATGGCCCGGACCGCGATCAGGGCCGCCTTGAGCCCGGCGTCCGCGTCCTGCTCCCCCTCTGCGCCGCGCCCCTGCCCGGCCTTGAGCAGCGCGGCGTAGCAGTTGGCCGCGCGCAGGGCCGCGTCCGGGTCCTTGGCTGCCGACGCGGCCCACTGCTCGGCCTGGGCCCTGGGGCAGACCCGCCAGAGCGCGAGACCGTGGACAGGTCCGGCCGCCTTGGACCCGGCCGCGGGCAAGGGCGGCGCTGTCGCAGGCGTCCCTGCGCAGGCCTGGGCCAGGAGGCAGGCGAGCACTGTCAGCCAGACGAGCCTCATGGCTCGACGCATTCCCTGAGCAGTTCGGCCAGGGCCGGGTCCGGCGGGCCGAAGCCCCGGGTGCGCAGGCCGGCCAGGACCTCCTGGGCCTCGGGGTCCTTAACCATGTCCAGGAGTATCCGGGCCAGCCTGCGGGCCAGGGCCCCGGCCGGGCCGAACCAGACCACCGGGCCGGTGGGAAGCCCTGCCCTGGTCAGGACGACCTTTAGCCCCTTGGCCAGGGGCAGGCCCATGACCGCCTCGAACTGGTCCTGGTCGAGCACCGCCCCGGCGATCTCGCCGCCAAGGGCCTGGCGCACGGCCCGCAGGGGCCTGAATCCGCCCTCGATTTCGGCCGCGCAGGGCGTTCCCTTGAACAGCAGCCGTGTTGCTGCGCGCGACTCGAAGAGCATGGTCCCCTGGAGCCGTCCCTTGATATCCCGGATGTCGTCCGGCCCAAAGAGCGGGACAACGATCCGCCAGGCGTCCTTGTCCCGGCCGCCGGGCCTGGTCGAGGCCAGGGGCTCAAGCCCCAGCCTGGAGGCGTTTTCCAGGTAGAAGCCGAGGCTGACGATGGCCAGGCGCAGGTTCGCTCCCGGCTCAAAGCCCCGGGTCTTTTCCGGGTCGTTCAGGTACCGGCCCCTGACCGTGAAGCCCGGCCCGAGCCTGGACTCGAGATACCCGGCCAGGGCGTCCATGACCGGCCGGGCGTCCTCGGTCGAGCCGGGCTGGCCGGCCTGGAGCACGACGAAGTCCACGCCCTCGGCCCGGGCTTGGGCTGCGGCCAGAAGCGCGAGGCAGACAAGAATGACGGTCGTGGTTCTCATGCCGGTTTCCGTTTAAGGCCTGGTGTTATCAGAGAACCGGCCGGAATTGAAGGCCGTTTTCGGGCCGGTCCGGGTGCGCGGAAGTTGCAAAAAGCCCTGGGCCGGGCTATCCCCTGTGCTGGACGTTCGGCGGACAAGGGGGATTGCGCATAGATGGAAGTGGTAAGAGCCAAGACCGCGGGCTTCTGCATGGGCGTGGACCTGGCCCTGAACAAGCTCGACTCGCTCATCGACAAGAGCACCCCGGGCGACATCTACACCCTGGGCCCGATCATCCACAACCCGCAGGTCCTTGCGCGCTACGAGGCCATGGGCGTGTTCACGGTCGAGTCCCCGGAGGACATCCCGGCCGGGGCCTGCGGGGTCATCAGGGCCCACGGGGTGACCAAGAGCGTGGAGCAGGGCCTGGTCCGGCGCGGGGTCGAGGTCGTGGACGCGACCTGCCCCAGGGTCAAGCGGGCCCAGCTGCTCATAGAGAAGCAGACCGGCCAGGGCCGGGAGCTTCTGCTCTACGGCGAGACCGAGCACCCCGAGGTCAAGGGCCTGTTGAGCTACTCCCTGTCCCGGACCTTTGTCTTTGACTGCCGGGAGCGGCTCATGGACTTCGGGCCCAGGCCGGACAGGCGCTACTGCCTGGCCGCCCAGACCACCCAGGACAAGGTCGCCTTCGAGGGCATGGCCCGAGAGCTCAAGTCCCGCCCGGACATCGACCTGGTGACCCTGGACACCATCTGCGACGCCACCAGGCTCAGGCAGAAGGAGGCGGTGAACATCGCCAGGACCGTGGACTGCATGGTGGTCGTGGGCGGCTACATCAGCGGCAACACCCGCAGGCTGGTCCAGGTGGCCGAGGACCAGCGGGTGACCTGCTTTCACGTGGAAACCGCCTCGGAATTGCCC
>JAFGBU010000037.1 GCA_016932995.1 Desulfovibrionaceae bacterium
ATGTTTCAATCCACGCCCCCGCGCGGGGGGCGACTGTAAAGCTTTTTTCCTTCGAGTTCCCAACACCTCCCAGTACCCTTTTTGCGAAACCCGCTTCCTCTTATCGCTTCAAGGCCTGAAAAATCCGGCCTCCATTAAAAAATCAGGGCTTGCGGCTAGTTACCCGGCCCGCGAAACCCCCGCCCAAATGCCGTCCGCTCCAGGTTCGCGCAACACCGCTCACACAACAAGCGGACCCTCCGGGTCATAGCCCTTTTTAGCCCCAACATGCTCCACACGGCGCTTCCAATTCGCGCCCAAAAAATAAAACCGCAAGCTGTCCTTCTCCTTGTCGGCCAACTCCACCAGACGATGCCGAAACGCCGCCCATTGCGCCGGGTCCACCAAGCACTCAAACACCGAGTTCTGCACCCGCTGGCCTACGTTCTCACACGCCTTGGCCACGCGCCGGAGCCGCCGCCTGCCCTCGGCCGTCTCAACGTTCACGTCATAGCTCACCACCACCAGCACCAAATCACCTCCAAAAAAACGGCGGATATCCGTCCAAATCGCCGCGCAGATGCCGCGCCAAAAGCATGGCCTGGGCGTGCGGCAGCAGCCCCACAGACACGCGCTCCCCCAAAAACCGGTGCTCGATCTCCTCCTGCTTGCGCTTCTGGTAGGCCACCAGCACGTCCTTGCGCGTGGCGTCAGTCATGACCACGCCGCCGGACTCGCTTTGCCTAAAGCCCCGGCCCTCCACCTGCCGCCGGTTCACCAGCGACAACACGAGCCGGTCCGCAAGCACCGGCCGAAACTCCTCCATCAGGTCCAGGGCCAACCCCTGCCGGCCCGGCCGGTCGCGGTGCAGATACCCCACCGCCGGATCCAGGCCCACCCCGGCCAAGGCCGAGGCCACATCGTGCATCACCAAGGTGTACACGAACGACAACAGCGCGTTCAGGTTGTCGAGCGGCGGCCTCCGGCTGCGCTCCCCAAAGAAGAACGCCGCCTTGTCCCCGACCACCAGGTGATCGAGCACCCCGAAGTAGACCCGCGCGGCGTCTCCCTCCAGGCCCCGGATCGTGTCCAGGGACAAGGAGGCGCGCAGGGCGTCGAGCACGCCCCGCAGATGACCCGCCGCCCCCTCGACGGCCAAAGCGCCCGGCGCTTCCGGGTGATCCCGCAACGAACGCAAAAGCACGGTCCGGCAGTTGGACACCTTGGCCGCGACCATTGCCTGGGCCACGGACGCCGAAAAGCCCGGGTCGTCGGCCCGGCGATACTGCTCCCGCCTGAGCAGCACGTTGCCGGACGCCGGGCCCTCGACCCGGGCCAGAAACCGGCCGTTCTCGGTGAGGAAGCTCACCCCCACCCCGGCCTCGGCGCAGGCCCCGAGCAGAAACGGGCTCGCCGAGACCTGCCCGAAGCAGACCAGCCCGCCCAGGGTGTGCAAGGGCACGCGCAGCCGCTCCTGCGCGTCCACGCGCACGGCCACGGTCGCGCCGTCCTTGGCCAGATAGGAGCCCTGGGTGGTCACGTAAAGCGTGTTCAAGAGCCGCTTCATGCCGATTCAAGCTCCCTGGCCAGGTATCGCCTGGCCGATCTGCCCCGGCCGCAGGTCCGGGGCAGGCAGAGGTCCTTGAGCGAGCAGGACTCGCATTTCTTGGAGGCCTCGGCCGCCGGGGTCCGGCCCGCGGCCACGAGCTCGTGCAGGCGACGCGCCGCATCCTCGGTCTGTTGCCGCAGCCCGGGAGTGAACAGGACCTCGGAACGCCTTCGCGTCTTTCCGTAAAACAGGGCCCCGGCCGGAACGTGGACCCCCAGCATCTCCTCCAGGCACAGGGCCTGGGCGCAGAGCTGGACCTCGTAGCCCTGCTCGCGCCTGAGCCGGCCGCGCTTATACTCGATCGGGAAAGACGTCCAAAGGCCGTGGGCCCCGGGCAACTCGACGCCCACAGCCAAGCCGCTCGGTGGAGAGCGCGACCCTCCTGGCCGCTGGAACTCGACCACGTCCGCGATCCCGCTCAAGCCTAGCCGCAAGGACCGCAGTCGAAGGCCCCGGGCCACACGCACCTCGCCCACGATTTCCGAGGCCCCGCCGGAATCCGCCTTGGCGTGGAGTTGCGCCCCTTCTATGGTCGCCAGATTATCAGCCCACAGCTGCTCAAGGTAAATCAGCGCCGCGCGCCGCGGGCAAAAGAGCAGGTGCTGAAGGGCTGAAAGCGGCAAAAGGTCGTCTTCCGGGTACATGGCCCCTCCACGAAAGGCTTGGCTTGTGCTCGTTCATGATTTCATGCGCTCATTGGCCGAGGTGCTTCTGCAACAGGCGCACGCCCGGGAGCAGCCGGTCCTCGTGCACAATCACAGCGTAATCAGAAAACGCCCGGGGGGCGCCGGCGATGCCGTCCTTTCGGCCGATCTCCACGATACAGCCGGGCAGGGGCCGCTGTTCCGTGCCGAAGTCGAGCAAACGGTGCGCCGGAGCGCAGCCCAGCATGGCCTGGCGCACCCGTTGGGCAGCGTCACTGTCCGTGCCCTCGTGCTTGAACACGAACAGCCCCCTGCAGGACATCATGCCCTTGCTGGCAGAGCGGTCGTGGTCGTACATATGAAGCAGCGCCTCCCAGAGATTGCCCAGGTCCGCGTCGGAGAAACCGGTCCCCTTGGCCAGGTTCGCGCTAACGAATCCCTTGGCCACATACAGGCCGTATGGGATGAGCGCCTTGCGGCCCATGGTACGCAGCTTGTCTTCCTCCTGCTCCCCCTCCCATTTCTCATAGTCGGCCATACTCGTCGCACCAGTGACCTTTTCCGCCACTGCCATGCGGGTGATAGAGGGCTCCAGCGAGAGTATCGGGTCGACGGACCGGGCGAACGCGATCTGCACCGGGCCACGCACCTGTCCGGCGTTGGCTCCGGTGCTCATCACCGCCCCGAAGGTCCGCACGTCGAAAAAGGTAGCGCACATCCAGTCGCGAGCCTGCGTGACTTGGCCGCGGTTGGCCCCGCCCTCTGGCCTGCCGCCCGTCTCCTCATGGGCTTTGGTGATGTACTTATTGAGATTGGTGGCGTGTTGCACGTATATGGCGTTGGGAGCTGCCGTCTTGATGTCGACGCCGAATTTGGCTTGGATGTAGTTGCGCACCCGCCGTTTCATGGCCACATCGGAGACCAGGCCGTGCATGTCCTCGGGATCGATGCGCGGGCTGTTGCCGGCGTCCGGATCGCCGTTGGGATTGCCGTTTTCACAATCGAACAGATAAAGAAACTCATAGCGATTCTGAATGCTCATTATGCCTCTCCTTCGATGCTTTCGGTTGTGGTCGTGGCCCCGGCTTCGCCCTTCTTTCCGGCACGATTGGCGGCGATCTGTTGGTAGTAGCCCAGGGCGAAGAGCCCCTGGCCTTCCATGTCGAGGGTGCGGGGGAAACGGTCCTGGATGCGGCCCATAATCTCGGCGATCTGGTCCTCGAACCAGAAGGCCAGGCCTCCCTCCAGCTTGTTCAGGTGGTTCTTGGCATTGGCCACGAGACGGCCCAGGGTGAGCCCGGGGGTCTGGCTGGCCGCCACATAGTAGCGCTGCACCACGCCAGCGCCCACATCTCCCAGCGCGGCCCGTTGCAGTCCAGCGAGCATGGCCAGAAGCCGTCCGCACTGATAAGCGGATTCCGGGTGTTCCTTGTTCAGGTAGGCACTCATACCGTGATTCCCTCCTTTTCGGATGTAATACGCCTTGATGAGCCCCATGCGGGCATGGTTGAACGATTCGTCGTCCAGCAGGTCCGAGCGGAAGCGGGACAGGGCCTGGGCCACGAACGGCAAGGGAATGGGCAGACCGGCCAGAGCCACGCGCCACAGGTTGGCCGACGTGGAAGCGGGGAGGTCCTTCAACTCCCGCGCAAGAGCCCCGCAGACCGCCATGAACTTGGGTTCGCGCGCGAGCCCGTCACCTTTCCTGGCCACGATTTCCAGGTCCGAGAACCATTGATGGATCCGCGTCACCAAGTCTTCGAAAGGGCCCTCCATCCAGTCGCGCACCATGACCCGGCCCGAGGCCCCGGAGAGCGTCATGGCATAGTAACGATTCTGCGGCGGAACCGGCCTCTTCCCGCTGCGCAAGGACTCCAGTATCTCCCGCGCCGTGAGCCACGCCGCCGCCTCGGTCCGTTCCGGCGGCTCGGCAAGAAACGCCAGCGGATCGTCCTCGACCGGAACGGGTTCCTTGAACCAGTGGACCACGAGTGCGCCCGCCAGCTTGCGCGAGTGGTTCTTGACGAGATGCTTGAGTGCTTCCACGTACTTGCTGACGGCCTTGTCGTTCATGGCCGCGTTACTGGATTGCTCAAGCCCGTAGGAACAGAAGGCGTCCTTGTCGAACCCGACCATGACGTCTCCGGTTCCCAGGCCGCCGACCCCGGACAGGCCGGTTATTTTCCCGTGGGTCGGCAGGGGGGTTGTTCGCTCACCGGTCAGAAAGCAGATCATGCCACCATCGCCCGGAGCGGGTTTGCCTTTGCCCCTTGTGGACTTTGCCGCAGATGCACCCTGACCCAGGTCCGCCTCGCGCCAGGCGCGCCACCAGCCCTGAACCTCCGCTTGCGTAAGCGGGTCTGCCCCGGCGATGCGCCAACGCATCCAATCCGTGGGCTTGGCACTGGCCTGGCCCAGCCTCTCGCGCAGGGCCGCGAGCTGCCCCTCATCGGCCAGGAATACCTTCAGTGGCGAAAGCGGCTGAACCTTGGAGGCTGCCTGCTCCACCATGTCCCTGAAGAATGAGTGCTTTTTTTCGAATCCGGCCACCCTTTCGGGCTTTTCATTGGATTTCCAGAAGAGCGCCACGGTTTGCAGCGTCTCCACCAGGAAGTGGGCGCGGCCCCCGGCCACCATGCCGTGCATGTCCGGGCACCTTGGAGTTTGTTCCCCTCTGCCGTCCTCGCCACCCAGGGGCAGCACGTTGACGAACTCGCCCGCAGCCGAGATTTCCACCAGCCAGCGCACGGTGCGCGTGGTGAAGCCCGGCTCGGAGTCGAGTTCTTTTTCCGCATAGGCCACGAGTTCGTGCAGCATCAGGTCCGCCCCCTTTCCGGCTTGCGCACGGCGTCGCTCGCAAAGGGCGGAACCTCCAGCACGCCCTGTTTCACCACGGCCTCGAAAAGCGAGATGAAGGGCGTATCGTCCCGCACGCTCTCCCTGCGCAGATCGAACACATCATAAAGCATCCAGCCGAGGCGCTGGTCCAGGGGCGCGCGGGGTTTTCCCGCCGCGCCCGGCTCGACGTACTCAAAGAAGGCCGGGAACTCGCTGCAGCCGAAGAAAGGCTGCTGAAAGCACTTGCCGTGCCTGGCCCGGCGCTCGAATTGGGCGTCGAACTTCGCCGCATTGCGGGCGAATTGCGGCTTGGGCTCCACGTGGGCGGTAATGCGGTAGCGCACGTTCTTGAGGGCCATGGTCTGGCGCTGGGTGCGGCCTTTCTGGTCCGTGCCCAGAGAATCCTTTCCTCCATCGGCCCAGAGGGGCTCCGGCTCGCTACGCCCGGCGATCCAGGCGTTGATGGTCCGGTCGGATGGGGCCTTGTCCTTGACCTCGTTGCGCCGCAAAGCAATGTAGCGCGGCATCTCCAGAACCTCGATGCGCTCCACCTGCCAGTGGAAATAGGGTTTCATGGCCCCGCCCTCGCGCAGGCCGTCCCAGTAAATGGCATCGAAGATGCCCCGGGCTGCGGAGGGTGTAATGACCGGATAGCTGAAGCGTTCCACCTTGTTCTCCGGCCTGCTGAAACAGGCCAGATCACCCCAGACTTCCAATGTGTGGGATCGTCTGCTCACATGCCGCCTCCTTGGTTAGCCGATTAAAATCTGTTGGGACTGCGGTAGGCGAAGCCCCATGACTTCGTCGTAGCCGTTCCCGTTGCGGTCTTCAAAGATGTACCATTCATCGGACGTTCCTTTTCCGTGCCGAAGCTTGGCCGGAATGAGCGCCTCCCAGGCCGGGGTGCCGACTTGAGGGCGATAGACGCTCACCGCCAGACCCTGTGCCCGCCGTATCCATTTTGCCCCAATGCCCTGGCCCAAGGCCTCGTCGCGCAGTTCTTGGAACTGGCCCAGGCGTGGAAAATAGGGCACAAGCACCTGGATGGCCGCCTTCTCGATCAGCCGGTACAGTTTGGCCACCTGGACAAAGTCCACGCCATCTATCGCCGCTTGAAAGTCCGGGTTCTGGCCTTCCGGCTTGCCCACGTCGTAAAGTCGGCGATAGTACTCGCGGAATACCTCGGGATTGTGCAGGTCAAGTCCCGCGCTACCGCCCTCCACGAGTAGGGACCGGGTCACTTCCGTTGCCTGAAAATAGGCGTGGGTCGGATAACGCTTGCGCCACGTCCCCTCCACGTCAGGCTCGAACACCCGCACCTGGCCCGGCCTCAAATTCCCGGCGGCATCCCTGAGCCCGCCCTCGCGGTTGCAGCGGCCTGCAGCCTGGGCAATGGCGTCCAGCGGGGCCAGGGCGCGGAAAACTGCCGGGAAGTCCACATCCACCCCTGCCTCCACACACTGCGTGGACACCAGACGGCAAGGCCGGCCGCTTTCCAGCCTGGCCCGGACCGTTTCGAGAACGGCCCGCCGATGCAACGGGCAGAGGTTGGTGGAGAGGTGCAAAGGCGCATCGAATTCACCGGCGTCACGCTGCAGGACCGCCGTCACCTCCTCGGCATGGCGTTTGAGGTTTAAAACGCACAACGCCTGTTCCTCGCCGCAGACCTCGTCCGCCAAGACTGACAGTGACGTCGTCTCGCCTGGGCTGGGCCAGATGATCTCGTAGCGCTTGAGGGCCGCATAGAGTCCGACATGCCCGGGAGTTGCGTCCGTGGGCTGCCAACCCAAGGCCCATTTCTTTCGCATGGCCCCGTCGAGGACATCGAAGGCCGGCTGTGTCGCAGTGGCGAATACAATGCTGGAACGATAGCCTTGAACAAGATGAGAAAGCGCCGCCAGGGTCGGCACGACGAGACCTTGGGGTAGGGTTTGGGCCTCGTCGAACAAAATTACCGCCCGCATCAGGTTGTGCAGCTTGCGGCAGGCCGAGGGACGGTTGGAAAAGAGAGATTCCAACAACTGCACGTTGGTGGTGATGACGACGGGCGCGTCCCAATTCTCGGCCAACAGGCGACGGCCGCGCTCCACTTCGCTCCCAGCCTCGCTTGCGGCCTCCTCAATGCCCAGCCCGGCCAGGCTGTGGTGCTCCAGCACGTAGTGCTCGGGGAAACCTTTGAAGACCGCCCGATAGATTTCCGCTGTCTGCTCAATGATGGACAGAAAGGGCACGGCGAGCACGATGCGTTCGAGCCCGTTGCGGGCGGCGTGCTCCAGGGCGAACTTGAGCATGGCCAAGGTCTTGCCGCTGCCCGTGGGGGCGGTCAGGGTGAACAAACCGGGTGATGCCAGGGAGGATGAAACGCACATCCTCCAAAGACGTTCGCGCGCGTCCAAAACCGCGTTGTCCGCGCTCCTGCGCGCGCGAACCTTGTCCATAAACCGATCCAGGGCGCTCAGAGCCGCCGGCGCATCCAGGGGCGGACCGGACTCGCGGAACCGTTTGCCGTTTTCGCCCCCCTCGAAATGGGCCTCGGTGTCCAGAAAATCGGCATCCACCAAACAAGAAAAAAGCATCCGCACGTTCAGCATGTCTGGAAGCGGTGTCTGAAACAGCTTTTTAGGGGAGACGATCATCTCCACTGGGTGCGGCAAGTCCAGGCGGTCGGATGCGGCGCGCTTTTGAATACGGCCCATGTCCGTATCCGTGAGGCGCAGCCCCAAGGGGTGGTGTTCTTGGAGCCAAGCGGGATTCAACCTGCCAAGGGGCTCCTTGAGGCCTTGTTGCAGACCTATGTGGTGTCCCTGGATGGCCAAGGCCGCGGCCACGGCTTGACGCTGGGTCAACACGACCCAGGCCCCGGGAGACCAGTGGTCGAGGCCGCGTTCCTGACCGCGCAGCCGGCTCTGGAACAGTTCCGGATACTTGCCCAGGTCATGCGCCATGCCTGCCAGGAGAGCCTCCCCGGCCCAAGATACAGGTCCCGCAAATGCTTGGGCTAGGTGTGCAACCCCCTCTAAATGTTCACGCAAAGGATGCCAATCCCCCGCGAGATTGCCACTGTGGGCAAAAAACGTGTCTCCCATCTTCTCTTCCTTGAGTAGCCCTGTTTCGAGGGGTTAGCAATCCGCCCCCAGTCCCCGGCCCCGAACGCCGCGGCGAATTCGGCCCCACGGGCCGCGACCCCGGACAAATGCCCCTCAAGCGCCTGCCCCGGCCGGGCGAGAAATCCGCTCATGCCGCGCCTCCGCGCCAAACCCGGCGCCCCAGTCATCGTTCACGCCAAAAGACAATCGACCACCTTCCCCGTCATATCTACAAACCTAAAAAGCTTTTCTTGTAAAGCCCGGTCACAAGCTACCGCAATGGCCTGCCAGAACCCTCCAGACACGTGCTCCGGGAACCGGAACTATCCGCTTTGTCCATTGTTGCGATAGAATATGTCGATGAGCCGGCCAAAAAGGCCAGCAACGGGAAGGGGACTTTTTCAAAAACCCGGCGAACGGGCGGCAAAAAAACGGGCCTGCGACGTATTGCGCAGGCCCGCTTCGTTTCCTGGTGCCGAGGGACAGAATTGAACTGCCGACACGGGGATTTTCAGTCCCCTGCTCTACCGACTGAGCTACCTCGGCGCCCGGTGAGGGGCAACTTGTAACCGATCAAACCGCACCTTGGCAAGGCCCTTTTGACCCGCGACCGCCAGACAGGGCGCCGAAGTCACTGCTCCGGCTCCTCCCGGCCCAGCTCCCTGATCGCCTCGGCGTAGGCCCGCCTCAGCCTTTCCATGTACCCCGCGTCCACCGGACCCTTGGCCGAGACCACCTCGCTGAAGCGCTTGGGGATGCGCGCCTCTTCCGGGTCGTACCCGGTGCGCAGCCGCGTGCGCCAGCGCAGTCTGCGCATGTCCTCGGCCACCCGGCCCATGTTCTCGGCCAGCCCCTTGTACCCCACGCAGCGCAGGGCCTCGGCCAGGAGCTCGTCCTTGTACACCCCGCGCGAGAACAGGCAGGCCACCATGCAGTTCAAAAAGACCCGCTCCGGCTCGTTGGAGACCAGAAACGCCACGTCGCGCTCCAGGTCCCGGTCCAGGTGCTTCTGCTCAAAGGAGTAGGCGCTGGTGTCCAGGTGCGAGTGCCTGAAGCCCAGGGCCTCGGCCACGAAAAAGACCTCGCCCGTGGCGTAGCCGGCCATCTCCTGGCCGAGCACGCAGGCAAAGTCCCGGCCCCCGTACTCCTCGGCCGCGACCAGGGCCCCCTGGGCCAGCCGGGCGTAAAAATCGTTCTCCGCCCGGCCCAGGCGCTCCACGGCCCGCCTGAAGGCCTCGGCGTCGCCGAAGCGCAGGGCCTCGCCGGTCTGGTCCGGGCCGATGAGCCCCTTTTCCGAGGCCTCCGCGGCCCAGGCCAGGGCCACGCCCGCGGACATCACGTCCAGGCCCATGCGCTCCACGCTGTCCATGATCTTGAGCACGTCAAAGGCGTTGGTCACCCCGAGCATGGACCCGGTGGAGAAGATGGGCTCGTAGTCATAGGGCACCTGGCGGTACAGGTACTGGTTGTCGGTCATGAACTTCTCGCGCACAAAGCCCACGTGGATGCAGCCCACCGGGCAGCCCGCGCAGGCCGCGTTGCGCAGCAGGGTCTGGTCCGCGAAGCGCTCGCCGCTGATCCCCTCGATGGCCGGGTCCGAGGTCTGCTGGAGGTTGCGCCAGGGCAGGGCCTTGGCCGTGTTCAGGGCGGCCATGTTCCCGGCCGTGCCCAGGCTGTGGTACTTGCCCATCATGTGCGTGTTCGTGAGCTGAGTGTATATCTCCTTGAAAAGCTTCGCGTACTCCTTGCCCGGGGGCAGGTCGAAGGCCGCGTCCCCGCCTATGGCCACGGCCTTGACCTTTTTCGCCCCCAGGACCGCGCCGGCCCCGAGCCGGCCGAAGTGCCGGAAGGTGTCCACGTTCACGCAGGCCATGGCCGAGCGCCGCTCCCCGGCCGGGCCGATGCGCAGGATGCTCCGGTTGCCCGAGCCCGGGAACATGCGCCGCAGGTACTTGCCCGAGACCAGCACGTCCTTGCCCCACAGGAAGTGGGCGTCCATGATCTCCATGTGCCTCGCGCCCACGGACACGCAGCACGGCCGGTCGGACCGGCCGACCAGGACCAGGGCGTCCAGGTCCGCGAAGCGCATGGCCAGGGCCGAGCGGCCCCCGGCGTGGCTCTCGGCGTACTGGTCGTGATACGGGGACTTGAACGCGGCCACGGTCTTGCTCATGAGCGGGAAGTAGCCGGTCAGGGGCCCGATGGCCAGGATGAAGGGCTGATCCGGGTCGTCCCAGGGCCTGTCGGCCCGGCCGTAGAGGCCGAAGAGCAGGGCGGCCAGGCCGCTGCCCCCGGCGTATCGGTCGCGGCCCTCCACGCGCTCCACCCGGGCCCTGCCCTGGCCCAGGTCCACGACCATGACCCTGAAGTGGTCCCGGATCATGACTCGCCCTCCTCGGGCCCGTTGCCAGGGGCCTCGGCCAGCTCCAGACAGCCGTGGGGGCAAAAGCCCGCGCAGCGGCCGCAGTGGATGCAGACAAAGGGCCGTCCGGTCTCGTCCAAGAAGATCGCGTCCACCGGGCAGGCCCCGGCGCACTCCCCGCAGCGGATGCACAGCTCGGGCTTGACCTTGACCCCGCCGCCCTTTCGCGGGCTGAAGCTGCCCGTGGGGCAGGCCAGGGCGCAGGGCGGCGGATCGCAGGCCAGGCAATGGCAGGCCTCGAAGCCCGTGGTCACCCCGCCCGAGGACCGGATGCGGATGCCCGAGGCGTTCCAGGACAGGAGCCCGTGCACCAGCCTGGCGCAGGCCAGGGCGCAGGAGTGACACCCGATGCAGCGCTCCATGCGCGGCGCGGTCAAAATCTTCATGGGCAAAGACTACCTGTTGGGGGCTTCCGCGTCCAGCGCCTTGTTTTGCTTGCCGAAATCCAGGACCATGTCCACCAGGTCCGGATCCTCGCGGCTGGGGCCGACCTCAAAGCCGAACTTCCTGGACAGGCCGACCATGCCCTTGTTCTCGACCATGGTCTGGCCCTTGATCACCGCCGTGCCCCGGTCCCGGGTGTAGCGGATGCTCTTTTCGAAGAGCAGGCTGCCCAGGCCCTGGCGCTTCTGGTCCGAGCGGACCACAATGGCGAACTCGGCCTCGGAGTTGTCCGGCTTGGTGGCCGTGCGGGACACGCCCAGGGTCTCGGGCCGGTTGTGCTCGTCGAGCGAGGTGGCGATGAAGGCCATCTCCCGGTCGTAGTCGATCTGGGTGAACCGGGCCAGGTCCTTGTGGTCGAACTCGCGGCGGACCACCCCGAAGAACCTGAGCCTGAGGTCGTCGTCGGAAAGCCTGGCCAGGAACTCGCGGTGCGTGGCCTCGTCCTCGGGCCGGATCGGACGCAGGGTGACCTTGCGGCCGCTTTTCAGGGTCACGCACTCCTCCAGCTCGCGCGGATAGGGCCTGATGGCCAGGCGGCCGTGGCCCGGCCCGCCGGCCCGGGCCACCCTGATCTCCGCGTCCAGGGCCAGGACCCCCTGCTCGTCGGCGTACAGGGGGTTGATGTCCAGCCCGGCCACCTGGGGCACGTCGATGAGCAGCTGGGAGACCTGGATCAGGGTCAGGCAGACGTCGTCGATGTCCGCGGCCGGGTGCGAGGGCGTGCCCGAGAGCAGCCTGGATATCCTGGTCCGGTTCACGACCTCGTTGGCCAGGCTCATGTTCAGGGGCGGCATGGTCACGGCCCGGTCCCCGACCTTTTCCCTGGCCATGCCCCCGTGGCCGAAGTGGATCACCGGCCCGAACACCGCGTCGACCTCCGCGGAGATGAACAGCTCGTGGGCCCCGGGCCTGCGCCCCATCTTCTGGACCGTAAAGCCCTCTATGTAGGCGTCGGGCCGCTGGTGGGAGACCCTGGCCAGGATGCCGGCCGCGGACTCCCAGACCTGCTCCGGGGTCTCCAGGTCCAGGACCACCCCGCCGACGTCAAAGGGCTGGCTTATCTGCGGGGACCTGAGCTTGAGGGCCACGGGGTAGCCCAGATCGTCCGCGGCGATGACCGCGTCCCTGGCCGAGACCGCTATGCGCGTGTCCACCACCGGGATGCCGTAGGCCGCGAGCATGTCCCGGGCCTCGGGCTCGGTCAGGGTGTCCCGGCCCTCGGCCAGGACCGCCTCGGCCACGGCCCTGGCCTTGGTGGTGTCCGGAAAGAAGTCCGTGGGCAGGGAGTCCGGGGTCTCCATGAGCATTTCCTGGTTGCGCCGGAAGTCGACCATGTACAGATAGGCCCGAATGGCGTTGTCCGGGGTCTCGTAGGTCGGTATGCCCGCGTCCGTGAATATCTGGCGGGCCTTCTGGGCCGCGCCCGTGCCCTGCCAGGAGGTCAGGACCATGCGCTTGACCTTTTTCAGGGACTCGGCCACGGCCCTGGCCACCTCCACCTCGGGCAGGGCCGCGAAGGGCGCGTGCATCACCAATACCGCGTCCACGGCCTTGTCCTTGAGCAGCGCGCCGATGACCTCGGCGTAGACCCTGCCTCCGGAGTCGAAGCGGATGCCCACCGGATTGGCCCGCGACCACTGCTCCCCGCAGATGTCGTCAATGGCCGTCCTGGTCTGGACGGACAGGTCGGCCAGCCTGCCGCCGCCGGAAAGCAGGGCGTCCGCGGCCAGGACGCCCAGGCTCGTGCCGTTGGTCAGGATGGCCAGCCGGTCCCCGCGCACCGGCTTGAGCCCGGCCAGGGCCTGGGCCGCGTCGAACAGGCCGTCCACGGTCTGGACCCTGAGCATGCCCGCCCTGCGGAAGGCCAGGTCGTATATGTCGCCCGGACAGACCCGATTCCGGCACTCGGGCGCCCCGGTCTCGGCGAGCATGGCGGCCAGGGCCTGGCCGGGCCGGATGACCAGCACGGGCTTGTTCCGCGAGGCGGCCCGGGCCGCGGACATGAAGTTGCGGGCGTCGCGCACGGACTCGATATACAAGAGGATGGACCGGGTCAGGGGGTCCGAGGCCAGGTAGTCGAGCACGTCGCTGAAGCCCACGTCGATGCGCGAGCCCAGGGAGACCACGTGGGAAAAGCCTATGCCGTGGGTCTTGGCCCAGTCCAGGACCGTGGTGAACAGGCTGTCGGACTGGGAGACAAAGGCGATGTTCCCGGGCAGGACGCTGGTGTGCGACAGGCTGGCGTTCAGGTTCAGGGACGGGACCATGAAGCCCAGGCACTTGGGGCCCAGGATGCGCACCTCGGGCGGGCCGGCTATGGACAGGATGGTCTCGCGCACGTCCTGGCGCTCCTCCGCGTCCATGCCCATAAACCCCGCGCCGATCAGAGCCACGGCCCTGGTGCCGCGCTCCTTGAGGCGCATGACTATCTCGGGAACGTCGGAAAGCGGCCGGCAGACAATGGCCAGGTCCGGGGTCTTGGGCAGGTCCATGACCCGGCGGTAGGTCAGGACCCCGGCAATGGCCTCGGCCTCGTCGCTCACCGGCATGACCGGGCCCGCGAACCCGCCGCCCATGATGTTCTTCATCACGATGTTGCCGGGGTTGGCCGGATCATTGGTCGCCCCGATGACGGCCACGGACTTCGGCTGGAACAGGTGACCTAGGTTGACAACGCCCATAGTCCTCCCGGATAAAAAGGCCGCGGCCGGGCCCGATTCCGGGTCCGTTGCCGTTCACTGCGCGTTTTACAACCGTTTACCAAAAAAACTTGGGGATTGAAATTGGAGAATATATAGAGCATAACCATGCGCTAATCCGCGCATGACCGGCCCATCCACACTGAACGCGCCCGGGGGCCCCGGTCCCGGGGCAAAATGTTTTGCGCAAAGGAGTAGCAGGAGTACAGCGATGTCTGAACAAAAAGAAATTCAAAGTCTGATGAGCGAGGGCAGAATCTTCCAGCCGTCCAAGGAATTTCAGGCCCAGGCCCATGTCAAGAGCATGGCCGAGTACGAAGCGGCCTACAAGCGCGCCGAAGAGGATCCGGAAGGGTTCTGGGCCGAGCGCTCCGAAGAGCTGGTGACCTGGTTCAAGAAGTGGGACAAGGTCCTGGAATACGACCTCCACAAGCCAGAGATCAAATGGTTTTTGGGCGGCAAGCTCAACCTGTCATACAACTGCCTGGACAGGCACGTCCAGAACGGCCGGCGCAACAAGGCGGCCATCATCTGGCAGGGCGAGCCAGAGGGCGACGTCAAGGTCTACACCTACCAGATGCTGCACAGCGAGGTCTCCCGCTTCGCCAACGTGCTCAAGAAGCTCGGGGTCAAAAAGGGCGACCGGGTGTCCATCTACCTGCCCATGATCCCGGAGCTGGCCATCGCCATGTTCGCCTGCACCCGCATAGGCGCCCTGCACTCCATCGTGTTCGCTGGCTTTTCCGCGATCAGCCTCCAAAACCGCATCCAGGACTGCGAAGCCAAGGTCCTGGTGACCGCGGACGCCGTGCTCCGGGCCGGCAAGGTCATCCCGCTCAAGCCCAACGCGGACGAGGCCCTCAAGAACTGCCCGAGCGTGGAGCAGGTCGTGGTGGTCAAGCGCGGCAAGAACGAGATCGGCATGATCGAGGGCCGCGACTTCTGGTGGGACGAGCTCATGTCCGGCGACGACATCAGCTCCAACTGCCCCTGCGAGGAGATGGACGCCGAGGACATCCTGTTCATCCTCTACACCTCGGGCAGCACCGGCAAGCCCAAGGGCGTGGTCCACACCACCGGCGGCTACCTGACCTACGCCGCCCACACCACCCAGTGGGTCTTCGACATCAAGGACGAGGACGTCTACTGGTGCACCGCGGACATCGGCTGGATCACCGGCCACACCTACATCGTCTACGGCCCCCTGGCCATGGGCGCGACCTCGCTGATGTTCGAGGGCGTGCCAACCTGGCCCAAGCCGGACCGCTTCTGGCGCATAGTGGACAAGTTCAAGGTCAACATCTTCTACACCGCGCCCACGGTCATCCGGGCGCTCATGCGCGAGGGCCCGGAATGGGTCAACGCCTGCGACATGTCCACCCTGAGGATCCTGGGCACCGTGGGCGAGCCCATAAACCCCGAGGCCTGGATGTGGTATCACGAGCACGTGGGCAAGAGCAGCCGGCCCATCGTGGACACCTGGTGGCAGACCGAGACCGGCGGCATCCTGATCTCCGCCCTGCCCGGCGCCACCCCGCTCAAGCCCGGCTCGGCCACCAGGCCCCTGCCCGGCGTGGCCGCGTCCATCGTGCGCGCCGACGGCTCCGAGGCCAAGGCCAACGAGGGCGGCTACCTGGTGATCAAGAAGCCCTGGCCGGGCATGCTCAGGGGCGTGTTCGGCGACCCCGAGCGCTTCAAGAAGACCTACTTCGATCGCTTCCCGGGCATCTACGAGTCCGGCGACGGCGCCCGCATGGACCAGGACGGCTACTTCTGGGTCATGGGCAGGCTCGACGACGTGATCAACGTCTCCGGCCACCGCCTGGGCACGGCCGAGATCGAGTCCGCCCTGGTCGCCCACACCAACGTGGCCGAGGCCGCGGTGGTCGGCATGCCCCACCAGATCAAGGGCCAGACCATCTACGCCTACGTGACCCTGAAGAGCGGAGTGGACGAGACCCCGGAGCTGGCCAAGGAGCTCAAGCTCTGGGTGCGCAAGGAGATCGGCCCCATCGCCGTGCCCGAGTTCATCCAGTTCACCGGCGGGCTGCCCAAGACCCGCAGCGGCAAGATCATGCGCCGCATCCTGCGCAAGATCGCCGCGGGCCAGGTCGAGGACTTCGGCGACACCTCGACCCTGGCCGACCCCACGGTCATCACCTCGCTCATCGAGGGCAAGAACGAGCTGCTCGGCGGCTGAGACGCAACAGCAAACAGGGGGGCCTGCCGGCCCCCCTGTTTTTTGCCGGCCTTGACAATCCCGCCCGTACTGATACCTTTTTTCCGCCAAGGCGAGACCCACTCCCGGAACACGGGCCTCGGCCCGGGAGCAAGACAAGACGACTTGAACGCATCGCCCTCCAAAACATCCTTGCCGGCCGTTTGCAGGCCGCGGCCGGCCGTCCGCGCGGCCCTGGTCCTGGCCCTGGTCCTGGCCTTCGCGGCCCAGGCCGCGCCCGGCCTGTGCCAGTCCCTGAACCTCAGGGACCTGGTCGTGGACAACCAGGCCGGCACGCTCACCGCCAGGTTCGGGGTCCTGGTCGGAGGGGCCAAGGAGGTGGCCGAGAGCCTGGAGGACGGCGCGGTCCTGGCCCTGACCTGCCAGGCCAGGCTCTACCAGCGCCGCGACTACTGGCTCGACGGCCTGCGCGCGGAAAACACCTTTGTCAGCAGGCTGCGCCTGGACTCCCTGACCAGGGAGTTCGTGCTGGACATCCCCGGACGCGAGGCCCCGCTCAAAAACAAGGACCTGGAGGCCCTGCTGGCCGAGGGCTGGAGCGACATCGGCCTGTCCCTCGGGCCCTGGAACGCGCTCAGACACGGCGCGTCCTACAGCCTGGGCCTGGACGTCAAGCTCAACCAGGCCGACATCCCCAACTGGTTCAAAAGACTCCTCTTCTTCTGGTCCTGGGACGTGATTCCGGCCACCTCGTACAAGCTGGACTTCAAGTACTAGGGACATGGTCGAAGAGCTCATAGACATAAGCACGCCCTCGCAAAAGGACCTCTCCCGGCGCAGGCGGGAGCTCATCCTGGCCCTGGGCTGCTTCGGGGTCATCGCCCTGCTGACCTACGTGGAGCTCAGGTTCATCGGGGTCAACTCCTACCTGTTCCTGGGCCTGTTCAACCTGAACTTCATCCTCCTGCTCCTGGTCCTGTTCCTGGTCACCCGCAACGCGGTCAAGCTGATCCTCGAACGCCGGCGCAACGTGCTCGGGTCCAAGCTCCGGACCAGGCTCGTCCTGGCCCTGATCTCCCTGTCCATCATCCCCACCCTGCTCATGTTCCTGCTCTCGGTGAAGTTCGTGCAGACCTCGGTGGACTACTGGTTCAAGGCCCAGGTGGAGGACTCCATGGTCCAGGCCCTGGACCTGGGCCGGGCCTTCTACGCCTCGGCCCAGAAGCGCCTGGAGCGGCGGGGCAAGAACATGATCGCGGACATCCGGGCCAAGGAGTTCGCCTGGGGCGGCAAGGCCATGGACCGCTACCTGGACGAGAAGTACGCCGAGTACGACCTGGCCCTTTTGGGCGTGGTCACGCCCGAGGGCAAGGACCAGAACCAGCACGCCGCCGGATCCTGGGACCAGGCCTGGCGGGAGATCAAGGAGCGCATCGACTGGGAGGCCCTGAAAAAGACCCCGGGCTACTGGTCCACGCTCCTGCCCACGCCCAGCGAAGACCTGATCGTGGGCATGACCCCGGTGGACGAGGGCCGCACCGGGTACCTGCTGCTCGGCGAGTCCATCGGCGAGGGCCTGCTCTACAAGCTCGACCAGGTGGTCAGGGGCCTGGATGACTACAAGAAGCTCAAGACCTTGAAATATCCTTGGAAAATGACCCTGTATCTGACCCTGGGGGTGATGACCCTGCTGATCATCCTCGGGGCCATCTGGTTCGGGTTCCGGGTCGCCAAGGAGCTCTCCGAACCGGTCCAGGCCCTGGCCGCGGGCACCGAACGGGTGGCCCGGGGCGACCTCTCGGTGCGCCTGGAGGACCGCTCGGACGACGAGATCGGCTTCCTGGTCCGGTCCTTCAACCGCATGACCGAGGACCTGGCCCAGAGCAGGGCCAGCCTGCAGACCGCCAACCTGCGCCTGGCCCAGCAGAACCAGGAGCTCGAGCAGCGCGGCCGGTACATCGAGGCGGTGCTGGACAACATCACCGCCGGGGTCGTCTCCATGGACGCCGAGGGCCGCATCGGCACGGTGAACAAGGCCGCCGAGGCCATGCTGGGCATCGACGCCCGGACCCTGATCGGCAAGCAGCCCCTGGCCCTTTTGCGCAACGAGTTCGCCGAGCTCCTGCGCGAGGCCCTGGAGCAGATGGCCGTCAGCCCGTCGTCCCAGTGGCAGCGCCAGATCGACCTGACCATCAGGGGCCGCCACGTGAGGCTCTTGGTCAACGTGGTCGCCCTGAGCACGGAGCAGGGCGCGGACGCGGGCACCGTGGCCGTGTTCGAGGACATCACCGAGCTGGAGAAGATCCAGCGCCTGGCCGCCTGGCGCGAGGTGGCCCGGCGCATCGCCCACGAGATCAAGAACCCGCTCACGCCCATCAAGCTCTCGGCCCAGAGGCTCCAGAGGCGCTTCGAGGACCTGGCCGGGGACCAGGTCTTTGACGAGTGCACCAAGCTCATCGTCCGCCAGGTCGAGCGGCTGCAGCAGATGGTCACCGAGTTCTCCAGCTACGCCAAGCTGCCCGAGGCCGTGCCCAAGCCGGACTTCCTGGCCCCGGTCCTGGAGGAGGTCGTGGCCCTGTTCGAGACCTCGCACCGCCAGATCGCCTGGAAGATGGTCTTCAAGACCCCGATCCAGGAGCTGCCCTTTGACCGCGAGGGCCTGCGCAGGGTGTTCATAAACCTGTTGACCAACGCGGCCGAGGCCCTTGAAGGCCGGGACGACGGCGAGGTCGTGGTCACCGCGGCCGAGGACCGGGACGCGGGCCGGGTCCGGGTCGCGGTGGCCGACAACGGCCCGGGCTTCTCGCCCCAGGAGTCGGCGCGCATGTTCGAGCCCTACTTCTCCAGCAAAAAGGGCGGCACCGGACTGGGCCTGACCATCGTCAGGAGCATAATCAACGACCACAAGGGCAGGATCAGCGTCGCGCCCAACTCGCCCACCGGCTCGGTGTTCATAGTCGAGCTGCCCGCGGGCTAGCCGGTCTTTTCCCCCTGGCTTGTCTTTGTCCCTGAAAAAGGGCTAACCTCGCATTTCAAGGTCCGGACCTTTCGCAAGACCAGGGAGCGGGGCATGCGGGTCATCGTCAGCGGCGGGACAGGGTTCATCGGCCGGGGCCTCTGCGGCCTCCTGGCCCGGCGCGGCCACGAGGTCTTCGCGCTCACCAGGTCCCCGGCCAGGGCCGTCCGGGTCCTTGGCCCGGGCATAACCCCGGTGGCCTGGGACGCGCCCGGCGGGTTCGCGGAGATCGTCGAGCCCGGCTGCGGCATCGTCAACCTGGCCGGGGAGAACATCGCCGCCCGCTGGAGCGCGGAAAAGATGCGCCGGATCATGGACAGCCGGGTCCAGGCCGGGCAGGCCGTGGTCCGGGCGGTCAAGGACTCCGGGGCCCGGCCCGGGGTCCTGGTCCAGGCCTCGGCCGTGGGCTACTACGGCCCGCGGGGCGCCGAGGCGGTGCGCGAGACCGAGCCCGCGGGCCAGGGCTTTCTGGCCGAGGTCGCGGCCCGCTGGGAGGAGTCCAGCCTGGCCCTGGAGGACCTGGGCGTGCGCCGGGCCGTGGCCCGCACGGGCATGGTCCTGGGGCCCGGCGGGGCCCTGGCCAGGATGCTGCCGATATTCCGGCTCGGCCTGGGCGGCCCGCTGGGAAACGGCCGCCAGGGCGTGTCCTGGATCCACATCGCGGACGAGATCGGGGCCCTGGCCTTTCTCCTGGAGAACCCCGAGGCCCGGGGGCCGTTCAACCTGACCGCGCCCGAAGCGGTGAGCGCGGCCCAGTTCGCCAGGGCCCTGGGCCGGGCCCTGGGCCGGCCGGCCCTGATCCCGGTCCCGGGCTTCGCCCTCAGGGCCTTGTACGGGCAGATGGCCGACGAGGTACTGCTCTCCGGCCAGATGGCCCACCCCTCCAGGCTCCTGGCCGCGGGCTACGGGTTCGCCTTCCCGGGCCTTTCGGCCGCGCTCGCGGACCTGCTGGGCAAAAAAAGACCGCGCCAGGCAAATTGACCCCTTTAATTATAGAGTTTAAACTATCTAAATGCAGACTCAACGTATCCTGGTCGTGGAGGACGAGCGCATCGTCTCTCTTGACCTGTGCAGCCGACTGAAACGCCTCGGCTTCGAGGTCGCCAGCACCGCCTCCACAGGGGACGCGGCCGTGGAAGCGGCCCTTGAGCTCAAGCCCGACCTCATCCTCATGGACATCGTGCTCGAGGGCCAGACCGACGGCATCCAGGCGGCCGAGATCATCCGCGGCCGGGCCGAGGTGCCGATCATCTATCTTACCGCCTACGCGGACGAAAAGACCCTGGACCGGGCCAAGCTCACCGGGCCCGAGGGCTACATCATCAAGCCCCCGGCGGAACGGGAGCTCAAGATGGCCATCGAGGTCGCCCTGTACAAGCACGGCATGGAGGCCAAGCTGGAGCAAAACCGGCGCTGGCTGGCCACGACCCTGGAGAGCATCGGCGACGCGGTGCTGGCCACGGACAACCAGGGCCGGGTCGTGTTCCTGAACCGGGCCGCGGCCGGGCTTTTGGACTGCGGCCAGGACTCGGCCAAGGGCAGGCCCCTGGCCGAGGTCTTCAGGCTGCGCGACCCCGAGACCGGCCTGGACGCCGAGCACCTGGTCAAAGGCATCCTGGCCAACAACCCGGCGCTCGGCCTCGGCCAGGAGACCCTGCTGCTGACGCCCGGCGGCAGGGAGGTGCCGGTGTCGCTGAAGGCCGCGGCCATCCACAACGCCAACAACGGCAAGGGCGGCATGGTCCTGGTCATCCGGGACATCAGCGAGGAGAAGCGCGGCAAGGAGGCCCTGAAGAACAGCCTGAACATGCTCCGCCAGACCCTGCATGAGACGGTCGCGGCCCTGGCGGCCATGGGCGAGAAACGCGACCCCTACACCGCAGGCCACCAGGCCCGGGTGTCCCTCTTGGCCTGCGCCATCGCCGAGGAGATGGGCCTGGAGCCGGACCGGCTGGAGGGCCTGGGCGTGGCCGGCAGCCTGCACGACATCGGAAAGATATACGTGCCCGCGGAGATACTGTCCAAGCCCTCGGCCCTGACCAACATCGAGCGCAGTCTGGTCAAGAGCCACCCCGAGGTGGGCTACGAGATACTCAAGACCGTGTCCTTTCCCTGGCCCGTGGCCAGGATAGTCCGGCAGCACCACGAACGGCTCAACGGCTCCGGCTACCCCGACGGCCTGCTCGGGGACCAGATACTGCTGGAGGCGCGCATCCTGGCCGTGGCCGACGTGGTCGAGGCCATGTCCTCGCACCGGCCGTACCGCGCCGCCCTGGGCATCGACAAGGCCCTCGACGAGATCAACGCCAAGCGGGGGGTGTTGTACGAGCCAGAGGCCGTGGACATCTGCCTTGACCTGTTCAGGGAAAAGGGCTTCACCTTCAAACGCGACGAGCCCGGCCGGCCGGGCAGGGGCTGAACAACCGGCGGTGAACGTGTCCGGACGAATACTGATCATCGACGACGAAGAGGGCATCCGCTTTTCGCTGCGGGGCATCCTGGGCGACGAGGGCCACGAGGTACTGGAGGCCGACAGCGGCGAAAAGGCCCTCAAGATGCTCGAGGACCTCACCCCGGACATGATCTTCCTGGACATCTGGCTGCCGGGCATGGACGGCCTGGCCGTGCTGGAGGCGGTGAAGGCCGGCATGGACGACCTGCCCGTGGTCATGATCTCGGGCCACGGCAACATAGAGACCGCGGTCTCGGCCATCAAGAAGGGGGCCTTCGACTTCATCGAAAAGCCCCTGTCCCTGGACAAGGTGGTCATCACCACCAACAAGGCCCTGGAGTTCTCCAGGCTGCGCAGGGAGAACCTGGACCTGCGCCTGAGGCTGACCGCCGAGCACCCGGTCCGCCTGACCGGCGCCTCCCCGGCCGTGACCGCCCTCAAGGAGGCCATCGCCAAGGTCGCGCCCACCGACGCCTGGGTGCTCATCTGCGGCGAAAACGGGACCGGCAAGGAGATCGTGGCCCGCTCCATCCACGCCCAGAGCAGGCGGGCCAAGCGGACCCTGGTCGCGGTCAACTGCGCGGCCATTCCCGAGGAGCTGATCGAGGCCGAGCTCTTCGGCCACGAGAAGGGCGCGTTCACCGGCGCGGACCGGGCCAAGACCGGAAAGTTCGAGCTGGCCGACAAGGGCACCCTGTTCCTGGACGAGATCGGGGACATGAGCCTGAAGACCCAGGCCAAGATACTGCGCATCCTCCAGGAGCAGGTCTTCGAGCCCGTGGGCGGCAACAAGACCATCCGGGTGGACGTGCGCGTGGTGGCCGCGACCAACAAGAACCTCGATGAACAGATCAGGGCCGGGGCCTTCCGCGAGGACCTCTACTACCGGCTCAAGGTCTTCCCCCTGGAGGTCCCGCCCCTGAGGGACCGGGCCTCGGACATCCCCCTGCTCGTCGACTCCTTCCAGGATATCTTCGGCCGGCAGCAGGGCTTCAAGCCCTTCAGGTTCACCGATGAGGCCCTCAAGGCCCTCATGGACTACCATTGGCCGGGCAATGTCCGCGAGCTCAAGAACTTCGTGGAGCGCATGCTGATCATGCATCCGGGCGGGGTCGTGGGCATCGAGGCCCTGCCGCCGGAGTTCCTGTCCAGGCCGGCCGAAGCGGGCGTTTTCGCAGCGCCCAAGGGCGAAATGGACATCAAGCAGGCCCGGGCCGAGTTCGAGGCCCGGTTCCTGGAGGCCAAGCTCAAGGAGTTCGGGGGCAACGTCTCCAAGCTGGCCAGGGCCGTGGGCCTGGAGCGCAGCTCGCTGTACCGCAAGCTGAAGTCCTACAACATACAGCCCGATTGACCGGGCCGTCGGACCAAGACGCGGCTAGTGGCGCAGCCTGGCCACCCCGCGGACCAGGTTTATGGCTATCTCGCCCACGCCCGGCCGGTAGAGCCCGGCCTTGACCTGCTCCTTGAGCTCCCGGACCTTTTCCCTGCGGAGTCCGGCGTCGTTCTGGTCCTCGCCGGGCTCGGCCTCCGGGGCCCTGCGCGCCTCGTCCTTGTCTTCCATGCCCGCTCTATCGTCAGGCGCCGGGATTTATTTAGGGACCCGCCCAGGGGTCGGGCCAGCGAAAAAAAGCCGCGCCCATAACGGGCGCGGCCAATGGCGAGGAGGTCCCCCAAGACCCCCTTATCCTATCGACACGACCTCCGGGGCATAGCCCGGGGGCAAATGGGCCGTGCCCTTGACGCAGGGAAGACCGCTGGCCCTGGCGGCCTGCTCCACGATCCGGTCCATGTGCTCGCAGAGCCCCTGGCCCAGGGACCAGCCGTCCTTTGACTTCTTGGAAAAGGCGCAGGTGCAGAAGTGAATGACCTCGGCGCCCTTCTTGTTCAATATCTCGGCCAGGGCGGAGACGTTGTCCCCCGGACAGCGGCAGGTCATCACCCCGACCAGGCGACAGCCCTGGTCATAGCCGGAAAAACCGTTGATCCCATCGTACATGCTCTTGAAACAGTTGGTCAGGGGACAGCGCTCGGCGTTCTTCTCGCACCTGATTATGGCCACCTTGGTCATCAATGCCTCCCTGTTGTCCGCTTGGCCCGACTCAAACCCGGCCGCCGCCGCCCATTCCGCGGCCTCCGCCGCCCATTCCCCGGCCTCCGCCGCCCATTCCGCGGCCGCCGCCGCCCATGCCCCGGCCTCCGCCGCCCGTTCTGCGGCATCCGGCGGCGCCGGGCTGAGGTCCGGCGGCTCCGGGCTGAGGTCCGGCGGCTCCGGCCTCCTGGGCCACGGGCCTGAGCCGGCCCTGGCGAAAGGCCTCTACGGCCGCGCCGACCGTGGCCTCGGCGCAGGCGTAGACCTCGACCCCGCCCCTGGCCAGCGCGTCCCGGGCATTGGGCCCGACCTGGCCGGTGAGCACGGCCCCGGCCCCGGCCTGGGCCAGCATCTGGGCGGTCTGGATGCCCGCGGCCTGGGCCAGCTCCGAGTTGGCCGAGTTGTCCAGGTACTCGGTTTGGTTGGTCTCAAGGTCTACGAGCACGAATCCCTGGGCGCGCCCGAAACGGGGCTCCAAGGGGCTTTCCAGGGACTGACCCCGGGAACTCACGGCTATCTTCATGGTCCGGCCTCCAGTGTTCAATGTCCTGCGCCTGGGCCTAAGCAACCAGCGTGCCGCCGGCCAAAGCCCTAGCTTTTACAGTTGGTTAACTCAGGGACAGGGCCCGGACAGGGCCTTCCATGGCGAAAAAAACGCCCGGCGAGAAAAGGCCCCCGGGCTACTTTTGCGCGAAGCCCTGATCTTGCATCTTGGCCCGGGATTGCTTTGACATTTTATTGAAGACGTGTATACGAAAACGTACAACCTGACATTTTCGGCCTTGCTTAATGCTTGGACTTCGCCAACAGCCAAGGAGAGGTAGAGTCATGAAACGCTTTTTCGCGGCCGCCATGTGCGCCGCCCTGGGCCTGGCCTTCTGCGCCACGGCCATGGCCGCCGGGCCCCACGACATGGAATGCATGGAGTGTCACAGCACCCACTACGCCAAGGGCGACTACGCCATCGGCGTCAGCCCCAACGACAAGGCGATCAACCCCGCGCGCACGGCCATCAAGAAGACCGCGGCGGACATCGACGCCCTGTGCCTCGGCTGCCACAACAACGAGGCGGGCATCATGCCCGTGGCCCTGCAGTCCAGCCACCCGACCGGGGTCAGGCCGACCTACACCAACGTGCCCAAGCAGCTGCTCAAGGACAACATGTTCTCCTGCGTGAGCTGCCACAACCCGCACCCGTCCAACCCCAACTACAAGTATCTCATCGTGGCCACGGACGGCGGCAAGACCATGGGCGTTTTCTGCGCCAAATGCCATCCGGCCCAGTGCGATCCGAGCTCCATCAAGGTCGCGGACACCGAGCGCATCAAGAGCGACACCGCCTCCCCGCCCATCGTCAGGATCAAGCCCGTCGAAGAAGAGAAAAAGCCCTAGGCCGGCACAACGCAAGGCGGGCGCGGGCTTTGGTCTGCGCCCGCTTTTTTTGCGCCCCGATCAGAGCCCGAGTTTCTGCTCAAGCGCGGCCCAGACCGCATCAACCTCGATGCCGGTCATGCAGGCCTGGTGCCCGAGCGGGCAGCGCCGGGGCCCGTGCAGGCCGCAGGGCCGACAGTCCAGGTCCGTCTCCAGGACCGTGGACCCCGGGCCCCGGGGGAAAAAGCCCAGGGAGCGCACCGTGGGCCCGAACAGGGCGGTCAGGGGCACGTCCTGTATCCAGGCCAGGTGCATGGGGCCGGAGTCATTGGTCAGGCAGGCGTCCAGGCGGCCGATGAACGCGGCGAGCTCGGGCAGGTCGAGCCCTCCGGCCAGGTCGAGCACCCGGTCCCCGGACACCTCCCCGGCCTCGGCCTGGGCCCGGGCCGCGATCCGGCCGGCCAGGTCCTCCTCGCCCGGGCCGCCGAAGACCAGCACCCGGACCCCGGCCCGGGCGGCCAGGGCCGCGATCCGGGCAAAGCGCTCCGCGGGCCAGCACTTGGTCGGCCAGGTCGAGCCCGGATGCAGGCCCAGGACCTTGTCCCGGCCCAGGCGCTCATCCCAGAACCGGGCGGCCTTTTCCACGGCCCGCCCAGGCAGGGTCAGCCGGGCCTTGGGCGCGGGCAGGGCGATGCCCAGGGGGGCCAAAAGCTGGAAGAGCCTCTCTATCTCCTCCAGGCGGGCGAAGGCCCGGTCCACGGTCTGGGTGTAGGCCAGGCGGTTGAACCACGGCCGGTCGTAGCCGATGCGCCAGGGTATCTTGGAGGACCAGGCGACAAGGGCGCTGCGCAGGCTGGCGTGGGCCGAAATCCAGAGGTCGAAGCCCCGGCCGGACAGGTCCCGGCCAAGGGCCAGGGCCGCGGCCGGGCCCTTCTGGCCGCCGCGCTTGTCAAAGCCGTGGACCCCGGCCAGGCCCTCCTGGGCCGAGAACAGGTCCTCCAGGCCCCTGCGCACGAAAAAGTGGACCTCGGCCCCGGGCCAGGCCGCGTTCAGGGCGGCCAGCATGGGCAGGCTGAGCAGGGCGTCGCCCAGAAACGCGGTCTGCCAGACCCCTATCTTGGCAAGTTCCATGACCAGTGAGCCTTAGCGCGAACCCAACGCCCTGGCAACGCCTTGCCCTGGGCCGCGGATGCGGATATTTTGAAACCGGCGCGGCCTGCGCCCAAAACCGATCCGGAGGGCGGGATGAAGTACATCATGTTCGAGGACTTTTCCGGGGACCCGGTGCCGATCATCTTTCCCCGGCGCATCGACTACCAGGAGATGCGCGAGCAGATCCCCTACGCCAAGGTCCTCTCCGCGGGCTACGTCCAGATCAGGGGCGCGGCCTTTGCCTGCCACGGCGAGGCCAAGGAGCTCGGGGCCAAGGCCGCGGCCGGGGACGCGGAGATCATCCTTGAAAAGTTCTCCAGGCCCGAGACCTAGGCCGGTTGCCGGTTGAACCTGTCGTCGGCCCTGAGCGTCCGGCCCTTGTCCGCGCGGCCGGTGAGCCAGCCCGTGCGGACCTCGCTTTGGGCGTCGAACTCAGGGACATAGGGCTTGATGTCCAGAAGCGGGGTCCCGTCCACCACGTCCACGTCCTCCAGGCGCAGGACGTTGCCCTCGACGCCCAGGAGCCGGACCACGGAAAGCCCGATCGGGTTGGGCCGGCAGGGCGCCCGGGTGGCGAACACGCCCCGGGTCTCGCCGTCCAGAAAGGGCGTAACCGACAGCCTGCGCGCCTCGCAGAGGTGAAAGGCGTACAGGAGATAGATGTGCGAGAAGCCCTCCAGGTCCTTGAGGCCCTCGGCGTACTCCGGCTCGATCACCGCCCGGCCCAAAACGCCCCGCGCGCCCGAGGGCTGTATGGGCGCGCCCTCCACGTCCTTGAACGGGGAGTAGACCACCCCGATGGGCACAAAGGCCGGGACCTGGCTAGTCATAGTCCACCGCGCTGAAGCGCATCAGGCTCTCCCAGGTGTGCACCGCCTCGATGTAGCGGATGGTCCCGGTCTTGCCGCGCATGACCAGGGACGAGGTCTCGGCCCCGGTGCCGGTGTAGCGGACGCCCTTGAGAAAGGTGCCTCCGGAGATCCCGGTGCAGGCGAAGAAGATGTCCTCGCTCTTGACCAGGTCCTTGACCGTGAACACCCGGCGCACGTCCTGCCCGGCCTCGGCCAGGGCGTTCTTCTCGGCCTGCTTCTGGGGGTCCAGCTTGCAGTACATCTCCCCGCCCATGATCCGGATGGCGATGGCCGAGAGCACGCCCTCGGGCGTGCCGCCGGTGCCCATCATCAGGTCCACCTCGCTCCTGGGGTCCACGGCCAGGAGCGACCCGGCCACGTCGCCGTCGGTGTGCAGCTGGATGCGCGCCCCGGCCTGGCGTATCTCGCCGACCAGCTTCTTGTGCCTGGGCTTGTCCAGGACAAAGACCACCAGGTCGTCCACGTCCTTGCCCAGGGCCTTGGCTATCTTCTGGAGGTTCTCGGCCACGGGCGCCTCGATGTCGGCCGCGTCCTTGGCCGCCAGGGGCACCACCAGCTTCTGCATGTAGAAGCTCGGGCCCGGATCGTACATGGCCCCGGCCGGGGCGACCCCGACCACGGATATGGCGTTGGGCCGGCCGAAGGCCAGGAGGTTGGTGCCCTCGACCGGGTCCACGGCCACGTCCACGGCCAGGCCGCCGGCCCCGATCTTCTCCCCGTTGTAGAGCATCGGGGCCTGGTCCTTCTCGCCCTCGCCGATGATTATGGTCCCGCTGATCCTAAGCGAGTTGAAGCACAGGCGCATGGCGTCCACCGCGGCCTTGTCCCCGGCGTCCTTGTCGCCCTTGCCCAGCCAACGGCCGGAGGCCAGGGCCGCGGCCTCGGTGACCCTGACCATGTCCAGCGCCAGATTTCTCTGCGGAGCCTCCATGGTCCCCCCTAATTGAAATGTTCTCGAATCAGCCTGGCCAGGTTCCGGGCCGTGAATCCGTACTTCTCGGCCAGTTGCCCGGCCGGGGCGGACTCGCCGAAGTGGTCGATCCCGAGCACCAGGCCGTCCAGGCCGACATACCTGGACCACAGGTCCGGGCTGCCGGCCTCCACCGCGACCCTGGCCCGCACCCCGGGGGGCAGGACCTGGTCCCGGTACTCCCGGGGCTGCTCGTCGAAAAGCCTGACCGAGGGCATGCTTACCAAACGCACATTCTTATCCTTGAGAATGCGGCAGGCGTCAAGGGCCAGCGAGACTTCCGAGCCCGTGGCGATGATGATCAGCTCGGGCTCGCCCCGGGAGTCCTTGAGCACGTAGCCGCCGCGCCGCGGCCCCTGAAGCACGCCCGGGTACTCCCCGGGGTCCAGGACCGGCAGGCCCTGGCGGGTCAAAAACAGGCACGACGGCCGCGCCTCCTGCCTCAGGGCCGTGTCCAGGCAGGCCGCGGTCTCGTTGGCGTCGCAGGGCCTGAAGTCCAGCAGGCCGGGGATCAGCCTGAGCGAGGACATGTGCTCCACGGGCTGGTGCGTCGGGCCGTCCTCGCCCAGGTAGAAGGAGTCGTGGGTAAAGACATAGAGCACCGGGAGCTTCTGCAGGGCGGACATGCGCAGGCCGTTTCTGCAGTAGTCCGAAAAGGTCAGGAACGTGGCCCCGAAGGGCACGACCCCGCCGTGCAGGGCCAGGCCGTTGAGGATCGCGGCCATGGGGAACTCGCGCACCCCGAAGGCCAGGTTGCGGCCCAGGCGCCTGCCCGCGCCGAAGTCGCCCACGGCCTTGCGAAAGGCCGAGGTCTGGTTGGAGGGGTCAAGGTCGGCCGAGCCGCCCATGAGCTGGGGCAGCCTGGGGTGGAGGTGGTTGAGGCACGCGCCCCACGCCTTGCGGGTGGCGATCTTCTCGCCCGGCTTGAACTCCGGCCAGGCCAGGGGCAGGTCCCGGCGCCTGGCCATGAACAGCGGCCAGGTCCCGGCGAACTCCTCGTCCCCGCCCGCGAGCCTGGCCTGCACGCCCGCCCTCCAGGCCGCGGCCGTCTCGCGCAGCCGGCCGAAGCGCTCCTGGAAGTACTCCCTGACGTCGCCGGGCGAAAAGAACTCCACGCCCTCGGGCAGCCCGAGCTTCTGCTTGGTCGCCGCGATCTCCTCGGCCGGCAGGGGCGAGCCGTGGGTCTCGCTGTCGCCCTCCCTGGTGGCCGCGCCCTTGGCCATGGTCGTGTGCCCGATGATGAGCGTCGGGCTGTCCGGGTCCTGCCTGGCCTCGGCCAGGGCCCGGCGCAGGGCGGCCCTGTCGTGGCCGTCCACTGAAATGACCCGCCAGCAGAAGGCCTCGAACATCTTGGCGTAGTCCGTGCAGTCGGCCCGGCTGGTCGGCCCGGCCAGCTGGATCTTGTTGGAGTCGTAGTAGACCACCAGCCTGCCCAGGCCCCAGAGCCCGGCCAGGGAGGCCGCGCCCAGGGCCACGCCCTCCTGGAGGTCGCCGTCCGAGGCCAGGACATAGGTGAAGTGATCGACCGTCGCGGCCCCGAACTTGGCGCGCTGAAAGGCCTCGGCCGCGGCCATGCCCACGGCCATGGCCAGGCCCTGGCCCAGGGGCCCGGTGGTCGCCTCCACGCCCGGGGTGAGGTCGTGCTCGGGATGGCCCGGGGTCCGGCTGCCCAGCTGGCGGAAGCTCTCGATGTCCGCCAGCTCGATGAACCCGCACAGATAGAGCAGGCTGTAGAGGAGCATGGACTCGTGGCCGGCCGAGAGCACGAACCGGTCGCGGTTGTGCCAGGACGGGTCGTCCGGGTCAAAGACCAAAAACTCCCTGAACAGCACCGCGGCGAAGTCCGCGGAGGACATGGCCCCGCCCGGGTGGCCGGAGTTGGCCTTGCGCGTGGCGTCCATGACCAGGCCCTTGATGACGCTGACCAGCTTGTGGTCCATGTGGCTGTCGAGGTTCATTTCAGGCAATGTTCCTTTGCGGGCCGCTTCAGTCGGCCTCGATGAGATTTATCCTGGCCTGGTGGCGGCCGCCCTCGAACGCGGTGGACAGGAACACGTCCAGGATGGCCACGGCCAGGCCCGGGCCGACCACGCGCTCGCCCAGGCAGAGCAGGTTGGCGTTGTTGTGCGCCCTGGCCATGCGGGCCATGTACTCGTTGACGCAGACCGCGGCCCGTATCCCGGGGAACCTGTTCGCGGTCATGGACATGCCGAGGCCCGTGCCGCAGATAAGCACGCCCAGGCAGCCCCGGGCCTCCAGCTCCAAGACCTTGCGGACCGCCCTTTTGGCGAACACCGGATAGTCGCAGGTCTCGGCGCAGTCCGGGCCCAGGTCCAGGACCTCGATCCGCCTTGCGGCCAGTCTCCCGACAAGGGTCTTCTTGAGCCCGAACCCGCCGTGGTCCGAAGCGATGACCACGCTCGCGCAGTTCATGATCCTCCCCCCTCCCGGCCCGGGTCCGAGAGGCGCCTGCGGCGCAGGGCCGAGGCCTCCTCCAGGTCCCTGGCCAGGGCCTGTATCTCGGTCTTCAAAAATCCGATCTGGCCCAGGCAGAACTCCCGGGCCCCGGGCCCGGCCTGGTCCGCGTCCCCGGCCTCCAGGCGGCCGAGAAGGCCGTACTCCTCTCCGAGCCGCTTTTCAAGCCGGCCGATCTCGTAGCGCCTAACCGCCCTGGCCGCGAGCCACTTGATCTCCGAGGCCCAGACCCTGAGCCCCAGGCCCAGGGCCGAGGCCCGGGGGCCGGGATTCGGACAAGGGTCCTTCACGGCCGCGCCTCCCCGGGCTCAAACCCTCCGCCTCCCGCGGCCTGATCGTCCAGAAGCCGCAGGTTCGTGCCCTGGGGCAGGCGCAGGGCCAGGGACGACGCGGGCCAGGGACGGGCCTTGAACTCGCGCCCCTTGATCCGCAGGACGCCCTTTGCTCCCTCGGCCATGACCAGGGTCAGCCTGTCCGCCAGGACCCGGGCCGAAGAGGCGTCCAGGGGGTATGAAAAGGTCAGCTCCCAGGGCCCGGACGCGCCCGGGCCGCCGTTGCCCTCGCCCCTGAGGGTCGCGGGCCGGCCCAGCCTGTCCAGGGTCAGCTCGCGGACCCGGCCGGTCCTGAACCCGAAGGCGTAGCCCTTGCCCGGGGCCGGGCCGGCCCGGTCAAAGGACTCGGGCGCGAACCCGGCCAGGTCCCCGGAAAGCAGGGCGGCCAGGTCCTTGAGCGAAAAGGACAGGGGCAGGCTCAGGCAGCGCGCGGCCTTGATCGGATCGGCGTGGCTAAAGGCCTGGCCCTTGTCCGGGTAGTAGGCCAGAAGGCCGTCCGCGTCCTCCCGGAAAAAGGCCAGGGAGGTGCCCACCCCGGCGCTCACGTCCAGCCTGAGCGGCAGGTCCAGGTCGCCCCAGAACCTGAGGGTGGTGCGGTTGGTCTTGTTGCCCTTGAAATAGTAGAAGCTGGCCTCGGTCAGGATGCCCGAGGCGCGCGGGGCGGGCCGGCAATAGGCCTGCCTGAACCACTGCCAGGCCTGGGCCGGGCCGCTGAAGTCCGGCCCGGTCAAGGACTTGGGCCCGCAGCCGCAGAGCGCGGAAGACACGGCCAGGGCCAGGACGCCCAGCCAGGCAAGACCGACACGGGGCGCGTTCATAGCGAGTCCATCTTGCCCCGGACCCTCTTCGGGTCCTCGGTCTGGTGCTTGAGCGCGTTGCGGTAGCCCTTGAGGGCCTTGTTCCTGTCGCCCGCGGCCCGGGCGATGTCCCCGTAGTGCTCCCAGATGATCGGGTCGTCCCCGACTATGGCCACGGCCCGCTGGATCTCGGTCCAGGCCTCGCCGAAGCGCTTGAGCCGGAAATAGACCCAGGCCAGGGAGTCGATGATGTACCCGTTGTCCGGGGACTGGCCCACGGCGGTCTCGATGAGCACCAGGGCCCGGTCCAGGTCCCGGCCCTCGTCGGCCAGGGTGTAGCCCACGTAGTTGAGCGCGTCGGCGTGGTCCGGGTCCTTGGCGATGACCTTCTCCATGACCGCGAGCCCCCCGGTCCGATCGCCCTGGCCCTCGAGGACCACGCCGAGCTCGAAGAGCAGCTCGGAGTCGTTGGGCATGAGCTCAAGGCCCTGGTCCACGATCCGCTTGGCCGCGGGGTACTCCTTCTTGTCCACCCAATAGGCGGCCTCCAGGAGAAAGAAGCGGTTCTGACCGGGGTACAGCCGCCTGCCCCTGGCCATGAGCTCCAGGGCCTGGGAGTCGCGGCCCATGGCCAGGTATATCTGGGCCCTGAACTGGATGGCCTGGCTGCGGGTGCGGTCCTCCTCGGGCACCTTGTCCAGAAAGGCCAGGGCCTTTTCCGGGTCGTTCTCGCCCTCGTAGGCGATGACCGCCTTGTAGAAGTAGTACTCCGAGGGCACGGGCTTGGCCGCGGACAGCACGTCCAGGACCGTGGAGGCCTGGGCCGGAAAGCCCTCGGACAGAAAGACCGCGGCGGCGTCCAGGACAAAGGCCTTGGTCCCGGGCCCGTTGAGGGCCACGGCCAGGGCCTTTTCCGGGTTGTTCATCTTCAGGCCCAGGTTGATGAGCCTGATCATGACCTCGTCCTGGAGCTCGCCCAGGGACAATATCTTGTTGTACGTCTTCTCGGCCGAGACGTAGTCCTTTTCCAGCTCGTACTGGTAGGCGAGCTCGGCCCAGGCCTCGATCAGGTCGCCGTCCTTTTCCAGGGACCTCTTGAGGGTCTCGATGGCCTGCCTGCGCTGGCCCAGGCGGGCCTGGGCCCTGGCCATGAGATACAGGGTCTCGGCGCTGCGCTCCGGACCGGGTATGAGCTTGAGCTCGTCCAGGGCCCTGGCGTCCTGGCCGGTGTCGAGGAGTATCTGGGCCAGCCTTTCCCTGGCCAGGTGGTCGTCCGGGGCCCGCCCGAGGTAGTCGCCAAGGGTCAGGGCCGCGTCCTGCAGCCGGTTCTCCACCAGGTAGGAGTTGGCCAGATAGAGGTTCAGGGTCTTGTCCTTGGGGAAGCGCTCAAGCCCCTGCTTGAGCGCCTGCCTGGCCTCGGCGATCTGCTCGGTGTTCCAGTACAGGCCGGCCTTCTCGGCGTAGAGCTTGGGCTCGGGCTCGGACCCGATTATCTTGTCCAGGGCCTCGGCGGCCTTTTTCTGGAGCGCGTAGGCCTCGTCCATGTCCTGCTTGGAGGGGTTCTCCTTGCGCACCAGGCGCTGGAGCCTGAGGATCATGTCCTGGTACACGAGGTAGTCGTAGGTCTGCTTGGCCTCCGGACTCAGGCGCCCGCCCTGGGCCCTTTGCGCGGACCTCGCGCCGCAGCCGCAGACCGCCAGACAGGCCGCCAGGATCAGCCAGCAGGCCAGGGCCGAGGCAAGGCGCCCAAAAGGCGGAATGCGTCCTGTCATGGGCTCTCCGCCCGGCCGGCCGAACCGGCCGGGGCTATTGGTTGTCTATCCAGTCCGCGGAAAAGTCCTTGATCTCCAGGGACAGGTGGTCCTTTATCTTCTCCAGGAGCCGGGCCTCGATCTGCCTGACCCGCTCCCTGGTCACCCCGAAGCGCTCGCCTATCTCGCGCAGGGTCACCGGCGAGTCCGAGAGCAGCCTTTCCCTGAACACCACCAGCTCCTTGTCGTTGAGCTTGGGCTCCACGGTCCTCAAGTTCTCCTTGAGCAGCCTGGATATCTCGTTTTCGGCCAGGGTCTCCTCCACCCCGGGCCCCTCGGAGGGCAAAAAGTCCAGGCGCGTGGCGTCCGAGTCCTCGCCCAGGGGCAGATCCAGGGACATGTCGTTGCGCCTCAGGCGCTGGTCCATCTCGTCGATGTCCTGCTCGCTCACGTTCAGGCTCTCGGACAGGGCCTGGGTCGTGGGGTCGAAGCCCAGGGCCTGAAGCCGCTGCCTCTCCTTGTTCAGGTTGTAGAAGAGCTTGCGCTGGGTCTGGGTGGTGCCGATCTTGACCAGCCGCCAGTTGTCCATGATGTACTTGAGTATGTACGCCTTGATCCAGAACGCGGCATAGTATGAAAACTTGATGCCCCTGTCCGGGTCGAACCTGCGCACGGCCTTCATAAGCCCTACGTTGCCCTCCTGAATCAGGTCCAGGACATTCTGCATCCATCTGCGCTGGAAGTCCATGGCGATCTTGACCACCAGGCGCAGGTGGGAGGAGATGAGCCGGAAGGCCGCGTCCTGGTCGCCCTTGTCGCGCACCCGCTTGGCCAGCTCGAACTCCTCGTCCGGTTCGAGCATGGGAAAGGCCGCTATCTCCCGCAGATAGAGCTGCAGGGGGTCGCGGGCGGCCACGGCCTTGCCCGTCTTGTAAAAGGTCGCGGGCAGGCCGGGCTTCTCGCCCTTGGCCGGCAGGCGCTTGTGGGTCCCGCCGGTCGCGGCTGCGGCTTTGTCCTCTGGCTTCATTCCTCAGGCAGGGCGTTTGGACGGCCCGGAAACCCCGGACAGTTCGATTCTGTTTTTGAGCAAGCCTGAAGCGTATAGTTTTTATTTGTCCTTTTCAACGTTTTTCAGTACACGGTCATTGCCCGCAACCAACGCGCGGCGGGCCGCGAAACCGGCCATTGGGGGACGAGGTGCCAAACTTTCGAGACATCCTCGGCGACGGCAGGCTGTACTTTTTCGACGGCGGATACGGCACGCTCCTGCAGTCAAGGGGCATGCCCCCGGGCCTGTCCCCGGAGATGTTCGGGCTCAAGAACCCGGAGGTCGTCCGCCGGGTCCACGAGGAGTACCTCGAGGCCGGGGCGGACGTGCTGACCACCAACACCTTCGGCGGCACGCGCCACAAGCTCGGGCCCGGCGCGGAGGTGACCGCGATCAACCGGGAGCTGGCCGCCCTCGCCCGCAGGGCGGCCGGGGACAGGGCCTTTGTGGCCGGCAGCGTCGGCCCGAGCGGCCACTTTGTCGAGCCCCTGGGCGAGCTGACCCTGGCCGACCTGGTCCAGGCCTTCAAGGAGCAGATCACGGGCCTGGTCCAGGGCGGGGTGGACCTGATCCTGGCCGAGACCCACTTCGACCTGGCCGAGGCCAAGGCCGTGGTCCTGGCCGCCAGGGAGGTCTGCGACCTGCCCGTGGCCGTGTCCATGACCTTCGAGGCCGAAAAGAGCCTCACCGGCACCCCGCCCCTGACCTTTGTGGACACCATGCAGAACCTGGGCGTGGAGGTCGTGGCCACCAACTGCGGCGCCGGGCCGGAGCAGATCCTGGCCGCGGTCCGGGCCATGCTCCCGAGGCTCGAGACCCCGCTCTTGGTCGAGCCCAACGCGGGCCTGCCCGAGCTCGACGAGCGCGGCAGGACGGTGTTCAGGCTGGGGCCCGGGCCCTTTGCCCAGGCCTCGCGCAAGTTCGCGGCCCTGGGGGCCAAGTTCGTCGGGGGCTGCTGCGGCACCACCCCGGAGCACATCAGGGCCCTGCGCAAGGCCTGTCAGGGCCAATCCGCGCCCCGGCCCGGGCCCGGCCCGGGCTGCCTGGTGCTGACCTCCCGGTCCGCGAGCGCGGCCGTGGGTTTCGGACATCCGGCCGCGCTCATAGGCGAGCGCATCAATCCCACGGGCAAAAAGGCCCTGGCCCAGGACCTGGCCCAGGGCCGGCTCGGCGCGGCCCAGGACCTGGCCCAGGAGCAGATCGACGCCGGGGCCCCGATCCTGGACGTGAACGTGGGCGCGGCCATGGTCGACGAGCAAAAGGTCCTGCCCGAGCTGGTCAAGGCCCTTTCGGCCCGCTTCCAGGTCCCGCTGAGCATCGACTCGGCCGACGCCAGGGCCGTTGAGGCCGCGCTCTGGGTCTCGGCCGCCTCGCCCCTGGTCAACTCGATCAGCGGCGAGCCCGGCCGGATGGAGGTCCTGGGCCCGCTGTGCGCGCGCTTCGGGGCCCCGTTCATCCTGCTGCCCATCCCGGGCAAGGACCTGCCCCTGACCGCCTCCGAGAGGCTTGCGGTCATCGAAAGGCTCCTTGGCCGGGCCCTGGACCTCGGGGTCCCGAAACGCCTGGTCCTGGTGGACGCCCTGGCCCTGACCGTGTCCTCCAAGCCCGAGGCCGCCCGCCACTGCCTGGAGACCATCCGGCTGTGCCGCGAGAACCTGGGCCTGCCCTGCGTGGTCGGGCTGTCCAACATCTCCTTCGGGCTGCCGGCCAGGGAGCTTCTGAACTCCGCCTTCCTGTCCATGGCCAGGGGCCAGGGGCTCTGCGCCCTGATCGCCAACCCGGGCTCGGCCCGGGTCAGGGAGGCCCTGGCCGCGTCCGAGGTGCTCATGGACCGGGACCCCCAGGCCGCGAGGTTCATCGCCGCGTTCTCCGGCTGGAGGCCGGGCGGGGGCCCGGGCCCGGCCGCGGGACCCGCGGCCCCGGGACCCAAAAAGGCCCGGGGTCTCTACGAGGCCGTGGTCCAAGGCGCCAAGGACGTCATCCTGGACCTGGTCGAGGAGGAGCTCGCCCGGGGCGCGGCGCCCATGTCCCTGGTCGACGAGAAGCTCATCCCGGCGATCATGGAGGTCGGCGAGAGGTACGAGCGCAAGGAGTACTTCCTGCCCCAGCTCCTGCTCTCGGCCGAGACCCTGCAGACCGCGTTCGGCCGCCTCAGGCCGCTCATGGAAGAGGAGGCCGGGGCCGAGACCCGGCCGGTGGCGGTCATGGCCACGGTCGAGGGCGACATCCACGACATCGGCAAGAACATCGTCTGCCTGATGCTCAGAAACCAGGGCTTCGAGGTCCTGGACCTGGGCAAGGACGTGCCGGCCGGGGAGATCGTGGCCGCGGCCGTGGAAAAAAAGGCCCGGGTCATCGGCCTGTCCGCGCTCATGACCACGACCATGGTCCGGATGCGCGACACCGTGGACCTGCTCAGGGAAAAGGGCCTGGACATCAAGGTCATGATCGGCGGGGCCGTGGTCACCGAGGCCTTTGCCCAGGCCATCGGCGCGGACGGCTGCGCCACGGACGCGGTGGCCGCGGTCAGGCTGGCCAAGCGCCTGGTCCAGTAGGCCGAGGCTTTTCCTGGGACCGGGTTTCTGTTACAGGGGCCTTGATTTGCTCCAAGCGGGGATCGTCATGTCCATAGGCAAAAAGACCATTGCCCTGGCCGGGGCCCTCCTGGCCCTGACCCTGGCCCTGACCCCGGCCTGCTCCAGGCCGTCCGGGGCGGCCGAGGACTTCCCGGGCCTGGACGCTCCGGGCCTCAAGAACCTCCTGGCCAGGTCCAAGGCCGGGGGCCAGGCCGTGCTCATCTGCTTCTGGGCCACGAACTGCCCGGCCTGCAGGCTGGAGCTCGTGGAGCTGGAGAGGCTGCGCGAGGCCAATGGGCAGGGGCTGCTCATCATCGCCGTGGCCATCGAGAGGGACCGCCAGGCCCTCGAGACCTTCTTCGCCTCCAGGATGCCCAATTATCCGGTCTACCTGGCCCAGAACGGGGTCTACGAGGACTACGAGGTGAGCGCCATACCGACCCTGGTGCTCTACGACAAGGCCGGGGTCCTGCGCTTCAACCGCTCCGGGGCCTACCCGTTCGCCATGCTCGAAGGCATGGCCCGCCAGGCCGTGGGAGGATGACCTTGGCTTCTGATTCGCTTCTGCGCAAGGCCAGGATACAGGACGTCAAGACCATCCACAGCCTGCTGGTCAACTGCCAGGACGGCCTGGTCCTGCCCCGGTCCTTCAGCGAGCTCTACAGCCGGCTGAGGGAGTTCTACGTGGCCGCGGACAAGGGCGACGGCCGGGTTGTGGGCTGCTGCGCCCTGTCCATCTGCTGGGAGAACCTGGCCGAGGTGCGCTCCCTGGTGGTCGAGAGGGACTCGCGGGGCAAGGGGCTCGGCCGCCAGCTGGTCGAGGCCTGCCTGAGCGAGGCCCTGACCCTGGGCATCTACCGCATATTCACCCTGACCGACCGGCCGCAGTTCTTCATCAAGCTCGGCTTCAAGGAGGTCAGCAAGGAGAGCCTGCCCCAGAAGGTCTGGGCCGACTGCCTCAACTGCCCCAAGTTCCCGGACTGCGACGAGGTGGCCCTGGTCATGGACCTCTAACCCCCAGCGAGATGGCCGAAAAGCTGAAAAAGATCATCGGCGCCGGCGAGATCCGAACCAGGGTCCGCGAGCTGGCCGGGGAGATAAACGGGTTCTACGGCGACCAGCCCCTGGTCTGCGTCTGCGTGCTCAAGGGCGCGTTCATCTTCTTCGCCGACCTGCTCCGCCGGCTCAGGGGCCAGCCCGTGGTGGAGTTCGTGCGCCTGGCCAGCTACGGCCAGGGCACCCGGCCCGGGGACCTCTGCTTCACCAAGGACTTGGAGGTCCCGGTGCAGGGCAAAAACGTGCTCATCGTCGAGGACATCGTGGACACCGGCCTGTCCATGCAATACCTGAAGGCCGTGCTGGCCGGCCGGGAGCCCTTGAGTTTGAAAATTTGCGCGCTCATTGATAAGGTCGAGCGCCGGGTGACGGATTTAACGGTTGACTTTACCGGTTTCAGGCTGAACAAGGGATTCTTAGTGGGCTACGGCATGGATTGCGCGGAAAGGCATCGCCGGCTGAACGCGATCTATGAACTCCTCGGGCCCTAGGCCGCCAAAGCAGCAAAGAGAGCCGCCATGATCATCAACTGCCCGAACTGTCAGACCAAGTTCAATCTCCCGGACGAGAAGGTTCCTGCCGGGGGCGCAAAGGTCAAATGCTCCCGCTGCGGCCACGTGTTCATGTCCGCCCCGCCGCCGGCCACGCCCGAGGAAGAGGTCGAGGCCCTCCTGGAGGAGCCCTCGGACGAGACCCTTGAGGAGGCCCTGGACCAGACCCTTGACCAGCAGTTCGGCGAGGCCGCGGCGGCCGAGGAGGAGGAAGAGGAGCAGGAGGCAACCCAAGGCCCGGGCCAGGAAGAAGAGGAAGAAGAGGAAGAGGAGGAAGAGGAAGAGGAAGAGGAGGAGGAGGAAGAGGGCTACGGGGGCCTTGAGGCCGAGGGCTTTGATCTGGAGGAGCGGCCGGGCAGGAAGCGGCTCGGCTGCCTGCTCGTTTTTCTCTGCGCGGTCTTTGTCCTGGGCGGGCTCGGAATCACCCACCACTTCGGGCTCTGGAGCCTGCCCGAGTCCTGGCCGGCCCTCAGGCTGCCCTTCGAGCCCCCGCTGAAGCTGCCGTTCATCAAGGGCCCGGACAAGGGAAAGCAGGCCGAGCCCGGGACCTCCCCGGCCGACAGGGTCAAGGACATCGCCCTGAAGAACATCCGCCAGAACTTCGTGACCAACGAGAAGGCCGGCCCGATCTTCGTGGTCGAGGGCAAGGCGGTGAACAACTTCGCCGGGCCCAAGGAGCGGGTCAAGGTCGAGGTCTCGCTGTACGACGAAAAGGGCAATGTCCTGGCCTCCCAGGACATCGTCTGCGGCAACACCCTGTCCTTTTTCCAGCTCCAGGTGCAGTCCAGGGAGGAGATCGAGGCCGGCCTCAGGTCCGAGGTGGGCGTCATGTCCAACAACACCTTCCTGCGCACGGGCATGGACACCCCGTTCATGGCCGTGTTCTTCGACCCCCCGGAAAGCCTCAAGGAGTTCGGGGTCAAGGTCGTGGACGTCCTGGACCCCAAGCAGTGACCTGAAAAGGCCCCGCCAAGCGGGGCCTTTTCTTTGCCACCGCCTGTCCCGGCCTTTGCATCCCCGGTCTTTTCAGGCATAATTTCAGCCAGGCCGCGCCAAAATCACCTTGCCGGGAGTGGAGATGAAGAGATCGAAAAAGACCGCGCCCATCGAGCAGGCCGGCATGTGCGCCTTTTTCGAGGCCGTTCCAGAGGCGGCCCTGATCCTGGACCGCGACGGCGCGATCATCGCGGCCAACACCACGGCCGCCAGGCGCATGGGCCTTGACGACCCCTTGGACCTGCGCGGCAAGAACGTCCTGGACTCCCTGCCCAAGGAGGTCGCGGAGCACCGCCGGGAAATGATCCGCCAGGCCGTGGCCACGGGCGAGGCAATGCGCTTCGAGGACGAGCACGACGGGCGCATCGAGAGCCACGTGCTCTCCCCGATCCTGGACGAGGACGGCCGGGTGGTCAGCCTGGCCGCGTCGATCACCGACATCACCGAGTTCCGGCGCGCGGGCGAGGAGCTCAGGCGCGAGCAGCAGCGCCAGATATTCCTCATGGAGTTCCTGCCCGGGTTCGTCTTTGTCCTGGCCCAGGACCACACCATCCGCTACGCCAACCGCTACTTCAGGCGCTACTTCGGCAGCCCCAAGGGCAAGCGCTGCCACGAGATATTCCGCAAATCGAGCACGCCCTGCGCCAGCTGCGCGCCGGCCAACGTGTTCCGCTCCGAGCGGCCGACGCAGTGGGAGTGGACCAACGCCGACAACCGGACCTTCCAGATCCACAGCCACCCGATGACCGACGTGGACGGCTCCCTGGTGGCCGTGATCCTGGGCATGGACATCACGGCCAGGAAGCTGGCCGAGGACGAGCTCAGGCGGGCCCACGACGAGTTGGAGGTCCGCGTCGAGCAGCGCACCTCGGAGTTGCGGCGCAGCGAATCGCGCTACCGGGCCGTGGTCGAGGACCAGAGCGAACTCATCTGCCGCTTCGGGGACGACCGCAGGATCACCTTTGCCAACAGGGCCTTCTGCCGCTTCTTCGGCAGGCAGGACGAGGAGATGTCGGGACGGCCCTTCCTGCCCGAGGTGGTCGACGACGACCTGCCGGTCCTGGAGTCGCTCCTCGAGTCCCTGTCCGCCCAGAGCCCGCTCAAGATGGACGACTTCCGGGTCGTGGCGCCCTCGGGCGAGACCCGCTGGATCCGCTGGACGGTCAGGGCCGTGGTCTCCGAGTCCGGGGAGCTGACCGAGTACCAGGCCGTGGGCCGGGACATCACGGCCCGCAAAAAGGCCGAGCAGCGCTACTTCGACCTCATCCAGAGCCTGCCCATCGTGGTCTTCGCCCTGGCCGACGACTTCCAGCTGGAGTTCATAAACAAGACCTGCGCCGACCTCTTGGGATTTACGCCCGAGGAGGCCCTGAGCGCGCCCAACTGGCTCCTGGCGCACGTCGAGGACGTGGACCGCGAGGCGGTCAAGGCCTTTTTTCAGTGCTGCTTCCAGGACCGCTGCGACACCCCGGAGTCCATAGAGTTCCACTTCCAGCACAAGAACGGCTACCTGGTGCACCTCCAGGCCAGGCGCATCCACCAGGTCGGCCGCGGCGCGGACCGGGCCAGGCGCGTCGAGGGCATCATCGTCGACGTGACCGAACGCGAGTTCCTGGACAAGGTCCTGGTCCAAAAGGAAAAGCTCGACACCCTGGGGGCCATGTCCGCGGAGCTGGCCCACGAGATGCGCAACCCGCTCATGCCCCTGGCCGGGTTCGCCAAGCGGCTCCAGCAGAAGCATCCGGAGCTGGCCGAGACCGAGATCATCCTGGAAAACGCCAGGCGCCTGGAGGAGCTCCTGGACCGGATCAAGGACCACCTGCAGCCGGTCCAGGTGACCCGCAACCAGTGCCGGATCAACCCCATCGTCACCTTCTGCGCGGACCGCCTGGCCTCGCGCTTCTCCAGGCAGTCCCAGAGGCTGCGCCTGGACCTGGACCCGAACCTGCCGCCCCTGATGTCCGACCCGGACCTGCTGACCCAGATATTCCTGAACCTGATCAACAACGCGGCCTCGGCCATGCCCGAGTCCGGCCTGCTGACCATCAAGACCTTCGAGACCAAGAACAACCTCTGCGTGGAGTTCACCATCGCGCCCAAGGCCATCAGGGAGCTGCGCCTGGAGATACTGTCCCTGGCCCCGGAGCAGGACAAGGGCAACGTCGGCCTGGCCCTGAGCTACCGGCTGACCAAGAACGTGGGCGGCTATTTGTCCGTGGAAGAGGACCCGGAGGCCACGGTGTTCACGGTCTACCTGCCCAAGGAAGAGGGGCCGGGCCGGGCCGGGCCCTGACCCTGCGCCAAGGGCCATGCGCGACCAGGAGCCGAACAGGGAGGCCGTGCTCGACGCGGCCGCCGGGGCCGGCCGGCCGGTGAGCCCGGGGCAGGCCGAGGGGCTCGCGGAGTTCCTGTCCCTGCTCGTCAAGTGGAACAGGGGCCTGAACCTGGTCGGACCCGGGACCTGGCGGGATATCTTCGACCGACTGGTTGTCGACAGCCTGTTTCTGGCCGACTTTCTGACCGGCCTGGACCTGGCCGCCGAGCCCCTGTGCCTGGACCTGGGCGCGGGCGCGGGCCTGCCCGGCATCCCCCTGCGCCTGGTCTGGGGCCCGGGCGACTACTGGCTCGTGGAGTCGCGGCAGAAGAGGGCCGCGTTCATGCGCTCGGCCCTGGCCCGCCTGGGCCTGGCCCGGACAACGGTCTTTCACGGCCGGGCCGAGGACGCGGCCCGGGAGATATTCAGGGCCGAAGGGGCTGCCGGGGCCGACCTGGTCCTGGGCCGGGCGTTCATGCCCTGGCCGGAGTTTCTGGCCTTTTCCCGGCCCCTGCTCGGGCCCGAAAAGGGCCTGGTCCTGGTCATGGCCAACGAGCCGCCCCCAGGGGACCCGGGCCCGGGCTGGTCCCTGGCCGGCCGGGCCTCGTACCCCGCGGCCGGAGCCAGCCGCTACTTCTGGGCGCTGACCCCGGAGAGCATCTCCAGGTAGCCGTCCTTGAAGATCAACCTGGTCGCGGTCTGGTCCGCGAGCTCGGCCAGGTCCATGATCCGCTCCAGAAAGTCCAAAATCCTGCCCCTGCGCTCCTCGTCCCCGTTCTCGAAGTCAAAGGCCAGGTCCCCGGAGCGGATATAGTCCTCGAGCTTTTTCAAATACTCGGCGTCGAGCATCGAACCTCCGCTGGCTAGTGGTGGTAGGGCGCGCCCCTGATTATGGTCGAGGCCCTGTATATCTGCTCCAGGAGCACGACCCTGGCCAGTTCGTGGGGCAGGGTCAGTGGGCCGAGGGAGAGCAGGACCCCGGCCCTCTGCCTGACCTCGTCCGAGAGCCCGAAGGCCCCGCCGAGCACGAAACAGGGCCTGCGGACCGGGTCCTCGATCCAGGTCTTGAGCCTCTCGGCCAGGGCCCCGGAGCTCAGGGCCTGGCCGCGCTCGTCCAGGACGCAGGCCATGTCCCTGGGCCCGAGCCTGGCCAGTATGTCCCGGCCCTCGCGCGCGGCCTTCTCGGCCGGCCCGAGCCTGGCCGGGGCGTCCTTGACCACGGTCCGCTCAAGGTCAAAGGACCTTGCCAGCCGCTCCAGGTAGTGCTCGGCCGCGGCCTGGAAGAACGGCCTCTTGAGCCGGCCGACCCAGATGAAGCCCAGGGTCTTCAAGGCCGCCTACACGCTTTCCAGCCCGGCGGAAAGCTCGCCGCCATCCAGGGTCATGCGCACGAACCCGCCCAGGGACAGCATCCCCGGGTTCAGGACCAGGGTCCGGCCCAGGCGCTCTTGGCCCCTGGACTCGTGGATGTGCCCGGTCAGGACGATGTCCGGCTGGACCTCCTCGATCCAGGCGCGCACGGCCCTGCTGCCCACGTGCGCGCCGTTCGAGAGCCTGTCCGCGGCCGTGTTGAAGGGCGGCTCGTGGATCACGGCCACCAGCCTCTCAAAGCCCCGGGCCAGCTCAAAGGTCTGCCTGAGCCAGACCTCCAGCTGGCGGTCCTCGACCTCGCTCGGGGTCGCGAACGGGGTCGGCGCGGAGCAGCCCACGCCCATGATCCCCACGCCCGGGGCCAGCTCGCGGGCCTTGAGATGGATGTCCGCGCCCTGCTCCCGGAGATAGTCGGCCACGGCCTGGGTGTCCATGTTCCCGAGCTGGGCCAGTATCCTGGGGTTCAGCGCCTCGATCGAGCGGTACAGGGCCTGCACGGCCAAGCGCCCGCCCCTGTTGGTCCAGTCCCCGGTGACTATCACCGCCTCGGCCCGGGCCAGGCCGGGAATCCTCAGGGCCGCGGCGATGTTCTCGTGGATGTCGCCGAAAGCTATCCAGTACATGTCCGTCTCCTGTCCGGGTCTTGCCCGGCTTGCCGGGCCAGCATAAACGAATTAAGACTGGCATGCCAGACGCGCGCAAGGGGGCGGCGGACATGGACATCAACAAGGCCGATCTGCGGCGGCGATTCCTGCAAAGACGGCTCGCCCTGGACCGAGGCGAGGTCGAGGCCCAAAGCAGGGCGGCCTGCGACTGCGTGCGGGGCCTTGCCGAGTGGCGCGCGGCCCGCCGGGTCCTGGCCTACTGGCCGACCAAGAACGAGATCGACGTAAGGCCCCTGGTCCGGGGGCTCTGGGACCGGGGCCTGGCCGTGCTCCTTCCGCGCTGCCTCCGGGACCGGCCGGGCCGCTTGGAGCTCGCCTGGGCCGGGTCCGAATCAGACCTCCGCCCGGGCCCCTACTCGATCCTGGCCCCGGGCCCGGCCTGCCCCTGCGCCCAAGAGGGGCCGGACCAGGTCCGGCCGGACCTGGTCCTGGTGCCCGGCCTGGCCTTTGACCCCCGGGGCTTCCGCCTCGGGTTCGGCGGCGGCTACTACGACCGGCTGCTGGCCGAGCCCTGGATGCAAGGGGCCTTTACGGTCGGCCTGTGCTACGCCTTCCAGGTGGTCGAGGAGTTGCCCGTGGACCCCTGGGACCGGCCCGTGGACGCGCTCTGCCCGGGGGGGCCGTGGAGCGGATAGCCTGCCTGTTCTTCGATTTCCCGGGCCTGGACCGGGTGGCCTGCGTGTTCACCACCCGCCGGGGCGGCCAAAGCGGGCCGCCGTTCGACTCGGCCAACCTGTCCCTTGACCTGGGCGACGAGCGGGACCGGGTCCTGGCCAACCGCGCGGCCCTTCAGCGCGACCTGGGCTTCAGGCACTGGCAGGAGTGCCGCCAGGTCCACGGCCAGACCCTGCACTTCGACCCCCGGCCCGCCGGGCCCGGAGACGGACCCGGTATCGAGGGCGACGGACTGGCCACGGCCAGGCCCGGCCAGGCCCTGGTGGTCAAGACCGCGGACTGCCAGCCCGTGCTTTTGGCCCACCGAAGCGGCCGGTTCGTGGCCGCCCTGCACGTGGGCTGGCGGGGCAACCGGGCCGGGTTCCCGGCCCTGGCCGCGGCCGCCTTCTGCGAACGCTACGCCGTAAGCCCGGCCGAGGTCATGGCCGTGCGCGGCCCGAGCCTGGGGCCCACGGCCAGCCGGTTCAGCGACTTCGAGGCCGAGTTCGGGCCCGGGTTCAGGGACTACCTGGACCCCAAGGCAATGACCGTGGACCTCTGGCGCCTGACCAGGGACCAGCTGGTCTCGGCCGGGCTGCGGCCTGAAAACGTCTTCGGCCTGGACCGCTGCACCATGAGCGATCCGGACTTCTTCTCCTACCGCCGGGACAGGGTCACCGGCCGCCAGGCCGGGCTGATCTGGATCAGGGGCTAGTCCTCGGCCGCGCCCAGGGCCAGCCTGGCCCTGGTCCTGCGGCCCAGGGAGAGCCTGAACAGGAGCGGACCCAGAAAACAGGTCAGCAGGGCCAGAAGGACTATGACGTCCTTCATCTCCGGGTCCAGGAAGCCCTCCTGCAGGCCGATGGCCGCGGCGGCCACGATGAGGCTCAGGCGCGAGGACAGGAGCAGCCCGGCCCTCAGGCCGTCGCCCAGGCCCAGGCCCCAGAGCGGGAAGAGCAGCCCGGGCAGGACCTTGACCACCAGGGCGCAGCCGAGCAGGGCAAGGAGAAAGACCGGCCGGCCGGGCCCCAGGACGTTGGAGGCCTCGAAGCCCATGCCCACGTGGATGAAGAAGATCGGGACCAGAAAGCCGAAGCCCAGGGCCGATATCTTGGACCCGAGCAGGCCCTTTTCCCGGAACACGAAGGAGATGATGCAGCCGCCCATGAACGCGCCCAGGACCGGCTCGAGGTCGACCAGCTCCGAGGCGGCCACGAACAGGAACAGCAGGGCCAGGCACAGGCGCACGCCCTGCTCCTGGGCGTCCTCGGACAAGAGCAGCCGGGCGGCCTTTTCCGGGTGCCACCAGGCCCACATCCGGGCCAGCCAGATGACCAGCCCGAACCCGAAAAACAGCGGCAGGGGCTGGATGAAGCGCCAGGTCAGGCCGTAGCGGCCCCAGAGCACGAAAAAGGTGATCCCGAACAGGGTCAGGAAGTCGGCCAGGGTCGAGGCCACCAGGATGGTCTGGCCCAGCGGGGTCCTGCTCAGCCTGGTCTCCCTGAGCACGGTCATGACCAGGCCCAGGGAGGTGGTCGAGAGCACCAGGGCCAAAAACAGGCCGTGGCCCAGAAAAAACGAGGCCAGGCAGGCCAGGCCCAGGGTGGCCCCGAAAAAGACCAGCTGAAAGGCCAGCCTGGAGCGGCCCTGGGCCTTGAGCATGGCGAAGTCTATCTCCATGCCCGCCTGGAACATGAGCAGCAGAAAGCCCAGCTCGGCCAAGAACGGCAGCCACTGGCCCCCGAGGTCCAGGTCCAGCAGGCTCTTGCCCAGGGCCACGCCGAAGAGTATCTCGGCCACCGAGGTCGGCAGCCGGAGCAGCCTGCCCACTCCGGGCAGGAGCGCGGCCGCCAGGCAGACCAGGAACAGGGACGCGGCCTGGTCCATGGCCCGGCCTCAGGAGGTCACGACGAGCACCGAGCAGCGCGCCCTGCGCGCCAGGTGCTCGCCCCTGTTGGGCGAAAACAGGCCCCGGTCCCGGCTGGAGCTGCCGACCACGACAAGGTCGTGGCCCTCGGCCAGGGCCAATATCTCGCGCACCGGGTTGCCCACCGCGCCGAGCTGCTCGAACCCGGTCCTGTGGATGTGGCCGAGCTCCTTGAGCCGTTCCCGGGCCCGGGCGGCAAAGCCCTTGTCCTCGTCGCTTATGAACACCGGCTCCTCGACCACGGCCACCCGGATCCTGGAGCCGAGCTGGCCGGCCAGGTCCACGGCCACCTCCAGGGCCAGCTCGGAGCTGGCCGTGGCGTTGAAGGGCACCAGTATCTGCTCGTAGGGGAAGGACAACCTCGATATCAGCAGGGGGCAGTCCAGGTCGTGGGCCAGGCGGACCACGACGGGCGCGGCCAGGTACCTGAACAGGGGCGGCCTGGGCCCGGGGATCACGGCCAGGCCGAACAGGCCCCGGCCGCACAGCTCGCGCATGCGGCCGCGCACGTCCCGGACGCGCTCGATCTCGATCCCGGCGGGCTCGGGCCAGTCATCAAGGCCCTGCTCCACCTTTCCGGCCCCCTGCGGGGCCAGGACCGTGACCTTCTTGACCTTGGTGTTCCTGGACAGATACAGACCCTCGCTGAGCAGGGCCTCGGCCGGGCCGGGCGCGTCCGGAAGCCCCAAAAGCAGGCCCGGGCCGTAGGCCAGGGGGAAGTGCGCGCTGCCGCACTCCAAGAGCTCGCAGACCGGCTGGAAGGAGTCGGGCTCGCCCAGGAGCACCAGCCGGTCGTCCGGCCGGACCACGGTCCGCGGCCCGGGAAACACGAGCTCGCCCCGGCGGAATATCGCGGCCAGGCGCAGGCCCTTTTCACCGAAAAAGGCCGGCCTCTTGCCCACGGCCCGGAAGTGGTCCGAGGCCTTGAACTCGAACACCGCGCCCGGACCCGAGGCCAGGGGCGTGATGCGCATGCGCGGGTCCTCGATGTAGTGGTAGATGTCCTGGGCCAGAAGCCCGCTGCCCGTGACCGTGTGCACGCCCAGCTCCTGGAAGGGCCGCAGGTTCGCGGAGTCGTGCACCAGGGCCAGGACCCGGTCCGCGTCCTTGGCCACGGCCTCCCTGGCGATGGCCAGGTTGACCTTGTCGCTGTGGGTCAGGGCCAGGACAAAGGCCTGGTCCGCAAGCCCGGCCTCCTCCAGGAGCACCGGGCTTGCGGCGTCCCCGACCAGGGCCCTGGCCACGTTGGGGTACAGGGAGGCGGCCGTTTGGACCTTGGCCTCCGAGGTGTCGATCAGGCTGACCACAAAGCCCTCGCCCAGGCGTCTGAGGACCTCGCGGCCGACCCTGCCGACCCCGCAGACCAGTATGCTCATGGCCTGGCGAACAGCGCCCATGAACTCAACCTAGCACGAAGCCGTCCGCCTGGACACAAAAATCCGGACAGGGGCTAGGAGGTCGTTGATAAACAATCTCCGCGCGCCAGGACGGCGCGTCCGAAAGCATTGGCTTCCAATGATTCCGGAGGGTTGGCGAAACCGCGCTTTCGCCGAATCGAGTTGAAAAAGTCCAGGACGGACTTTTTCAACATTCTGCTAGACCAGGCGCAGGGGTTTTTCCCCGGGCTCCGGGGCCAGGGTCCGGCCGATGTGCTCGGCCAGGTCCCCGGCCTGCCTGAGCGCGGAGCAGGCCCGTTCAAGGTCCTCCGGGGGCACGGCCAGGACCAGGCCGCCCGAGGTCTGGGCGTCGAAGACCAGGTCCACGCGGATCGGGTCCAGGCCCTTTGCGACCTCGACCCTGGGCAGATAGAAGTTCCGGTTGCAGATGCTCCCGGCCGGCAAAAGGCCCATGCCCGCCAGGTCCACGGCCTCGGGGATGAAGGGTATGCGCTCCAGCCAGAGCTCCACGGCCACCCCGCTGGCCTTGGCCATCTCCAGGACGTGGCCGCCCAGGCCGAAGCCGGTCACGTCCGTGGCCCCGGTCAGCCCGAGCTCGGCTATGAGCCGGCCCCCGGCCCTGTTCAGGCGCGAGGCCCAGCGGTGCAGGAGCCTTTCCAAGTCCCGGTAGCCCTCCCATTCGGCCTTGAGCGCCGTGGCCAGGACCCCGGTGCCCAGGGGCTTGGTCAGGACCAGGTCCAGGCCCGGGACCAGGCCCCGATTGCTGGCGAAACGGTCCGGGTCCACGGTCCCGGAGACCGCCAGGCCGTACTTGAGCTCCTCGTCCTCCACGCTGTGCCCGCCCGCGGGCGCGGCCCCGGCCTCCAATATCTTGTCCAGGCCGCCCTCCAGGACGCGCCTCAAGACCCGGGTGGGGAACTTCTTGATCGGGAAGCAGACGATGCTCATGGCCGCGTAGGGCTCGGCGCCCATGGCGTAGATGTCGGACAGGGCGTTGGCCGCGGCCACCTGGCCGAACCAGAACGGGTCGTTGACGATCGGGGTGAAGAAGTCCACGGACTGCACCAGGGCCTTGCCGGCCGGGAAGCGGAGCACGACGGCGTCCTCGTTGTCCCCTGCCTGGCCGGTCAAAATCCGGCTGTCTCCGCCCATGGGGCCGAGCCCGGCAAGAACCTGCTCCAGGTCCCCCGGAGCTATCTTAGCCGCTCAACCCGCGGCCTTGACGCTCTTGACCAGCTTGAACTCTTCCATTTCCCCTTCCTTGTCCCGCGCCTGTGGTCGTGTAGCACGCCGCCCCGGCCCGGGCAAACCCGGGCCCTCAGGCGTAGGCGGCCTCGTACCCGGCCCTGCGCACGGCCTCGAGCACCGCGGCCTCGGAGACCTCGGGCCCGGCTCTGAACACCGCCTCCCCGGCCGCGAGGTCCACGGCCACCTCGCTCACCCCGTCGACCGACTCCAGGGCCCTGGCCACCGCCTTGCGGCAGTGCCCGCAGCTCATGCCCTTGATCTTTATCCTGGCCATCTCGCCTCCCGGGACGGCCCGCCCGGGCCGCACCCTATGCCCTTCTACGCCCAAGGCCGGGCAAAGCACAACCGCCGCCTAGGGCCTGAAGGACCTGAGCCTCAGGGCGTTGGAGACCACGGCCAGGGAGCTCATGGCCATGGCCGAGCCCGCGAGCATGGGGTTCAGGGTCGGGCCGCCGAACAGGTGCAGGACGCCCGCGGCCACCGGGATGCCCACGACGTTGAAGGCAAAGGCCCAAAACAGGTTCTGCCTGATGTTGCGCATGACCGCCCGGCTCAGGGCGATTGCCGCCGGCACCCGGCTCAGGTCCGGCCGGACCAGGACCACGTCCCCGGCCTCCACGGCCACGTCCATGCCCGAGCCCATGGCCAGGCCCACGTCGGCCGCGGCCAGGGCCGGGGCGTCGTTCACCCCGTCGCCGACCATGGCCACCCTGAGCCCCTGGGCCTTTAGCCCTGCAACCTCCCGGGCCTTGCGCTCGGGCAGGACCCGGGCCGCCACCCTGTCGATCCCCGCCCCCCGGGCCACGGCCCTGGCCGCGGCCTCGGTGTCGCCGGTGAGCATGACCGCGTCCAGGCCCATGGACCTCAGCCTGGCCACGGCCTCCGCGGCCTCGGGCCTGAGCCGGTCGGCCAGGCCGAAGACCGCTGCCAGGCGGTTGTCCAGGGCCAGGTACAGGGCGCTGACCCCCCGCTCGCCGAGGCCCCGGCCCGGGTCCTGGTCCGGGCAAAGGACCTGGTTCGCGTCCATGAACTCCCGGTTGCCGAGCAATATCCTTTGCCCGTCCAGGACCGCAAAGACCCCCATGCCCGGCGCGGCCTCGAAGTCCCGGACCTCGGGCAAATCGAGACCCCTGGCCCGGGCCGCCCGGACCACGGCCTCGGCCAGGGGGTGCTCGGAGAGCCTCTCCACGGCCGCGGCCAGGCCAAGGGCCCGGTCCGGATCAAGACCCGCCGGGACCTCCAGGACCTCGACCACCTCGGGCCGGCCCACGGTCAGGGTCCCGGTCTTGTCAAAGACCACCACGTCTATCTTGGCCGCGGCCTGCAGGGCCGCGCCGCTCTTGACCAGTATGCCGAGCTGCGCGCCCCGGCCCGTGCCGACCATGATCGAGGTCGGCGTGGCCAGGCCCATGGCGCACGGGCAGGCGATGACCATGACCGCGACCAGGATGCGCAGGGAAAAGGACAGCCCGGCCCCGCCGATCAGGAGCCAGGCCAGGCCCGAGGCCAGGGCCGCGGCCATGACCGCGGGAACGAAGTAGAAGCTGACCCGGTCGGCCAGGTCGGCTATGGGCGCCTTTGTGCCCTGGGCCTGGCGGACCAGGCGCACGATCCCGGCCAGGGTGGTCTCCCGGCCCACGCGCTCGGCCCTGACGGTCAGGGACCCGTGGGCGTTCAGGGTCCCGGCCGTGACCTGGTCGCCCACGGCCTTGGCCACGGGCATGGACTCGCCGGTGAGCATGGACTCGTCCACGCTGGACGCGCCCCTGACCACGGCCCCGTCAACAGGCACCCGCTCCCCGGGCCGGACCAGCACCAGGTCGCCCGGGGCCAGCTCGTCGACCCGGACCGTTTCCTCGCCCTGGTCCCGGATCAGGAGCGCGGTGTCCGGCGAAAGCCTCATGAGCGCGCCGACCGCCTCGCCGGTCCTGAGCCTGGCCCGGGCCTCCAGGAACCTGCCCAGGGAGATCATGGCCAGGAGCACGGCCGCGGACTCGAAGTACAGGTCCCGGGCCCTGGCCGCGGGGTCCAGGCCCAGGACCATGTCCGTCAGGGACCACAGGCTGTAGGCGAGGGCCGCGCCGGTGCCCACGGCGACCAGGGAGTCCATGTTCGGGGCCCGGCGCCACAGGGCGGGCAGGCCCCGCACATAGAAACCCCGGCCCAACCAGACCACGGGCAGGGCCAGGCCCAGCTGGGTCAGGCCGAAGGCAAGGGGCGAGTGCTCCGGGTCGAGCCATGAGGGCAGGACCAGGCCGACCATGTGGCCCATGGCCAGGACCAAGAGCAGCAGGGCGAAGAACAGGGCCGGGACCAGGCTGCGGCCCTGGCGGGCCAGATCGCGCCTGGACTCCTCCTGGCGGCGCGCAAACCCGGACCCAGAGTCGTCCAGGTCCTCGGCCCGGTACCCGGCCTCCCTGATCGCCCTGCGCACGGGCCCGGGCCCGGTCCTTGCGGGGTCGTAGTCGAGCTCGGCGCCGGCCGAGGCCAGGTTGACCGAGGCCCGGAGCACGCCGGGCAGGGCGCGCAGGGCGCGCTCGATCCGGGCGGCGCAGGCCGCGCAGCTCATGCCCTTGACCGCCAGACGCAGGGTGGCCAGGGCCGGGCCGGGGCCCTCAGGCCCGGGGTCGGTTGATCTTTCCCGCATACAAGGGGGATAACCTTTTCGCGGCCCGGGTCAAGCCCGGCGCTGAAAAAGGAAGGCCTAGACCACGGCCAAAAGGGATCGGCAAGGGGCGGGCTCAGGACCGGCCGCGCACCTCTGGTAGGCGGCCAGGCCCGATTCCAGGCCCAGGGAGGGCCGGGCCGGGCAGTCCTGGTCCTTTGCCCCGAGCCCGAGTTCGCTGCGCAGGACAGCCGTCTCGCACTCGTCTTCAAAGGCCCTTCTGCGCTGGGCGTCCATCACCCGGCCGCAGGCCTCGGCCAGGCCCCCGGGGTCCAGGTCAAGGTCCCTGGCCGTATACCGGACCCCGAACCGGCCCCAGTCAAGGCCGAAGCTCCTGGTCCGGACCCGGGCGGTCCCGGTCCGGGCAGTCCCGGTCCGGGCGGTCCCGGTCCGGGCGGTCCCCAGCCGGGACGCCGCATCCTGGAAAACGGCCTCATACCTGCCGCAGGCCTGGCCGGCCATGACGCTCATCCGTCCTCCGCGCCCCGGGGCCTGGAGACAAAAAGACCGGATCGCCGCTCTGGGCAACCCGGCCGTCCCTGCGGCCCTAAGGCCGCGCTCGCTCCAGAAGGACCCGTGGTTTTCCGCCCCCCAATCCCTGGGGGTTGGCTTTTCGGATCGGAACCATAAACAATATAATGCACATTCAGGGGCCTGGCAAGGCGGGGCCGGGGACCATTTGCAATCCCGGTGCCTACAATATATGGATGTCGGGCGAACAGCGGGGGTGGGGAATTTCATGACCAAGACAGCGGTTCTCTTTCCCGGCCAGGGCTCCCAGGAGCGGGGCATGGGCCGGGACGCGGCCGAGGCCAGCTCCGAGGCCATGGACCTCTGGGTCCTGGCTGAAAAAGAGTCCGGCCTGGCCCTGCGCGAAATCTACTGGCACGGGGAGGACCGGGACCTGGCCGAGACCAGGGCCCTGCAGCCGGCCCTGACCGCGGTCAACCTGTCCCTGTGGCTGGGGCTCAGGGACCGGCTCAGGCCGTGGGCCGCGGCCGGGCACAGCCTGGGCGAGTTCTCGGCCCTGGCCGCGGCCGGGGTCCTGTCCCTCAAGGACGCCGTCAGGGCCACGGCCCTGCGCGGCCGGCTCATGGCCGAGGCCGGGCATGAGGGCCAGGGCATGGCCGCGGTGCTCAAGCTGCCCCGGCAGGCCGTGGAGGACATCGTGGCCCGGGCCGCGGAGCAGACCGGAAAGGGCCTGCTGCTGGCCAACTACAACTCCCCGGCCCAGTTCGTGATCAGCGGCGAGAAGGCGGCCCTGGACGCGGCCGCGGCCATGGCCAAGGAGCAAAAGGGCCGGGCCGTGGCCCTGAGCGTGAGCGGGGCCTTTCACAGCCCGCTCATCAGCGAGGCCGCGGCCGAGTTCGCCGCGTTCCTGAACAGGCTTGACTGGCGGGAGCCGAGGTTCAGGGTCTACCTGAACGCCACGGCCCGATCCGTGGCCGATCCGGCCGGGATACTGGAGACCATGGCCGGGCAGATGACCTCGCCGGTGCGCTGGATACAGACCGTGGCCGCCCTGTGGGACGCGGGCTGCCGCGAGTTCGTGGAGATCGGCCCCAAGACCGTGCTCTCCAAGCTCATCAAGGCCAACCTGGGAGACAAGGCCGAGGACTGGACCTCGCTCAGCGCGTCCGGACCGGGCCGGCCCACACCTGTTTCATAGCCGACCAAAGAGATGAAGACAAAACAACTGCTCGAGGGCGCGCTGCGCCGGGTTTTGGCCCAAAAGGGCTGGGAGTGGCCGGAAAAGGCGGTGCTGGAGCCGCCCAGGGACAAGAGGTTCGGGGACCTGTCCGCCAACCTGGCCCTGATCCTGGCCGGCCAGGCGGGCAAGAGGCCCCTGGACGTGGCCCAGGACATCAAGGACGGCCTGGCCCGGGACCCGGACATCCAACGGGTCGATATCGCCGGGCCGGGGTTTCTGAACTTCACCTTTTCCCCGGGGTTCTGGCGCAGGGTCGCGCTCGACGTCCTGGCCCAGGGCCCGGAGTACGGGGCCTCGGACCTGGGTCGCGGCCAAAGGGCCCAGGTCGAGTTCGTGTCCGCCAACCCGACCGGGCCCCTGCACATCGGCCACGGCCGGGGCGCGGCCCTGGGCGACTCCCTGGCCAGGATCCTGCGCAAGGCCGGGTTCGAGGTCCAGACCGAGTACTACATCAACGACGCCGGCCGCCAGATGCGCCTGCTGGGCGAGTCCATCTGGTACAGGCTGGAGCAGCTCGCCGGCCGGACCCCGGCCGAGCCCGCGGACTACTACAAGGGCGAGTACGTCAGGGACCTGGCCGCGGAGATGCTGGCCGCCGACCCGGACCTGGCCGCGCGGCCCGCTGACCAGGCCCTGGCCGCGTGCCGGGAGTACGGCATGAGCGCCATCCTCAAGGGCATAAAAAAGGACCTTGCGGACTTTCGGGTCGGGCACGAGGTGTGGTTCTCGGAAAAGGGCCTGGTCGAGTCCGGCAGGGTCGAGCAGACCTTTGCCTGGCTGAAGGACAAGGGCCTGGCCTTTGAGGCCGACGGGGCCCTGTGGTTCAAGAGCGCCATGTTCGGAGACGACAAGGACCGGGTGCTCAGAAAATCCAGCGGCGAGCTGACCTACTTCGCCTCGGACATCGCCTACCACGACGACAAGTTCAGACGCGGCTTCGACCTGGTGGTGGACATCTGGGGCGCGGACCATCACGGCTACGCCCCCAGGCTCCAGGCCGCGGTCGAGGCCATGGGCGCCAAGGGCCGGCTCCAGATCCAGCTGGTCCAGCTGGTGAACCTGCTCCGGGACGGCGAGCAGGTGGCCATGTCCACCCGGGCCGGGCAGTTCGAGACCCTGGCCGACGTGGTCGCCGAGGTCGGCGTCGACGCCAGCCGGTTCATCTTCCTGTCCAGGAAGAGCGACAGCCACCTGGACTTCGACCTGGAGCTGGTCAAGAGGCAGAGCATGGACAACCCGGTCTACTACGTGCAGTACGCCCACGCCCGGATCTGCTCGGTCCTGCGCAAGGCCGGGGAGCGGGGCATAACCCCTGCCCGGCCCTCGGAGCTGGCCCTCGCGGCCCTGGACACGGCCGAGGACATGGACCTCCTGAGGCTCCTGGACCAGTACCCGGACTCGCTGGAGGCCGCGGCCAGGACCCTCAGCCCGCATCTTATCAGTTTCTACTTGCAAGACCTTGCCTCCGTATTGCACAAATACTACACTGTGCACCATGTGCTGTCGGCCGGGCCCGACCTCTGCCGGGCCAGGCTGCTGCTCTTGCAGGGCGTGGCCCAGGTGTTGAAGAACGGGCTGGAGCTCCTCGGGGTGAGCGCCCCGGAGCAGATGGAGTCCATTAACTGAGGCAACGGAAGAGGCCGCGTATGCCGGACTACAGGGTGAAGATCCCCAAGGAAAAGGCGCCCCCCAAGACCTATGCCTTTACCCTGTCCCTGCCCGGGCTGATCTCGGCCGCAGGCGGCCTGGTCCTGGCCCTGACCGTGTTCTTCATCCTGGGCATCCTCATCGGCCGGGGCTACCGCCCCGAGGCCGACGTGCCCGAGCTGGCCAGGATCATGCCGGTCCAGGAGTTCGGCAACCTGACCAGCGAGGCCCCTGTCGAGGTCTTAAGGCCCGAGGATCTCCAGTATCCCGAGCGCCTGAGCCAGACCCCGGCCCAGACCGCGGCCAAGGCCGCGGCCGACAAGGCCGAGGTCCAGGCAAAGGCCCAGCCCAAGGTCCAGGCAAAGGCAGGGGAGCAGGCCGCGGCGGCCGGCGGCCGGGCCTATGACTACGTGTACCAGGCGGCCTCGTTCAGGAAGCTGGACATGGCCGAGGACCTGAGCCAAAAGATAGCCGCGCTCGGCCTGAAGACCCGGATCGACACCAGTCAGGTCTCCGGGACCACCTGGCACCGGGTCATGGTCCTGTTCCGGGGCACGCCCGAACAGACCGGCGGGATGAAGGAAAAGCTCTCGGCCTTCAACATCAAAAAGCCCCTGCTCAGGGAAAAGACCCCGGTCAAGGACTAGCGGCCGCGGCCCTTGGGGCTCAGGCGTCCGAGCCGAGGGCCTGCCTGTCCGGCGCCGACCGCATGCGGCCGGCCAGGTACATGAACGGCGTGTCCAGCGCGGCCATCAAAAACTTCATGACATAGGTGGTCAGGACGATCTCCAGCCAGACCCCGGCCGGAAACAGTCCCCACAGGGCCACGAAGCAGAAGATCACCGAGTCCAAAAGCTGGCTGACCATGGTGCTCAGGTTGTTCCTGAGCCACAGGTGGCGGCCGCGGGTCCGGCCCTTGATGTAGTGGAAGGCCCAGACGTCGTGGAGCTGGGAGGCCAGGTAGGCGGCCATGCTGCCCAGGGCCACCCGGGGCAGGAACCCGAACACGGCCTCCAGGTGGGGCTGGGCGAAGTCGCTGGCCGCCGGGACGAAGAGCAGGGCCAGCTGCATGTAGACCGCGGCCAGGCCCAGGGCCACGAACCCGAGCAGCACGGCCTTCTTGGCCTCCTGCTTGCCGTGATACTCGCTCAAGAGGTCCGTGGACAGGAACACGCTGGCGTAGAGCACGTTGCCCAGGGTCGTGGTCAGGCCGAAGATCTGGACCGTCTTGAGCACCTGGATGTTGCACAGAACCAGGCTCAGGACCACCATCCCGAACAGACCGGTCCGGCCGAACAGGCGGTAGACCGCAAGGACCATGCACAGGTCCAGTATCGCGAAGCCGAACCACAGGATTTCGTTCATCTCCCCTCCGCGGCCGGGCCTCGGGCCGGGCCGGTGTCAGGGGATGTGCCCGGAAATCGCTCCCGGGTCAAGGGACGGGGATCAGCAGTTGACCGTTCTGGGCAGGGCCTCGCGGCCGGACACGACCACGGTGTTCCGGCCCTTGTCCTTGGCCCGGTACAGGGCCCTGTCGGCCTGGAGCACCAGGTCGCAGTCCCGGTCCAGGGTCCCGGGGTCCAGGGAGGCCACGCCGATGCTCGCGGTGACCCCGAAGCATCGGCCCTCGCTCTCGAACCCGGTCTCGGCCACCGCGGCCCGGATGCGCTCGGCCAGTATCCAGGCCTGGTTCTCGCCGGTGTGCGGCAAAAGGACCACGAACTCCTCGCCCCCGTAGCGGGCCGGAAAGTCCGTGGCCCTCAGGGTGTCGACCAGCAGGCCGGCGATGCGCTCCAGGACCATGTCCCCGGCCTTGTGGCCGTAGGTGTCGTTGACCTGCTTGAAGTGGTCCAGGTCGAGCATGAGCAGGGACAAGACGTTGTCGTAGCGCTGGTGGCGCTTGAGCTCCTGCATGAGCCGCTCGTCGAAGCTGCGGCGGTTGTGTATCCGGGTCAGCCCGTCCCGGTCGGCCTTGATCTTCACGTCCTTGAAGGCCAGGGCGTTTCTCAGGGCCAGGGACAGGTGGCTCGCGGCCGACCTGAGTATCTCGACCTGGTCCTTGGCCAGGCGGAGGTCCTGTTCGCAGAGCATGACCAGGCAGCCGAAGGTCTCCTCGCCCGAGGCCAGGGGCAGGACCATGACCCGGCCCTCGGAGGGCGCGCAGTTCTCGCCCGGTCGGCCGGCGGGGTCCAAAAAACAGGTCTGGAAGCCGCCCACGGGCCCGGCCAGGGCCGCGACCTGGCCCAGGAGCATGTCCACCCAGGCCTGCCTGGCCTTGTGGGGCATCTTGGAGGACAAGAATATCTCGGCCTCCAAAAGCCCGGTGTCCTGGCCCTTGCGCCAGAAGGCCGCGTTGAGCTGGCTGACCGGGATGAGCATGGCCAGGTCCTCGCGGGCCCGGGACAAAATGGACGCCGCGTCCAGGCTCTGGCTGGCCCCGGCCAGTATCCTGTTCAGGAACTCGAGCTGCTCGGACTTGCGGGCCAGAAGCTCCCTTTCCAGGAATATCTCCCTGGTCATGCGGTAGATGTCGGCGTAGAGGCTGGAGACCTCCTTGGCCCTGAACAGGGCGTCCTGGACCTTGGTCCTGGTGAGCGGGCTGCGGACCACGGTCAGAAAGCCCTGCTCAATGACCTGCTCGAGCTCCACGGGCTCGTCGCGCTCCTCCTGGAGCAGTATCCTGTGGGTCGATTCCAGGCCCCGGCAGGCCTTTTTGTGCCGCGGCGGGAAGCGGTTCCAGGCGCGCCAGGGTATCCAGGCCGCCGAGGGCTTTTCCTCGCGCTCCAGGTCCTTTTTTCCGGGAAAGCTTCCGTCGGGAAAGTTCTTCAGGAAAAAACCAGGGCCCGAGGCCCGCTCGATCTGCGACTTCTCGGCCTCGGTCAAACCCAGGCCCCACATGAGTTCCGGCCTTTTTCCCCTGTTCATCTCCAGCGCTCCTTGCATGGCCCGCGACACGGCAATCCTTGCCTTTGGCCCCGTTTCTGCAAAAAAGGAGCCAAGCCATGGAAATCCTTGGGGGACAAAGGCTGTCCCGGGCCGATCCCCGGTTTCGGGCCCCGGCCGAAACCCGGGCGTCAAAAACCCGGCCTGCCCGCGGTTTCAAACCCTTTGACAAAAGCCCCTGATTGGGATTTGACCTTAGGGCATGAGCTCGAAGCGCATCTGGGGCTCCCTGGACCCCTTCCTGGAGCCGGGCCCGGTCCTGGGCAGGCGGGTGGCCAACAGCCAGTTCCTGGCCGCCCTGCTCCGCGCGGACCCCTTTGACCACTACCACTTCTTCCTGGCCGACCAGGGCGGCCGAAAGGACCTGGCCGAGCGCCTGGACGGGATACTGCCCCCGGACCTCAGGGCCAGGGTCAGGGTCATGGACCGCAGGGAGCTGCCCCGGGCCCTGGGCCGAAACAGCTATCACTGCTTTCACCAGTCCGACTGCATCGCCCTCCAGGCGCACCTGTCCAGGCTGCGCAACGCCTACAGCCGGGACGTCTTCCCGGTGACCGGGCCGACGCACTCCCTGAGCTACTCCAACTACGCCCAGGCCTTTCTGAACCACCTCTGGCCCGGGGCCTCCAAGAGGGACTGCGTGGTGGCGACCTCAAGGCCCGGGCTCAGGGCCGTGGAGGCCCTGTTCAGGCACCTGCGGCAGGCCCTGGACCTGCCCGAGGAGCGCTTCCCGGGCCCGAGCCTCAAGGTCGTGCCCCTGGGCGTGGACCCGGACGAGTTCAAGACCGCCCCGAGCCCGGCGGGCGAGGGGCCGGTGCGGCTGCTGGTCTTCGGGCGCATCTCGCACTACTCCAAGATGGACGTCCTGCCCCTGTTCAGGGCCCTGCAGCGCCTGTTCGCGGACGGCCTGGCCCGGGACCGGGTCAGCCTGACCCTGGCCGGGTGGGTCGAGGAGGGCGACGACTTTCCAGAGACCCTCAAGGGCCTGGCCGCGAACATCGGCCTGGACCTGCGCGTGGTCCCCAGGCCGAGCGCGGAGCACAAGCCCGGGCTCTACGCCGCGGCGGACATCTTCGTGTCCATAGCCGACAACCCCCAGGAGACCTTCGGCCTGACCGTGCTCGAGGCCGGGGCCTGCGGCCTGGCCTGCGTGGTCTCGGACTACGACGGCTACCGGGACCTGGTCCTGGACCGGGAAACCGGGTTTCTGGTCCCGACCATCGGCCCGGCCCGCTCCGGGGAGGTGGACATGCTCGCCCCGCTGCTCTTCGACAACCAGTACCACCTGCTCCTGGCCCAGCAGACCGCGGTGGACGTGGCCGCCCTGGCCCGGGTTTTGAAGGCCCTGATCGACTCCCCGCGGCTTCGCCTGGACATGGGCGCGGCCGCCAAGAGGCGCGTGCTGGGCGAGTTTTCCTGGCAGGCGGTGATAAAAAGATACCTCGACCTCTGGGACGAGCTCCGGCAGCTGCCCGGAGACGCGCCGCCGGACGCGGCCCATCCCCTGCACCTGCCCTACGCCGAGGTCTTCGCCTCCTACCCGTCCAGGGTCCTGGGCCCGGAGATCAGGCTGGTCAGCACCAAAACCGGCCAGGCCGTGTACCGGGACCGGGAGTTCCCCCTGATCTACGCCGGGCTAAAGGGCCGCATCCTGGCCGAGGCGGCCAAGAAGTTGGCCTTTCTGGCCAGAAAGCCCGTGCCCGTCCCGGACCTGGTCCAGGGCCTGAGGCGCGTGTTCCCGGACCTGAGCCTGGAAGGGGCCGAGGCGCACATCCTCTGGGCCCTGAAAAACGACCTCCTGGAACAGGCATGAGCCACGGCCTCCCGGACATCCGGCAGCACGTCATGCTCGAGCTCCGGGGCGGAGCGACCAGGGTGGCCGGGCTCCTGGCCCAGGGCCTGGCGGACATGGGCCTGGCCTGCGGCCTGAGCTTCGAGGTCCGCGAGGCCCAGGACCCGGGGCCGGTGCTCGCGGCCGCGGACCTGGGCCCGGGCCTCGACCCGAACGTCCTGCTCCACGTCCATTCGACCGCGGACTGGGCCGGCCTGCTCGGCGGGCTTGGGCCCGGCCAGAGGCTGGTCGTCAGCCTGCACGACGCGACCCTGCTCACCGGGGGCTGCGCCCAGCCCCTGGACTGCCCGGAGTTCGGGCGCGGCTGCCCCGGGCCCTGCCCGCGCAACTTCGAGGACCCGGCCGAGACCCGGCGCGCCAATCTGGGGCTCCTGAAAAGGCTCGACCCGCTGCTCATCAGCCCCTCGGCCTGGCTGGCCAGGCTGGCCAAACAGGCCCTGCCCGGGTGCAGGCTCACGGTCATCCCCAACGGCGTGCCCTGGCCGGACAGGCCCCGGTCCAAGGCCGAGGCCCGCAGGTCCATGGGCCTGGACCCCGGGGCCAGGGTGGTCCTTTTCGTGGCCCACGGCGGGGTTCGGGCCGCGTACAAGGGCGGCGGCAAGTGGCCGGACTACTGGCGGCAAATCAAGGCCCTGGCGCCCGGGGCCCTGGGCTTTGCCGTGGGCGGGGACAGCGCGGACCGGGACGGGGACCTCTTCTACTGGCCCTACGTGGGCCGGGACAGGCTGCTCCAGCTCATGGCCGCGGCCGACGCGCTCATGTACCCGACCCTGGCCGACAACCACTCCCTGGTCATCCTGGAGGCCATGAGCGCGGGCCTGGCCTGCGTGTCCTTTGAGGTCGGCGGGGTCCCGGAGCAGATACGCCACGAAGAGAACGGGCTTCTCGCGCCGCCCGGCGATCACCAGGCCATTGTCCGGGCCGCGGCCCGGGTCCTGAACGACCCACGGCTCTCCAGGACCCTGGGCCGGAACGCCTTTTTCCTGGGCCAGAAGCGCTTCGAGGCCCGGCGCATGGTCGCCGACCACCTAAGGGCCTACCGGGCCGAGTGCCGGGCGGGCTAGTCGGCCGCGCCCGGGTGCCAGAGGTAGTAGAACCCGGCCCTTGGCGGCAGGAGACGGCCCGCGCCCAGGTCCACCAGGGCCGGCTTGGCCGGTCCGGCCTGGTTCAGGGTGTTGTACGCCGTGTCGTTGGGGTACTCCGTGCGCCGGTAGACCACCACCCGGGCGTCCTCGGGCAGCCCGGCCAGCTTCTTGGCCTCCTCCAGGACCTGGTCCAGGTAGGCGACCCCGTCCACCAGGCCCAGGTCCAGGGCCTGGTCCGCGGTGAACACCCTGGCCGTGGCCACCTGGTCCAGGGCCGGACCCTGGATGCGCCGGTGTTCCTTGACCAGGTCCAGGAAGCGGCCGGCAAGGCGCTCGATGATCGAGTTCATGATCCCGAGCTCCTCCTCGGTGGTCGGCCTGAAGGGCGAGCCCATGTCCTTGTTCCGGCCGGACTTGCTGACCTCCACGTCCACCCCGATCATGTCCATGAGCCCGACGACCTTGGGCCGGAAAAAGACCACGCCCACGGACCCGGTGATGGTCGTGGGGTTGGCCATGATCCTGTCCGCGGGCAGGGCCAGGTAGTAGCCGCCCGAGGCGGCCAGGCCCATCATGCAGGCCACGACCTTTTTCTTGCTGCGCTCCCTGAAGGCCCTTATCTCGTGGTAGAGCACGTCGCTGCCCGTGGTCGTGCCCCCGGGCGAGTCTATCTTCAGGACCACGGCCCCGACGTCCTTGTCCTTCTCGGCCAGCCTGAGCTGGCTGACGACCTCCTGGACCACGCTGGGCCGGGAGACCAGAAGGCCCTCCCTGGGCTCGTCCCAGATGAAGCCCTGGATCGGGAGCACCAGGACCTTGCCCCGGGCCTGGCCCTCGAGCACGAACTCCCGGAGCGGGTCGCCGGAGTCGGAAAACAGCTTGAGCTTGGGGGCGCACCCGCAGGCGAGGACCAGGACCAGGACCAGGGGCAGAAAACGCAAGCTCATGGCTCCTCCTTGGTTTGGGACCGGCCGGGGCGGTCTAGGAGGTTGTTGATAAACAACCTCCGCGCGCCAGGACGGCGCGCCCGGAAGCATTGGCTTCCAATGATTCCGGAGATTTGGCGAA
>JAFGBU010000038.1 GCA_016932995.1 Desulfovibrionaceae bacterium
GAGACCAGGTCCTCCACGCCGGTGAACGGCCCGGCCGCGGCCACCCGGGCCTCGTCCCCGCCGTTGGCGGCCACGGCGAGCAGGACGTCGGTCACCCGCAGCTTGTGCGGGGACACGGCCGGGACAAAGACCTGGCCCTCGGGGTCCTCGACCGGCAGGACCAGGCCCTGGGCCCCGAGGTCGCCCAGGACCTCGGCCACCAGCGAGCCGGGCACGCCCATGGCCGCGGCGACCTCGTCCACGTTGCCGGGCCGCTCGCCGTGCAGGAAGCGCCGGGCCAGGACGATCAGCGCCAAGAGGGCGATCTTCTGCCTCTGCCGGGCGCTGACCCGGCCCAGGAAGCGCTGCCTGGTGTAGGACTTGATGTTCTGCACCGCGTAGCAGACCTCGGCGCCCAAGAGCACGATGATCCAGCTTATGTACAGCCAGATCAAGAGCAGGGGCAGTTGGGCGAAGCTGCCGTAGATGGCGTTGTACTTGTGCATGCCTATCTGCCAGTTGATGTACGCCCACTGGGCGGTCTGCCACAGGGCCCCGGCCAAAAGCCCGCCCAGGACCGCGCTGGCGAGCCTGACCCTGGTGTTGGGGATGAACGAGTAGGCGAACACGAAGCCCATCCAGACCAGAAACAGCGGGGCCAGCTTGAGCAGGGCGGCCTCCAGCCAGCCCAGGGCCGAGACGCTTAATATCTGGCGCACGAAGTCCTGCTTCTGAAGGGTCAGCGTGACGCTGGTCGCGATCACGACTATCACCGGGCAGACCAGGATGACCGAGAAGAAGTCCGTGAACTTGCGCCAGGGCGTCCTGCCCCTGCGCACCCGCCAGATGGTGTTGAAGGCCTTTTCCACGGTCCCGACCATGGAGAACACGGTGACCAGCAGGAGCCCGACCCCGAGCCAGCCCAGGGTCTTGACGTTGGTGTTGGCGATGTACTGGAGAATCGTGTCCGCGGTCTCGGCCCGGCCCGCGGTCAGGCGCAGGAGCAGGTCCCGGATGAAGGCCGCGTTCTGCAGGCCGAAGCCCTTGGAGATGGAGAAGGCCACCGCGACCAGGGGCACGATGGACAGGATGGTGGCAAAGGTCAGGGCCGCGGCCCGGACCAGGCACTGGTCCTTGAGGAAGTTCCTGGCCACCAGGTAGCCGAAGCGGCTGACCGAGTCGGCCAGGCAGCTCAAGGACCTGCCCCCGCAGGAGTCCTCGGACCAGATGCGCGCCGAGAAGTACTCGGCGGCCTTTGAAATACGCTCCTTCAACCTGGAGGACGGCATGCGCGCCCCTTTGGACTGCGGCCCGCGGGCCTGGTGGTGCGGGTATATGATCTTTTTAAACCAGGCCAGGGTCCGGGGCAAGGCCGGCCCTTGGGCCCGGGGCTCAAAACAAAAGGTCGCGCAGAAACCTGAACGAGCGCTGGGGCAGGGTCAGGATGTTCTTGGCGGTGTTGGTCAGCATCTTGCCCGGCGGGACCCTGACCTCGGGGTCGGAGAGCCTGCCGGCCATGGTGATGGGCACGTCCGGCGCGGCCACGAAGTCGAAGTACACGGTCACGTCGATGCTGTCCTCGGGCAGGCTGAAGCTGCCGCCGCCCGTGGACTTGAACAGGGTGGAGTCGAGCTTGAAGTCCTTGTTGCTGAACACCCCGTCCTTGACCTTGAAGTTGGCCGCGGCCCACTTGAACCCGGTGCGGCCGTCCGTTGCGCCCTCCTGCGCCGGGGCCTTGGAGAAGCGGTACGAGCCGTCCCTGATCCTGAACCCGGCGTCCCCGTCCAGGTGGTCCACGATGTCCCGGTCCGTGGCCCCGTCGCTGAACAGCTCGAACCACAGATCGGACTCGCCTCGGATATACTCGGCCCCGGCCAGGTCCTTCATGAACGGGCCCGCGGAAAAGCCGTTGCCCGAGATGTCGATCAGGACGTTCAGGGCCGTGGAAACGGCCTTTGCCGACAGGTCCGCCTTGAGCCTGCCGCCGTAGAAGTCAGCAGTAAGGCCGTTCAGGTTCAGCCGCCCCTTTTCGGCCGTGGCGTCGAAGCGCATGTCCGTGGCGGTCAGGCGGTGGTACTTGAAGCGCTTCACGGCCACGGAGCCGGCCAGGTTCAGACGCCTCAGGGCCTCCAGGGGCAGGGGCTCGGCCGGGCCGCGCCTGCGCGGCCCGGACTTGGCCTCGGCCTCGGGCTTCTTTTTGTCGGCCGGAAGATAGCGGTCCAGGTCCAGGGTCCCGGCCTGGAGCGCGAACACGTACCTGGGCCGCTCAAGGCCCTCGACGTTGATCTGGCCCTGAACCTCGGTCTGATCCAGGGTCAGGTTGAGCTTGGAGAGCACCGCGCCCTGGGCCGTGGCCGTGGCCTCGCACGAGCCGGACAGGCGGCCCCAGACCGCGGGGTCCGAGGGCTTGGGCGGGTTCAGGTCCAGGCCGGACAACAGCCCCTTGGGATCGGACCCGGGAACGCTGAGCCTGACCGTGACCTTCCAGTCGTCCTTGAAAAGCCTCTCGACCTCCAGGCCGCCGGTCGCCTCCAGGCCCAGGGCCGTAAGCGACAGCTCGGCCAGGCTGAGGCCGCGGGCCGCGGTGTCCAGCGAGGCCTTGGCGGACAGGACCGCGTCGGGCAGGGGCTTGAACACGAGGCCGCCCTTCTGGGAGGCCTTCAGGGCCGCGGCCTTGAGCTTCAGGGTCTTGAAGTCGCCGTCGGTGAGCGCCGGGCCATTCAGCTCGGCCGCGAACGAGCGGCCAGGGGCCCTGCCCGCGCAGCTCAGGTCAAGGGCGACCACATAGGCCAGATCATTGCCGGGCGTAAGGCCCATATCCGGCTTGAGCCGGGCGGTGAGCCTGGCCTTGGAGAACTCCAGCCCGGGCCAGGACTTGGCCGGGGCAACCGCGCCCTGGGCCAGGGCCAGGTCCAGGACCGCCGAGGTCCGGGCAAGGGCCATGAGCGCCGGGTCCTTGAGCCTGAAGGCGGTCCCGGGCATGGACAGGCTCAGATCGAGGTTTGCCCTGCCGCTCAGGCCCAGGTCCCGGGCCAGGGGCAGGGCCTTGGCCTCGGCCCCGGCGATCTTCAGGGCCGCGCTGAGCAGAACCGTCCTGGCCTCGTCCTGCGCCGGGCCGACCAGGCCCTTGAGCTCGGCGCTCAGGCTGCCGCCGAGGGCCTTGACCGGGTCCAGGGAGAGGCGCGCGCCGTCCGGGCCGGAGACAAGGCCCAGGCCCACGCGGCCCAGGTCCCTGGCCATGAGCCTGAGCGCGGCGACCTCGATGCGGCCCTCGGCCCTCAGGCCGTGGAACAGGTCGGGAAAGAAATCGCCGATCACAAAGGGCTCCGGGGTGATGAACAAGGGGATGTAGCGGTCCAGGTCCAGCTGGTCCACGCGCAGGTCAAAGACGTAGTCCGGCTGCCTGAAAAAACCCTTTGAGCTGATCGAGCCGCTGATCCTCGTGTCGTCCAGGACCAGGGTCAGGTCCTTGAAGTCCGCGGACTTGTCGTTCACCGAAAGCTCGGCGCAAAAGGCCGCCCTGCGCAGGACGTCCTTGGGCGCGTCCTTGAAGGCGTCCTTGAAGAAAAGACCGGCCAACTGCCTGGGGTCAAAGGGCTTGATCTCCAGACGGCCCTCGGCCGCGGGGTTTTCAAAGATGCGCTCGCCCTTGAAGTACCCGGACAGGTCCAGGCCCAGGGTCTTCATCCTGAAATCGGACAGGGCCAGGGTCTGGGCCCAGGGATCGAAGTCCAGGTTGGCCAGGAACTCGGCCTTGGGAGACGAGTCCGGGAGAAAACGGCCGCCCAGGAGCACGTGCAGAACGGCCTTGTCAATGGCCCCGGCCCTGTTGCCGGTCTCCAGGCTGCCCTGGAGCCGGACCCCGGCCGCGAGCTTGAGCAGCCGGGTGCGGAAATCGAAGTCCAGGGAAAAGGCCAGGGGCTCGCCGGGCACGAACATCCCGGTGCTCAGGTCCACCCCGCTCAGCCTGTAGCGCTGGCCGAGCCGGTCGTCCCTGAAGGAGAACGAGGCGTCCTCCAGCTTCAGGCCCAGGACGCTGACCTTGAGCGCCTCGGCCGACTCGACCGGCTTTGCCTGGCCCGGGCCGGGGCTCAAAAAGGAGAACAGGTCGCCCCAGTTGGTCCTGCCGTCGGCCAGCCGGACCAGGTTCACCTCCATGCCCTTCACGGTCACCGTGCTCAGGACGACCTCCCCGGACACAAGCGGCAGGAGCTTAACCGCGGCCGCCACGCCCCGGGCGCTGATGAAGCTCTCCAGGCCGAAATCCCGGCCGTCGCGAATCTCCACCGGCCCGGTCTCCACCCCGAGCCAGGGGTAGACGCTGACGCCCAAATCGCCCTTGAGCGCCACCTCGCGGCCCAAAAGACCCGACAGGGTCTCGGAGAGCTCGGACTTGAAGGCCTCGGAGTCCAGGTACAGGGACGCGGCCGCGAGGCAGGCGCCGATGACCAGCCCCAAAGACACCAGGGCCGCCAAAAGCGTGTACAGGCGTCCGGGCCTGCGCCTTTGGGAACGGCTCATGGGCTCCCGGCCGGCTGCGGCGCGCCCTGCGCGGCGGGGTCGCCGGAATAGAGGAATACGGAGCGCCCCTGGGGCTGGCCGGTCAATCCGGCGACCACCGGGCACTTGACCTTGAAGGCGAAAAACACCTCCGGCCACCTGTCGCTCAGGGCCTCGAAATTGCCCTGGCCCTTGCTGAGCACGACCCGCGCCCCGCGCAAGCGCTCGACGAACCCGGCGGAGCAGCGCTCAAGCACCGCGCCGGGCGTGTCCGCGCCCGAGGAGACCACCTCGCAGAGCCTGTCCATGCCGACCATCCTGGCGTCGGCCATGGTCGCGTCGTTGAGCACCGGCCTGCCCCGCACAGCGTAGCACACCCGGCAGCCGTGATCCATGAGCGCCTCCACGAGCAGGACGTCCAGGCCGATCTCGCCGGCGTTGTCGCCGATGATCATGACCGTCACGCCCGGGCCCAGGCGGGAGCGGAAGGACTCCAGGGTCCGGGCGTCGATGTCCCGGGACAAGCTCCTGAGACAGGACTCCCAGTCGAACTCCGCGGCCACCCCGCAGTCGATGAAGTTGCCGATGATGGACACCTCCAGGGCCGCGGCCAGGGGGTCCCCGGCCCTGGCCACGCTCCGCCTCAGGCCGGGCAGAAGGCCCAGGACCCGCTCGTTGGCCGCGCGCTTCTCGGCCTCGAACACGTCCCCGCACCCGGTGATCTCGGCGATGAGATTGTAAAGCTCCCCGGCCAGGGCCGGGGGAGGCTGCGAGAGGTCCAGGTCCTGGAGCCTGGAGGCCCAGGCCGAGAGGACCCGGAAATGCGTCTCGGGGTCGTGCGGCACGGCCAGCCTGGCCCCGGCCAGGGCCTGGCGCATGAAGCAGACCACGCAGTCAAGACTGGTTTGCATATCCTGGACTTCCGGTTGCAGGGCCTCGTTGTCTTGTCGCCGAAGCGGGGCGCAACAAACCTTCCGCTCTCGGCAATATGAATCCAAGGGCCTGGTTTGGCAACCTCGGCCCAGGGAAGAAAAATCGCCCTGGCCGGGCCGGACCCGGCGCATAATTAGCCGAAAAACACGCCGCTCAGGCCTGCCGTAAATTCAACTTCTTAAAATACAAAGACAAATTCAATGGCACATGGCTTGCTTTTAACTAATCGCCATTGAATTTAAAAGCAAGGAGGCATAGACATGCCGGGATTTGACATGACCGGACCGCTGGGTCAGGGACCCATGACCGGACGGGGGGCCGGACGCTGCTCGGGCCAGGCCGGCCAGGGGCGCGGCCCTGGATTCGGACGCGGCCTTGGATTCAGGCGCGGATTTGGGCCGGGCCGCGGCCTTGGATTCGGACGCGGCCTCGGGCGGGGCGGCTTCGGCCTGCAGCAGGCCGGGGACCTTTCCGGGCCCAGCAACAAGGACCTCAGGGACAGGCTCGACTGGCTGGAGTCCGAGGCGGCCAGGATAAGGGAACAACTGAACAGCCAAAACGGCTAACCCACCCGGCCCGGGCGAGGTTCAAAGGCCCGGGCCGGGTCTTTCAGCGGCCCAAAGGAAGGCCATACGATGCGCATCGCCATAGCCAGCGGCAAGGGCGGGACAGGCAAAACCACGGTGGCCGCGAACCTGGCCCGGGTGTTCAGCGACCAGGGCAAAAAGGTCTGCTTCGTGGACTGCGACGTGGAGGAGCCCAACGCCCATTTCTTTCTCAAGCCCGAGCTCGGGCCCGAGCGCGAGGAGTACGTGCCCGTGCCCGAGGTGGACATGGACAAATGCCTGGGCGCCGAGTGCCGCAAGTGCATCGAGCTCTGCCGCTTCAAGTCCCTGATCTGGATGGCCGACCAGGTCATGTCCTTTCCGGAGCTCTGCCACGGCTGTGGCCTGTGCCAGCTGGCCTGCCCGGCCCGGGCCATAGGCGAGACCACCCGGCTCATCGGGACCTCGGCCAGCGGCAGGGCCGGGGACATAGACTTCCACATGGGCCTGCTGCGCATCGGCGAGGCCATGGCCCCGCCGCTCATCAAGGCGGTCAAGGCCAGGGCCGAACGGGCGGACATCGAGATTTTGGACTGCCCGCCGGGCACCTCCTGCCCGGTGGTCGAGTCCATGCAGGACGTGGATTACGCCCTGCTGGTGGCCGAACCCACGCCGTTCGGGCTGCACGACCTGGGCCTGGCGGTCAACCTGATGCGCAAGCTCGGCCTGCGCTTCGGCGCGGCCGTGAACCGGGCGGGCATGGGCGACGGCCGGGTCGAGGACTATCTCGAACACGAGGCCGTGCCCCTGCTGGGAAGCCTGCCCCACACCCAAGAGGCCGCGGCCGCGTACTCCAGGGGCGAGCTCCTGGTCGAGGCCCTGCCGGAGTTCAGGGGACGCTACGAATCCATGGCCCGGGCATTGCTGCAGCAGGCCGACGGGGAGGCCGAGGCATGAAACAGCTCGTGGTCGTGAGCGGCAAGGGCGGAACCGGCAAGACCAGCCTGACCGCGGCCCTGGCCGGGCTGGGCCCGAAAAAGGTCCTGGCCGACTGCGACGTGGACGCGGCCGACCTGCACCTGGTCCTGCACCCGGAGGTCCTTGAAAAGCAGGACTTCTACAGCGGCGAGCTGCCGGTCCGGGACCCGGACCGGTGCACCTCCTGCGGCCTGTGCCTGGAGCACTGCCGGTTCGGCGCGATCAGCGAGGACTTCCGCATCCTGCCCGAGCACTGCGAGGGCTGCGCGGTCTGCGCCTTTGTCTGCCCGACCGGGGCCGTGGAAATGCGCCGGCGGCACTGCGGCTTCCAGTACCGCTCCAAGACGCGCTTCGGGACCATGATCCACGCCGAGCTGGGCACGGGCCAGGAGAACTCGGGCAAGCTGGTGACCTCGGTGCGCAACGCGGCCATGGAGCAGGCCCAGGCCGAGGGCGCGGACCTGGTGCTCGTGGACGGCTCGCCCGGGGTCGGCTGCCCGGTCATCGCCTCGCTGACCAACACCGACGCGGCCGTGTTCGTGGCCGAGCCCACGGTCTCCGCGATCCACGACCTGAAAAGGGTCCACGCCCTGGCCAAATACTTCAAGATCCCGGGCCTGGCGATCATCAACAAGACGGGCATAAACCCCGGGCTGGAGGAGGAAATCCGCGCCTTCTGCGCCGCGGAGGACATCCCCGTGGCCGGGGCCCTGCCCTACGACATGGCGGTGACCAAGGCCCAGATCCTCGGCCAGACCATCGTCGAGTACGACCCGAACGGCCTCGGCCGCCTGGTCCAAGACATCTGGGACACCATAGCCGCAAACCTCTAATCCTCAACCGAACAGGCTAAAAGCCGCATCAGCGGCGGGTCAAGCATTGGAAGCAACGTCAACAAGAGAGGAGACGGCCATGGAAAAGATCCTGATCATCGGCTGCCGGCACATTGAAAACGAGATCTGCATCGGCTGTTCGAGGTGCATGGTGGGCTTCAACCGCAGGGAGGGCGAGTTCGCGGCCTACGGCCCGGACGCCCAGCTCATCGGCATCCTCAGCTGCGGCGGCTGCCCGGGCTCGGGCGTGGTCGTGCGCATGGCCCAAATGAAGCTCTGGAACGCGCCCATGAAGGAAATCCCGACCAAGATCCACATCGCGCCGTGCATGCTGCACAACTGTCCCAACAAGGAGACATTGGTCCCCAAGATCAAGGCCAAGGCCGGGGTGGAGGTCATCGAGGGCACCCACCCCTATCTGCCGGAAAACATCTTCGCCCAATAGGAGGGGCTAAATGCCCATCTACGAGTACCAGTGCCCGGACTGCGGCAGGACCTTCGAGGAGATCGTCCTCCGCAACGAGGCCCCAAAGTGTCCGGATTGCGGCGGGACCAGGCCGGCCAGGGTGCTCTCCGCGAGCTCCAGCCTGAGCGGCAGGGAGCGCGCCCAGACGCCCGGGGCCACGGGCCACGGCTGCTGCGGGCAGAGGCCGAGCGACCGGGGCTGCGTGCCGGGCACCTGCTGCGGCAAGGCGTAAGCCCGGGCCCCCGGAGGCGCGCCAAGCGCCCCGGGGCCCTGTTGCGCCCTCTGCCCGGCCCTGGCCAAGGCCCGGGTTTTAGGATATAGACGTCGTCCTGACGCGTTGTTTAGGTCGCTATTGAAAACTCGAACAGCGGGGAAAGGCATGAAGTCAAACCTTGGCCGCGCCCTTGACCAGCTCCAGCGCCAGGTCGAGGCGGAGAGCCTGGAAAAATACGGCCGCCGCGTGATTGAACGCTGGGAAAACCCGCCCCACAAGGGCATGATCGACAACCCCTCCTGCCGGGGCAAAAAGACCGGCTCCTGCGGGGACTCCATGGAGATATTCCTGCGCATCCAGGACGGCAGGATCATGGCCGCCGGATTCGTGGCCGACGGCTGCGGCTCCAGCCAGGTCGCGGCCTCGGCCTGCTGCGAGCTGTCCATGGGCCGGACCCTGGAGGACGCCATGTCCATAGACAAGAACGCGGTGCTCGAGCTCCTGGGCGGCCTGCCCGACGACGACGCGCACTGCGCCCACCTGGCGGCAAAGACCCTTGAGGACGCGATCCACGACTGGATGACCAGATTTCGGGACCAGGCCGGCTAGGCCCTGAACCGGCCTGCGAAGTTTAAGGGCCGGGAGGAACGCCTCCGGCCTGGCCCGGGGCCTGGGCCTTTAGCACCGCCTCGCTGAGCCCGACAACGGCTATGCCGGACCTGTCCGCCAGGGCCACGGCCTGGTCGCGGTCAAAGAACAGGCTCCTGCCCGCCTCCACGCCCAGGCAGACCGCGCGGCCCTCGGCCATGATCCTGACCGTGTCCGGGCCCACGCTGGGCAGATCGACCTCGGCCTGCTGGCCGGGCTTGAAGACCTTGATCACCACGCAGCCCTCGCCGCCCAATTCGCAGCCGCGCCTGACCGCCGCGTCCGTGCCCTCCAGGGCCTCGACCGCGGCGACTATGCCCTCGCGCAGCACCAGGCACTGGCCGATGTCCAGGCGGCCCATGTCCTTGGCCACCCGCCAGCCGTAGGCCAAGTCCCCCCACTCGCGCTCGCTGGGCCGCCTGGCGCCCAGAACGCCCTCCGGGGTGAGCAGTTCGGGGAGAAACTCGTGGGCCGGGACAACGGCCATGCCCTCGGACTCGAACTCCCGGGCCACGGCCCCGAGCACCGAGGCGTCGCCCTTGTTCTTGTTCCTGAACACGACCTTCAGGGCGCGCATGTCCAGATGGCGCACGTCCATGATCTTGGGCTTGTCGATGGTCCCGGCCATGACCACCCGCTGGACGCGGTTGTCCTTGAAAAAGGAGATCAGCCTGCCCAGCTGGCCGAGCTTGAGCTCCTTCCAGACGTGGGCCAGCTCGGCCACGGCCATGTTGCTGTGCCCGGTGAACCCGGCCGCCACCAGCCTGTGGCCCTGGTCCCTGACGCCCTTGGCGACCATGACCGGGAACTGCCTGCCGCCGGCCACCAGGCCTATGACCATGGCTGAACTCTCCATCCCCGCCCGCCCCCGGGCCCCGGCGGCTAGGCCCCGTTTCCGTTCTTGTTGGCGTCCGGAGTGACGCCGCGCTGGGCCGTGCGCAGGAACTCCAAGAGCCTTTCGACCTCGGCCACGCCCGGCAGCTCGGCCGCGGCCCTGGCCAGGGCCTCGTCCCTTTGCAGCCCGGACCTGAAGATGATCTTGTAGGCCTTTTTCAGGGCCTGGACCGCCTGGGCCGAGAACCCGTGCCGCTTGAGCCCGATGAGGTTCGGGCCGTAGAGCCCGGCCCTTATGCCGTAGGCCAGCATGTACGGGGGCACGTCCTGGGCGAACCCGCTCATGCCCCCGAGAAATGCGTAGTCCCCGACCCGCGTGTACTGCTGGACCCCGGACATCCCGTTGACGACCACGTGGTCGCCGATCTCCACGTGCCCGGCCAGGCTGGAGGCGTTGGCCATGATCACGTGGTCGCCGAGACGGCAGTCGTGGGCGATGTGCACGTAGGCCATGAGCATGCAGTGCGAGCCGACCACGGTCCTGCCCGGGCCGCCGGCCGTGCCGCGGTGGATGGTCACGTACTCGCGGATGTCGTTGGCCTGGCCGATGACCACCCGCGTCTCCTCGCCCTTGAAGGCCAGGTGCTGGGGCTCGTCCCCGATGCAGGCGTAGGAATGGATGTGGTTGCCGGGCCCCATGCTGGTGAAGCGCTTGACCTGGCTAAAGGCCTCCAGCCTGGAGCGGTCGCCGATCTCGACCCCGTCCTCGACCACGCAGTACGGGCCGATGACCACGTCCTGGCCGATCAGGGCCTTGGGCCCGATTATCGCCGTGGGGTGGATGTCCGTGGCCACTACATGCTCTCCCTGTCCACCATGGCCGCGGAGAGCTCGCCCTCGGCAACGACCTCGCCGTCCACGCTGGCCACCCCGCTCATCTTCCACAGGCTCAGCTTGTTGCGGATATCGCCGACCTCCAGGACGAGCCTGTCCCCGGGCAGCACGGGCCGGCGGAAGCGGACCTTGTTCATGCCCGTGAACAGGAATATCTTGTCGTTCAAAGGCAGGTCCGAGCCCGAAAGAATGGCCACCCCGCCCGCCTGGGCCAGGGCCTCCAGGATGAGCACCCCGGGCATGACCGGCAGGCCCGGGAAATGGCCCATGAAAAAGGGCTCGTTCGCGGTCACGTTCTTGTAGGCCTTGATGGACACCCCGGGGGTGCATTCAATGACCCGATCGACCAGAAGAAACGGATATCTGTGCGGCAGAAGCCGCATGATGCGCAATATGTCTATCTCAACGCGGTCGTCAGCCATGTTCCTCTCCGTCAGCGGCGGTCCCGGACAGCCGCTCGATCTCCTTTTCCAGCCTGCCCACCCGGCGGATGAGCTCGGGCAACCGCGACAGGGCGGCCGAAGATTTCAAAAAAACCATGTGCTCCATGGCCGGGGTCCCGCCCACCAGGCTGCCGTCGGCAAGGTCCTTGCCCACCCCGGCCTGGGCCGCGACCATGACGTTGTCGCCCAGGGTCACGTTGTCCTTGATCCCGGCCTGGCCGGCCACGACCACGTTGTCCCCCAGCCTGGAGCTGCCCGCGATCCCGCACTGGGCGATGAGCAGGCAGTTGGCCCCGACGCGCACGTTGTGGGCCACCTGGACCAGGTTGTCCATCTTGGTCCCCGGACCGATCCGGGTCACGTCCAGGGAGGCCCGGTCCACGGCCGAGTTGGCCCCGATCTCCACGTCGTCTCCGATCTCGACCACCCCGACCTGCGGTATCTTGACGTGCCCGGCCGGGCCCTGGGCAAAGCCGAAGCCGTCGCCGCCGATGACCGCGCCGGGCTGGATGATGACGTTTCTGCCCAGCCTGGTCCCGGACATGAGCACGACGTTGGGATACAAGAGGCAGTCCTCGCCCAGCACGCAGTCCTCGCCGACATAGCAGCCCGGAAAGACCACCACGCCGGGCCCGAGCACGCAGCGCGCCCCGATGTAGGCGAAGGGATAGACCGTGGCCCGGTCGCTGACCTCGGCCTGGTCGTGGACAAAGGCCAGCTCGCTGATCCCGGAGAAATCGCCCTTGGGCTTGGCGAACACCGAGACCAGCCTGGCCAGGTCCAGGTAGACGTTGGCGCTGACCAGGGCCGTGGGGACCAACGCGGCGTGCGCCTCGCCCACGAGCACGGCCCCGGCCTCGGTCGAGTCCAGCAGGTGGGCGTACCTCGGATTGATGAAAAAGGAGAGCTCCGAGGGCCCCGCCTTTTCCAGGACGTTGACCCCGTCGATCTCCTTGTCCCCGCCCTTCAGGGTCAGGCCGAATCTGGCGGCCAGTTCCGAAAGCAGCATGTCCGCGCCCGGACCCGCTCTACTTGTTGCCCTTGGTCTTCCAGGCGCTGTTCAGCTCGGCCGTGATCTTGTCCGTCACGTCGATGGCCGGATCGTTGAACAAAAGCCCGCTGACCCTGGCGTTCTTGTCCACGAGCATGGTGAAGCCGTTCTTGGTGCCGTAGTCCTTGACCACCTCGACCAGGAGCTTGAGGATCGGCTCGCTGAGACGGCCCTTCTCCATGGCGAACTTCTGCTGATAGGCCTGGGAGGTGTCCTGGAAGTCGCGCACCTTGCGCTTGAACTCCAGCTCCTTGTCCTGCTTGGCCTCGAGCGACAGGACCAGGCCCTGCTTCTGGAGGTCCTCCCTGAGCTTGGTGACCTCCTTCTTCTGCCGCTCCAGGTCCTTGGTCATGGTCTCGAACTTGGCCTTGAGCTTTCCAAAGGCGTCCTTTCCCGGCTCGGACTCGCTAAAGACCTTGCCGGTGTCCACGACGCCTATCTTCACCTGCCCTGCGGCGAACGCAGAGACCTGCAAGGCCAGAAACAGAACCAGGGCCCAAAAGACTGTCCTTTTCATCATATATCTCCTTTACTTTTGAATCTCCATACCTTGAGGGGCGGTCCGACGGCCGTCCGCCGCGGCCGCGCCCCGCCCGAATCTAAACGGGATACACGCAACCAAGGCGGTAAGGCAACCCCCCGGAAGGACCTATGGGAACAATAGGCTAGAAGGTCTGGCCCATGGAGAACTCGATCTTGCTCCTGCTGCTGTCGTAGAGTTCGTCAAGGCCGTAGCCGTACTCGATGCGCAAGGGGCCCATGGGCGAGAACCAGCGGATGCCGGCCCCGACGCTCTTGTACAGGCCCAGGGGCGGGGTGTCCGCGTCCTTGCGCTTGGGGTCGGATAACAACCACTCGCCCTCCTTCCAGACGCCGCCGGCGTCGAAGAAGCCGACCAGGGAGATGCCCATCTCCTTGTCCACTGTGTAAATCAGCTCGACATTGGTGAATAATTCCTTGTCGCCGCCGATGGACTCGCCGGTCTCCAGGTTGTGGGCGGTGATCTTGCCCACCCCGTAGCCGCGGACGCTGTTCATGCCGCCCAGGGTGAAGCGCTGGACCAGGGGAATCTTGCCCTTGCCGCCGATGTTCTCGTGGACCCAGCCCGCGTTGCCCCGCAGGTGGAGCACGGTCTCGTCGTTGATGACCGGCGTGAAGTAGTCGACGTTGCCCTTGTACTTGACCCAGCTGTCGTCGCCGAGCAGCACGCCGCCGCCGTTGACAAACGCCAAGGCGATGATCGAGCCCTGGCTCGGATTGTACCTGCGGTTGGTGGTGTCCCTGGCCGCGCCCAGGCTGATCGAGCTGGAGATGTGCGAGCCCTCCTCGTCCTTGATGTCGCTGGAGGCGGTGTCCGAGAGGTCGAAGATCTCGTAGTTGTCCAGGGTGTAGGACACCGTGAGCCCGGTGTACTCGCCCAGGGGATAGGTGAACTTGGCCTGGCCGCCGACGGTCCGCTTGTGATAGTCCACGAACTCCTCGGTGCGGTGGTAGGCCGAGCCGCCCACGCCCAGGGCGGTGTCGTTGTAGTGGGGGTTCATGAAGTTGAGGTTGAAGGCGATGGACTTGCCGCTGAAGGCCCCGTTCAGGCCCAGGGAGTAGCCCTTGCCGAACAGGTTGCCCTCGGTGATGTCCGCGCCGAAGCCCACGCCGTCGTAGGTCGAATAGCCCACGCCGCCGCCTATCCTTCCGGTGTTCTTCTCCTTGACCTTGACCTTGAGGTCCATGAGGTCCGGGTCGCCCGTGGGCAGGGGATCGACGCTCACCTGATCGAAGTAGCCGAGGCTCTCAAGCCTCTTGGTCGAGCGCTGGAGCTTCTTGCCGCTGAACTGGTCCCCGTCGGCCAGGCGCAGCTCCCTGAGGATGATGTTGTCCCTGGTCCGGGTGTTGCCCTCGACAAGGACCCGGCGGATGCGCACCCGCTGGTGCTTGGACAGGACGTAGATTACGTCCACGGTCTTTTCCTCGGGGTGGTCGTTCACCCGGACCGAGGTCTCGGCATAGGCGTAGCCGAAATCGTTGTAGTACGAGGTCAGGGCCTTGACGTCCTCCTGGATCACCGAACGGCTGAGGTACTCGTCCTCGGCCTTGAGGTCGTCCAGGCCGATGACCGTCTTGAGCTTTTCCGGATCAGCGATCAGGTCGCCCTCGAACTGGACGTCGGCGACCTTGAAGCGGCTGCCCTCGAAGACCTTGAAGGTGACGTAGATGCCGTCGTCCTTGATCTCCACCTCGGGCTGGCCGACCTTGGCGTCGATGAACCCGCGGTTGGCGTAAAAGGCCATGATGGCCGCGGCGTCGCGCTCGAGGAGCTCCTCCTTGAGCGCGCCCTTGGAGGTGAACCAGGAAAACAGGCCCTTTTCCTGGAGGGCCAGCTCGTCCTTCAAGTCGTCCGGATCTATCTGCTTGGCCCCGTCGATTATGATCTTCTTGATGTACAGCTTGGGGCCCTCGTCGACCACGAAATTGAGCCTGGCCTGGCCCTGGCCGCTGTCCTCGATCTCGTGCCGCACCGTGGCCTTGTAATAGCCCTCCTTGCGGTACATTTCGCGGATGGTCTTGAGGTCGTCGCCCAGGACCTTGGGGTTGACCACCGCGCCCTTCTTGGTGGTCACCGCCTCCAGGATGTCGTCGCTGTCTATCTCCTTGGCGCCCGTGACCCCGATGGCCTGGATGCGCGGCTTCTCCTTGACCGTGAAGATGAGCCGCTTGCCCTGCGCGGTGTCCTCCACCGCGACCTTGACGTCGTCGAAATAGCCGAGCTCATAGACGCTCTTGAGGTCGGAGTTGACGGTCCTGGCGTTGAACACGTCGCCCTTCTTGAGCCCCAGGCGCATGAGCACGACTTCCTTGTCCAGGACATTGGTCCCCCTGACCTCGATGTCCGAGATGCGGTCCTGCTTGAGCAGGTTGGCGGTTATCTGGGCGACCAGATCGTCCGCCGCGGGCAGGAGGTTGATCAGGCCCTCCTTGGTCACGAACAGGGGCGCCGCGGGCTTGAGGCCGAAGGCCTCGACCAGCCGGGCGTCGATGCTTATGGTCTCGCCCACCTGGCTGAAGCTCCCGTAGACCGCGAACCCAGCGCCGGTGAGCAGGGCGATCTCCTTGGCCAGCTTGAGGTCCAGAAACTCCGCGGCCCTCTCGTCCAGGGCCTTTTCCGAATCGGCCCGGTCCACGACCTTGAACCCGGCCTCGGCCAGGCGGTCGGAGATGAGCTCGGGCAGGCTGTCCCTGAGATACTTGAGGTCCTCGCCGGCGTTGACCTCAAAGGGCAGCACGGCCACCTTGATGTCCTCAGATCCGGCGGCGGCCACAAGGCCCGGGGCCGAAAACCAGGCCAACGCGGCCAGGACCACGAGGGCCATAAACGCTCGGGCCTTACTGCCGGGCATAAAGCTCTCCTGAATGAAGCTCCATCCTGCGCTGCATGAGTCCGGCGAGCTCCACATTATGCGTAACGACCACGAAAGTCATACCCAGTTCCCTGTTCAGGTCCGCCAGCAGGCCGGCTATCCTCTTTCCCGTCTTCTCGTCCAGGTTCCCGGTCGGCTCGTCGGCCAAGAGCACCTTGGGCCTGAGCAGTATGGCCCGGGCTATGGCCGCCCTCTGCCGCTCCCCGCCCGAGAGCGTGGTCACCCGGTGCTCCTTGCGCTGCTCCAGGCCGACCAGGTCCAGGGCCTCCGCGGCCAGGGACAGGCACTCGTCGCGCCTTCTCCCCTGGATCACCCCGGGCATGGCCACGTTCTCCAGGGTGCTGAACTCCGGCAACAGGTGATGGAACTGAAACACGAACCCTATCTCGCTGTTGCGCAGCCGGGCCCGGCGCTCGGGCCCCAAGGTCTTCATGTCCTGCCCGGAAAAGTAAATCTCCCCGCTGGTCGCCTCGTCCAAGGTCCCCAGGATGTGCAAAAGCGTGGTCTTGCCCGATCCCGAGGCCCCGAGCACGGCCACCGACTCGCCCGGCTCGACCACCAGGTCCACGCTGGTGAGTATCCTCAGCGGCTCGGTCGGCCCAGCAAATTCCTTGCCAACCCCCAACAGGCGATATACCGCGCCGTTATTCATAGCGCAAGGCGTCGCTGGGGTTCAAGTTCGAGGCCCGCCGCGCCGGGTATATGGTGGCCAGAAAACACAGCAACAGGGCCGCCCCGCCTATGAGCGCCATGTCCAGGAACTCCAGCCTGATAGGCAGGTAGTCCACGGGGTACACGTTGCTCGGCAACCGAATAAACTGATATTTCTTAAGAAGCAAGCTCACCGGCAGGCCCAGGCAAAAGCCCAGGACCGTGCCCACGAGCCCGATGACCGTGCCCTGACACATGAAGATGCGCCTGATGCTCCCGGCCGCCGCGCCCATGGACATCAACACCGCGATATCCTTGGTTTTCTGCATGACGAGCATGACCAGCATGGTCACGATGCTGAAGGACCCGACCAGGACGATCATGGCCAGGATGATGAACATGGCCGTCTTCTCCAGCTTGAGGGCCGCGAACAGGTTGGCGTTCATCTCCTGCCAGTGGCGCACGACCACCGGGAACGAGCCCACGGCGCGCTGGATGTCCTCGCTTATCCGGGCGACCCTGCCCACGTCGGCGACCCTGACCTCCAGGCCGGAAACTATGTCGTTGTTAAAACCCAAAAGCCTTCTCGCGGCGTCGATGGTCACGTAGCCGAGCGACGAGTCGTACTCGTACATCCCGGTGCGGAATATCCCGGCCACCCTGAAGGTGGTCACCTTGGGCCTGTATCCCACGGCGCTCGCCCGGCCGGACGGGGACAGCAGGTGGACCTGCGCGCCCACGGAAAGGGCGAGCCGCTTGGCCATCTCCGAGCCGATGACGATGCCCGGGGCGCCGTCCGGCTCGTCCAGGTCCTTGAGGCCTCCCGCGACCATGTCCCTGGACAGGCTCAGGACCCGGTCCGAGGTCTGGGGGTCGATGCCCCTGAGCACCACGCCCTTTACCCCGCCCCGGGCCGAGAGCATGACCTCGGAGTACACGAACGGGGTGACCCCGACCACGCCGGGCACCCTCATGGTTTCATCGGCCAAGTAGTTGTAATCCTTTATGCCGCCCGAATACGAGGTCATCAGGATATGGGCGTTGACCCCGAGTATCTTGTCCCTCAGGTCGGTGGAGAACCCGTTCATGACCCCGATGACCACGATGAGCGCGCCCACGCCGATGGCCACCCCGCAGACCGCGAACAGGGAGATGATCGAGATGAACGACTGCCTGCGCAGGGCGGCCAGGTATCTCAAGGCGATGAAGAACTCGAACTTCATTTTCCGGACCCCGAGATCTCGGGCCGCAGCAGGGGAAAGAGGATGACCTCCCTGATGGACGGGCTGTCCGTGAGCAGCATGACCAGCCGGTCGATGCCCACGCCCTCGCCCGCGGCCGGCGGCATGCCGTACTCCAGGGCCCGGACGTAGTCCTCGTCCATGAACTGGGCCTCGTCGTCGCCGGCCTCCTTTTCCCTGACCTGGTCCTCGAACCGGCAGCGCTGATCCACGGGATCGTTCAGCTCGGAAAAGGCGTTGGCCATCTCCCTGCCGGCGATGAACAATTCGAAGCGGTCGGTTATCTCCGGGTCCTTCTCGTTGCGCCTGGCCAGCGGCGATATGTCCGTGGGGTAGTGGTAGATGAAGTGCGGCTGCACCAGCTCGGGCTCCACGAGCACGTCGAAGAGTTTGGCCTGCAGCTTGCCCAGCTTCTCGTTGCCCAGGACCTTTTCCCCCAGCTTCTTGACCAGGGCGGCGCAGCGCTCGTAGTCCCTGAAGACCTCCGGGGACACGCCCCCGACCCGCTCCAGGGCCTCGAAGAACGCGAGCCGCTTCCAGGTCCCCGGGGCGAGCTCGATGGTCCGGCCCTGACAGGGGACCGCGGTCGAGCCCACGGCCTCGATCGCGACCTGGCTGAGCATCTCCTCGGTCAGGTCCATGAGCTCGGCGTAGTCGGCGTAGGCGCAGTAGAACTCGAGCATGGTGAACTCGGGGTTGTGCTGGGTGGATATGCCCTCGTTGCGGAAATTCCTGTTTATCTCGTAGACCCTCTCGAACCCGCCGACCAGAAGCCTCTTCAGATAGAGCTCCGGGGCGATGCGCAGGTAGAGCTTCATGTCCAGGGCGTTGTGGTGGGTCTCGAAGGGCTTGGCCGTGGCCCCGCCGGGCACGGCCTGCATCATGGGCGTCTCCACCTCGACGTAGCCCTTGGAGTCCAGAAAACCGCGCATGGCGCTGACCACCCTGGTGCGGATCCTGAATATCTCCGCGGTCCTGGGGGTGACGATGAGGTCCACGTAGCGCTGGCGGTAGCGGGTCTCCACGTCCTTTAGGCCGTGGTACTTCTCGGGCAGGGGCCGCATGGACTTGGTCAGCAGCCTGAACCGGCCGGCCTTCACGGTCAGCTCTCCGGTCTTGGTCCTGAACAGGCCGCCGGCCACGCCCACGATGTCGCCGATGTCGGTCTTCTTGAACAGGCTGTAGGGCTCCTGGCCCAGGTCCTCCCTGGCGGCGTAGACCTGGATGCGGCCGGTGCGGTCCTGGAGGTGGAAAAAGGTGACCTTGCCGAAGGAGCGGAAGGCGACCACCCGGCCGGCCAGGACGAACTCCCGGTCCACGGCCTCCAGGGCCTGAGCGTCCAGGTCCGCGAAGCCGTTGATCAGGGCCGAGACGTCGGTGTCCTTGCGGAAGTCGTTGGGAAACAGCGGGACCTCGGCGTCCAGCAGGGTGCAGGCCTTTTCAAGGCGGGTCTTGATGACCTCGTTGAGCTCCTCGCGGGCGGCAAGGGCCTTGAGCATGGGCATGAACCTCTCGGCGTGTCCGGACTTGGTGTTGAGCCTGAGGTCCTTGTTGCTGGTCTTAGCCTGGTCCGCCAACGCTTCCGTCCCCTTGGGGAAAAAAGTCTAGAAAAAGGCAAGAAAAATATTTCGGGAACGAGGATTCCCTATGCCAATTACGGACCGGCGTCAAGAAATCCCTGAGTTTTGACGTTGTTTTGGCCTGTCCGGCGGGCTTGCGGGACCTAAAAAGGGCTTGACCTCGGGGCACGGATTGGATTAGACAATCCACCTTGCTCGCTTGGGGCATATTCCCCGGTAGCTCAATCGGCAGAGCGGGTGGCTGTTAACCACTAGGTTCGCGGTTCAAGTCCGTGCCGGGGAGCCAGACATCAATCCGCTGACCTCAGCGGTTCCAATTTGACGCAAGACCCCGGGGGCCAGCCGCTGCGGGGTCTTGTCGTTTCCAGGGCGTTGACCCCGGCCGTGCATGGCCCGCGCCCCGAGGCGTCCGAATCCCCGGCCCCGCCCGCTTGCCTCGCCTTGCGCATTTCTCCCAATCCGCGATCTTGAAAAGCCAAGCAACCAGACGGGCTGGATTAAATCCAAAAATCGGCTTATGCTCCCGCCGAATTATTCAATAAAAATAACAGCCCGCCGTCGCCGGGACAAGAATCCGATCACGAAAACGCCCCGTCTCAAGGAGAGAGGATAAAATGGAAATGCAGGCCGCACAGATCATTGCCCTGCTGATCACCGGCGTGTGCGTCGGATTCGCGTCCGGGCTCCTGGGAGTCGGGGGCTGCTTTATAATGGTGCCGGTCCAGTTCTGGGTCCTGAAGACCATCGGCGTGGACCCGACCATCGCCATCCGCATCGCGTTCGGGACCAACCTGCTGGTGGTTCTGCCCACGGCGCTCAGCGGCGCCCTGACCCATCACAAAAAGGGCGCGGTCATATGGAAGGCGGGGGTGACCCTGGGCCTCTTCGGGGCCATTGGGGCCTTTTTCGGGGCCTTCATAGCCAGCCATCTGCCCGGCAAGGTTCTGACCATGGCCTTCGGCCTGGCCATACTCCTGGGCGGCGTTCGAATGCTCAGCGCAAAACCGCCGCGAATCACACAAGAGCCCTCCGACGGCATGACCGCCTTTGTCCTCTGGGGCATCGCCCTGGGTGTCGTTTCCGGCATCATCGGCATCGGCGGCGGGGTCTTGATGATCCCGATCATGGTCTGGTTTTTCAAGTTCAAGATGCACCAGGCCGTGGGGACCTCCACCGCGCTGATGATCTTCACGGCCATAGGCGGCGCGCTCTCCTACTGGATCAACGGATTGGGAGTCCAAGGCCTGCCGCCCTATTCCACGGGCTACCTGAACTGGCTGCAATGGGTCCTGCTTGCCGGATGCAGTATTCCAAGCGCCGTATTGGGGGCCAAGGCCGCGCACCTTCTCCCGGCCAAGCAGCTGAAATACATCTTTATCATGGTCATGTTCTACATGGGGCTGAAAATGACCGGCGTGTTCGGCTACCTGGGCCTGCCGATATGACGCCGCCCGCCCCCGTCCTTTGACGCGCCCCGCGGTTTCCATTGATCCGGGGTGGAAAATTCTTGTGGCGAAAAACACGGCCAGGAGTTATTGAACATCCCGGACAAGCGACCCCGCATACACACTCCCTGAAAAAACGCGGTCACAAGAGGGACGCTGCGGTGAACACAGGTTCGCATCCCGGCACGATCAGAGGCCCCGGCGTGGAGATCGAGTTCATGATCGTGGACCGGCGCAGCCTGGACCCCATGCCCATCGCGGACAGGCTCATCGCCGCAGCAGCCGGCTCAGCCCTGCCCCGGGCCCGGGTCAACGACATGACCTGGTCCAGCGGCCCGGCCCTGCACGTGGTCAGGCTCAAGACCAACGGCCCGGCCCCGGACCTGAGCGGCCTGGCCGAAAAATTCTCCGGCCACCTGGCCAGGATGAACTCCATACTCGGGTTCATGGGCGCGAGGATCATGCCCGGCGGGGCCCACCCCTGGATGGACCCGGCCAAACAGGCCCGGCTCTGGCCACACCAAGAGGGGGACCTGCACGCGGCCTGCGACCGGGCATTCGACTGCAAGACCCACGGCTGGAGCAATGTCCAGGGCGTGCACGTCAGCATCCCCTTTGAGGACGACCGGGAGTTCGCCGGGCTCCACGCCGCGACCCGGCTGCTTTTGCCCATCATGCCGGCCGTGGCCGCCAGCTCGCCCATACTCGAGGGCCGATCCACCGGGCTTCTGGACGGCCGCCTGGAGGTTCTGCGCCGCGACCGGGGGGCCAGGGTCCCGTCCATGACCGCGAGCCTGGTGCCCGAGAAGGTCTTCAGTCGCCGCGACTACGAGCGCCGGATACTCAAGAGGATGTACAAGGAGATCAAGAAGCAGGACCGGGACAAGGTCCTCAGGCAGGAGTCCCTGAACTTCCGCGGGGCCGCGGCGCGATTCGAGGACAAAAGCCTGGAGATACGCATGCTCGACGCCCAGGAGTGCCCCAGGGCGGACCTGGCCGTGGCCGCCCTGATCGTCCGCTCCCTGGAGTACCTGGCCGCGGAGACCTGGTCCGGGCTGGACGAGCAGATGGCCTGGGAGGACGAGGTCCTGGCCGCCATGCTCAGGGACGCCGAGCGCGATGGGCCCGGGGCGGTGATAAAAAATCCGGATTATCTGCGCAACCTCGGCCTGCCCACAAGAAGGGTGTGCACGGCCGGGGAGATATGGCTCCATCTGGCCAAGACCTGCCTGCCGACCGAGGGCTTCGACGAGCTTTGGGAGGCGCCGCTCAAGCGCATCCTGACCGACGGGCCCCTGGCCCGCCGCATCCTCGACGACCTGGGCGAGGGGTTCGGCCCGGACAGGCTCAGGCAGACCTACCAGCGGCTTTGCGACTGCCTGGGAAAAGACGAGATATTCTAAGCCCCCGCAGCGCCCCGAACAGCCGGTCTGAACCGCGTCCGGTTGCCCAAAGCCGGACAATGAAATAGCATCAAGGGCCTAACCAAGGCCCGACATGATGACCGCGATCCAACACGCCCTGCCCTGCCCTACCCCGTTCCTGGCCAAGGAGGCCGGCCAAAACGCGCCCGGCGGCGGTGCCGAGGCCGAGGACCAGGCCAAGCCGGACAACGGCCAGAACGGCCCCAGGCTGCTCTGCCGGGCCTGCCGTTTCCAGGTCACCTGGGCCAATGCCGGGATCAGGGTGAACGGCAGGCACAGCCACGTGTTCTTCAACCCCTACGGCCTGGTCTTCACCGTGGCCTGCTTCTCCACGGCCCCGGGCTGCGGCCTGACCGGGCGGCCGAGCTCGGAGTTCGCCTGGTTCCCGGGCTACTCCTGGCAGATAGCCGTCTGCGGCCGCTGCCAGAGCCACCTGGGCTGGCGCTTTTTGTCCGGGAACCACGGCTTCTGGGGCCTGATCCCCGGGACCCTGGTCGAGGATCAAGGGACCGGTTCATAGCCCGGCCGGAAGACATCCCGCAGGGCGTAGAGCAGGGGCAGGGACAGGACCTGCCCGGCGAGGCAGAAGACGATCAACCCGGTCATGGAGTACTCGTACAACAGGCCCATGGCCACGCTGCCCGCGAACCAGGCCAGCCCGAAGCCCGCGTTGAACAGCCCATAGCCCGTGGCCCGCCGGGCGACCGGGACCAGCCGGGCCAGCCCGGCCCTGAGGATGGACTCCTGGGCGCCCATGCCCAGGCCCCAGAGCCCGAGGCCCGCGGCCGCGAGCACCGGCCGGGTCGAAAAGGCCAGGGGCGCGAACAGGGCGGCCGGAGCGATGCCGAGCATCAGCGCGACCAGGCCCTTTTTGTCGAACAGCCGGCCCAGAATCAGCGCGGCCAGGGCGTCGACGCCCATGGCCCAGGCGTAGAGCAGCGGAATCCACCTGTCCTCGAACATCCCGCTGACCTTGAAGTGAAAGGCGATGAGCGGAAAGTCCGCATAGGCCGCGGCCACCAGGCAGGCCGCGGCCAGGTAGAGCCAAAACCCGGGCCTGAACCCGGTTTGGGCCCGGGAAACAGCGTCCGGTTCAGCCTCCAGGTCCATGGGCCGGGGGCAGGTCAGCCTGGCCAGGACCAGGACCGAGAGGGCCAGGACCGCGGGCGCGGCCAGTGCGGCAAAGGCCGAGTCATAGCCGCCGTTCGCGGCCAACACGGCCATGACGATGAGCGGGCCGAGCATGGCCCCGACCTGGTCCATGGCCTCGTGCAGGGCAAAGGCCCAGCCCCTGCCCACCGAGTAGGCCGCGTGGGAGAGCATGGCGTCCCTGGCCGGGGTGCGGATGGCCTTGCCGAGCCTCTCGGTCATGATCAGGGCCGCGGCCAGCTCCCAGCTCCCGGCCAGGGCCAGGGCCGGGACCGCCAAAAGGTTCACGGCGTAGCCGACAATGGTCATGGTCCAATAGCGGCGGGTGCGGTCGCTGATAAGCCCGGAGACGATGCGCAGCCCGTAGCCGACGAGCTCCCCGAGCCCGGCGACCGCGCCGACCACCGCCGAACCGGCCCCGAGAAGCGCCAGAAAGGGTCCGTGGACGCTGCGCGCGGCCTCGTAGGTCATGTCCCCGAACAGGCTGACCAGGCCCAAAAGGACCACGAAGACATAGGCCCTGCGGTTCATGTCCGGCCCCGCCCCTGCCTTTGGACCCCGGCCTCAGTCCACCCAGAGGTCCGTGAAGTCGAACGCGGCCACGTCCACAAGGCCCTGGTCCGTGAGCTTGAGAAAGGGGATCACCGGCAGGGCCAGAAACGAGAGGGCCGCGAACGGGCTCTCAAGGCCTGGGCACAGGTCCCGGGCCGCGCCGAGCACGGCGTCGAAGCCCCGGGCCACCTCGGACAAGGGCCTGTCGCTCATCAGCCCGGCAATGGGCAGGGCCAGGGAGGCCAGGACGCGCCCGCCCGCGGCCGCGGCCAGACCGCCGCCCATGCGCACGCACTCCCGGGCCGCGGCGAGCATGTCCTTGTCCTTGACCCCGGCCACGATAAGGTTGTGTGAGTCGTGGGCCACGGTCGAGGCCAGGGCGCCTTGGACAAGGCCCAGGCCGTGGACAAAGCCCAGGCCCACCTTGCCGCTGCCTTGGTGGCGCTCTATGACCGCCAGCTTGGCCAGGTCCCGGGACGGGTCGGCCTCGGGCCGGCCGTCCACCAGCCGGGGTTCGAGCACGAGGCTCTCGGTGATCACCTGGCCGGGCGTGAAGCCGATGACCCTGATCCGGCCCCGGCCAGGGGCCAGGCCAAAGGACTCCGGACAGAGCCCGGACACGTTCATGGTGTTTTTCAGGCCCCTGCGCCGGCCGGCCGGGAAGTCCAGGTCCCGGACGTTTCGGCCGGCCAGAAAGACCTCGCTGATGGAAAACTCCTCCAGATCGTCCAGGAGCAGGAAGTCGGCCCGGTATCCGGGGGCCACCGCGCCCCTGCCCCTGAGCCCGAAGTAGCGGGCGGTGTTGACGCTCGCCATCTGCACGGCGCGCATGGGGGGCACGCCATGGGCCATGGCCAGGCGCAGGCTGTGGTCCATGTGCCCGAGGCGCATCAGGTCCCCGGCGCTGCGGTCGTCCGAGACCAGGGACACCCGGCAGGAGTTGAACTCGTTGACCACCGGGACCAGGTCGGCCAGGTTGTGCTCGGTGCTGCCCTCGCGGATCATCAACTGCATGCCCGCCCGGAGCTTTTCCCGGGCCTCGTCCGGGCCGCTGGCCTCGTGCTCGCTCCCGGGCCCGGCCAGGACATAGGCGCACAGGTCCCGGCCGCTCAAGAGCGGGGCGTGGCCGTCCACGGGCCGCGGGCCCGCGGCCGCGATCTTGGCCAGGACCTCGGGCCGCCCGGCCAGGACCCCGGGAAAGTTCATGACCTCGGCCAGGCCCAGGACCCGGTCCGGGTGGCGCTTGAAAAGCCCGGCTATGTCCGAGGCCGATATCTCGGCCCCGGAGGTCTCCATGTGCGTGGCCGGGACGCACGACGAGGCCATGAAAAACACGCTCACGGGCAACAGGCGGCTGGCCTCGAGCATGTACTCCACCCCGTCCAGGCCGCGCACGTTGGCTATCTCGTGCGGGTCGCAGACCACCGCGGCCGTGCCGTGCGGGGCCACGGCCCGGGCGAACTCAGGGGGGGACAGGAGCGAGGACTCGATGTGGATGTGGCCGTCGATGAGCCCGGGGCACAAAAACCTTCCGGCCGCGTCCAGGACCTCCTCAGACTGGTAGTCGCCGAACCCGATCACCCGGCCGCCGGCCACGGCCACGTCGGCCGGGTGGATCTCGCCGGACAGGACATTGACCAGCCTGGCGTTCTTGACCAAAAGGTCCACCCGGCCCTGGCCCCGGGCCAGGGCTATGTCCGCGGCGAGCCGCGCGGTGTCGAAACCGGTCCGGTCCTTCATGTCCTCCTCCCTGCGCGCTGACCCCTGCCCCGAGTCTGGCCGAGTCCGGGGCAGGGGTCAAGGCCGCCGGGCCTAGGCCCGGACCGGGGGCCTGACCAGCCAGATCAGGACCGCTCCGGCCAGGCAGAGGACGCCGCAGATGGTGAAGGCCAGGGGGAAGCTGCCCAAGTCGCCGAGCATGCCGCCGGTGATCGGGCCGAAGATGCCGCCCACGCCGTAGGCCAGGAACACGAACGGATAGTTCTGGCCCACGTTCCTGGTCCCGAAGGTGTCCGCGGTCATGGTCGGGAACAGGGCGAAGTTGCCCCCGAAGTTGAAGCCGATGAGCGCCGCGCCGAGGTAGAGCAGCGAGGGGACCGAGGCCATGAGCGTGAAGCAGATGACCACCAGGCCCTGGGTCCCGGCCATGAGCGCCAGCGAGGGCCTGCGGCCCAGCCGGTCGCTGACCGCGCCCCAGGCGATGCGGCCCACGCCGTTGGCCAGGCTGAAGAACACGGCCATGGCCGTGCCCGCCATGCCGCTGGCCGCGGCCTGGTCGAACCCGGCCCGTTGCAGGGCCTCCATGGGATAGAGCTTCATCAAGCCGATGCTCATCAGCCCGGCCCCGGCGCTGAACACGAAGGTCAGAAATATCATGTAGAACTGGGGGGTCCTGAGCATCTGGGCGCTGCCCATGGCCGGTCCGGACGCGGCCTTGGCCGCGGCCTTGGCCTGGACCTGCGGAGGGGCCCAGCCCTCGGGAGGAAAGACCATCCACACCCCGCCCAGGATCACCAGACCGGCGAAGAGCAGGCCGTAGAGGATGAAGGTGTTGCCCAGGCCCAGGCCCTCGATGCAGTGGCCCCAGGACCCGGCCAGCTTGACCCAGCCCATGGCCCCGAACCCGAACCCGGCCACGGCCAGACCGGTGATCATGCCCTTCTTGTCCGGGAACCAGCGCATGCCCACGGCGATGGGCACCACGTAGCCCAGACCGATGCCCGCGCCGCCGACCACGCCGATGAACACGATCAGGCCCAAAAAGTTCGTGGGGTCCAAAAGCCCGGCCAGGACATAGCCCAGGCCCAGGGTCGCGCCGCCGATCATGGCCAGCCTCCTGGGCCCCCAGTCCTTCAGGCGCTTGCCGGCCCAGACCATGACCAGGGCGAACACGGCCAGGCCCACGGAAAAGACCACCTGGGTCTGGACCTTGGTCCAGCCCGCCTGTCTCAGGGCCGGGGTGAACACGGACCAGGCGTAGATCGCGCCCAGGCAGACCTGGATGAGCACCGAACCGATGACCACCTTCCACCGGTTCATGACCTTGACCGGCGCGGCCACGGCGGCCTCGATCACTCGATCGACTTCAGCCGAACCAAAACCAGAAAGACGACGCATACCCCCCCCTCGCGAAAAAGAAGGTGAAAATCCGGATGCGGACGCAGAAGCCGACCCGGGCCCATAAGGCCCGGGTCAAGAGATGCCCGGATCAACCCAAATACAGGACACCCTATAAGCGGGGCCGGGAAAAGTCAACCGATTATGTGCAGGCAGTCCTCGGGAAAGGCCAGCCAGACCTCGGTCCCGCGGTCCAGGCCGTTTTCAAGGACCCGACGCTGGCTGGCGTGGACCCGAAAGGCCAGGTCCCCGACCAGGACCTCCAGGCCCGCGCCCAGGCCCTCGGGATACACGGACCGGACCCGGCCCTGAAAGCAGTTCGCGTAGCGGCCGGCCAGGTCCTCCCGGCCCAGGACGATGTCCTCGGGCCGCACGGCCAGATGGGCCGGCCCAGAGCAGCGGCCTGCGGTCCTGAAGGTCAGATCCCCGACCCGGACGCCGTCCGGGCCGCAGACCGCGGGCAGGATGTTCTTCATGCCCACGAAGGCGGCCACAAAGGGCGTCGCGGGCCGGTGGAAAATCTCGGCCACCTCTCCGGACTGCACGATGCGGCCCTGGTCGATGACCGCGCCCCGGGCGGCCAGAAAGAGCACGTCCTCGAAGTTGTGGCTGACCATGATGAAGGTGAGGCCCAGGTCCTTGTGGATATCCTTGAGCAGCATCTGGACGTCCTGGCGAAAGGCCGGATCAAGGGCGGACATGGGCTCGTCGAGCAGAAGCACCGAGGGCCCGACGGCCAGGGACCTGACCAGGGCGACCCTCTGCCGCTCCCCGCCCGAGAGCCCGGCCACGGCCCGGTCCAGCAGGGGCCCCAGGCCCAGGCGCTCGACCAGGCCCAGGGCGTTTTGCCAGGCCCGGTCCCTGTCCCGGCAATACCTGAGCCCGAAGCGGACGTTGTCCCTGACGCTTAAGTGCGGAAACAGGGCGAAGTCCTGATACACGATGCCCAGCCCCCGCCTCTCGGGCGGCAGGCCGGTTATCTGCCTGCCGTTCAAAAACACCGAGCCCCGGTCAAGGGGCATGAGCCCGGCCACGGCCTCCAGGAGCACGGACTTGCCCGCGCCCGTGGGCCCGAGCAGGGCGAAGAACTCGCCCTGGGCCACGTCAAGGTCCACGTCCCGGAGGCAAAACCCGGGCAGGTCCACACCCAGGCCCCTGATCTCGATCACGACGCCCTCCGGCCGCGGGAGACCAGGCGCAGGAGCAGGAACAGGGACAGAGAGACCAGGATGAGCCAGACCGCGATGGGCTGGGAATACTTGAGGCCGAAGGCCGTGAAGCGCTCGTAGATCATCACCGGCGCGACCATGGGGTGGTAGGCCACGATGACCACCGCGCCGAACTCGCTGATCGCCCTGGCCATGCACATGATGAAGCCCACGAGCATGCCCCGCCAGGCCAGGGGGAAGGTCACCCGGACAAAGGCCCCCCAGGACGAGGCCCCGAGGGTCCTGGCGGCCTTTTCCAGGCGCTCGGGCACGGCCTCGAACCCGGTCTTGGCCGAGTTGACGAAGAACGGCAGACCGACGAACACGAGCACGGTGACGATGCCGGTCACGCTGCCCATGATGCGCACGCCCAGGGATTGGAGGAACTCGCCCAGCCAATGGTTCCGGCCGGCGAGGCTCAAAATGGCGATGCCGACCACCGGGTGGGGGATCATGATCGGCAGGTCCACGACGCTCTCCACCAGGCGCTTGCCCGGAAAGTTCCGGCGGGCCAAAAGGTAGGCAAAGGGCGTGCCCAGGGCAAAGGAGATCAGCGCGGCCAGGCCCGAGGTGTAGATGCTCAGGCCGATGGTCCGGCGCACGGCGGGGTCCTCGATGGTCACGCGCATGTCCTGGACCGAGGGCGCAAAGACCATCTCGATCAGGGGCAGGAGCAGAAAGGCCAGAATGACCCAGCCGCAGCAAAGGGTCAGCCAGAAAAAAAGGTCCTTTTTTCTCGCCATCAACGCATTCCGCGGGCCCGAAGAACGGGGCCGGACCCGAGGGTCCGGCCCCGAAAGGCGCTAGTCCTTGACCTCAACCAGCGGCTGCAGAGACGACGGAAGCCCGCTCTTCATCTTTTCCGTGGGCACCCGGCAGGGAATGAACGGGGGCTGGCCCAGGTCCCGGAATATCTTCAAGCCGTGGTCCGGGGAGAGCATGTACTCCAGAAAGGCCACGGCCGCCTCGGGGTTCGGGGCCTCGTTGCACATGGTCACCCCGTAGGTGCAGGACTGGCCCACCCGGTCGATGAACGTGCCGGGCTGCTTGCCCGAGACCTTGACCACGGCCTGCTTGTAGAAGTCGTCCAGCTTGTAGTCGCCGAGGTTGATGTGCTTGTCGAGGGTCAGGTACTTGAGCCCGTGCTGCACGGCCACGGACAGGTACTCCCAGGCGTAGTCCATGTTCCCGGTCTTGAGCAGGGAGACGAGCTCCACGGACTTGGGCCGGATGTTCTCCTGGGGCCTGTTGGCCAGAAGCCGCTCATAGAGCCCGGGCTTGGCGTAGAACTTCTCGGCCAGCTGGAGGACCATGACACTGCGGTAGCCGCAGGGGTCCAGATTGGGATCGGAATGGCCCCAGACCACCCCCTTCCTCTGGAGGATGTCGAACCAGTTGTCCGCGTTGATCTGGTCGGCGAACTTGCTCTTGTCCGTGTAGCACAGGACAAGCTGGTTGGTGGCGAAGCGGATGTTCCAGGTCGCCTTGGCCGGGATCAGGCCCTTGTCGATGACCGTGTAGTCGGCCGAGGCCATGATGTCCGCCGGCTTGCCCAGCTCAGAGATCATCCTGGCCATCTTGGTGCTGCCCCCGGCCTCCCTCAGGATGTCCACTCCCGGGTGCAGGGCCTCGAACTCCTTCTCCATCTGCTCCAGGGGAACGGTCAGACTGCCGGCATGAAAGATTATCACCTCTCCCTTGACCTCCGCGTTGACTGCGGCCGCGCCCAGGCCCAGGACCAGGAACAGGACGGCCCCCAAAATCATCTTCATGGCACACACTCCGTTTTAAATTATGTTTGCTCCAACACAACAGCTTTTTTTTCAGACTTGCCCTGTTATGTCAATTGGAACCGAAAGGCGGACAAGACCTTTTTCAACGGGAACCCGTCGTTTCCGCGTCCCAGGCCCGAAGGCCTGCCTAGCCGAGCTGTTTTTCCAGTTCCTTGAGCCGGTTTGCCCGGGCCTGCTCGGACATGGAACTCATGTAGGTGAGATGGGTGGTCACGGCGTGGGGGTTTTCCCGGCCGCGCGTGCACTTCCTGCAGTTTCCCGGCGGATGGGCGCTGTTCACCAGCCGGCGGAAGGTGCGGAACGGCTTGGAGTTCCAGACCTCGAAGAAGTCCTGGTTGAAGATGTTTCCCAGCCTGCCCGAGCCGCCGCAGCATATGGTCACCTCGCCCTGGCGGCTCACGATCAGGTGCTCCCACGGCTTGTAGCATGGACCAAGGGCGGTCCCGGTTGCATCGTAGGTGGAGAAGAACGGCTGGTGCTCAAGACGGATGTCGTATTCTACGGCCTTCAGTTGGGCCATGCCCACATAGCAGTCGTACAACGCCTTGTGGAAATACATGCTCTCAATATCGAGCCCCTGCCTCTCGTCGGTCACGAGGAGGTAGTTGACCTGGATGGCCTTTGCGCCGACGCGTCGGGCAAAATCCACATAGTCCAGCAATTAAGTTATATTCCGTCTCATGGCGCAAAAGACCAATGTCAAGCTGAAGTCTGGATTGATCTTGCGGCTGAGCAGCTTAAGGTGCATCAGGTTCGACAGGACCTCGTCGAACCTGAGCCCGCGCATGATGCCCTCGTATGTCTTCGGATCAGGCGAATGAAAGGAGCAGTACACGGACTGCATGCCGTTTTGCAGACAATATTCGGCTAGGTCAGGGGTCAGGGCCTTGCCGTTGGTGAAAATCTGAAACGGGGTGTAGTACTCGCGCAGCTTGTCTACGAACTGCGGAAAATCCGGATTCAACAAGGCCTCATAGGAGGAAAAGATGGCCAGATTGATGAACGGGAGCAGCCCGCTATAATGGTCCAGCCACTCCGGGGGACAAAAGGCGTCCTTGTCCGACCCGGCCCTGCGGCCCTTCTCGGCCAGGCAAAAAATGCACCTGGCGTTGCAGGCCGAAGAGATGTCGAGCCCGAGATGCAGGGGGCGTGAACTGACAATGGTCTGGTTGTTCCGGCTCTCCAGCTCGTTGATCTGTCGGTTGAGCTGCCGCGCGGCCATGAAATCCGACTCCTCGCTGTACTTGCCGCTCACGGTCCTGCCGCCTTGCTTGCTGGCGATGGGCATTTTTTGACTCCTTATTCCTCAATCGGGTGGACGAACGCCTCCATGCACCAGCCGTGCCACGCCGCTGGACAAGTCGGGGCCCGCGGCCCGGCTTTGCAAAGCGCGCGGCTTGGCGTACACTGCGGCCTGTTCGGACCACAACTCAAGGCCCGCAAAAACAGGAGCGCGCGATGGCCAGACGCCCCTCGATCCTTCTGCCCCTGGCCGTGTTCGTCGCGGTGTTCGTGGCCGTGCTGGCCTTTTTCGTCTGGCGCAGCGAACGCCGACAGGCGGAGCTGGTCGACCAGCCGGCCGCTGTCCAGGAGGCGCCCGCGCCGCAGGCCCCGGCCAAGGGCGAGGTCTTCAGGGTCGAGCCGGCCGGGCCCGAGCCCGAGAGCGCGCCTTCGGCCGGTTTGGAAAAACCGGCCGAGCCGGGTCCAAAGGCCGAAGGGCCGCGGGTGGTGGTCGAGGACAAGGTCGTGGGCTTCGCCTTCCTGAACCACGTGGCCAGGTTCGCGGTCGAGCGCTACCGCCCGGCCGGGCCCGGGGAAAAAGGCCCGATCGGGGCCGGGTTCAGGGCCCTGAACATGGCCTGCGGCTCGGACCTTGCGGGCCTGTCCTTTGAGGGCGACGACATCCGCAAGGCCCGGCAGATGGTCCTTGACTACCTCTTCCGCCCCGAGACCCTGAAGGCGGTCTACGCGAGCTACGCGGACCTGTTCCTGGACGACCTGGCGGCCGCGGCCGAGGAAACCGAAAAGACCCTTGCCGACGCCCAGGGCGTCGAGACCCGGCGGGTCATGAACCCGGCCGAGGTCGCGGACATGCTCCGCCTGTACGCGGACAAGCTCGATTCCTGGGCCGAGGTCTTCCGGACCCTGGCCCGAAACCCGGACATCGTGCGCTCCGTGGCCCGCTATCACCAGGCGGCCCGGGCAGTGGAGGCGGCCAACTCCGAGTATCAGGAGCGCCTGAGCCAGGCCCAGGACCTGGCCGGGGAGCACACCGCGGAATCGGGCCAGCGCCTCAAGCAGGCCATTGTCAAACGCGAGCGGATCAGGGCCGGGGTGGTCAGCGCCCTCAAGGAGCCCAAAAAGACCTGCGCCGAGCCGGACAACGGGCTGTTCTACATGGCCCAATGGGCCTACCGCCGGACCGGGGCCGAGCCGGAAGACCTGAACACCCTGGACACGGCCTCAACGCTCATGATCGACCTGGCCGGCCGGATGCGGGCCCGGGCCGAGGGCCTTACGGCCCCCGCCCCGGCGGAGCCCTAGACCCGGACGCGGGCCCCTCAACGCGGCCCGCCGAGCCCGGCCATTGATGACAAAATGAATCAAACAGGCTAGTATTTGATATTGGACAAAAGACGGCCCGCAGGATGAGCCGGAACCCAAAAAAAGGGCCCGCCACGGTGTCCGGGGCGGGCCCTGCTCTGTCGTGGTGGGTCACCAAGGAATCGAACCTTGAACCTCCGGATTAAGAGTCCGCTGCTCTGCCAATTGAGCTAGTGACCCACGACTTGAGGGAAGCTTGTTTAGCCGCCGCACACCATTTTGTCAATATAAAATAATGCGCCGCCCCCAGCACAAGCACACGATCAAATACAAGCTCTTCCTGCTCGCGCTGGCCCTGGTCTGGGGCGCGTCCGCCGCGCATGGGGCCGAATTGCAACCCCCCAGCCGGGACATCCCCATGTCCTTTGACTGGGGGCTGTACCGTTTGCCCGGAGACAACGGCCGAGCGGCCCTGTTGGCGGTGCTGAACATCGAGCCGGACCCGGGCTGGCACACCTACTCCCACGACCCCGGGCCCCTGGGAAAGCCCCTGGTCCTTCGGGCCTCGGCCCTGCCGGGCAACGAGCCCCTGGCAGTGGCCTATCCGCCCGGCAAGGCCGTGCGCGACGAATTCGACCCCTCAAGGACCTATTCGGCCTACCTCGGGCCGACCCCGCTGTTCATCGCCCTTTTGCCGGACCGGGCCCCGGCCGGGATACAGGCCCGGATCGAGCTCCTGCTCTGCTCCAGGACCAAGTGCCTGCCCGTGAGCCGGGACCTGGCCTTTGATCCGCCGGACCAGGACCCCTCGACCCTGCCCAGGGCCGAGGACCAGCCCTGGTGGCCGGACTGGCTCGCGGTCCAGAACGCGTCCCAAGCGGCCGGGCCCGTGGAAAAGGCCACACCTGCGACCGAGGACTGGGGCTTCAGCCCGAGATACCTTGCGCCCGGCCTCGAGGTGACCGGCCTCGGCGCCGCGATCCTGTTCGGGCTGCTGGCCGGACTGCTTCTCAACTTCATGCCCTGCGTGCTCCCGGTCATCAGCCTCAAGCTGTCCACCCTGCTCTCGGCCTCCTCGGGCAAGGGCAGGGTCCTGAGGCAGGAGATATTCCGGGCCCACAACCTGTTCTTCGCCCTGGGCGCGCTGACCTATTTCCTGGTGCTCGCGGTCCTGCTCTGGGGCACGGGCCAGGCCTGGGGGGAGCTGTTCCAAAGGCCCGAGGCCGTGCTGTTCATGATCGCGGCCGTGTTCGCCCTGAGCCTGAGCCTGTTCGGGCTCTACCACCTGCCCATCGTGGACCTGAAGTTCGACCGGGGATCCGACAGGCCCAAGACCCAGGCCTTTTTGACCGGGGTCCTGGCGACCCTTCTGGCCACGCCCTGCAGCGGCCCCTTTCTGGGCGGGGTCCTGGGCTGGGCATTGATCCAGCCGCCGCAGGTCGTGGCCGCGGTGTTCGCCAGCATCGGCCTGGGCATGGCCTTTCCCTACCTGGTCATGGCCTTTTTCCCAAGCCTGGTGCGCCTCTTCCCCAAGCCCGGGGCCTGGGTCCGGCATGTGGAAAGGGCGGTGGCCTTCTTTCTCATGGCCACCTGCCTGTACCTGCTGACCATCCTGCCCCAGGACCTGCGCCTGCCCTGCCTGGCGGTGCTCTGGGTGGTGGGCGTCGCGGCCTGGTTCTGGGGCCTGGCCCCGGGCCTGGGCAGGGCAGGCAACCTGATCTTCAGGCTGACGGCCGCGGCCCTGGTCGCCGGGGCCCTGTGGTGGGCGCTTCTGCCTCGGGCGGACCAGGGCCCGCGGGAAAAGTTCGAGCCCCAAAACCTGAGGGCCGCGCTGGGCCAAAAGGCGGTCCTGGTGGACTTCACCGCGGACTGGTGCCCGACCTGCAAGTTCCTGGAGCAGACCGTGCTGACCCCGGCAAGGCTCCTGAAGCTCAAGGAAAAACACGGCCTGGTCCTGCTCAAGGTCGACCTGACCGAGGACTCGCCCCAGGGCGAGGCCCTGCTGCGCGCCCTGGGCGGCAAGAGCATCCCCCTGGCCGCGATCTTCCCCCGGGGGCCTGAGAGCTCCTCGCCCCTGGTCCTCAGGGACCTGTTCACCCCGGGCCAGTTGGAAGAGGCCCTGGACGAAATCCTGCGGCCCCAGGAACCCTGAGGCCCAAGACAAACAAAGGAAAAAAAAATGATCAACTTCCAGATACACATCCCCACGCGCATCCTGTTCGGGGTCCGGGCCCTGGAGGAGCTGGCCTCCACCCCCCACCTGCCCCGGGGCAACTCGGCCATGATCGTCATCGGCCAGTCCGGGGCCATGATCGAGCAGGGCTACCTGGCCAGGGTCCAGGGCTGCCTGGCCGAAAACCGGGTCAAGTCCCTGATCTTCGACAAGATCAGGCCCAACCCCGAGACCGACGAGGTGGACGAGGCCGCGGCCCTGGCCAGGGAGATGGGCGTGGACTTCGTGCTCGGCCTGGGCGGGGGAAGCACCATGGACTCGGCCAAGGCCATAGCCCTGACCGCGGCCAACGGCGGGCGCTGCTGGGACTACGCGCCCAGGGGCAGCGGCAGGGGCCTGACCCCGGCCGCAGGGGCCCTGCCCGTGGTCGAGGTGCCGACCACGGCCGGCACCGGCAGCGAGGCCGACCCCTGGGCGGTGATCACCAAGAGCGGGGGGCCGGAAAAGATCGGCTTCGGATTCGACTCGACCTTTCCCCATTTGTCCGTGGTCGATCCCGAGCTCACCGTGTCCTCGCCGCCCAAGCTCACCGCCCTGACCGGCATGGACGCCTTTTTCCACGCCGTGGAGACCTTCCTGTCCACCAAGCGCCAGCCCCTGAGCGACATGCTCGCCCTGGAGGCGGTGAACCTCATAACCCGCCACCTGCCCGCGGCGGTCAGCGACGGACAAGACATGGAGGCCCGCACCGCGCTGTCCTGGGCCGCGACCGCCGGGGGCCTGTGCCTGTCCCTTGGCCGGCCCCTGTCCCAGCACTCCATAGAGCACGCCATGAGCGCGCACTTCCCGGACATCCCCCACGGCGCGGGCCTGGTCATGCTCAGCCGGGCTTACTTCGCCTGGCTCGGAAACAAGCGGCCCGAGCGCTTCGACGACCTGGCCGCGGCCATGGGCCTGGACAAGGCCCACGACCTGCCCGAGTCCGACAAGCCCAGGGCCTTCCTGGACCGGCTCGCCGATCTGGTCGAGGCCTCGAACCTCGCCGGGCTCAGGATGTCCGATTACGGGATCAGGCCCGAGCACATCCCGGCCATGGCCGAGACCGCGTTCACGACCATGGGCCACCTGTTCGAGACCACGCCCGCGGCCATGACCGAAAAAGACGTGGTCGAGATACTGGAGGCGGCCTATGCCTGAGCCCCGGACCGGCCCGGGCCTTTGACAAAAAATCCGTTTTCCGGTTAGGGATTCAAAGGCGAGGCGAAAAAACATCCAGCCCTGGAGGACGATATGGAGGCGACGGTCCGGTTGGCCGGCGGCAGGCTCAAGTTCCCGAAGTTCCGCAGATACAAGGTGGCCTATGTGCTCCTGGCCATCCTGTTCATCATCTACGGGATCGGGCTGTTTCTCATCCCCGTGGACTTTCCGGCCCAGATCGGCACCCTGGGCAAGGTCAAGCTCCTGCCCCTGGCCTTCTCCCTGGGCTTCATCGCCCTGAACGCCGTGCTGGTCTACATAGCCCTGCACGTCTGCAACAGGGCCATAGCCAGGCGCGAGGGCCAGGACACCTACTATCTCTCCAGGATCCGCGACGTGTTCATCGCCGCCTTCGGGTTCGGGATCTGCGTCAGGACCATGTTCTGCATCATGTGGATCATCCAGGCCTCGGCCTGAGCGGCCCGGGACCAGGAGCTGAGGACAAAAAGGCCCGGACCTCTTCGGTCCGGGCCTTTTATTCGACCAAAAACTAGCCGACCCGGATCATGTCGTACTTGCGGCCGGTGATGCACACCGCGCCCGAGTCGGTGACCTCGAAGGTGTTCTCCACCCCGACCATGCCCAGCCCGAACAGGCCGTGCTTGGGCTCCAGGGCCAAAACCATGCCCGTTTCCAGGGGCCGGTCAAAGCCCCTGGCCAGGGCCGGGTACTCGTCGATGTGCAGCCCGATCCCGTGGCCCACGAACGAGACCTTGTTCCCGGCAAGGCCCATGAACCCCTCGGCAAAGCCCTCGGCCTCGGCCCATTCCAGGCAGTGCGCGTAGAGCTCGGAGGGCCTGGCCCCGGGCCTGGCGTTCTCGGCCAGCCAGGCCTGCACGTCCATGCAGAACGAGTGGGCCGAGAGGACCGCCTCCGGGATGTCGCCCCCGGACCAAAAGACCTGGGTCTTGTCCGTGTGGTAGCCCTCCAGCAGGAACCCCACGTCCATGGCCAGGGGCTCGTCCCGCTCCCAGGTCCTTCCGGCGTAGCCCATCTGGGGCACGGCCGGATGTTCGCCCCTCAGGCCCAGGGGCCCGTTGAAGCTGCTCGGGTAGTTGCCCGAGTCCCCGGCGGACACGTGGCCCAGGAATATCTCCTCGCCAGGGGCCTGCATGCGCATCAGGCCCTGGTGGCCCAGGGAAAAGAAGACCCGCCAGCAGAGGTGCGAAATCTCCCTCTCGCTCATGCCCGGCGAGATCAGGCCCGGCAGGATGTCGTGCAGGGCCCGGTGGTGCCTCTCCCCGGCCAGGCGCATGATGGACAGCTCCCACTCGGACTTGCGCGCCCGGGCCAGGGCCAGGGCCTCGTCCCCGGGAAGGAACTCGACGTCCTTGAGCCGCTGCTCGAGCATGCCGCCGAGCTGCCAGGACAGCCCGGACCTCTCCACGGCCACGGTCCGGCTCAGGGGACAGCCCGCCTCCCGGGCCAGGCCGACCAGGTCCGCAAAAGACCTGAACCCGACCACCCGCTCCAGGCCGGACTCCAAAAGCCCGCGCTCCAGGCCCTTGCGGAGCATGAGCACGGGCTCCCCGGACACGGGCAGCCAGAGGACGCCCTGGCCCAGGGTCCCGGACAGGTAGTAGATGTTGACCCGGGAGAAGACCAACAGCCCCCCGGCCCGGGGGCAGACCTCGGCCAGGGCGGCCCGGCACCTCTGCCAGCGGTCTCTGAGCTCGGTCTTGGGCACGGTGGCCAGGGCCTCGAACATGACGACGCCTCCTTATGAGGCCCCAAGGCTTTGCAAGCCGGGGCGGTTTGCGGTAACAGCGGTTTCGATCGCACAACGAGCAAGCCCAAAGGCGGTTTCGTGCTCTTCAACGACAAAGAGCTAATAGCCCTGCTCGCCTCAGTCAAGACCATCGCCGTGGTCGGCGCCGTGGACAAACCGGGCAGACCCGTGGACACGGTGGCCAGGGCCCTGATCCGGGCCGGCTACCGCGTCCTGCCCGTGCACCCCAAGCGCAAAAACGTCTGGGGCCTCGAGACCTTCGAGTCCCTGACCGCGATTGGGGAGCCCGTGGACCTGGTGGACCTGTTCAGGGCCTCGGAGCACTGCGCCGGCCACGCCCGGGAGTGCCTGGCCATGAGCCATCTGCCCAAGATATTTTGGATGCAGGAGGGCGTGGCCAGCCCAGAGGCCAGACGCATCCTCCAGGGCCGTCCGGTGACCGTGGTCCAGAACCGCTGCCTGTGGGTCGAGATCAAGCGCCTGGGCATAGGGGCCCCGCAATGAGCCAAAAGGCCTTTGAGTGCCGCCGCTGCGGCCAGTGCTGCCAGGGCCGGGGCGGCATCGTGCTCACGGCCGAGGACATCGAGCGCCTGGCCGGACACCTGGGGGTTTCCGAACCCGAGTTCCTCAGGGACTTCGTGGAGACCCAGAACCACAAGCCCGGGCTGCGCAGCGCGGACGACGGATACTGCGTGTTCTACGAACCGGACCTGGGCTGCGGCGTGCACCCGGCCCGGCCGGACATCTGCCGGGCCTGGCCCTTTTTCCGGGGCAACCTGCTGGACCCCGAGAGCTGGCGCATGGCCCAGGAGTACTGCCCGGGCATAAACCCCGAGGTGGAGCACCAAGAGTTCGCGCGCCAGGGCGCGCTGCTGCTGCGCGAGCTCGGCCTGGCCCGCGGCCCCGGCCGATGCGCGCCCAACGCCCTTGTCTGGGACCAGGCCGTCAAGCCCTAGGGCCGCGGCCGTGAAACGCAGCGAGATGATGAAAAAAAGCCGGTTGACCGCGACACGGGGCCGCAGCGGCGCGTCTCGCGGACATAACCCCGGGGGCCGGCCATGGGCCTGAGCCTCGACGAATGCTACGCCATCCTGGAGGTCGATAAAAACGCCGACCAGGAACAGATCAAAGGCGCCTTTCGCCGCCTGGCCTTCAAGCTGCACCCGGACCTGAACCCCGCACAGGACGCGGCCGGCCGTTTCAGGCGCCTCAACGAGGCCTATGTCCTGCTCAGGCAGAACGCCGGACCCGGGGCCAGGGGCCCGAACCAGGAGGCCAGGACCAGGCCGGACCTGGGGGCCGAGGCCTACAGGCGGCAGCAGCGCCAGGCCGGGCCGACGGCCGAACGCCGCAAGGAGCCCAGGGGCTTCGGCCCGAGCTTCGAGTTCAAGGACGAAGAGGTCCTCAAGGACATCCTCAAGGACCCCTTCGCGCGCAAGGTCTTTGAGGACATCTTCAGCCAGATCAAGAGGTCCAGGCCCGGGTTCAGGCCGGCCAAGAGCGCACTGTCGAGGGAGCTGCGCCTGCGCTGGGGCGGCCGGGTCCTGTCCCTGGACTTCACCCGGGGGATTTTAAACGGCCTCAAGTCCTGGTTCAGGGGCCAGCTCGACCACGAGCAGACGGTCCGCTTCCCGGCCAACAACCTGATCCCCGGACGCCAGGTGCGGATCACGGTCCACAGGCGCTTTTCCAAGGGCCCCAAGACCGTGGAGTTCACCCTGCCGCCGGACTTCGTCCCGGGCAGGCCCATCCGGCTAAAGGGCCTGGGCCGCAGGCTAGGCCCGGCGCGGGGCGACCTGCTGCTGCGCATAATCGCCAAATAGGGCCCTGACCCCGCGCTCCGGTCCCCTCTTGTTTTCCTCGGAAATATTTACTAGTGCGCAGGAAAACTCCTCAGGAGGGGCCGTGATGCTGGCCATATTCGATTACCATGCCGGCAACCAGACCAGCGTTCGCCGGGCGCTCGACCACCTGGGCATCGAGAGCAGGATCACCTCGGACCCGGAGCTCCTGGACCGGGCCGAGGGCATCATCTTCCCCGGGGTCGGCGCGGCCGGGCAGGCCATGGAGGAGTTGACCTCCTGCGGCCTGGACGAGGTGCTCAAGGCCCTGATCTGGCAGGAAAAACCGCTCCTGGGCATCTGCGTCGGCTGCCAGATACTGCTCGACTACAGCCAGGAGAACAACACCAAGGCCCTGTCGATCATCCCCGGGGAATGCCGACTGTTCAACCCCTCCTGGACCGACGAGGACAACCGGCCCATCCGCGTACCGCACATGGGCTGGAACAGCGTGCAGCTCAAGCGCGACTGCGTCCTGTTCCAGGGCCTGGAGCCCGGTTCGGAGTTCTACTTCGTGCACAGCTACTACCCGGCCCCGCCCGAGGAGTTCGTCATCGGCACGACCACCTACGGCCGGCCGTTCTGCTCGGTCCACGGCCGACCCGGGCTGTGGGCCGTGCAGTTCCACCCCGAAAAAAGCGGCGCGCCCGGGCTCAGGATACTGTCCAACTTCCACGCCTACTGCCGGGAGGCGTCCGATGCTCAGTAAGCGGATCATCCCCTGCCTGGACGTGCGCGACGGCAAGCTGACCAAGGGCGTCAGGTTCAAGGGCAACGTGGACATCGGCGACCCGGTGGAGACGGCCAGGATGTACTACGAGCAGGGCGCGGACGAGATCGTGTTCTACGACATAACCGCCTCGGCCGAGGGCCGGGGCATCTTCCTGGACGTGGTAGAAAAGGTCGCCTCGACCATCTTCATCCCCTTCTCGGTCGGCGGGGGCATAGGCAGCGTGGAGGACATGCGCGCCGTGCTCCTGGCCGGGGCGGAAAAGGTCTCGGTGAACTCCGGCGCGGTCAAGAACCCGGACATCATCAGCCAGGGGGCCGCGGCCTTCGGCTCGCAGTGCGTGGTCCTGGGCATGGACGTGAAGAGGGTCGAAAAGTCCGAGGCCGTGCCCTCGGGTTTCGAAGTCGTGATCCACGGCGGCCGCAAGCACATGGGCCTGGACGCCCTGGACTGGGCCAAGACCGGCGAGGCCCTGGGCGCGGGCGAGATCTGCCTGAACTCCATCGACGCCGACGGGACCAAGGACGGCTACGACCTGGAGCTGACCAGGCTCATCTCGCGCAAGGTCAGGATCCCGGTCATCGCCTCGGGCGGGGCGGGCAACCCCGGGCACATGGCCGAGGCCTTCGTAAAGGGCGGGGCCTCGGCGGCCCTGATCGCCTCGATCGTCCACTACGGCGAGTACAGCATCGCCCGGATCAAGCAGGAAATATCGGAACAGGGCGTCAAGATGAGGATGGTCTGGTAGGCCGGGCCCGGCCGGACCGGACTCACTCGGCCCGGTAGTCGCCCGACTTGCCGCCGGTCTTGCGCACCAGGCGCAGGTCGGTGATGACCAGGTCCTTCTGCACGGCCTTGCACATGTCGTAGATGGTCGCCGCGGCCACCTGGGCCGCGATCAGGGCCTCCATCTCCACCCCGGTGCGCGCCTCGGCCCGGGCCTCGGCCTCCACGATTATCGCGGACCCCGGCTCGTCGATCTCAAAACGCACGTCCACAAAGCCGAGCGGCAGGGGATGGCACAGCGGGATCAGCTCGGGGGTCCTCTTGGCCGCCAGGATCCCGGCCATGCGCGCCGCGTTCAGGGCGTCGCCCTTGGGCAGGGCCCTTTCCCTGAGCAGGCCCAGGGTCCGGGCGGACATGACCACCCTGGCCCGGACCACGGCCACGCGCAGGGTCACGGCCTTGCCCGAGACATCGACCATGCGCGGCGCGCCTTCGGCGTCCACGTGGCTCAGGACCGCGCCAGGCCCAGCGGACCGCGAATCTTGATCTGCCATGCTACTCCCCCATGACCTTGTCTTTGGTCTTCTTGAAAAGCCTCTTGACCTTTTCCATGGGCTTGTGCTCCTCGAGCGCGGCGAACTCCCTGAGCAGCTCCTCCTGGCGCTTGGTCAGCCGGGTCGGGGTCCTGACCGTCACGCCCACGAGCAGATCGCCCTTGTGCGGGCTGCCCAGGTGCGGCAGGCCCATGCCCCTGAGCCGGAAGACCTCCCCGCTGTGGGTCCCCTTGGGGATGTCCAGGGTCACCGGGTCGTCCAGGGTGGGGACCTCTATCCTGCAGCCCAGGGCGGCGTCCACGAACCCGATCTCCGCGCCCACGACCAGGTTCTGGCCCTGGCGCCTGAAATTCTTGTCCGGCTCGACGCTGATGATCACGTACAGGTCGCCCGGGGGCCCGCCGTTGATCCCGGGCTCGCCCTCGCCCCTGAGCCTGAGCCTGGAGTTGTCGTCCACCCCGGCCGGGATGTTGACCTTCAGGTCCTTGGCCTTCTTGACCCTGCCCAGGCCGTGGCACTTGGCGCAGGGGTGGGTGATCAGCTTGCCGTGGCCGCGGCAGGAGGGGCAGGTCACGGAGATGCGGAAGAACCCCTGGGCCTGCTGCACGTGGCCGGTCCCGCCGCACTGGCGGCAGGTCTCCGGCGGATGGGCCGGGTCCGCGCCGCTGCCCTTGCACTCCGGACAGACCACTTCCATGGGCAGCTTGAGATTGACCTCCGCGCCCCTGGCCGCGTCCCTGAACGAAACCGTCAGGTTGTAGCGCAGGTCCGCGCCCGGCTGGGGGCGGTTGGCGGAACGCCGGGCCCCGGCAAAGCCGAAGAACTCGCCGAAGATGTCGCTGAAGGCCCCGAAGATGTCGTCGGAGCTGCTGAAGCCCGAAAAACCGTTCGCGCCCAGGCCTTCGTGCCCGAACTGGTCGTAACGGGCCCTCTTGTGGGGGTCCCTGAGCACCTCGTAGGCCTCGGCCGCCTCCTTGAAGCTGGCCTCGGCCTCGGGGTCTTCGGGGTTGCGGTCCGGGTGGTGTTCAAAGGCCAGCTTGCGGTAGGCCCTCTTTATCTCCTCGTCGCCCGCGTCGCGGGCCACGCCGAGGACCTCGTAGTAGTCACGCTTGGACATGCCTAGGCTTCGACGGATTCATCCACGACTATCCCGGCCTCGGGGATGGCCCTGTCCGGAAGGACCTTTTCCGCGGCCACCTCGCGCAGGGCGGTGACGACTTCCTTGTTCTTGGACTCGACCAGCGGGGTGTACCCTTCCCGGTACTGCTTGACCCGCTTGATGGCCATCTGGACGATCAAAAAACGGTTGCCGACCTTCTGAAGACAGTCTTCAACAGTGATTCTGGCCATGACCACTCCTTGCGCCTGCATCCACAGCCGCGCTCATCAGCTCGCGAAATCCTTGTTGGGCAGGAAAAGGCCCTTGAGATCGTTGAGCAGCTGATTGGATACCGGATAATATTTGTCCTCGGACCCGACCCGAAGCCAACACTGGCCCACGGGGAGCTCCTTGTCCTCATAAAACGACAACAGCGACAACACCTTGCCCTGAACGTCCTGCAACTCGCAGGTCATGGACCAAAGGGCGGACGTGGGCAGCCGAACCCCGGGCTCGGCCTCGAACTGTAATTCTGTAAATCGCCACAGGGTCAAGTCAATACCCAGGACATTGCTTTTGCCGCTCCTCTCCCTCCAGCCGGTCTCGGTCTTCTCGGCCTCGAAGACCTCCTGGCCGTAGGTCACGCGCACCAGCTCGATGTCCCCGAGGTTGAGACTGACCACGCTGCGGCCCTTGAGCTCGAAGGCCGTCTTCACCAACGGCCTGATCCGGTCCCAACCGACCTCGAACAGGCAGGGCTGCCTGCTGGACTGGCCCAGGAGCCCGGTCTCGTCGCCGGGGACCTGAAAAAGCCGCAAGAACTCCGGCTCCGAAGACTTCCTGGGCCAGAGGGCGAACTCCAGCAGGGCCGCCTGGCCCGGCAGGGGCCGGCCGGACTCCAGGCGGGAGGCCTTGAGGCTGAGCAGGTTGTGCAGGTAGAGCTTGACCTCGGCCTCGGACAGGGCGTTGTCCTTGACCGTGTCCGGACGCAGGAAAAAATACTTGCCGTCCCTGGACTCGGCCTCCCAGTCCAGGCCCTCCAGGCCCTTGAGGCCCATCCTGGCGACCTGGTCCTCGGCCACCTCGAAGACCTTGAGGTCATGGTAATAATCCATGGGGTGATCGACCTGGCGCAACCAGCTCTTGTCGAGCAGGAACAAAATGTCCGGGGTCAGCGAGCTCAGGGCGTAGACGCCCTCTCCCGAGGGGTTCTCCTTGCCCAGGCTGAATTCGAGGTCCTTGCCCGGGCCCTGGACCCCGACGATCCTGAGCACAAGGCCGGGCCCGGCCAGGCCAAAGGCCTCGGCCTGGCTCCGGGCAAAGGGGCCCAGGACCCTCTTGGGCCTGTTGGCGGAGATGAAGTTCAACAGGGCCGTGAACTTGGCCAGGTCGGCCTTGGGCGCGCAGATGTCTCCGGGCCGGGCCGCGAGCGGCCTGACCAGCCAGGCCCCGGCGCCGGGCTCGAACACATAGGACTCGGTGGGCGTGCGGACCTCAAGGGCGGCGACCTTGGCGGGCTCGATGACCGGCCATTGGGCCTCGTCCGCCGGGCCCTGCCTGACGGCGAAACCGAAATAGTAGACCCCCAGCGCCAGCAGGACGAGCGCCAGCGGGAGGCCGATGAACCCCCACCATGTCTTCAAAACCGGGTTTCCTCCTGGTCGCTATCCTCGGGAAACCTCAATCTTCGCATTGAGTCAAGATATTGGACCCTGTAAGGCCGCGCCTCGCCAGGGAACTGGTCAGTCGCCCGGGACCCCGCAATGCAGAGCAAGGAGAGGAACGTATATCCCCACCCCTTGCAAGTCAAGGGCGAATAAACTAGTGACTGCACTCTGCAAAGCGGCCGCAAAAGCACCTGGAGAAAAGACCATGGCCGGATGGGGCAAGCTCACCTTCGCCCAGAAAAAATGCGTCTCCACCGTGGGCCTTGCGATGCACAGGACCCAGATGGTCCGACCCGGGTCCCGGGTCGGGGTGGCCGTGTCCGGCGGGGTGGACAGCTTCGCCCTGCTCCAGATACTGATCCTGCGCCAAGCCATCGTGCCCTTTGACCTGGAGCTCATGGTCCTGCACGTGAACCCCGGCTTCGACCGGCTCAGCCACCTGGCCCTGGCCGAGTTCGCGGCCCGAAACGGCCTGGCCGCGCACCTGGAGGTCACGGACTTCGGGCCCAGGGCCCACAGCAAGGAGAACCTCAAGCGCTCGCCGTGCTTCCTGTGCAGCCGGCTGCGCAGGAAACGGCTCTTCGACCTCTGCCGCCGATACCGTTTGAGCCATCTGGCCTTCGGGCACACGGCCGACGACCTCCTGGACACCTTCTTCATGAACCTGATGCAGAACGGCAGGGTCGAAGGCCTGTCCATCAGCGAGCCGTTCTTCAACGGCCGGCTGCAGGTGGTCAGGCCGGCGCTGCTGCTCGAAAAGGGCCTGCTTCGGACAGCGGCCAGGCAGTGGGGCCTGCCGATCCAGGAAAACCCCTGCCCCTCGAACGGCCGCACCAAGCGGGACCAGATCCATTCCTGGCTCGCCCGGACCTGGTCCGGGGACAAGAGGATAAGGAACAACCTGCTGAACGGCCTGGTGCGCTGGCAGCTTGACGCGGCCTTGCGGAATGGTATATACCCCGGTCCAGTAAAAGGCCGCGCGCATTCGGACACCTAATCCGCACAGGGGCGCCATGTTCTTCGAAAAGTACCAGCTCCTCCTGTTCAAAGAAAAACACGGCAACTGCCGCAACTTCCAACTGCGCGGCTGGATGATAGCCTCCTTTTTCCTGGTCCTGGGCCTGCTCGCCGCGGGCAACGCCTTTCTCTGGAAATACTACAGCACCCACCACAAACTCGAAAAAACCCTGAGCCTGGCGGAAAAAACGGTCCAGGAACAGAAGTCGCAACTCTTAAGCCTGTCCCAAAAAATAACCTCCCTGCAAAAGAACCTGGCCCGCATCAATGATTTCGACTCCAAGCTCAGGATGATGATCAATCTCGAGCAGGAGAACGTCCAGGACCCGGCCGCTTCCAAGGGCGGGCCGAACACCAACGACTTCTCCAAGGGTTACCTGCCCCTGTACAGGCAGGAGCTCCTGGCCCGCAAGATGCACGACTTCCTGCGCCAGCTCAACGTGGAGGCCAGGCTCGAGGAGGTCCGCCAGCAGGAGATCATCCACAGGCTGCAGACCGACCTCGACCGCCTGGAATCCACCCCGTCCATCTGGCCGGCCACGGGCTGGCTGACCTCGCACTTCGCCTGGCGCACCTCGCCGTTCACCGGCAAACGCGAGTTCCACAAGGGCATCGACATCTCCGCCCCCCGGGGCACGCCCATCTACGCGCCGGCCAGGGGCAAGATCGTCTTCGCCGGCCGGGACTCCTCGTACGGCCTGAGCGTCAAGCTGCGCCACGACTCCAGCCTGGAGACCGTCTACGCCCACCTGCAACGCTTCGCGATCAAGCCGGGCCAGAACGTGTCCCGGGGCGAGCTGCTCGGATACGTGGGCAACACCGGCCGCAGCACCGGCCCCCACCTGCACTACGAGGTCAGGGTCAACGGGGTCCCGGTGAACCCCCTGCGCTACATACTGAACTGAGTCCGGAACGCACAGATCCGCAACCCCGGCCCTGTCGGCGCAACGCCCGGCAGGGCCTTTTCGCGTCCGATCCGTGACCCCCCAACCCTGGACCGCCTCTTGCAATGCACTGCCCTGAAGCCAGGGGCAAGGCAGCCCTGAAAAACAGAACCGGTTTCAAGATCAAGACGGCCTGAAAGGAGCGGCATGGACATCTTCCATTTCGACCCGGCCGCCACGTTGAGCTTCTTCCTCACCCTGTTCAGGATCAGCGTGGTCCTCTTCCTGCTGCCGTTCTTCGGCGGAAGGACGCTGCCCGCGCCGGTCAAGGCGGCCATGCTCCTGGTCCTGAGCTTCGCGGTCTGGCCCCGGCTCTCGTTCCCGGCCGAAATGATGCCCGCAAGCGGGTGGAACATCGGCCTGATGCTCCTCGGCGAGGTCGTCCTGGGCCTGGTCATGGGGATGATGGTCAACTTCCTGTTCGCCGCGGTCCAGACCGGGGGCCAGATAATCGGCTTTCAGATGGGCTTTGCCATGATCAACGTGGTCGATCCCCTGACCGGCCTGAGCGAGGCGGTCACGGCCCACTTTTTGTACATGTGCACGACCCTGGTGTTTCTGGCCATAAACGGGCACCTGTTCCTGCTCCAGGGCCTGGCCCAGAGCTTCGAATACATCCCCCCGGGCAGGCTCTTTCTCTCGCCCCAGCTGGTGAACAACATCCTCGACTTCTCCAAGGTCATGTTCACCCTGGCCATCAAGATCGCGGCCCCGGTCATGGCCGCCCTGTTCATCGTGGACCTGGCCCTGGCCCTGATCTCCAGGGCCGCCCCGCAGATGCACGTGCTGACCCTCGGATTCCCGGTCAAGATCGCGGTCGGCTTCTTCTTTTTGGCCTTCATCTTCAACGTGCTCTCGGACTACGTGGCCGGATACGTGAAGGGCCTCGACCCCTTGTTCCTGAACCTGTTCAAGTCCGTGGCCGGCTGAGGCCGGGACCTGCGCCATGCCCCAGAAAGACCCGAGCAGGACGGAAAAGGCGACCCCGAAGAGGCGCGACAAGGTCAGGGAGGACGGAAACGTCCCCAAGGGCTCGGAGCTGGGCAAGAGCATAGTGCTCTTGGCCGGGGTCCTGGCCCTGAGGTTTCTGGTCGGGTTCTACCACCAGCAGTTCCACGACATCTACGTGTTCTTCCTCAAGGACAGCCTGTCCCAGGAGCTCACGCCCGAGACGGTCTATTACATGTTCTTGTGGAGCATCAAGAAGATCGCGCTCATGGTCATGCCGCTCATGCTCATGCTGGCCTTCACCGCCTACCTGACCATGCGCCTCCAGGTGGGCAAGCTCTGGACCACCAAGGTGCTCAAGCCGAAGTTCGGCAAGATATTCAACGTGATAAGCGGCCTGAAAAACCTCATGCTCAGCGCCCAGGCCTTTGTGCGCTTCGGCAGGAGCATACTCCAGGCCCTGGCCGTGGGCATCGCGCCGTACATCGTCATCAAGCAGGAGATCGGCAACCTCGTGCCGCTGTTCTACGAGAACACCTCCGGGGTCGCGATGTACCTCTTGTCCACGGGCTACAAGATGGCCTGCTACGCCCTGGTGCCCATGATGCTCATCGGCATAGCCGACCTCTGGTACACGCGCTGGGACTACGAGGAAAACCTCAAGATGACCAAGGACGAGATCAAGGACGAACGCCGCCAGGCAGAGGGCGATCCGGTCATCAAGGCCCAGCAGCAGAGGAAGATGCTGGAGGTCATGGCCAGGCGCATGCTCGCGGACGTGCCCAAGGCCGACGTGGTCATCACCAACCCGACGCACCTGGCCGTGGCCCTGCGCTACGACATCGCCAAGGCCCCGGCGCCCATGGTCCTGGCCAAGGGCGCGAACCACCTGGCCGAGAAGATCAAAGAGGTGGCCAGGGAGAACAACGTGCCCATACGCGAGGACAAGCCCCTGGCACAGGCTTTGTATAAGCAGGTCGAGATCGGGCAGAGCATCCCCGAGGAACTGTATCAGGCCGTGGCCGCGGTCCTCGCCAGCCTCGACAAGTTCAGGCGACAGAGGCGCTAGCGCCCGGCCCGGACCATGGGGGACGCCCCCGGGACAAGGTGTCAAATTTATGGCTCAAAGCGCCACCAAATCAGCCATAATGAACCTGGACTACCAGAAGTTCGCCAAGCAGGGAGACATCCTGCTGGCCGCGGGCGTGGTGACCATCCTGTTCGTCATGCTCGTGCCCCTGCCCACGCCGTTCATCGATTTCATGCTCACGGTGAGCATCTCCCTGAGCCTGGTGGTCCTGGTCACCTCCATGTTCATGGGCTCGCCCCTCGAGTTCTCCATCTTCCCCTCCCTGCTTCTGGTCACCACCATGCTCAGGCTGGCCCTGAACGTGGCCACCACCAGGATCATCCTCCTGCACGGCGACGAGGGCACCCAGGCCGCGGGATCGGTCATCCAGAGCTTCGGCGAGTTCGTTGTCGGCGGCAACTACGTCATCGGCATCGTCATCTTCCTGATCCTGTTCATCCTGAACAAGGTGGTCATCGTCACCGGCACCACGCGCATCGCCGAGGTCGCGGCCAGGTTCACCCTGGACTCCATGCCCGGCAAGCAGATGGCCATCGAGGCCGACCTGAACGCGGGCCTCATCGACGAGAAGGAAGCCACCCATCGAAGGGATCTGATCCGCAGGGAGGCCGACTTCTACGGGGCCATGGACGGCGCGGGCAAGTTCGTTTCCGGAGACGTCAAGGCGGGCATCATCATCACCGGCGTGAACATCGTCGGCGGCTTTCTCATCGGGGTCATCCAGAAGAACATGGGCTGGATGGACGCCGCCCAGACCTACACCCTGCTGACCATCGGCGACGGCCTGGTGGCCACCATCCCCTCGCTGATCATCTCCACCTCGGCGGGCATCATCGTCTCCAGGGCCGCGGCCGAGGCCAAGATGGGCGAGGAGTTCCTGGGCCAACTCACCTTCCACACCCGGGCCCTGAAGCTGGTCTCGGTCATCCTGGTGATCTTCGGCATCGTGCCCGGCATGCCCACAGTGCCCTTCCTGACCCTGGCCGCAATCGTGTTCTGGGTCTCCAGGGTGTCCGGCAGGCAGAAGGCCGAGCTCGAGGCCGCGGCGGACAAGTCCAAAAAGGGCGAGACGCCGACCCTGGACACCCCGGAGGAGGTCCAGTCGCTCCTGCCCCTCGACCAGCTGGAGCTCGAGGTCGGCTACGGCCTCATACCCCTGGTGGACGAGGAGCAGAACGGAAACCTGCTCTCCCGGATCCGGTCCATCAGACGCCAGTTCGCCCTGGACATGGGGGTCATCATCCCCTCGCTGCACCTGCGCGACAACCTGCAGCTCAAGCCCGGCGAATACAAGGTGCTCATCAAGGGCAACCCCGTGGCCTCGGCCGAGATACTCATCGACCACTACCTGGCCATGGACCCGGGCGACGCCAAGCACCGCATCAAGGGCGTGGAGACCGTGGAGCCGGCCTTCAACCTCCCGGCCCTGTGGATTCCGGAGTCCCAAAAGGAGGAGGCCATGCTCGCGGGGTACACCGTGGTCGATCCGTCCACCGTGGTCGCCACGCACCTCACCGAGATATTCCGCCGCAACCTCCACGAGTTCCTGGGCCGCCAGGAGGTCCAGGAGCTGCTCGACAACCTGTCCAAGCGGGCGCCCAAGGCCGTGGAGAACCTGGTCCCGAACATCCTTGCCCTGGGCACCGTCCAGAAGGTCCTCCAGGGCCTGGTCCGGGAAAGCGTGTCCGTCAGGGACCTGCTGACCATCGTCGAGACCCTGGCCGACTACGGCGCGGCCAGCCAGGACCCGGCCCAGCTCACCGAGTACGTGCGCTCGAAGATGTCCAGGACCATTGTCAAGCCCTACCTGGCCGCCGACGGCAGCCTGCCCATCCTGACCCTGGGCCCGAGCGTGGACAAGATTCTCAGCGAAAGCCTCAGGCCCGCGGAACAGGGCGGATATCTGGCCCTGGAGCCGGGCATGGCCCAGAAGATACTCCGGGCCATAAACAAGGCCACGGAAAAGGCGGTCGGGGCGGACGGCCAGCCGGTCCTGCTCACCGCGCCGCACATCAGGTCCCAACTCGCCCAGCTGCTCATCCGTTTCCTGCCGACCCTGCCGGTCATCTCCCAGGCCGAGATACCGACGGACATAAAAATAACCTCCCTGGCCGTGGTAACCATGGATTAAATCTATGAAGCTGAAGACCTTCAAGGGCAAGAACACCACGGAGACCCTGGCCAAGATCAAGGCCGAGCTCGGCGACGAGGCGGTCATCCTCAGCAACCGGACCGTGGACAGGAACGGCAGGCAGGTCTGCGAGATCACGGCCGCGGTCGAGGGCGCCGGGTCCGGGCCGAGCAGGGACGAGTACCTGGACGGGGCCCTGGCCGGCGGCGCGCCCTGGTCCCGGGAGTGGGGGGAGATAAGGTCGCACCTCCTGGCCCTGCTCAGGCCCAAGATGGACCTCGCCCGGCTCTCGCCCAGGCAGCGGCTGGCCCTGGAGTTCCTGGAGCGGGAGGGCGTGGAGGACTCCGTGCTCCTGGACATCTTCCGGGAGCTCAAGGACAGCCCGGGCAGCTCCATCCTCCAGGTCCTGGACCGCATCGCCCCGGTCAAGGCCGTGGGCAACGGGGCCTGGCCCGAGAAATACCAGGGCTTTGTCGGCCCGCACGGCTCGGGCAAGACCTGGTCGCTCATCCGCGTGGCCCTGCTCCTGAAGCACAACTCCCCCAAAGCCAGCATCTGCCTGGCCTCGACCGACCAGGACCAGGGCAAGGGGCGCATGATCCTCAGGCACTACGCCGAGCTGTCCGGCCTGACCTTTCGAGACGCCTCGGGCAGGGACGGATTCAAGGCCCTGACCCGGGAGGGCCGCGGTTTCGACCTCGTGCTCATCGACCTGCCCGGCCTGAGCGGGCCGACCAACCTGGAGGACCAGCTGACCTCCCTGGGCATGGCCGACGGCTGCGACCTGGCCCTGCACCTGGTCATGAGCCCCCTGTTCAGCCCGGGCCAGTTCGAGGCCTTCAGGCGCAAGTACTCCAGCGCCAAGCTCAAAAGCCTGATCTGGACGAAACTTGACGAAGCCTGTACGTATGGAGCGATGATCAATATGGCGCACGCCAGCGGGCTGCCGGTCTCCGCCCTGTCCTTCGGCGCGGGCCTGAAGAACAGCCTGGCCCCGGCCAGGCGGGAAAGCCTCTGGAGGCTGGTCTTCAAGCACCAGCTGCCGGGCCCGGAACAGGTCCCGAAAACCACGCAGGGAGGCCGAACAAGGCCATGAGCCGCAATTTTCCCCTGGTGCTTTCCGTGACCTCGGGCAAGGGCGGGGTCGGCAAGACCAACCTGTCCGTGAACCTGGCCTACACCCTGACCAGGATGGGCCGCCGGGTGGTGCTCCTGGACGCGGACCTGGGCCTGGCCAACGTGGACGTGCTCCTGGGCCTGGCGCCCAAGCACAACCTCTTCCATTTGTTCCACGAGGGCGCGACCCTGGACGAGACGCTCTTCGACACCCCCTACGGGTTCAGGATACTGCCGGCCGCCTCGGGCGTCAGCGAGATGGCCAGGCTGTCCACGGGCCAGAAGCTGGAGCTTTTGGAGGCCATGGACGCCCTGGAAAACGAGATCGACTACCTGATCGTGGACACCGGCGCGGGCATCAACGACAACGTATTGTACTTCAACCTCGCGGCCCAGGAGCGGCTGCTCCTGCTCACGCCCGAGCCGACCTCGCTCACCGACGCCTACGCCCTGATAAAGGTCCTCAAGGTCCACCACCAGGTGGAGCGCTTCCACGTGCTCATCAACATGGTCAAGGACGAGCGCTCGGGCAGGGAGACCTTCGTCAAGCTGCACAAGGCCTGCGACCACTTCCTGAGCGGGGTGTCCCTGGACCTGGTGGGCTATGTGCCGGTCGACCCGGTGGTGAGAAAGGCCGTGATCAACCAGACGCCCTTTTGCCACGCCTGGCCCCAGGCCCCGGCCAGCAAGAGCGTCCGGGAGGCGGCCGAAAAGATAAACGCCTGGGAAGTTTCATCGGAACTGGATGGAAACATTAAGTTTTTCTGGAAAAAACTCCTCTTCCAAGAGCGGTCCGTGGCATAGGCTCGAATCGGGAAAGACCTCCTGGGACGAGTTCAACGCCAAGGAGAGAGAGGACATCGTCCGCCACTTCGCCCCGAAAATCAGGATCCTGGCCCTGCGTCTGAAGTCCAAGCTGCCCCAGAGCGTGGAGCTCAACGAGCTGATCAGCGCCGGGAGCATGGGCCTGCTGGACGCCCTGGGCAAGTTCCGGCCCAACTTCGGAATCAAGTTCGACACCTACTCCGAGAACCGGATCAAGGGCGCCATGCTCGACGAGCTCAGGCGCATGGACTGGTTCTCCAGGGGCCTGCGGCACAAGGTCAAGGTCCTGGAGAGCGCCATGCGCCAGCTGGAGCACGAGACCGGCAGGCCGCCGACCCACGAGGACCTCGAAAAACACACCGGCATGAGCGCCAAGGAGGTCCAGCGCGGCCTGGAGGCCCTCCAGAACCAGCTGTGCATCAGCATCGACGCCCTGCACGAGAACCTGATCGGCAGCCGCGACGCCCTGTCCGACAACGAGCCCTTCCAGTCCACCGCGTTCCAGGAGCTGGTGGACAAGGTCGCGGAGCTCATAGAGGAGCTGACCCCGAGGGAGAAGCTCGTGATCTCGCTTTATTACGGCGAGGAGCTGAACATGAAGGAGACCGCCGAGGTCATGGACATAACCGAGGGCCGGGTGTCCCAGCTCCACTCCCAGGCCCTGGCCAAGCTGAGGAAGAACTTCCAGGCCCGCTACGAGCAGGGCGGGGAATGACGGCCGGGGGGGCTTCGGCCCGGCGGACCCGGCGGACGCCGCCCGGACGGGCGGCGGAAAACAGGCCCGAGAGGTGGTCTTGATGGCGCCGGACGATCCGGAAGAAATCCTCGAACAGGGACCCAAGGACGAGGCCGAGGGGAGCGGCGAGCCCGACCAGGCCGAGGAGGCCCGGCCCGGGGAGGAGTCCGCTCCGGCCCAGGCCCCCAAGCCCGGTCAGGAGGCCGCGGCCAAGGCCGGCCGCAAGGTCGACCTGGACCTGGACGACGCCCCGTTTCTGGAGGACGAGGAAGAGCAGGAGGTCGCCCTGGAGGAGCCTCCGGAGGAGCGCGAGGTCCTGAAAGACAGGGGCGTGAAAAAGCCCCTGCCGGCCTTTCTGAAGAAAAAGAGCTTCTACCTCGGCGGGGCCGTGGGCCTGCTCATAGCGCTCATCGCCTTTTTCGCAATCCCCAGGGGCGCGATCCCGCCCCCGCCGCCGCCGGCCGAGCCCGAAAAGCCGGCCGCGCCGATCGAGGTGAAAAAGGGGGGCGAGACCCTGGTCAGGCTCGATCCCTTCTGGATCGAGCAGCGCGACGAGGAGAACAATATCCGCTTCCTGGTGGCCAGGCTCAACTTCAGCACGGACAACGAGCAGTTGGCCAAGAACTTCGTCCAGGAGACGATCACGGTAAGAAACGCCCTCTACTACTACCTCAAGAATAAGGATTTGGAGTTTTTGTCCGATGAGACGAACGGGGACAAACTGAAAAAGGACCTGCTGGCCGTGGTCAACCAGTACATGGGTGCCGGCCGGTTTGAAACCGTGCTCTTCGAGCAGTATTTGGTGAAATGACATGGCCGCCTCGCCCCTTGACCTGCCGGTTCTCGTTTCCCAGCTTCCGTTCGTCCAGAAGCTGGCCAACGCGGAGCAGGCCCGGCCGGAAATGGAGCGCACCCTGTTCGCCCCGCTCATGGCCGAGCACCAGAAGCTCCTGCAGGAGCGCATCCAGGGGGTGAACAAGAAGGAACGCGCCGAGGCCGTGGGCCGGGACGCAGGGAGCAAGGGCCAGCAGCAGCAGGCCCCGACAGAACACCGGGAAAAGAAGCCCGAGGACCAGGAGACCACGGCCTCCAACGCCTCGCCCTGGGCGGGAAACATAATAAACGTCAAGATATGACGCCCCGCCGGGCAACCGGGCGTCAGCCAGGAGCGATGCGGGCATGGTCTTTTCCAATCTGCTTTTGATACTCTTCTCCATCACCGAGCTGGTCCTCTTGGGCGTGGTCATCTTCTTCTTCCTCAAGCTCAAGAAGTCCGAGGGCCTGCTCTTGAAGATCCAGGCCAACCAGGACGACTTCATCAACAAGCTGCGCTTCAACGCCCAGATCGAACAGGAGCTCATCCAGACCTTTGAGCTGCGCCAGGAGGAGCTGATGAAGCTCAACGAGGCCCTGGAGCAAAAGAGCCGGGAGCTGAAGAGGCTCCTGGACCAGGCCCACGAGTACAGCCGCTCCCCCCAGTTCCTGCGCCAGATCATCCTCGCCGGCCACGCCAGGGGCGAGTCGCCCCAGGACCTCGCCCGGGCCACGGGCCTGAGCGTGGACGAGGTGGAAATAATCATCGACCGCTCCTGACCCGGCGCCGGGCGGTCCGGGCAAAGACATGCGCATCACTGGCTACGCACAGGGCCGGGGCCAGGGCCCGGGCGACCGGCAGAGGCGCGGGGCCGCGTTCAGGAACCGGCACCGCGTCGGCGACCGGGTCCAGGGCAGGGTCCTGGGCTGGGAAGGTCCCGGCCTGGCCTGGGTGTCCATCGACAACCAGCCGCTTCTGGCCCGCATCGGCTCGCGGCCCGCAGCGGGCAGCGTCATGCACTTCAGGGTCACGGCCCTGTATCCGGAGATCGTGCTCCAGGAGCTCGGCCCGGGCCCGGGAAGGGGCTCGGCCTTGCTGGCCGTGATGCAGGACTTCGGCCTGGCCAGGGCCAGGTTCGAGGCCGCGGCCCGGGAAATCCTGAAACAGAACGCCGCCCTGGTCGAGCTTGAGGCCCGCAGAAAGGCCCTGTTCCGGGCCCTTGCCCAGGAGCCGGACACGGCCGGCCTGTACCTTGAGGTCGCGCGCTGCGCGGCCCTGGTGGACAGCGCCCTGGCCGGCGCGGGCCAGGGGCGTTTCTCATATCCGCCCTGGCTGATGCCCGGGGCCGGACGCCAGGAGCTCGTGGCCCGCCGGGCCGCGGTCCGCGGCCCGGACAAGGGCCCGCCGCTCGTGGAGCTGATACTGGGCTTTGAGCTGGACGGGCTTGGCGCGGGCCAGATCCGGCTGCTCTCGCGCGGCGGGGAGGCCGGTTTCCGGGTGCTCCTGGAGCGGCCGGACCAGGCCGCGGCCCTTTTAAAATTTTTGGGCGCCCAGGGCCCGGGCCTGACCCGGCGGTCGACCTGCCTGGGCGTGGACAGGCTCCCGGAGTCCGCGCACGGCGGGGTGCTGCCGGAGATATTTCTCGGCCTGCCCGGGGAGCCGACAGGCGTCTCCTCGCCGGTCTAGGGACCTGGGCCGCGACCCGGAAAGACGAAAAAAATGGCCCGCCCC
>JAFGBU010000039.1 GCA_016932995.1 Desulfovibrionaceae bacterium
AATGGTGGAGGCGGGGGGAATCGAACCCCCGTCCGAGAACGCTTAGCTCAAGGCGTCTACAGGCTTAGGACAGGTTTAAGTTCTCGCCGCGCGGATTGTCCCTGCCCGGACGGCCGCGCGGCCAGCTTGCCTATGATCTCGTCTCCCGCCGGACAGACAGCAGCAGGAAACCAGCCCGAGGGGTGTCGTCGACGTCTCCGGTTTATCGGGCGTAGCCCGGAGAGCCGCCGGGGTCATGCCCCGGGACTACGGCTGCCTAATTAGGCAGCCATAGCGTATGCGTAGTCGTTTTCGGCACTTGTCGTGCTTGCCGCTTTTTTACGAGGCCAGCGGCGACCTCGACCTGCAACCCTGGCCTCGATCATCCCCGTCGAAACCAGTGCGCCCCCATGTCAAAGACCTATTGAGTTAATATAATGTCTCGCCCGCCCCTGGCAAGAGCGGACCGGCCACGGTGGACCAAAAACGCATATCTTGATACGGGAACTACATGGGATAACACTTTAACCTCCAGGAGGAGTCATGGACCGGCAGGGAATCCAGGACATCTTCGAGGCCTATTTCCAGAAATACAAGAAGACCGAGGGCGACGAGAGCGCCTGGTCCTGTTTCTGGACGACCATCAGGTCCGGCGGGAACCTGGACATCAACATGACCAAATGCCCGCGCGGCCAGGTGTTCAAGTTTTTCAAGAACAACAAGAAGTTCAAGGAGGTCGTCGGCTGGGAGGCGTTCTTCGACGAGCTCGACAGGCTCAAGCAGGAGGAGCCCGACCTGTTCGACGAAGAGGAGTTCTTCAAGGGCATGGAGGAAATGACCTGAAATTAAGAAGGCCCGCCGCTATTAAAGCGGCGGGCCTTAACCCGTTTCAACCTCGGCTGAAAACTACCAGCGCGAGCTGCGCTCGGGCCTGGGCTTGGCCTCGTTGACCTTGATGTTCCGGCCGCCCATGTCGGTGCCGTCCAGCTTCTCAATGGCCTCCATGGCGCCTTGGTCGTCCATCTCGATGAACCCGAAACCACGGGGACGGCCGGTTTCGCGATCTTCGATCAGTTTCACGCTCATTACCTCGCCGTAATTGGCGAAGGCCTGACGTATCTCGCTCTCAGTGACGCTCCAGGGCAGGTTGCCCACATAAATGTTCTTGGACATGGAAATCGTTCTCCAAAAAGTAAGTAGTTGATTACACGCGTCAAATGCCAACAAAAAAGGAGCTGCGTACAAGTTGCGCACGCTGCTCCTTGTAAAACCCAGTTTCGAATCGAACTAGCTTCGGCCGCGTATCTCTCGGCCACGCCCCAACTGGCGATGCTAGATATAACTAACCCTACATAATTTCGTTTGAATCAGATGTCAAGTAAAAAATCACTGAATATCCGGCAAAGCGCCTCTGAAGCTGATCACCCCAAGCCATTCCGATTCAATGATCCGTCCGTCCCTGTCCGCGTCGGCCTGCTCGAAATAGGCGAAGGCCTCGGCGGAGTCCCGCTCGCTGGGCCACCAGACGATGATCTCCTCCATGGTCAGGGCCCCGTCCAGGTTCACGTCCATCTCCTGGAACTCCTCCGCGGTCCCTGCCAGGCAGGTGCCGGCGGCGAACAACATCAGCAGCGTGAATATCAAAAAGATCAATCTTTTCATTGGTTCACCCCTGTGATTGCCGAAGGCGGTCGACCGTTGTCCAAGGCATCGCGGATATCGCCTCAACCCGCCGGGCGTCGCTGATCAAAGACCGAATCCGGGCGCTTCGCCCGCGGCCTGATCGTTGTCAAAACGACCTAGGATTGAACCTTCAGTCGTTGCGCCGGGTTTTTTGGTAGCGAGGGAGGGACTTGAACCCCCGACACTGCGGATATGAGCCGCATGCTCTGACCACCTGAGCTACCTCGCCACGCAACCCGTTCAGGCGGAATCGCTGTATAGCCATTCTCGGTCCTGTTTGCAAGGGCAATCAGCCGGGATTTTTCGGCTCGTCCGGGCGGAGGGCGCTTTCGACAAAATGAAGGGGGGCTTGAACCGGGTGAACCGATTTCCCCACCCCGGCCTATGTCCAGAGGATCACCAGCATGGCCAGGCCGAGGCGGTAGTAGGCAAAGGGCCTGAGCGTGAAGCGGGCCAAAAGGGCGATGAAGCCCTTGACCGCGGCCCAGGCCGCGAAAAACGAGACCCCGAACCCCAGGGCCACGAAGACCAGGTCCTGGGCGCCGAACAGATCGAAGTTCTTGAGCATCTCGTACCCGGTGGCCGCGAACATGACCGGGACCGCGGCGATGAACGAGTACTCGGCCGCGGTCTTGCGCTCCAGCCCGAGGATCATCCCGCCCATGATCGTGGCCGCGGAGCGCGAGAACCCCGGCCACAGGGCCAGGCACTGGAACAGGCCAACGCCCAGGGCGACGACGGGGGTGATGGAGTCCAGGCCTTCGATCTTCGACCTGCGCCTGAGGCCCTCCACAACCAGGATCATGGCCGCGCCCGCGAACAGGGCCCAGGCCACGCTCTCGGTCCCGAACAGCTGGGCCTTGATGAGCTTGTGGCCCGCGAGCCCGAGCACGCAGGCGGGCAGGGTGGTCAGGAACAGGAGCCAGACCCCCCGCGACCCGGACAGGCCGCCCGGGCCGGCGGGCCGGACCAGGCCCAGGAAGCGCTCTCTGTAGGCCACGACCACGGCCAGGATCGCCCCGAGCTGGATGAATATCTCGAAGCTGGCCGCCTTGGCCCCGGTGAAGCCCATGAGCCGTCCGGCGATTATCAGGTGCCCGGTGCTTGAAACGGGCAGAAACTCGGTCAGGCCCTCGACCAGGCCGAGGACCACGGCGACCAGAAGCGAGTCCATGAACGCCACCTCCGGCTGGAGTGGCGCGCGCCGGTTCGCGCAACGCCTTTGCCGGCCTGGCCTAGCGCATGGGGACCGAAGTTGCAAGCCCGGCGGAGCTGGTGTATTCCCTGAGCGCGGGCTAAATATCATCCTGCGGGAGGGACAATGACCACCATCATGCCTCAGAGCGAACTGACCAAAAAGGCGGTCAAGTGGATCAGCGACAAGAGGCGCGACGATGCCGGGGCCCGGCTGGCCCAGCTCATCGAGCAGGCGGCCATGCGCTTTAACTTGAGCCCCAAGGACGTGGAATTCCTGCAACGTTTCTTCAAGGACCAGGAAAAATAGCCTGCCACTTCGGTGAGCCTTCTCCATAGACAGATACTCAAGGATCTGGCGTCCCTTTTCGGCCTGATCGTGGGCTGTCTGCTGACGCTCATCCTGCTCGGCCGCATGCTCCAGCTCCGGGACCTGTTCTTGTCCCAGAACGTGAGCGTCTGGGAGCTCGCCCGGCTCTTCATGTACCTCACGCCGTTCTTCCTGCTCCTGATCACGCCCATCGCCTGCATGCTCAGCGTGTTTCTGACCTTCCTGCGCATGAGCACGGACAACGAGCTCATGGCCCTCAAGGCCAGCGGCATAGGTCTGTACCGGCTGGTGCGTGCGCCGCTCATCTTCTGTCTGGCCTGCACCATGCTCAACTTCTACTTTTCCTTCCACGGCCTTTCCTGGGGCATGGACCACTTCCGGAGCACCGTGGTCGAGTACGCCAGGACCAGGACCAAGCTGGCCATGCAGGCCGGGGTGTTCAACCAGGAGTTCCCCGGGCTGACCTTCTACGCCCACCAGGTGGACAACGAGTCCGGGAAGATGAAGTTCGTGTTCGTCCAGGACCGGACCCACAAGGACACAGTGGTCAACATCGTGGCCCCGGAGGGCGAGGTCAACAGCGACCCGCAGAAGGGCCAGGTGAGCATCATGTTCAGGAACGGCCGGATATATCGCCGCGAGGGCGAAAAGCTGGACGTCCTGCAGTTCGGCTCCTATTCGGTCAGGCTGCCCCTGGGCGGCCTGCTGGCGGGCTACGGCATCGACCCCAACCGGCCCAGCGAGATGTCCTGGGCCAGGCTTTTTAAGATAAACAACGATCCCCTGGAGCTGGCCAAACACGACGCCGTGTTCGGCCGCAAGGTCCTGGTGGAGATATACAAGCGCATGACCCTGCCCGTGGGCTGTTTCGTGCTCGGGCTCTTCGCCCTGCCCGTGGCCTGCGTGTTCCGCGGCCTGAGGCAGCAGTACGGCCTGATCCTGTCCATGGGCCTGTTTCTGGTCTATTACACCCTGTTCTCCCTGGGGATCACCTTGGGCGAGTCCGGGGCCCTGCATCCGGCCGTGGGCCTGTGGTTTCCGAATGTCCTGTTCACCGCGGCAGGCGTCTACGGGCTCAGGCTGGCGGCCCTGGAGAAGAACGCCCGGGTAATGGTCTGGTTCGCCCACTTCCGGCTCAGGAGGAGGGCGGCGTGAGGCGCCTGCTGGTGTTCGGCGTCCTGGGCAGGCACCTGGCCAGGCAGAACATGTTCATGTTCCTCCTCTGCCTGGGCATAGGCTCCGGCCTGTACCTGTTGACCGACGTCTTCGACCGGCTGGACGACTTCGTGTCCGCGGGCCTGGGGTCCGGCGCGGTGCTCACTTATTTCACGGTCAAGATCCCGCTCATTTTGTCCCAGATAATGCCCGCGGTCTTTTTTCTGGCCATGATCGTCCAGATCAGCCTCATGGCCAGAAACCGCGAGCTTTTGGCCCTGCGCTCGGGCGGGGTGTCCCTGAGCTGGTTCGTGCGCTTCTTCGTGGTCTACGCCGTGTTCTGGAGCCTCGGCCAGCTCGCCTTTTCCCAGTACATCGGGGTCATGGGCGAGCAGGAGGCGAACAGGATATGGAAGGAGGAGGTGCGCAAGAAGGAGCTGGACCAGCGGGTCATCAAGGACATCTGGTTCAGGGACGGCCCGTACATCGTCGAGGCCAGGGAGGCCACCCCGGCCCAGAACCGGGCCAGGGGGGTCACGGTCTACGAGTTCGACCCGGGCAGCCAGAGGCTCGCGCGCGTGCTGACCGCCAAGAAGGCCCTGGTGGACGACAACGGCTGGGGCCTGTTGGACGTGTTCGAGATCGACACCCGGACCTTCGAGTCCGTGAGGCGTCTGTCCCAGTTCTTGTCCGTGCGCCAGGACCTCAAGTCGTTCATGGCCGTGGAGTTCGGCGAGGACAGGGCCCAGCTTCCCCTCTGGGAGCTGGGCAAGGTCATAGACGACCTCAAGGAGTCCGGGTCCAACGTGGAGCGCCTCAGGACCGCCTGGCACGCCAAGTGGGCCTATGCCTTTTCGATCCTGGTCATGGCCCTGATGGCCCTGGCGGTCGTCTCGGTCATGGAAAACGTCTATCTGAACGTGCTGGTCGGATTGGTGCTCGTGTTCACCCATTACGGCCTTTACGTCCTGGGGGTCTCGGCCGGGCAGAAGGGGGTCCTGTACCCGGTGCTCGCCGCCTGGATGGGCAACGCGGTCATGGCCGGGCTGGCCGGTCTCCGGCTGGCCTGGGTCTGCGTGCCCGGGCTGGAAAAGGAGGTTCGGGCCTACCTGGAGCGGACCGTCAAGCGCATTCCGGGCAGGTTCGGGACCCCGAGGTAGCCTTGGCCAGGGCCTGCCACAGGTCCTCCCTGCCCAGGCCGGTCCTGCTGGAGAAGAATATGGCCGGCTCGTCCAGGCGCAGGATGTCCCGCCACTGGGACCGGCGCAGGCTCCGGTCCCTCTGGCCGCACTTGTCGGCCTTGGTGAGCACGGCCAGTATGGGGATGTCCTGATGCCGGAGGTAGGCGGCCAGCTCCAGGTCCGGCTTCTGGGGCGGCAGGCGGCAGTCCAGGAGCATGGTCACCACCCGGAGCCAGGGGTTGCCGCGCAGGTAGGCCTCGATGAGCCCGCCCCATTTGGCCCGCTCGGCCTTGGAGCGCTTGGCGTAGCCGTATCCGGGCAGGTCCACGAGGCAGAATCCGTCCGGCCGGACCAGGTAGAAGTTGACGCTCCTGGTCTTGCCCGGGGTGGAGCTGATCCTGGCCAGGGTCTTTCTCTCGGCCAGGCAGTTGATGAGCGAGGACTTGCCCACGTTGGAGCGTCCGGCCATGGCCGCCTGGGGCATCTCCACAGGCTCCAGCTGATTGATTTCGTATGCGGTTTTGACTAACTCGATGGTTCGGTTCATAAGGGGGGTGCCCGTAATAGGTTGGCTGCGGAACGCGTCTCGCAATGTTCTCGTTTTTCAGGCTCCAGTCAAGCGCGGCCCAAGGCGTTGTTTTCAACCAGGCTTTGAAACAGAAAAAAGATCAGCGGTGAAATCATGGCCAAGCACAGGATATTGATAATGAACGGCCCCAATCTGGGGTCCATAGGCCTCAGGCAGCCGGAGATATACGGCTCCCAGACCCTGGACGAGCTGCCCGGCCTGCTCGCGGGGCTCATGGGCAAGGACGCGGCCGGGGTGGCCCTGGAGTTCTTCCAGTCCAACTCCGAGGGCGCGCTCATAGACCGCCTGGAAAAGGCCCGAGAGGACAAGACCGACGGCGTGGTCCTCAACGCCGGGGCCCTGACCCACACCAGCCTGGCCCTGGCCGACTGCCTGGCCTGGATCGGGGTGCCCTGCGTGGAGGTGCACATCTCCAACATCCTGGCCCGCGCGGACCAGCCCCTGCGGCGGCAGAGCCTCATGGGCGCGCACTGCCTGGGCCTGATTGCCGGTTTCGGGATTCTCGGGTATGCCCTGGCTGTCCAGGCCCTGTGCCGGACCCTGTCCGGGCCGGGCCGACGGTCCTGACCGATTTTTCCCCCTAAAACCTTGCAAGCGCAACAAGGCGGATATCCATGTATTCGACCACGGACTTCAGAAAGGGGCTCAAGATCGAGCTTGAAAACAAGCCCTACGAGATAGTCGAGTTCCTGCACTTCAAGCCCGGAAAGGGCGGGGCCATGGTCCGGACCAAGCTCAAGAGCATCCTGACCGGCCGGGTCGTGGACCACACCTTCCGCTCGGGCGAGAAGGTGGGCAGGCCGGACATGGGCACCAAGGAGATGCAGTATCTGTACAGGGACGGCGAGGACCTGGTGTTCATGGACCTGGAGTCCTACGAGCAGGTCCACGTGGCCTCGAACAAGGCCGGCGGCAAGGACGGCTACGTCAAGGAGGGCGACACGATCAAGGTCCTGCTCTACAGGGGCGATTTCGTGGACATGGACCTTGCGGCCTCGGTGGTCCTCAAGGTCGTGGAGACCGAGCCCGGGATCCAGGGCGACCGGGTGAGCAACGCCACCAAACCGGCCAGGCTGGAGACCGGGCTGGCCGTCAACGTGCCCCTGTTCATAAACACGGGCGACAGGATCAAGGTCGACACCCGGAGCGGCGAGTACATCAGCCGGGTCTAGCCCGGCCCGGAACGGATTTGACTGAAATGACGTCGGCCGCGACCCGGCCGGCGAGCGGATTTTGCAGGCAACAATGAGCGCCGCGGACAAGAAAAACGAGGGCCGCAGTGAGGCCAAGGGCTGGAGGCGGGAGATCCTGGCCATGTGCTGCCTGTTCCTGGCCGCCTTCCTGTTCATGAGCCTGTTCAGCTTCGATCCCGGGGACCCGGCCCTGAACCAGGCCGTGAGCAAGGGCTGGAAGGTCCGAAATGTGGCCGGCGCGGCCGGGGCCTATGCGGCCGGGCTGCTCGTGGACATGTTCGGCCTCGGGGCCCTGATCTGGCCCTTCGTGTTCCTGTACCTGGGCCTGAGCCGGTTCATCACCAGGCTGCGCATCCCCAAATGGCGCCTGCTGGGCGCGGCCGGGCTGTATGTGTCCATGCTGGCCTGGCTGAGCCATCCCTGGTTCTGCCCCACGGCCACGGCCGAGTACGGCCTTGCGGGCGGCGGGGTCTTCGGCCACGAGGTCATAAACAGACTGACCATCCCCTTTCTGCGCCCGGCCGGGGCCTTTCTGCTCTGGCTCTTCCTCTCCGCGATCTGCCTCCAGGTCTTTCTGGGCTTCAGCTGGGCGGGCCTGCTCAGGCGGATCAGGTCCCTGGCCTATGATCTGTGGTGCGCGTGGCTCGAACGCAGGCGCACGAGCCGGGCGCTCAAGGCGGCCAGGCTGGAGGCCGAGCTGGAGAAAAAGGCCGCCTCAGGCCAGACCGGGGGCGCGGCCGTCCGGAGCAGGACCGAGAAGCGGCCCCAGAAACAGCCCGCCAGGCCAAAGCCGGACAACGGCGCCAAGCCCGGGGGCCGGGAGCTGCCGGGACTGGAGCTCCTGTCCCCTCCGCCGGTCAACAGGACCACGCTGGACCCCAAGTCCCTGGAGACCCAGGCCCAGAGGCTCATATCCTGCCTGGCGGACTTCAACATCCAGGGCGAGATACAGCAGATCAAGCCCGGTCCCGTGGTGACCATGTTCGAGTTCAAGCCCGCGCCGGGGGTCAAGATAAGCAGGATTGAGGCCCTGAACGACGACATCGCCCTGGCCATGAAGGCCCTGGCCGTGCGCATCGTGGCCCCGATCCCCGGAAAGGACAGCGTGGGCGTGGAGATACCCAACGAGAAGCGCCAGACGGTCTACCTGCGCGAGATACTCGAATCCGAGATTTTCGCCACCGCGGCCTCGCCCCTGACCCTGGCCCTGGGCAAGGACATCCACGGCGCGACCCAGGTCGCGGACCTGGCCAGGATGCCGCACCTGCTGGTGGCCGGGGCCACGGGCGCGGGCAAGAGCGTCTGCCTGAACGCCTTTCTGCTCAGCCTCCTGTTCAAGGCCGACCCGGACACGGTCAAGCTCCTGCTGGTGGACCCCAAGCGCATCGAGCTGGCCGTGTACGCCAGCCTGCCGCACCTGGTCCATCCCGTGGTCACCGAGACGGCCATGGCCAAGAGCGCCCTGGAGTGGGCGGTCTTCGAGATGGAGTCCCGCTACGAGGCCATGGCCCGGCTCGGGGCCAAGAACATCGAGGCCTACAACCAGAAGCTGGCCGGCCTGGGCGACGACCGGCCCGAGGACATCCAGGACCTGAAGCCGCTTCCCTACCTGGTCATAGTCATAGACGAGCTTGCGGACCTGATGATGACCGCGGCCAAGGAGGTCGAGCTGTGCATCGTCAGGCTGGCCCAGCTCTCCCGGGCCGCGGGCATAAACATGATCCTGGCCACCCAGCGGCCCAGCGTGGACGTGGTCACCGGGCTGATCAAGGCCAACTTTCCGACCAGGATATCCTTCCAGGTCTCGTCCAAGCCCGACTCGCGGACCATCCTGGACACCGTGGGCGCCGAGAACCTCCTGGGCCGCGGGGACATGCTCTTCAAGCACAGCGGCTCCAGGCTCCAGCGCATGCACGCCCCGTACGTGGACGACAGGGAGATCGCCGCGGTGGTCAGGTTCTGGCAGCAGCATAGGCCCCAGGAGTTCGAGATCGACTTTGCCCGCTGGACCAAGGACAGCCAGGGCAACGGGGGCCTCGGCGCAGAGGAGGGGGGCATGGCCGACGACCCCCTGTACGCCGAGGCCGTGGACTTCGTCCTCTCCCAGGGCAAGGCCTCGATCTCCCTGATCCAGCGCCGCTTCCGCATCGGGTTCAACCGCGCGGCCAGGTACATCGAGCAGATGGAGGCGGACGGCCTGTTGGGCCCCCAGGAGGGCAGCAAGCCCAGAATGGTGATCCCGCCCAAGGACTAGTGTCCGGGCCACGATTTTTGGGATACAAGGGGTGAGTCTCATGCGCAAGGTCTTGTTTTGTCTGTGCCTTCTGAGCATGGTCTGGGCTCGGCCCGCAGGGGCCTCGGACCTGCCGGACCTGATCCAGAAACGCTACGAGACGGTCGAGTCCTTCAAGGCCGACTTTGATCAGGAGCTGACCCACGCCGCGAGCGGGCAGCAGGAGCTCAGGCACGGCCAGATATGGTTCAAGCAGCCCGGGCTGGTGCGCTGGCAGATCGAAGACCCCGAGGAGCTGTTCGTGGTCGCCAGGGACCATGTCTGGGAATACGTGGCCGAGGACCGGATAGCCATAAAACACAAGGCCCAGGACCTGTTCAAGTCCGAAATAATGCTGCGCATCCTCTCGGGCCGGGCCAATCTGAAGGACGACTTCAAGGTCGAGGATCAGGGTGAGGACCAGGGCCTGACCAAGGTCAAGCTCGTGCCCCACAAGCCGGAGATGAACATGGTCCTGGCCTACATCTGGGTCGATCCGAAGTCCTATCTCATGCGCAGGGTCCTGGTGGTCAGCTTCTACGGCGACGGCAACCAGGTCGCGCTCAAGAACCTCAAGACCGGGGTGGCCATCCCGGCCAAGACCTTTGAGTTCAGCCCGCCGCCCGGGGTCGAGGTCCAGGACAACACCCAGGGCCAGGCCGGCCGGCCGGATTTCTAGCCGGGCCTGACCAGCGGCCCCTGGAGCCCCAGGGCCGTCTTCAGGTCCCGGACCTCGCGGTCGGTCAGCCCGCGCCACTTCCCGGCCGAGAGCCCGGCCAGGGACAGGGGCCCGATCGAGACCCGCTCCAGACCCAAGACGGTCAGGCCCAGGTCCCGGCACATGCGCCGGATCTGCCTGTTGACGCCCTGGATGAGGGTCAGCTCCAAAACACAGCCCGGCCCGGGCTTCAGGACCCTTGCCCGGACCGGGGCCAAGACCTCGCCCTCGGCCAGGGTCATGCCCGAGCGCATGGCCTTGAGCTGGCCCTCGGTCGCCTGCTCCCGGACCAGGACCCGGTAGACCTTTGGGAGATGCCATTTGGGATGGGTCATGCGCCGACAGAGCTCGCCGTCCGTGGTCATGAGCAGCAGGCCGGAGGAGAAGTAGTCCAGGCGGCCCGCGGGAAAGGGCCTTCTGCGCCTGATCTCGGGCGGCAGCAGGTCCATGACCGTGTCCCGGCCGCGGGGGTCCTTGGCCGTGGTCAGGACCCGGACCGGCTTGTTCAGGATCAGATAGAGCCCCCCGGCCTCCCTGGGCGGCTCGACCCGCGAACCATTGACCTCGACCCGGTCCACGGCCGGGTCTATCTTGACGCCCATGCCGGTCACCTGTCGGCCGTTGACCGCCACCGCGCCGGAAGAGATGAGCCGGTCAGCGGCGCGGCGCGAGGCCAGGCCGCACTGGGCCAGAAACTTATTCAGCCTTATCAAGTTGTTGTCTGATCCGCTCACGTCATGATCGCGTAATTATCATGGACCTGGCCCCGACCGGGCGTGGCGGGATATTCGGGCACCCGGGCCGGGTTGTCAACGCCGGGCAGGGGCCGGATCAGACCTTGATGACCTTGTCGGCCAGGTGCAGGCTGGTGACCACGTCGAGCATGTTGGTGGTCTCGCCGACCATCTTTTGCTCAATCAGGCCGAAGTGCTCCAGGCAGGTGCCGCAGACCAGGATCGAGACCCCGGAATCGGCCAGGGACTTGATCTTTTCAAGGCAGGGGCTGGCCGCGACCGCCAGCCTGACCGCGCCGTTGACCAGGATCACGCGCCACAGATGGGGGCCGAGCTCGGGCAGGGTGGCCAGGAAGTTGAGCATCAGCTTGGCCCCCAGATCGTCGTCGCCCCGGCCCATGGTGTCCGAGGAGATGAAGACCAGGGTCCGCTGGCCAGGGGCCGGGGCGGCGGGTGCAGGGGCCGGGTCTTGGGCCGGAGACGGGGCCGGGCCGGCGGACCCGGAATCGCGTTCGGCCAGGACAAGCCACTGGCCGTTGTCCTCCTGGGCCGTGACCGCATAGCCCTGGGAGGTCAGAAAGCGGCCGACATTGTCCTTGGCCGCCGAGTTGTCCACCAGGACCAAAAGCGAGGCCGGGGCCTGGTCCGTGACGCAGGACCTGCATTTCAACACCGGCTGGGGGCAGGGCATCTGCCTGCAATCGAGACTGACCTCGGCCATGGCGCACCTCCTGGAGCGGTTATCAACGCCTTGGGCCGCAAGGTCAAATAGCCAATATCTATCGTTTTGCGCGCATCAATAGGCTGAGCCGATGCGCTCGACGAACACAGGCCGGGCAGGATGGGGGCGGAAAGGGGTTTAAGGGCTCAGTCCAGGGGGTTTCTGGCCGTGCCCTGGGTGTAGAAGGGCAATGTGGCGCGCCGGGCGTCGAGCTCGGCGCGCTGGGCCGCTATCCTGAACGCGGGCTCCTCGGCCGCGTCCGCCCGGACATAGGCCAGGGCCACGCAGCAGCTAAGCGAAGGCGCGAACGACCCGCTGGTGACCGCCCCGACCTCCGCGCCCGAGGGCAGAAGGACCCGATCGTTGTGGCGCGCGGCCCTGCGGCCGTCGATCAAAAGCGGGATCAGGCGCTCGTTCACCCGGCCCAGGGCGGGCTTGCCCAAGAACGGCGCGGCCTTGCCGAGCAGGCGGCCGTAGCCCGCCTCGACCGGGGTGTGCTCGGGGTCCAGGTCCTGGCCGTACAGGGGATAGCCCATCTCCAGGCGCAGGGTGTCCCGGGCCCCCAGACCGGCCGGACGCGCCAGGGGGTGCCCGACCAGAGTCCGCCACAGGTCCAGGGCCGCGTCCGAGGGCAGGTAGAGCTCGTAGCCCAGCTCGCCGGTGTACCCGGTCCTGCTGATGAGCAGCCAGGCGTTTTGAAACCCGGTCTCGGCAAAGCCGAAGTAGGGCAGCCGGCCGCAGTCCTCACCCAAGGCGTCCTCCAGTACCTCGCGCGATCTGGGGCCCTGGAGGTCTATCTTGGCGGTCTTGGCCGAGATGTTCGTAAGGGCCAGGCTTTGGGGCAGCCTCTGGGACATCCAGACGAAGTCCGAGTCCTCGCAGGCCGCGTTGACCACGATCAGGTATCGGTCCGGGCCGCGCCGGTACACGATCAGGTCGTCGAGGACCCCGGCCTTTGGGTTGAGCAGAAACCCGTAGCCGCACCTGCCCGGGGCCAGTTTGCGGACATCCTGGGTCACCAGGCCGTCCAGGGCCTCGGCCGCGCCCGGCCCCTCCAGGGTGAACTCGCCCATGTGGCAGATGTCGAAGACGCTCGCCGATTCCCTGGTCTGGCGGTGCTCGGCGAGGATGCCCTCGTACTGCACGGGCATGTCGTATCCCGCGAACGGCGCCATCTTGGCCCCGTTCTCCCGGTGCCAGGAGGTCAGCGGGGTGGTCTTGAGTTCCTGCATGGCTTGCACTCCGGATTCATAAGGGCCTAGGCCCGGACCCGTTCAGGGGCGCGGTCCTCGATGCCGGGGCTTAGAGGACGACGTCGATGCCCACGGTCATATCCTCGCCGACCCTTGTCTTTCTTATGGCCTCGAACTCGTCCAAGAGGCTCACCAGTCGGCCGCAGTATTTCTTCACCGCCCGGCCGTAATCGCTCAGCGAATCGTCGGGCCTTCGCATGTAGCGGCGCTGGAGATAGGGGTCGTCGACCACCTGCCGGCCTATGGCCAGGGCCTTCACGACCAATTGATCGAAGTAGTTGACGATCTCGAACTTGAGCTCGCCGAGTATCTCGGTCATCTGGCGGATCGCCTCCAGGTGGCTCAGGCCCTTGCCCTTGTACTGCCTGTTCTTCAGGTCCTCCAGAATTCTGATCTTCCGGCCCTGCTGGATCACGCTGTAGCGCGACCAGACGTCCTGGTACAGGTCGTTAAGCTCGTTGAAGACCTTGTAATTCTCAGGCGAAAGCAGATAGCTGTCCATGACTTTCACGATCATGGCGAAGAACTCGTCGGAGTAGTCGATTATCCTGTGCTGGTGCTTGGAGAGCCAGCTGAACAGAAACTTGAGCCGCTTCTCGTGGCTGTCCGTGTCCTGGATGATCTCCTGGCGCTTGTAGGTGATCTTGCCCTGGAACTCGCCGCGCACGATGTCGTTCAGGCACAGGATCATGCTCGAGGCGTCCTTGATGATGTTCAGGTGGCTGAGGACCCTGCCGGTGAGCGGATGGATGATCTCCTGGGCCTGGACCGAAATGGCGCGGTCCTCGCGGATGTTCTTGGGGTTGTAGTCGTGCTGCTTGTAGATCACCCGCAGGATCACCACCCGCTTCTTCTCGTCCACGAAGAAGCCCTGGTCCTTGAGCAGGGTTATGGCCTCGGTCTGCCTCTGGTCCACCTGGACCAGGGCGATCTTCTCGATCCGGGGATAGCGCCTGTTCCTGAACCTTGAGGAGAGCGTGGTTATGGTCCGGTCCGACTGGCCCAGGACCCGGACCATGAAGTTCTCGCCCATGCGCAGAAGCCGCCTGGCGAAAAGCGCGGCCGAGGTCCTGCGTTCGGAGACGATGGGGAAGCCGTGCTGCTCCATGAGGAACTGGTATACGAACAGCCGGTTGCACTCGTACCTCAGGTTGTTTCCGGGACTGAACTTGCCGATCTTCATGCCGAAGCGCTTGAGCTCGGTGTCCAGCTCCGAGGGCAGGGAGGCGTATATCCCGGTCAGGCAGTACTCCCCGGCGCTGTCCTTGGCCAGGATGTGGGCCCGTTCCAGGTGCAGGAGAAAGGGCAGCAGATCGAAGTAGTTCTCCAGCCCGCAGATGTCCGAGGCGCCGAACTGGCGCTCAAAGTCTTCGTGCAGCATCTTGGGCAGCCGGCTTTGGAACAGCCGCAGGTTGGCGGCGAGGACCGAGCTCTCCAGGACGCAGGCGTCCTTGATCAGGTCCTCCTTTTGCCAGTCCAGGAAGGGATGCAGCACGTCGTACTGGAATATCTCCTGAAAGGAGTTCAACGGCCGGTCAAAGGCCACGAGGCTGAAGCCCGGAAGCTGCTTGTACTCGAACAGGTCGATTTCAAAGGACGGCAGGAGCTCCCGCCATTCCACCAGGGGGTAGTTTTCGGTCTCGAAATAGGGCCTGAGAAGGCACTGCGTTATGTGCGACCAGTCAAGGATGGTCTTGAGCTCACCGAGGCTGCCCGCCTTGACGGGGCAGGGGCCCCCGTCCTTCTTGTCCCAGCAGTAGCCGGACGCCTCGGTAAAGGCCTTCTCCCACATGCCGCACCTGGCCTAGCCCTGGTTTGCCGAATCGTTTGCTTGCCGAACCGCGCGGGCCTTTGGCCGCGCATGCCCGCAAGATCGAGCATTTCATTATTAATTTAATAGTTTAAACTTTTTTTAAATAAAATACAACAAATTCCATGCGCAAGTCCCGAAGTTCGAGCCCCGCAGGCCCGCTGGACAGGGCCCGGCAATGGCTCCCGGCCTGGTTTCCCGGGCCAAGGGCCAGATCGCTATGGACTTTGGGCCGGGAATGAAACAAAATGTCTCCCAACGCAAGCACGCCACAGGAGGAGCGCATATGCAGAAGCAAGACCAGTGCCCCAGGGCCAAGATCAATCAGAGCTATTGCAATTGCACCTATTCATGCTCCAGGCACGCCATCTGCTGCGAATGCCTGCACTACCACCGGCAACGGGGCGAGCTTCCGGCCTGCTATTTCACCGCGGACGAGGAAAAGACCTACAACCGGTCCATAGAGTTCTTCATCCAGCGCAGAACCAAGTGACCCGGCCGATCCGACCGCGGCCCGGCAAGGGTCTCGGCCCGAACCAGGCGCCATCCGGCCCGAAGGGCTGTTTTTTCAACTCCCGGCCACTGATCTGAAGAGATAACCGAATGAAATCCTTGGAGCTGGAGAAGGTCTTGTCCGAGACCCGGGTCGCGGTGGGCCGGGCCTCCGCGCTGATCAGGGCCAACTGGGACCGGCCCAAGACCGTGCGCCACAAGGGCCGGATAGACCTGGTCACTGAGACCGATCTGGCCGTGGAGGCCGGGCTGCGGGCCGATCTGGGCGATATCCTCCCGGAGGCCGAGTTCGTGGCCGAGGAGTCCTACCAGGGATCGGGCCACTGGGACTCGGCCTGGATCGTGGACCCCCTGGACGGGACCACCAACTTCACCCACAACATCCCGTTCGTGGCTGTTTCCGTGGCCCTGTGGCAGGGCGGGCGGCCGGTCCTGGGCCTCGTGGACCTGCCCATGCTCAACGAGACCTTCAGCGCCCTGGAGGGCCGGGGCGCGTTCCTGAACGGCTCGGCCATAAGGGTCTCCAAGGCCGAGACCCTGGAGCAGTCGCTGGTGGTCACCGGGTTTCCCTACGACATCACCAACCATCTGGACGCGATATTGAAAAACCTCGGCGCGACCCTGGCCAGGGCCCAGGGGGTGCGCCGCCTGGGCGCGGCGGCCGTTGACCTGGCCTATGTGGCCTGCGGGCGCTTCGACGCCTTTTACGAGGCCGGGCTCAAGCCCTGGGACACCGCGGCGGGGACGCTTCTGGTCCAGGAGGCCGGGGGCCGGGTCAGCCGCTACGACCAGGGCCCCTACAGGCCCGGGGACCCGACCATGCTGGCCACCAACGGCCGCATACATTCGCTGATGAGCGGGATACTGGCCGCCTGAGCGCATGGGCTCAGGGATGCGGGAAGGGGATGTTGTTTTCCCAGAGCAGGACCAGCTCAGGGGTCAGAAGCTCCCGGAACTCTTTGACCAGACAGTCGAATTCGTCCATACTGTAAAAAAAGCCGCCCTGGGTCTCAACCGGGTTGGGCCTCGGGGGAGCGGCCGTGCGGCCCACGCTGTACACGCTCACGAACTCGTTGCCGGTCCCGGGCCCGGACGGGATGTCGGCCACGGGCCTGAGCCTTTCGGACTGGATGCCCAGGATGTCCCAGAGCTCCCGCTGGGCGGCCTCGAACCTGGACTCTCCGGCCAGGACGTGCCCGCCCGCGGAGATGTCCCAGCGGCCGGGGTAGATTTTCTTGGCGGAACTGCGTTTGCGCAGATAGATCCTGTTGTCCAGGTCATAGACAAGGACCAGGACCGAGCGGTGCGGGAGCAGTTGCCTGTGCGCCTCGCCGAGGGTTATCAGGGCCACGGGCCGGTCCGAGTCGTCGACCACCTCGACGACCTGGGACAGATCAGGGGACTGATCAATATCTTTCTTCCCGGGCTGTTTCATTTTATCGTTCCTGAAACGACGTTGATGAGATCAGAGTGTACATGTTTTCAGCCGGATCATCCAGACGATCATGCACGGCGCCTCAATCGCAGCTGAAGGGATAACCCGGCTCGGCCCGGACGACCTGACCGCGGTCAAAGGCCTGGAGGGGATGTGCTTCGCCTATCACTGGAGCGAGGACCAGCTCCGGCTGGGCCTGGAAAAGGGCGCCTACGTGGTCCTCGGGCTCAAGGCCGGCGGCCTGCTTCTCGGATACATCGCCTTTTCCCTGGCCGCGGACGAGATGGAGGTCCTCAACCTGGCGGTGCATCCGGACCACCGGCGCAGGGGCCTCGGGTCCCGGCTGCTCGGGGCCATGCTCGAGCACGGCGAGGCGGCCGGGGTCCGCTGCTGCTACCTGGACGTCAAGCCCTCGAACAAGGCGGCCATTGACCTGTATCGGAATTTCGGGTTTAAAAAGTACGGGGTGCGGAAGAAATACTACCCTGACAACGGCGAGGACGCGCTGCTTCTGAGGCGCTGTTTCCGGATCGCGAACGCCTCTTGACAGCCCATGACCCGCCAACCAGACCCAAAGGAGCCAGACGTGTTGTTCCCATGCATCGATCAGATCGAAGTCAAAGGCAAAAGACTCCTCATCAGGGTGGACTACAACGTGCCTCTGAAAGACGGGGTCATCGGCGACGACAACCGCATCCGTTCCGGGCTGGAGACCGTGCGCTACGCGCTGAAGAACGGGGCCTCGGCCATTGTCTGCTCGCACTTGGGCTCGCCGGACGGCAAACCCGTGCCCAAGATGTCGCTTGGGCCCGTGGCCCAGAGGATGAGCGAGCTCTTGGGCCAAAAGGTCGAGCTCGCGCCCGACTGCGTGGGCCCGGAGGTGCGCAGCATGGCCGCCCGGCTCAAGCCCGGCCAGGCCCTGCTGCTTGAAAACCTCCGCTTTCACCCCGAAGAGCAGGGCAAGAAGCCCGAGCAGCGGGGCGATTTCGGCAAGCAGCTCGCGGAGCTTGCCGACATCTACGTGAACGACGCCTTTGCCGTGGCCCACAGGAACAACGCCTCGGTGGTGGACGCGCCCAAGTGGTCCAAAAAGTGCTGCATCGGTTTCCTGCTCAAGGAGGAATGGGAGTACCTGGGCGAGAACCTCGCCCACCCCAAACGGCCCTATGTGGCCATCTCCGGCGGGTCCAAGGTGTCCACCAAGCTGGGCATCATCCGCAGCCTGCTGCCCCAGGTCGACGACTTCATAATCGGCGGGGCCATGGCCAACACCTTTCTCCTGGCCCAGGGCCACGGGGTCGGCAGGTCCCTGGTCGAGCCGGACCTGGTGGACACGGCCCTGGATATCCTGCACACCGCGGAGGAGCACAAGGCCAAGGTGCACCTGCCCGTGGACTTCGTGGTCGGCAGGGGCGCGGAGGACAAGGAGCCCCTGGGCGTGTTCGACGCGGACAGCATCCCGGCCGAGGGCATGATGCTGGACATCGGGCCCAAGTCGGTTGCGCTCTTCAGCGCCGTGCTCAGGCCCGCGGCCACGGTCATCTGGAACGGCCCCATGGGCCTGTTCGAGAACCCGGCCTTTGCCTCGGGCTCCCTGGCCCTGTGCAGGGCGGTGGCGGACCTCGAGGCCTTGACCATCGTGGGCGGCGGGGACACCGTGGCCGTGCTGCACCAAACCGATCTGTCGTCCAAGTTCACCTTCATATCCACGGCCGGCGGGGCGTTTCTCGAATTTCTGGAAGGCCGGGAGCTGCCCGCCTTCAAGGCCTTGAAGGAGTGCTTGAACAGATGAAAAAACTCATGGCCGCGAACTGGAAGATGAACAAGACCCTGGCCGAGGCCGGGGCCACGGCCACGGACCTTGCGGCCCGCGTGGAACAAAGGCTTGCCGCGGACAGGGAGGTGCTGATCATCCCGCCGTTCACCGCCCTGGCCGCAGTGGCCAAGGCCGTGTCGGGCGCGGCCGGTTTTTTTGTCGGGGCCCAGGACTTCTACCCCAAGGACAAGGGCGCCTTCACCGGCGAGATAGCCCCGGCCCAGATTTTGGACTGCGGCGCGGTCTACGCCCTGACCGGACATTCGGAACGCAGGCACGTGCTCGGCGAGACGGACGCCTTTGTCGGCCAAAAGACCGCCTATGGGCTCGGCTCGGGGCTCAAGGTCATCCTGTGCGTCGGGGAGAGGATCGAGGAGCGCAGGGCGGGCAAGGTCGAGGAGGTCCTGACCAGGCAGCTTTTGGCCGGGCTCGCGGACGTGCCCCGGGACCAGGACCCGGAGAACCTCGTGGTCGCCTACGAGCCGGTCTGGGCCATCGGCACCGGCGAGGTGGCCGGTCCGGCGGAGATCGTCGAGGCCCACGCCCTGGTGCGCTCCCGGCTCGGGCGCAAGTTCGGGGCCAACGGCGGAAAGATCAGGATACTGTACGGCGGCAGCGTGAAGCCCGAGAACTGCGCCGAGATCATGTCCCTTGACAACGTGGACGGAGTGCTGGTAGGAGGCGCGAGCCTGAGCGCTGAGAGCTTCAGCGCGATCGTCACGGCCTGACGCGGGCCCGGACCGAGCAAGGCCCCAGGGGTATCGAATGGAGACACTGGTTTTAACCGTACACGTCATCGCCTGCCTGTTTTTGATCGTGGTCGTGCTGTTGCAGACCGGCCAGGAGGGCATGGGGGTCATTTTCGGCGGCTCCAGCGGGTCCATGTTCGGCAGCTCCGGGGCCGGCGGCCTGCTGGTCAAGGTGACGACCGCCTTGGCCGTGATCTTTCTCGTGACCTCGCTGGCCTACAATCTTTTGGCCGGCAAGCCGCGGGTGCACGGCGACTCGATCATGCTCAACGCCAAGGAAGTGGAGGAAACGCTTCCCGAGCCGGTTAAGCAGCCGCCCGCCGGGGTGACCTTTGAGGAGAGCCAGCAGCCTCCGGTCGAGGCCCCGGCCGCTCCCGCGACCAAGTGAACGTTGACACGCCGAGGTGGTGGAACTGGTAGACACGCTATCTTGAGGGGGTAGTGGGAGAAATCTCGTGGGGGTTCGAGTCCCCCCCTCGGCACCATCAATTGCCAGCAAGCCCTTGGAATCGCATAAGCGGTCCAAGGGCTTTTTCTTTTTGCCTTCCCAACTTGGTATGCCAAGCGGGTATACACGGTGGCGTACCCTGGGCTGGACCTGTCGCATCTGAAGAAGTGAAGGGGCTGCCCTGGTATGGCACTTGCTTAAGTGAACCGAAACATGGAGGTGGACCATGGGACGGGCCAGCGAAAAGATGATTGAGTTGGAGGTTGCCGGGCCTCTTGGAGAACAAATTCAAAGCCAGCAATTGATAAGGCTACTCGGGTAAGTAGCCGACCTGGAGGAAACACTTCACAGAACACAGTCCTGGAAGAGCCGCTGGAAAGATTGGATGGGCGGGGCAGTTGTAGGCACTGTGTTGACGATAATCGCCACCCTTGTTCTGAAACATTTTGGCCTAACCATTTGAACGTCCTCCTTTTTCCAGAGGGTAGCCGGTTGGACCTGTCCCACCTGCTACCGTGCTCCGGCGAGTAGGCCATACGCCCCCCGGAAGACTTTCGGATGAGGCGTGACTTCCCGCGCACCTTTCAAATTGAGGTGATCAGGACGTGATCAACACGGCCGCCGGGGTTGAGGCGCGGCCCAACATTCAGAACGGGTAGTCGCCGGTCTCCGTGCCGGCCCGGCTCTTGCCGGCCTTGGCCTCGATGGCGCTGAGCCGGGCCTTGGCCGCCTCGCGCTGCTCCTTGCGCTCGGCCTGCTTGATGACCGTATGCAGAAGCCGTTTGGCGGTCTCGAAGTTGCCGCGCTTTTCATAGATCATGGCCGAGCGGTACATGGCCGTCAGGGCCCAGATGTTCTCCTTGGGGTAGAGCCAGGCCAGCCTGAGATAGTGGTCCAGGGCCGCGCCCTCGTCGCCCATGGCCTGCTCGCCCTCGCCGAGCCAGAACAGGACCTCGGCCTGTATGGCGGGCGGCAGGTCGTCCCTGCGCTCCCAGAGCAGCAGCAGATGGCCCCTGCCGGCCGCAAGCTCGCCCTTTTGCTGCAGGAGCAGGGCGTACTGGAGCCTGACCATGTACGGCGCGTCCGGGGCAATGGCCAGTATCTGCCTGTACAACTCCAAGGCCTTGTCGTTGTTTCCCTTCTCAAGCTCGATCCGGGCCAGGACCTCGAGCCTGGCGGCGCACATCTCCGGGCCGAGTGCCTCGGGGTCCAGGGAGTCGGTGTAGAATTTGGCCAGCCGGAAATCGCGCTCCTTCAAGGCCTCCTGGGCCAGGTACAGGACGCACTTGTCGCCGAAGCCCGTGTCCCTGAAGAGCAGGGAGGCGCGCTTGGCCAGGTACTGCGAGGGACGCTGGCTCCATTGATCGAGCCAGTCCGCGAGCACCAGGAGCCTGTCCAGGGGCCGGGTGTTGCGGGCCAGCCCGTGCAGGTTGCCCTTGGAGGCCTGAAGCCAGAACGGGGCCGTGACCCCGGGCGCGAGGTTGACGCCCGCGGCCTCGCAAAGACAGGACACCAGGGGGTTGTCCGGCCCGGAGACCGGCCCGGCCTCGGGCCCGAGCAGTATCAGGCCCGCGACCTTGATCGGCACGGGCAGGGCGGCCGGGTCAAGGGCGGCCCAGCTCCTTCTCAATTCATATTCGCCCGCGTCCTCGAGCACGCCCATGGCAAAGCGCAGGACGCGGAGCAGGGCGGCCGTCTCGCTGGAAATGAGCAGGGACGCCGACTCCTTGTCAATGACCTCAAGGGCCTCCCCAGGGGCCATGGCCAGGAGGTTGTCCCTGAACTTGGTCCAGGCGCTCGATCCCGGGTCCCCAAGGAACCAGCGGGCGTTGTTCGCGGCGCAGCGCTCCAGGAGCCTGCCCTCCCAAAAGGCCGCGGGCTTGGGGAAGTTCGCCTCCCTGAACATCGAGGGGTCCGCGACCGCCTTCGGGGCCCGGAAATGCCCGGCCACGGCGCACCAAAAGGCCTTCAAGGCCTCGGCCTGGACCTGGCCGAGGCTGGCGTTGGAGGACTCGAAGTCGTGAAGGCTTAGTGAAATCAAGGCCTTGGCAATGAGCACCCGATCCGGGTCAGACACGACGCTGGGGTCCGGCTTGGGCTCGGCCTGGGGTCCGGCCCCTTGGACCTGGCGATCCTCGACGCCCTCGGGCCGCAGGGCCTGGGCGCACTGGTCCCAGAACGGGTCCCTGGGCCAGGCCCTTTTGGCCACGGCAAGGGAGTCCTCGAGCAGCGCGGCCTGCTCAACAGACGGCCGTGCAGGCGCAAGGGCCCAGGACCAAAAGGATTTTCTCCAGTTGTCCAGCCACAGGTCGTCCAGACCGGGCTCCAGGGAAAAGGCCTTGCGCAGGCCGTTGTCGTCCATGAACCCGGCGGCGTGCGCGAACCACAGAATCGCCTTTGCGGGCTGGCCCGCGGCCCGCCAGGCCTGGCCGCCGAGCCAGAGCCGCCTGGTCTCTGTGGCGTTGTCCGCAAACGCGGGGGTCATTTCAAGGGTCTCTATGGCCCGGCGCGCCTGGCCCAGGCGGATGCTCGCCCCGGCCCTGGAGAGAACGGCCTCCGGCGAATCGTCGTCCGGGGCGAACGACTCCTGGACCTTGTCCCAGGCGGCGTAGTCCTGGAGCCAGTCCTCGAACTTTTGGCCCTTGTCGGCCTTGTGGGACGTTTTTGTGGCGTTGTCCGGGCCTTGGGTCGCGCCAGGGCTTGAAAAGGCCTCAGAAGGAAAGGCAAGGGCCAGGAAAAGGGCTGCGGCGAGCAAGCTGATCCTGCGCATGGTCAAACCGCCTGGGTTTATGTTTCAAGGCCCGCGCCGAACGCGGGCTGTGTCAGCGGACCTAGGAATATCAGGACCTTCATGGCGAGGCAAGGCGCGGCGGGACAGGGCTTGCGGTTTTAAACATCCGGACACTGACCCGGCCCGGTTCGACGCCCGGCGCTCAGGGGACGGGATTGTTGGTCCGCACGCGCGGCGACAGGGGACAAAGCCCGGCTCGCCGAGCGATTGGCAAGGGCAAGGGATGCGGTTTTGGATGCTGCCCGCGGCAGAGACGATCAAGGGGAAAATCCGTGAACGCGAACGCACGCGGCCAAGGGCGGATCAAAAGATCGCGGATCAAAAGATCAGGGCCAAATTGGGGCCGAATCAGGACCGGATTTGGGCCGGGGCGTTTGGACCAGGGGGCCGAGGGGCCGGGGGGAAATTTGGGCTGGGGCAGGCGGACAGGGCAGGTCCGAGCCGGCCGCGCCCTTTCCATCGGGGTCTGTATTTTTAAAAGTTAACATAATTAACATTATGAGACTTAGACAAACACAGAACAAGGCCTGGCCGCGAGTCTGGTCCGGACAATATTTTAGCAGCTAAAACAGTAAGTTATAGAAATGAAACCAGGGGTTGAACAAGGCCGTGGGCCTGTCCCGCGAGGAGATGGACATTTTGGGCGTCAAGCACGCCGGCAACTGAGCCGGAGGTTGCGGCGGTCCAAACATGCAAGGCCCTACGCCAGGGCCGTGAAATCCAAGCCCGGCCTGCGGGCAACTCCACCGAGGCTTGGAAGGCCTCTGGCCCTCTTGTCTCGTTAGGCGCAATTTCATGGAAAACATGATCCACGGGCCGAGGTCCGGGGGCAAGGGCGCGTCCGGCGCACCGCGCGCGGCTCCTGCTTCAACTGCAACAACCGGGTGCCCGATTTCCGGTCCATCGCGATCAGGCCCTCATCAGGGCGGTCGGCCCAGCAACCGGGTCCATGCGGCCCGGCCTATTCTGATCCGGTTCCCGGTCTAGTTCCCTGCTTGATCTGGCGCGGGCGGGGAAACGCGCCCCAACACGCCCTGCCCCAACACCCGCCCTGCCCGAGGCCTTATTTGGCCTGGGACTTTTTCCAGTCGTCCAGAAACTGCTGCAGGCCCTTGTCGGTCATCGGATGTCTGACCAGGCTCATGATCACGGAAAACGGCACGGTCGCCACGTCCGCGCCGATCAACGCGGCCTCGAGCACGTGCATGGGATGCCTGATGCTGGCCACCAGGACCTGGGTGCTGAAATCGTAATTATCGAAGATGGTTGTCAGCTGCTCCACGAGCTCCATGCCCGACTGGCCGAGCCCGTCGAGCCGGCCGACAAAGGGGCTGACGTAGGCGGCCCCGGCCTTGGCCGCCAAAAGGCCCTGCAGGGGCGAAAACACCAGGGTCACGTTGGTCATGATGCCCAGGCCGGACAAGATGTTGACCGCCTTGAGACCCTGCTCGGTCATCGGAATCTTGACCACCACATTGGGCCCGAACTTGACCAGCTCCTTGGCCTCGCTGACCATCTCCTCGGCCTCAAGGCCGATGACCTCCAGGCTGACCGGACCCTCGACCTCGCGGCAGATTTTTGCGGCGATCTCCCGCCAGTCGCCGGTCTCCCTTGAAAACAGCGTGGGATTGGTGGTCACCCCGTCGATAAGGTTGTATTCCTTGGCTTTTCTGATCTGGTCCAGGTTCGCGGTGTCGATGAAGAACTTCATTGATTCATCCCTTTAAGGTTTGAATTTGAAAATCCGGTTCAGGATACCATTAATTTTCGCCAGTGCAACCCGAACCCGGGTCCGTCTCAAACTTAAAGTGATAAATCAAATTTTAAAAAGCTCAAGGAAGCCGAACTGTTGCCATATGATCACGAGTGATCATCAGAGACGCGAAAGGTAGCGTTTGGCAATGGGCATGTCCGGATCGATGATCAGGGCCTTGACGAAGTACTCGCGGGCCATGTTCCGCCAGCCCTGGCGCAGCAGAACCGCGCCCATGGTCACCAGGGCCGCGGGGTTGTCCGGGGCCACGGCCAGGGCCTGGCGCGCATACTCCTCGGCCTGGGCCAAGTCGCCCATGATCATGGACAAATAGGCGATCTGTATCCGCGAATCCAGGTTGCCCGGTTTGATCACGGCGACCTGCTTGAAGTGCTCCACGGCCTTGGGCAGGTCCTTGCGGCGCCGGTATTCATTGGCGATGTTGTTGTGGGCGAAGTAGTTGTCTTTGGTCACCGCCAGGGCCCGGCCGAAGAGGCTCAGGTTGTCCTTCCAATAGCCCGCCTGGACCCAGGATGTCGCGGCAAGGGCGATCAGAAGCCCCGCGGCGCAGGCCGCGGCCGTGCGTCGCTTAAGGCCAAGGGCCTTGACCGCGTCGGCCAGGCAGAGGCCAAGGGCCATGTACAGGCCCATGAACGGGACATAGGCGTAGCGGTCGGCCATGGCCTGGCCGCCCACCTGGACGATGCCGATCACCGGGACCAGGGTCCCCAGAAACCAGAGCCAGCCGACGAGCAGATACGGCCGGTCCCTGCGCTGCCTGATCGCGATCAGGCTCAGGCAGATCAAAACCAGGGCCGCGGCAATGGCCTTCCAGAGCGGCACGAACTCCGGAAACGGATACCAGGCGGCCAGCCCGCTCGGAACCACCAGCTTGGCCAGGTAGGTCATGTAGGACACAAGCGCGTTTTCAAGCCGCAACCAGAACGGATAGGCCAGAATCGGGGCTACGGCCCTGGACTTGTGCTGGGCCAGGATCATGAGCGGTATCCAGGCCGAGACCAGGGCGAAAAACGGAATCTTTTCCCGGATCAGCTTGAGGACCCCGGCCCGAGGCCCGGGTCCGCCCGGTCTTGGGAAGCGCTCAAGGGGCCAGTAGTCGAGCAGGAGCATGACAAAGGGCATGGTCACCAGCATGGGCTTGGCCAGCAGCCCGGCCAAGAGGCAGAAAAAGGCCGCCAGGTAGTCCCTGCGGCCGGACCCTCTCGCGAACCGGACGTAGGCCATGAGCCCTAGGAGGAAGAACATCGTGCTGAGCACGTCCTTGCGCTCCGAGACCCAGGCCACGGACTCCACGTGCAGCGGATGCAGGGCAAAGAGAGCGGCGGCCAGCGCGCTCGGCCACTGTCTCTTGGTAAGGGTCAGCAGAAGCAGAAAGAACAGGACCGCGTTCAGGGCGTGCAGGCCCACGTTGGCCAGATGGCGCAGGCCGTGGCTTGAACCGAACAGCGTGCTGTCCAACTGGTGGGAGAGCCAGGTCAGGGGGATGTAGTTCCCGGTCTTGAACGTGGTCAGGGCCCACTTGGCGTTTTCAATGCCGAGCCCGCCGAGGACCTCGGGGTTGTCGGAGACGTATACGTTGTCGTCTAAGGTGGTCAGCTCAAAGCCGATGGTCCTGCCGTACAGGCAGAAGACCGCGAGGACCAGGGCCGCGCAGATGATCGCGACGGCTTTACGATTTGCGGCCTGCTCTTGCATTGCGCCCCGGATCAGGCTTGGCTGCCGTGATCGTTGATGATCGCCAAAGGGCGGCTAGGCCTGCTTGTCCGAGTCGCCCTGCCCGGCCTCCAGCCTGCGGATGTACTTGTCGCGGCACTCGTAGGAGCAGAACACGTGGACCTTGTCCCCCTCCCGCACGCGGATGTCGCCGTCAGAGGGCACGTAGGTGCCGCAGACCGGGTCCTTGACCATGTCCCCGGAGGCGATGAGATTCTCGTCGACCTTGTCCTTCTTCAATTCCTTGTGCTTCTTGTCGCCCTTGAAAAGCTTCCAGAGAAGGACGGCGGCCGCGATCACTATCAGATACTTGATGATCATTTGGCGTTCCTCGGGTTGCTTATTTGGGAACCGTTGCCGGCTTCGGCCCAGGCTCCGGCCGGTTTAATCCTGCCATATCCTCTGGCCCTCGACCCGGTAGTCAAGGGCCGCAAGGCATTGCTCGACGCTCCCTGCCCCGGGCAGGACCAGATCAGGGGCGATCTCGCGCAAGGGTACGAGCACGAAGGCCCTTTTCAGCATCCTGGGATGGGGCAGGGTCAGAAAATCGCTCTGCATGACCAAGTCATCCCACAAAAGCAGGTCCAGGTCGATGACCCTCGGGCCGCCGGGTTCGCCCCGCTCCCTGCCGAGCTGGGCCTCGATGGCCAGAAGCGTGGACATCACGCCCTCCGGGGACCAGATCACCGGGTCGATCTCCAGTCCGACCACCTGGTTGGCGAACCACTCCTGGTCCTTCTCGCCCTGGGGCTCGGTCAGGTACACGGCCGAGCGCCGGGCCACGCGGAGCCCGCCGCCGTATATCTCGAGCTTGGCCAGGGCGGTGCAGAGGTTTTCTTGGCGCTCGCCCAGGTTCGAGCCGAGGGAGACGTATGCGTCTAGAGCTTGGATATCCGTGACACCGCCTCCATGAGCCGCTCGTTGTTGACCGTGAGCGAGATGCGGAAGTAGCCCTCCCCCGGGGCGCCGAACCCGTTGCCCGGAGTGACCACGACCCCGGTCTGCCTGAGCAGCCTGGTCACGAACTCCTGGGAGGAGAAGCCGTCCGGGGTCCGGGCCCAGACATAGAACGAGGCGTCCGGGATCCGGCAGGAAACGCCTATGTTCTTCAGGGCCGTGACGACCACGTCCCGGCGTTCCCTGTAGATGTCCCTGAACTTGCGGGCATAGGGCTCGCCGCGCTTCAGGGCCGCTATGCCGGCCTCCTGCACGGCCTGGAAGGCCCCGGAATCGATGTTCTCCTTCACCTTGCCCAGGCCCTTGACCAACACCGGGTTGCCCACGGCCATGCCGATGCGCCACCCGGTCATGTTGTAGGTCTTGGAAAGGGAGTGGAACTCTATGCACACGTCCTTGGCCCCGGGCAGCTCCAGGATGGACAGGGGCTTGTCGGCCTCGTCGAAGTATATCTCGGTATAGGCCGCGTCGTGAACGACTATTACCTCGAACTCCTTGGCCTTTTCAATGACGCGCTGATAAAAGGACCGGGGCGCCGTGGCCGCGGTCGGATTGTTGGGATAGTTGATGAACAGGGCCTTGGCCCTGCGCCAGGCGTCGTTGTCCACCGCGTCCAGGTCCGGCAGGAAGTCGTTCTCCTCGAGCAGCGGCATGTACCGGACCTCGCCGCCGGCAAAGCCCACCGCCACCCCGTAGACCGGATAGTTGGGCGTGGCCACGAGCACCGTGTCCCCCGGGTCCACGAAGGCCAGGGGGAAATGGGCGATGCCCTCCTTGGACCCGATCAGGGTCACGACCTCGTCCCCGGGATCGAGCTCGACGTTGAAACGCTGTTTGTACCAATCGCTGACGGCGCGCCTGAACTCCAGCATGCCTACATACGAGGGATAGCGGTGGTTGACGGGCTTTCTGGCCGCCTGACAGAGCACGTCGGAGATGAAGTCGGGCGTGGGCAGATCGGGATCGCCGATCCCCAGACTGATGATGTCCATTCCCTTTGCCTTGACCTCGTCCTTGGCCTTGTCAATGGCCGCGAAAAGGTATGGAGGCAGGGACTCCAGACGTTTGGCGAGCTTGAAACCGGGCATCAACGCTTCTCCTTGATTGACGGAACCACCTTTTCTAATTGCCTCGCCAACCCATGTCAATGCTGGCATTCTCAAACCCGGACAACCTGCTTGAGGCCGTCCGGCTATGCGTGTATCATGCCCTACCGCGCGGGCCGACGAATCCGCCGTTCAGGCCTGAACAAAGAACGGCCTCGCGTGATGATAACGTGATCATGAGAAACGAGAGACATGCCCCCACGACGGACACCCATCCCTGGGTCGAGCGCTACCTGGAACATGCGGTCGTGGAAAAGGGCCTGTCCGAGAACAGCCTCAAGGGCTATGCCCAGGACCTGGCCTCGTTTCTGGGCTTTCTTGGCGAGCACGGCGGCAGCGTCGAGCAGACCAGCAGCCAGACCCTGTTCCTGTACCTGGCCAGCCTGAGGGCCAAGGAGCTCAAGAGCCGCTCCCTGGCCAGGCACCTGTCGTCCCTGCGCGGATTTTTCGCTTTCGCCTTGGAAAACGGCCTGCTCAACGAGGACCCCGCCCGGCTCCTGGAAAACCCCAGGCTCCCGCGGATGCTGCCGGAGTTCCTGACCACAGCCGAGGTCGAACGCATGCTCGAGCGGCCGGACAGGTCCACGGTCCTGGGCCGCAGGGACAGGACCATGCTCGAGCTGCTCTACGCCGCGGGTCTGCGGGTCTCGGAGCTGGTGGCCCTGGCGGTCCTGGACTTCGACCGCCAGACCGGCGTGCTCAGGGTCTTCGGCAAGGGGGCCAAGGAGCGGCTGGTGCCCATACACTCCCAGGCCCAGCAGTGGCTCGAATCCTATCTCACGGACACCAGGCCGGCCCTTAAGCCGGCCGTGGACGCGGTGTTCCTGAACCGTTCCGGCCGGGCCCTGAGCCGCCAGGGGGTCTGGAAGCTGATAAGAAAGTACGCCGGGCAGGCCGGCATCAGGCGGACCATCTCCCCGCACACCTTCAGGCATTCGTTCGCCACGCACCTCCTGGAGGGCGGCGCGGACCTGCGGACCGTCCAGCTCCTGCTCGGGCACGCGGACATCACGGCCACGGAGATATACACCCACGTGCAGACCGGCAGGCTCAAGGGCGTGCACCGCAAATACCATCCCAGGTCCGATGTCCGGGACTGAGCGCAGGCGGGCCCAAGCCATGAACCAAGCCAAGAAGATAGCCGCCCGGACCGTGATCACCTCGCATTCCAATGCGGACTTCGACGCCCTGGCGGCCATGATCGCCGCCAGCAAGCTGTATCCAGAATCCGTGCTCGTGTTTCCGGGCAGCCAGGAAAAGAACCTGCGCAACTTCTTCATCCAGAGCACCACCTACCTGTTCAACTTCAAGGAATCGAAAGACATAGACCCGGAAGGCGTGGAGCTGCTCGTGGTCGTGGACACGCGCCAGAGGTCGCGGCTGAGCCACGTGCAGAAGATTTTGGACAAAAAGGACGTGGTCATCCACGTCTACGACCACCATCCGGATTCCGACGAGGACCTCGCGGCCGCAAAAAGCGTGGTCAAGCCCTGGGGTTCGTGCACCGCGATCCTGGTCAAGGAGATGCGCAAACAGGGGCTCCACCCCCACAGCGAGGAGGCCACCATCCTGGGCCTGGGCATATTCGAGGACACCGGCTCGTTCGGCTTCGACTCGACCACGGAGCACGATTTCGAGGCCGCGGCCTGGCTCCGGCGGCACGGCATGGAGCTCGGCGTGATCTCGGACCTGTTGAGCCGCGACCTGTCCGCCGAGCAGATAACCATCCTCGGCGACCTCCTGGACTCGGCCAAGACCCACGACATCCACGGCACCGAGGTGGTCATCGCCGAGGCGACCACAGAGCACTTCGTGGGCGACTTCGCCTTTCTGGTCCACAAGCTCATGGACATGGAGAACATCCGCGTCCTGTTCACCCTGGGCCGGATGGGCGACCGCGTCCACCTGGTGGCCAGGTCCAAGAACCCCAACGTGAACGTCGGACAGATCTGCTCCTATTTCGGCGGCGGCGGCCATGCCTACGCCGCCTCGGCGACCATAAAGGACAAGACCCCGGCCGAGATCAGGGACGAGCTCTTCGCGATCCTGTATTCGCACATCAAGCCCCAGCTCCACGTAGAGGCCCTGGTCTCCAAGCCGCCCCTGGTCATAGAGGAGCATCGGCCCATGAAGGACGCCGTCGAGCTCATGACCCGCTTCGGGCTCAAGAGCGTGCCCGTGGTCGGCAAGGGCGGCATGTCCTGCGTCGGCATCCTGCAGCACAAGATAGCCGACAAGGCCATGTCCCACGGCCTGGGCGAGGTCCAGGTCAGCGAGTACATGCAGCGCAAGTACTCCAGCGTGGCCTCGGACGCCGACCTGTACGGCGTCATGGAGATAATCCTCGGCAAGCGCCAGCGCCTGGTTCCGGTCGTGGACAAGGGCCTGATCACGGGCGTGATCACCAGGACCGACCTGGTCAACCTGATGGTCGAGGAGCCTTCGAGGATCCCGGAGGCGCTTTTCCCGGAGCGCAAGCAGGACAGGAACATCCGTTCGGTGATGCGCAACCGCCTGCCCCAGGAGGTCTACGACCTGCTGACCACGGCCGGGGAGCTGGCCCAGGAACTGGGCTACGTGGCCTTTGCCGTGGGCGGCTTCGTCCGGGACATCCTCCTGGACAGGGTCAATTTCGACCTCGACCTGGTCATCGAAGGCGACGGCATAGCCTTTGCCCGGGCCATGGCCAAAAAGCTGGGCGGCCGGTTCAAGTCCCACAAGAAGTTCAAGACCGCGGTGGTCATCCTGCCCAACGACCAGCGGGTGGACGTGGCCACGGCCAGGCTAGAGTATTACGAATACCCGGCCGCCCTGCCCACGGTCGAGTTGTCCTCGATAAAGATGGACCTCTACCGCAGGGACTTCACCATCAACGCCCTGGCCGTGAACGTGAACCCCAACGTGTTCGGCAATCTGGTGGACTTTTTCGGGGCCCAGAGGGACATCAAGGACAAGGTCGTGAGGGTCCTGCACTCCTTGAGCTTTGTCGAGGACCCGACGCGCATACTAAGGGCCATACGCTTCGAGGCCCGGTTTAACTTCCACATCGGACCCCAGACCCTGAGACTGATCAAGAACGCGGTCCAGCTCTCGTTCTTCAACCGCCTGTCGGGCAGCCGGATATTCCACGAGTTCCAGCTGATCACCGAGGAGGAGAACCCCCTGCCCTGCTTCACGCGCATGGAGGAGCTCAAGCTGCTGGAGGCCATCCATCCCCTGCTCAAGCTCACCGCCGAACGGCTCCGGGTCCTCGACGAGCTGGCCAAGGTCAGGGGCTGGTACAGGCTCCTGTACCTGGAGCCCAAGGCCGCGCCCTGGAAGCTCTACCTGCTCGGCCTGACCATGAACGCGCCGCAGGACAAGGTCCCCCAGATATGCGCCAGGCTCAACTTCTCCAAACGCGAGGAGCGCGAGTTTCTGGCCCTGCGCGAGCAGATCGGCGAGGCCCTGGGCCGGCTCATGACCTGGAGCGAGGGCAAGGACAAGCTGAGCGAGCTCTGCCGGATACTGGAGCAGCTCCCGGTGGAGGGCGTGCTGTTCATGCTCGCCAGGAGCAAGCGGGAGAACATGCGCAAGCACATCTCCCAATACCTGTCCCGGCTGCGCTACATATCGACCGACGTCAAGGGGGGCGACCTGAAGTCGCTCGGGCTCTCGCCGGGCCCGGACTTCGCCAGGATACTGCGCCAGATCAAGGCGGCCAAGATAGACGGCCTGGCCGAGACGCGCCAGGACCAGCTGGATATGGCCCAAAGGCTTGCCGCCTCCATGTCCCCCAGGCCCAAAAAGGCCCGCCCAAGGCGCGGGAAATGACCTTTCGGCCCGACCGGGGAGCCCTGCGCGGCCTTGCCCTATCCGGACAAGGCGTGTAGAAATGATACTCCTTCCAAGCTCGGAAAAGGTGCGTTCATGAAGGGGAAAACCGTTTCGGTCATCGGCGCCGGCAGCTGTCCGCCCGAGGTCTCGGCCCGGGCCGAAAGACTGGGCCGGCTCATTGCCGAGTCCGGCCTGGACCTGGTCTGCGGCGGCCTGGGCGGGGTCATGGAGGCCGCGAGCCGCGGGGCCAAAGCCGCGGGCGGCAGGACCCTGGGCATCCTGCCCGGCCTGGACAAGCGCGCGGCCAACCCGTTCATCGACTCGGCCGTGGTCACCGGGCTGGGGCACATGCGCAACTTCCTGGTCATTGCCAACGGCGACGCGGTGATCGCCCTGGAAGGCGGCAACGGGACCCTCTCGGAGATCGGGCTGGCCCTGAAGAGCGGAAAGTTCGTGGTCGCGGTGGGCGCCTGGTCGGGCCTGCCCGGGGTCACGCCGGCCACGGGCCCCGAAGAGGCCGTGGACAAGATAAAGCAATTTCTCTCCAACGCGGGGTGAGGCCGATGGACCTGCTGTGGGCGCCCTGGCGCATGGACTACATCCTGAGGCCCAAGCCCGACGAATGCGTGTTCTGCGTTCCAAAGGACACCCAGGAGGACGAGGAGCGCCTCATCCTGGCCCGGGGGACGCACTGCTACGTGATCATGAACAAGTATCCGTACAACAACGGCCACCTCATGGTCGCCCCGTTCAGGCACGTGAGCAACCTCACCGACCTGAGTCAGGACGAGGCCCACGAGGTCATGGACTACATAGGCCACTGCCTGGCCGCGCTGGACAAGGCCTTCAGGCCCCATGGCGTCAACGCGGGCCTGAACGTGGGCGAGGCGGCCGGCGCGGGAATCGCCGCCCACCTCCATTTCCAGATCGTGCCCCGCTGGAACGGCGACGCCTCGTTCATCACCGTGTTCAGCGAGACCAAGATCATACCCGAGCACCTGCAAACAACCTACAAGCGGCTGAAACCGTTTTTCGACCAAATCGGACAATAAGGAGTCTTTGCGATGCGTTACCTGAAGATCGTCCTACTGGTCCTGTTTTTCGTGATCTCCATGATTTTTTTCATTCAAAACAACGATATACTCTCGCAAAAAATCGTGCTCGGCCTGAACGTCCTGTTCCTGGACCTCCATTCCGCCGAGATGCCCCTGTACTTCATGATCCTGGCCGCCTTTCTCCTGGGCGCGATCCTGACCACCGCCCATTTCCTGGTCGAGAAGCTCAGGCTCTCCAATCAGCTCCGGACCTGCCGCGCGCGCCTGAGCGGCCTTGAGGAGGAAGTGAACTCCCTGCGCAACCTGCCCCTTGACGAACAGAGCTATTCCGGCGCCGGCGGCGGCCCCGAGGACTAGGGGACAGGCGTTGCCCTGGAACATCTTCCGCAGGCGGCACAAGAGAGACGCCCTGGGCCAGTCCGGCGCGCAGATCACGCCCCGGACCGGGGTGACGCCCCCGGCCCAGGACACCAAGGCGGCCATTGACGAGCTTTCCCAGGCGGTCAAGAACAACCCCGAGGCCGTGGAGATATACCTGGCCCTGGGCAATCTGTACCGCTCCCAGGGCGAGATCGAACGCTCCATACAGATCAGGAAGAGCCTCATTGTCCGGCCGGACCTGGACAACGACTTCAAGGCCAGGGCGAGCTATGAGCTGGGCCGGGACTTCAGGCGCGCCGGGATCCTGGACCGGGCCGGCGCGGCCCTTGAAAAGGCCGCGGCCCTGATCGGGCCGAATCCGGCCATAATCCTGGAGATGGCCAAGCTGGCCGCCCAGGGCGGCGACTTCTCAAGGGCCGCCAAGCTCTACTCGGATTTGAACTGGCCCGTGGCCGAGGCCCACTATCTGGTCCGGCGGGCGGGCGAGCTGTTCACGGAAAACGACGCGGAAAAGGGCCTCAAGACCCTAAAGAAGGCCCTCAGGGTCTGGCCCGAGTCCGTGGAGGCCTGGCTCGGCCAACTGATCCAGACCTCGCGCTCGGCAGGCCTTAACGAGCTCAAGGAGGTTTTGGGCGAGGCCCTGGCCAAGGTCGAACGCAACCTGCGTTTCGTGCTCCTGGAGGGCTATCTGGAGTCCATGTTCATCGAGAAGCGCAGGATACTGCTCAAGGAGGGCCTGCCCCCGGACCCCCGGACCAGGCTGAGCATAGACGTCGATGTGGCCGAGGCCGTGGTCTCGGTCATTGAACGCCAGGCGCCCGATGTCCTGCTTTCCTACTACGCCGGCAAGGTCCTGCTCTTCTGCGACCGGCCGGACGCGGCCCGGCCCTGGCTGGACAAGGCCCTGATACTTCGGCCCGGATTCTGGCTGGCCAGGCTCGAGCTCTTTTCCCTGGACCGCGAGGCCCAGACCCTCTCCCCGGCCTTCAAGGAACACTTGGACTTCTTCCTGGAGCAGGCGCGCAAGGTAAGGCGTTTCGTGTGCACCAGCTGCGGCCTCAAGCGGGACGCGATATTCTTTGTCTGCCCCCGCTGCCAGGGCTGGCACACCATCGCCTTCCGGCTGGAGTTCACCCAATAACCGAGAGCGCCGCGCCGGTGACCGTGGGCACTAAGAAACTCACACCCATGTTCGAGCAGTACCTGCAACTCAAGCAGGACTACCCGGACGCCCTGCTCTTCTACCGCATGGGCGATTTCTACGAATTGTTCTTCGAGGACGCCGAGACCGCGGCCAGGGAGCTCCAGATCGCCCTGACCTGCCGCAACCCGAACTCGGAGCTCAAGGCGCCCATGTGCGGGGTGCCCCATCACGCGGCCGGCGCCTACCTCAGCCAGCTCCTGGACAAGGGCTACAAGGTCGCGGTCTGCGACCAGGTCGAGGACCCCAAGTCGGCCAAGGGCCTGGTCAAGCGGGCCGTAACCCGGGTGCTCACGCCCGGGACCGTGGTCGAGGACGCCAACCTGGCGGCCAAGCGGCACAACTTCCTGGCCGCCCTGTGCTGGGACTCGAACAAGAACGCCGGCGGCCTGGCCTGGATCGACTTTTCCACCGGCCAGTGGACAGGGCTCTTCAGCCGCAGGGCCCCGGAGCTCTGGCAGTGGGTGCTCAAGGTCCGGCCCCGGGAGCTCCTGCTGCCGCAGGGCATGGAGATTCCAAAGGAGTTCTCCGACCACGGGGCCCAGGTCAACGAGCTGCCGGCCGGCCATTTCTTCGACCCGGCCGGGGCCGCGCAGCGGGTGCTCAAGGCCCAGCAGGTGGCCGGCCTGGAGGTCCTGGACCTGGCCGGCAAGCCCCAGCTGGTCCAGGCCTGCGGCGCGCTCCTGGCCTACGTGCGCCAGACCCAGAAGCAGGACCCGGCCCACCTCGGCGAATTCAGGCCCCTGAATCTCTCCAGGCACCTGATCGTGGACGAGATAAGCGAAAGAAACCTCGAAATATTCCAGCGCCTGGACGGCGGAGGCGGCAAGGGCACCCTGTGGCAGGTCCTGGACCGGACCATGACCCCCATGGGCGGCCGCCTCTTGGAGGACCGGCTCAAGCGGCCGTGGAGGGATGCGGAGCCGATCGTCGAGACCCAGGACGCGGTGGCCTTCTTCTTTGAGCGCGACGGCCTGCGCATGGACCTGCGCGAGGGCCTGAAGGCCGTGTACGACCTGGAGCGCCTGTCCACCCGGGTGGTCCTGGGGCGGGCCACGCCCAAGGATTTCGCGGCCCTGCGCCAGAGCCTGGCCGTGCTTCCGGCCGTCCGGCCCCTGCTTAGCGGCCGGGACGCCCCGCGGGCCGTGGACCGGATCGCCGAGCGCTGGGACGACCTGGCCGACATGGCCGACCTGCTCAACCGCGCCCTGGCCGACAACCCGCCCCCGGTGATCACCGACGGCGGGCTGTTCAGGCCGGGCTTCGACCCGCAGTTGGACGAGCTGATCCAGCTGACCGAGCACGGCCAGGCCAGGATGAACGAGCTCTTGGAGGCCGAGCGCCAGACCTGCGACATGCCCAAGCTCAAGCTCGGGTTCAACAAGATATTCGGATACTTCTTCGAGATATCCAAGGCCTACAAGGGCCGGGTCCCGGAGCACTTCATCCGCCGCCAGACCCTGGTCAACAGCGAGCGCTACGTCACTTTGGGCCTCAAGGACCTGGAGGAGCGCATCCTGTCCGCCAGCGACCAGAGAAAGCACCTGGAGTACGCGCTCTTCCAGGACCTGCGGCAGACCGTGGCCGAGGCCCGTGATCGCCTGATGATCATGTCCAACTCCCTGGCCTGGCTGGACTATTGGCAGGGCCTGGCCGAGGCCGCCCGGGAGCAGGACTGGACAAGGCCCGAGGTCCATCCCGGCCCGGACCTGGACATCCGCGCGGGCAGGCACCCGGTGATCGAGGCCGCCGTGGGCCGGGCCAACTACATCCCCAACAACCTGCGCCTGGACCCGGACAGGCCGGTCGTGCTCATCACCGGGCCGAACATGGCCGGCAAGTCCACGGTGCTCAGGCAGGTCGCCCTGATGGTCGTCATGGCCCAGATGGGCTCGTTCGTCCCGGCCGATTCGGCGAGCATGGGCCTGGCCGACCGGGTCTTCTCCAGGGTCGGGGCCTCGGACAACCTGGCCCAGGGCCGGAGCACGTTCATGGTCGAGATGATGGAGACCGCGCGCATCCTCAGGCAGGCGGGCAAAAGGAGCCTGATCATACTCGACGAGCTGGGCCGCGGCACGAGCACCTTTGACGGCCTGGCCCTGGCCTGGGCCGTGGTCGAGGAGCTCTGCGCGCGCCAGGGCGGGATCAGGACCCTGTTCGCGACCCATTACCACGAGCTCACGGCCCTTGAGGGCGTGCTGCCCGGCCTCCGGAACCTGAACATCGCGGTCAAGGAGTGGCGCGGGGACATCGTGTTCCTGCGCAAGCTCGTGCCCGGCCCGGCGGACAAGAGCTACGGGGTCGAGGTCGCCAAGCTGGCCGGGGTGCCCAGGCCGGTGGTGGACCGGGCCAGGGACATCCTTGCGGTTCTCGAAGAAAAAAAGCACAATGCCGGGGCAATCGGGTCCCCGCGCCTTGCGGGCCAGCCCCTGTTGCCGGGCATGGAGCCCAGGTCCGAGGCCCGGGCCGAGGTCCAGGAGCACCCCCTGTCCGAGGCCCTGCGGGAGCTCGACGTGGACGCCATGACCCCCTTGGAGGCCTTGACATTGCTGCACAAATGGAAAAAAGACCTCGACGGCCAAGACTGATTGCAGGGGAACGGACCATGACAATGCATCTGCGCGTAGCGCTTCTGGCGCTCCTTTCGGCCTGCCTGGTCCTTGGCGGCTGCCAGCTGGGCAAGAAGACCTGGCCCAGGCCGCAGAAGAGCGAGGACCGCTTCTCCTTCGGGACCATCCGGGCCGGCCGGGACCAGGGCTGCCTGCTCATCGAGATCGAGATTCAGGGCGCGGCCCAAAACATCGCCCTGGTCAGCGTGCTCTTCGAGTCCGTGGGCCGGGACCCGGGCGACGGCTGCCCGACCTGCCCGTTCATTCCCAGGCAGGCCACGTCATATTCCCCGGGCCGGGCGGGCTTTGTCTTGTCCGGCAACACCCTGCGCATCACCCACTGCGGCCTGACCCCGGGCAAGACCTACCGCTGGAAGGTCACGGCGGCGAACGTCTATCCGGTCCTGGGGGTCGTTGAAACCGGGGTCTTTGAACTCGCGCCCTGATCTTGGAGAAGAAATTTCATGCATCATTTTCAGTATATAAACGGCGAGCTCTTTGCCGAGGACCTGGCGGTCAAGGAGCTTGCCGCCAAGCACGGGACCCCGCTGTACATCTACTCCACGGCCACCCTGAAGCGCCATTTCCAGGCCTTTGACTCGGCCTTCAGCGGCCTTGAGCACCTGACCTGCTACTCGGTCAAGGCCAACTCCAACCTGCACCTGCTCAGGCTCTTGGCCGGTCTTGGCGCGGGCATGGACATCGTGTCCGGGGGCGAGCTCCACCGGGCTTTGACGGCCGGGGTCGGGCCGGAGAAGATAGTCTACTCCGGGGTCGGCAAGAAGGCCGAGGAGATCGCCCGGGCCCTTGAGGCCGGGATACTGATGTTCAACGTCGAGTCCCGGGCCGAGCTCGAGCGGATCAACGCCATTGCCGGCCAGAGCGGCAAGCGGGCCCGGGTCTCCCTGCGCATAAACCCGGACGTGGACCCCAAGACCCACCCCTACATCTCCACCGGGCTCAAGAAGAACAAGTTCGGCCTGGACATCGACCAGTCCCTGGCCGCGTACCAGAGGGCCAAGGAGCTCAAGGCCATAGAGCCCGTGGGCATCGACTGCCACATCGGGTCCCAGCTGACCAGCCTGGACCCGTTCATGGAGGCCCTGGACAAGGTCCTGGCCTTTTACGAGCGGCTCAAGGACCTGGGCCTGGACATCCGCTACCTGGACCTGGGGGGCGGTCTCGGGATCACCTACGACGAGGAGGACCCGCCGCACCCGAGCGAGCTGGGCCGGGCCCTGACCGAGGCCCTGCGCGACCTGCCCCTGACCCTGATCCTGGAGCCGGGCCGGGTCATCGCGGGCAACGCCGGGATACTGGTCACCGAGGTCCTGTACACCAAGAAGACGCCGAGCAAGGAGTTCGTCATTGTGGACGCGGCCATGAACGACCTGGTCAGGCCCTCGCTGTACGGCTCGTTCCACCGCATCTCCGAGGTCGTGCAGATGCACCGGCCGCCGCTGACCGTGGACGTGGTCGGCCCGATCTGCGAATCCGGGGACTTTTTGGCCCGGGAACGGGTCCTGCCCCTGGTCGAGCAGGGCGAGCTCCTGGCCCTGTTCTCCGCGGGCGCGTACGGCTTCAGCATGTCCTCCAACTACAACTCCAGGCCGCGCGCGGCCGAGATTCTGGTCGACGGGGACAGGGTGATCGTGGCCAGGCGGCGCGAGACCTACGAGGACCTGATCCGGCTCGAATCCTGACCTTTGGGGCGAGCGCATGGCCCGACTGAACTCCTTTTATCTGGCCGGCCGGGACTGGAAAGAGCCTTACTCCCTGGCCGGACCCGAGGCCCGGCACATGCTCGGCGTGCTGCGCACGGCCGTGGGCGACCAGGTCCGGCTGTTCGACGGCCAGGGCCGCGAGGGCCTGTTCAGGCTGGTCTCGGCGGCCAAGAACCGGGCCCTGCTGGAGCCGGTCGAGATCAGCCTGGCCCAGAGGCCCGAGGGCCGCCTGTATCTGGCCTGCGGCTGGAGCAGGTCCGGCCGCAGGGACCTGGTCCTGGAAAAGGCGGTCGAGCTGGAGGCGGCCGGGATTGCCTTCTGGCAGGCCGAACGCAGCCAGGGAAAGGTCCCGGCAAGCCCCAAGCCGTCCTGGCAAGAAAAATGCCTCCAGGCGGCCAAACAGTGCAGAAATCCATGGCTTCCCGAGCTGGTCGCCATCCCCGGCGGGACCGCCGGGCTCATCGCCTTTGCGCGCCGCTTTGAGCAATGCTATCTGATGTGGGAGTCGGACAAGGCCCTTGACAAGGCCTCGCCCGAGGCGCTGTGCGCGGGCAACGTGCTGGCGGTTGTGGGCCCTGAGGGCGGGTTCAGCGACCAGGAGGCCCAAAGGCTCCTTGACGCGGGCTTCAGGGCGGCCAGCCTGGGCCGGGGCGTGCTGCGCTGGGAGACCGCGGCCATCCTCTGCCTGGGGCTGGGCTACTGGGCCAGGCAGAAGGCCGGAAATATTTCCCGGAGTCCCGGATGAAGCTCGAAATCACTGAAAAACAACCCCTGGCGGACAGGATCAGGCCCAAGGACCTGGACGAGTTCGTGGGCCAGAGGCACCTAAGGGACAGGATCGAGGCCATCCTGCACTCCAAGAGGCTGCCCAGCCTGCTGTTCTTCGGCCCGCCGGGCTGCGGGAAATCGACCCTGGCCATGCTCCTGGCCCAGGCCTCGGGCAAGCCCTTCATCCGGGTCAGCGCGCCCGAGGCCGGGCTGACCACCCTGCGCCGCAGGCTGCCGGGCGTGGAGCTGCTCATCCTGGACGAGCTGCACCGCTTCTCCAAGGCCCAGCAGGACTTCTTCCTGCCCCTCCTGGAGAGCGGGGACATGATCCTTTTGGCCACGACCACGGAGAACCCCTCGTTCAGCGTCACCAACCAGCTCCTCTCCAGGCTGCACGTGCTCAGGTTCAGGCCCCTGGACCGCGCGGAGCTGGCGGACATCGCCCGCCGCGGGGCCGCGGACCTGGAGATGAAGCTTTCGGACGAGAGCCTGGACCTTCTGGCCGCCATGGCCGGCGGCGACGCCCGGGTCCTCTTGAACCTGCTGGAGAACGTCTGGGCCATCCCGGAGGACAGGCGCGACCCCGAGGGCCTGAAACAGGCCCTGCCCGAGGTGGTCATAAGGGGCGACCGGGACGCGGACAGCCACTACGAGCTGGCCTCGGCGCTGATAAAATCCATTCGCGGCAGCGACCCGGACGCGGCCCTGTACTACCTGGCCTGCCTGCTGGAGTCCGGCGAGGACCCGCGATTCGTGTGCCGGCGGATGATAATCGCCGCCTCCGAGGACATCGGCCTGGCCGATGTCCAGGCCCTGGGGCTGGCCGTGGCCTGCCAGCAGGCCGTGGAGTTCGTGGGCATGCCCGAGGGCTACATCCCCATGGCCGAGACCGCCGTGTACCTGGCCCTTGCGCCCAAGAGCAACACGGCCTACGCCGGGTACAAGAACGCCCAGAAGGAGATCCGGCACAACGGGTTGCAGCCCGTGCCCCTGCACCTGCGAAACGCCAGCACCGTCCTGCAGAAGGAATGGGGCTACGGCCGCGGCTACAAGTACCCGCACTCCTTTCCCGGCGGCTGGGCCGAGCAGGACTATCTGCCCGCTGAACTGAGCGGCAGGCAGTTCTACTTTGCCAAGGATCACGGGGACGAGGCCAGGATCGGGGCCTGGCTGGCCAAGTACCGGCGGCAGAAGAAGTAGCGCCCGCAGGCCTCTCAGGGCCCCGACCCTAGTCCGGCCTTTTCCCGTAGAGCTTGCGCCATTCGTCGAGAAACAAGAGGGCCGTGTCCAGGTCGGACAACTCGCCCTGCTGTCGGCGCACGGCCCAGACAAGGTCCTTGAAGGACACGTCGGCGGGCAGGCCCAGCCTGGCGACCAGGCCCTGGATCTCGCGGCGCAGGTCCTCGGGGAAGTCCGGGGCGAACAGCTCGCCCGCGTCGCGCGGCCTGGGCCAGTTCGCAAGACGCTCGGACACGAACTCAAGGAGCCGGTCCATTCGGGCCTGGTAGGTGTGCTCCCTGAGCGCCCTGGCCCTGGCCCTGTGGGCAAAGGCCTCGCGCTCGTCCGGGTGGGCCAGGAAGTAGGCGATCTTGTCCTTGAGCTCCTCGATGGAGCCGAAGGTCGCCAACTCGTCCTGGTCAAAGGCCTCGGCAAGGAGCTCCCGCCGGTCAACGAGCTGGAAGGCCCCGCAGGCCGCGAGCTCGAAGGTCCTGGGGTTGACGAAGTCCCCGCTGCCGACCGCCTGCTTGGGATCGACGCTCGAGTGCAGGTTGAGGTTCACCTTGGTGGCGTTGAAAATCCTGACGCAGTCCTCGGTCGAGACCCGGGCCCCGGCCATCTGGACCAGGGGCCAGAGCACGTGGTCCCCCTCCCACTCCGTGCCCCAGATCCTGAGCCCGAACCCGGTAAGCTCGCGAAAGGCCAGGCGCCTGTTGGGATATCCGGCGCCCATGAACGACAGGTCAGAGCCGAACCTGCGGGCCTCGGCCGGGGTCAGGTCGAGGGGCCGGTGCACGTCCGGCTGGGCGGCCAGGGGCAGGTACAGGACATTTTTCTGGCCGATCTCATTCAAGTTTTCGAAGAAAGACCCCTTCTGGATGACCGCGAACACGTCGTACAGGGGCGCGAAGGCCTGCCAATAGGTGAACAGCCGGCAGTCCTCCACGAACCACATGGCCGTGGCCACCTTGTCCCGGCGCAGGCGCTTCAGGGCCTGGCGGGTCAGGGGGGCCTGGGCCAGGGCCAGGACCAGGTCCGGCTCAAAGGTCTCGACCTTGGCCAGCACGGCCTGGCTGACCACCTGCAGATAGCTGTTCTGGAGGAACTCCAGGCGGTCCGAGGTCACCCGGAGGCTGTCCAGACCCTGATACGAAGGATAAAAGTCAGGCCCTTCGAATACTTCCACCAGATGTCCGGCCTGGGACAGGGCCCGCGAGCAATACCTGCCGATGGGCAGGGACCCGCCGTAAAGAGGCAGAACGACCAATATTCTCAGGCTGTTAGCCATAAACACCCCGAAATTGTCTTATAATATACTGCATTCATGAATCTTTTTTATCAATATTTTGTTTAGACTTTCACGTTTCTTCAAGAAAAAGTTTAGACTTTTTTAAGCATAAATTTTTTATTCATTAAATACACTATGTTTTGTCATCCAGTCGCGTTCCAGGTACAAACCCTCGGCCAGGGCC
>JAFGBU010000040.1 GCA_016932995.1 Desulfovibrionaceae bacterium
ACCCCGTAGGTGTGCTGGGTCTGGCCCATGGCGTACATGAAGGTGCCCGCCTTGTCCGGCTTGCCGGTGGCCGCATAGGCCTCATAGGCCTTGTTGAGCAGCTCCACCGGAGCCCCGGAGCACTGGGAGACGTTCTCCACGGAGTATCGGGCGTAGTGTTTTTTGAGGAGCTGATAGACGCAGCGCTCGTGCTTGAGGGAAGGGTCCATCTTGGGGACGCCGTTTTCGTCCAGGTCAAAGGCCCAGCAGGCCTTGTCATAGGCCTGCTTCTTGGCGTCGAATCCGGAAAACAGGCCGTTCACGTTGGACTCGAACTTCTCGTTGACGATGAACGTGGCGTTGGTGTGACTGACGACGTAGTCTTTCTGGATGAGGTCGTTGTCCAGGATGTACTTGATCAGTCCCCCGAAGATGGCGATGTCCGTGCCGGAACGGAACGCGGCGTAGATGTCCGCCTTGGCCGAGGTGCGCGTGAAGCGCGGGTCCAGGTTGATGATGGTCGCCCCCCTTTCCTTGGCCTCGGTGATCCATTTGAAGGATATGGGGTGGTTCTCGGCGGCGTTGCTGCCCTGTATCCAGATGCAGTCGGCGTTCTTGATGTCGATCCAGTGGTTGGTCATCGCCCCGCGGCCAAAGGACTCGGCCAGGGCGGCCACGGTCGAGCTGTGGCAGGGGCGGGCCTGGTGTTCGATGTACACCAGCCCGAGGGCGCGCAGGAAGCCCTGGTACAGCCAGCACTCCTCGTTGTCCAAGGCCGCCGAGCCCACCGAGGCGATGCCTTCGGTGCGGTTGACGATCTGGCCCTTGGAGTTCTTGGTCTCCCAGGTCTTGTCGCGGGTCTGCTTGATGCGCTGGGCAATGGTCGCGAGCATCCAGTCCCAGGACTTGACCTCCCAATGCTCCGAGTTCGGGGCGCGGTACAGACAGTTGGTGATGCGCTTGTCGTTTTCGCAGAGCTGCCAGATGCTGGCGCCCTTGGCGCACAGGGCGCCCTCGTTGACCGGGTGGTCCGGATCGCCTTCCACGTTGACCGCCCGGCCCGAGCCGTCCAGGGCCGTATGCACGACAAGGCCGCAGCCGACCGCGCAGTATGGACAAATGCTTGTTGTTTGCTTGCTCCAGCGCAGCTTGAGCAACTGCGCCCGGGCGAGCGTTGGATTGAGGCTGACGCCCAAGCCCCCGAAGGCTGTCGCCGCCAGCGCCGTAGCGGAAAGTTTGAGGAAATTTCTGCGGGTGACCTTCATCTCTACTCCTTTGATTGCTGGTTGGGGTCAGCGTCCCCTGATCTCGCGACCCAGGACCGTGAGCAGTTCATAGCCCGCCAGGGACGGAACATCCGTGGCTCCGGCCAGAGCCACGGCCTCGTCGGTGATCACGCGCAGGGTCGCGGACCGCGCCTTCAAGGCCGTACGCTCCAAGTCAAAACCAAGACCCGAAAAGGGCATCAGCGCCCTTTTCACCTCAGCCGAGTGTTGTGGTTTTAAAGGCATTTCATACTCCATTACTAAAAAGCCGCCTTCCTTGTTGTCTTGTACCATAACCTTTAAAAATAAACCCTCAACAAAATCCTTCTTAGTTCAGATATTGAACAAACAATAACCATGTTATAAGAATTTTATATAGAAACCACTCCGTCCTATCTGCCTATTTTTAGCACGCAGTGTATAAATAGATTGTTTCTATTACAATAACTATCTTAGATATATTTTTTCTATTACATACGCATACTATCAAAATGCAATCTTTTGATCGGCTCATGAAATACCGGGGCGCTGAAAGTGTCTTGCTTTGGCCGGGGAGGCCGCCATTGTCTCGGGGCTTCAGGCCGGACCATGCGCGCCGTATGGACTTTCCAAGCCCGGACGGGTTATTGCCTTGGGCAATGCAGGACGCCAACCCGGCCGGCCGGCCAGAATTCCGCTCCAAGAAGCCCAGGACGCTTCTGCTCACCAGCCAGTACTTCCTGCTCGGCGAGCTGCGGGCCGCGTGCGAGCGCCTGGAGGTGCCGCACCGGCTCCTGGACCTTCAGGCCCGCGAGATGGCCATGGAGGACTTCGTGGCGGTCATGGCCAAGGTCATGTCCGAGTTCAGGCCCGACCTGGTGCTCACCGTGAACCACCTGGGCGTGGACCGCGAGGGCGTGCTGGCCGAGGTCCTGAGCCGGGTGGACACGCCGCTCGTCTCCTGGTTCGTGGACAACCCCCTGCTGATCCTGCCCCTGCACCACAACCTGCACGCCGCCAGGACGGCCCTGTTCTCCTGGGACGCGGACAACCTGGACGACCTGCGGGCCATGGGCTTTGAGAACGTCTTTCACCTGCCCCTGGCCGCGGACCCGACCAGGTTCAGGCCCAAGGCCGACACGCCGCGCGAGGACTGGCGGGCGCGGGTCTCGTTCGTGGGCAACTCCATGGTCCTGAAGACCCACAAGCGCCTGGCCGCGGCCGCTCCCGGCCCAATCCTGGCCCGGGCCGTGCCCGGCCTGGCCCGGGCCTTTAGCGAGTCCGAGGAGCGCTCGGTGCGGGCCCTGATCCAGGGGGAGTTCCCTGAGCTGTGGCCGGAGTTCGAGGCCCTGGGCGAGGAGGCCCGCAAGCTGGCCCTGGAGACCTGCGTGACCTGGCTGGCGACCCTGGAGTACCGGCTGGAGTGCCTGGCCGGGATATTGGGCTTCGGGCCGATCATCGCCGGGGACCCGGGCTGGAAGGAGCTGTTGGGCGGGGTGCCGGGCTGGCGCTACCTGCCGGAGCTGGCCTACTACGACGAGCTGCCGGACTTCTATCCCCTGTCCGAGGTCAACTTCAACTGCACGAGCAAGCAGATGAAGGGCGCGGTCAACCAGCGGGTCTTTGACGTGCCCTCGTGCGGGGCGTTTCTGATAACCGACCGCCGCCGCCAGATCGAGGACCTGTTCGAGCCCGGCCAAGAGGTGGTCCTGTACGACGAGCCGGCCGAGGTCTTTGACCTGGTCCGAAGATACCTGGCCGACCCCGGGGCCAGGCGCCGGGTGGTCGAGGCGGCCAGAAAGCGCGTCCTGGCCGAGCACACCTACGACCGGCGCCTGGCCGAGCTGCTCGAAACCGCGCGCCAGTGCTTCGGGTAGGCCGTGAGCCAGGATCGACCCATACTCGTCCTCCAGATGCAGCGCATGGGGGACCTGATCCTGACCTTCCCGCTCATGCTCTGGCTGGCCCGGGTCTTTCCGGGCCAAGAGATACTGGTCGTTGCGGAGGAGGCCTTTTTCCGGCCGCTCATGCCCCTCTCGCCCAAGGTCACCTACGTGCCCTGGGCCGCGGCGGACGCGCTCTCGGGCAAGGACTTCCACCTGGTCGTGAACCTGAGCCTGCGCGACCGGGCCGCGCGCCTGGCCGCGCAGGTCCGGGCCGAAGACAAGGTCGGGCCGCTGCTCCTTGAGCACGGCGGCCGCTACGTGCGCGGCGCCTGGCAGCTCTACCGGGCCTCGCTGGTGGCCAACAACCGCCACAACCGCTTCCACTGGGCCGACCTGAACGCCCTGGACGTCACCCCCCTGTCCAGGATCAGGGACACGGCCTTTGACCCCCCGAGGACCCTGCCCAAGGGCGTAAACAAGGTCGGCCTGTTCCTGGGCGCGAGCGAGGCGGCCAAACGGCCCGGGCCCGGGTTCTGGGCCGAGCTTTTGCGCGCCCTCCTGGACCGCGGCCTGAGGCCCGTGCTCCTGGGCGGGGAGGCCGAAAGGCCCCTGGCCCGGGAAACCCTCAAGGCCTTCGACGGCCCGGCCCTGGACCTGTGCGGCAAGCTCGGCCTGGACGAGCTGGCCGCCCTGGGCCAGACCCTGCAGCTCATGATCGCCCCGGACACCGGGCCCATGCACCTGGCCGCCTGGACCGGGCTCAAGGTCCTCAACCTGTCCCTGGGCAACGTCAACCCCTGGGAGACCGGGCCCTACCAGCCCGGGCACTACGTGCTGCGCTCAAACGCCAGCTGCGCCTCGGGCTGCTGGTCCTGCACCCGGGACCGGCTCGTGTGCCACGAGCCCATGAGCCCCAGGCGGGTGGCCTTTGTGGCCGCCAGGCTGTGCGCGGGCCAGGAGGACCTCGGCCGCCTGGACATGCCCGGACTGGACCTGTTCCGCTCGGCCAGGGACGCTTCGGGCCTGTACCGCCTGTCGCCCGAGGGCAGCCGCCCGGCGCAGGCCGGGGACCTTCTGGCCGCCTTTTGGCAGGCCTTTTTCGCCGTGTGCCTCGGCCTCTGGGAGGCGGACAGGGCCCTGTCCGCCTGGCGCGGCCTGGCCCAGGGCCTGCCCAGGCTGGCCCGGGCCTTCAGCGCCCGGCTCCCGGGCCTGGGCCGGGAGATCAAGTCCTGCCTGGGCACAGGGACCCTGGGCCCGGACTTCTGGCCGGGCAGCCCGCCCATGCTCAGGCCCTTTACCGGGTACGTCGAAAAACTCATGGAAAACAACGACCACTCCCAAAAGGCCGGGGCCGAGGCCCTGGCCCTGTTCGAACGCCTGTCCTCTGTCTGCGCCTGGCCTGGAACACGGCCCCGCGGCGGCGGCTGATCTTCGCGCGCCCGGCCCCCGTAAGCGGCCTGATCCGTCCCGCCCGCCCTGCCTGCGGCGGCGGCGGAAAAAAATACCTGCCCCGCCCCCTTCGCCGCAATCTCAATTCTTTGAAATATAAGAAAATATTTTTTGGAACGCCTTTTGTAGGATATGGCCGCACAGGAGACCGCAATGCAAAATGTTCCGGCTTCCAGCACGAATCTCTATGAAAAACTGGCCAAGCTGGGTCCGTCCATAAAGCTGGACAGGGACGCCTTGGCCGGAGATTTTCTGGAGTTCATGGATTTTCACGCCAGCATGTTCAACGGGGAAACGACCCTGGCCCCGGCCATCAACCCGAGCCCCGAGGCCAAGGCCCCGACCATGCCCGCGGCCCAGGCCGCGACCCCGGCCCCGGCCGCGACCCCGGCCGAGACCAAGGCCGAGGCCAGGTCCAGGGAAGGCCTCCAGGAGCGCAAGGTCAGCGGCCAGGACATCGACGATCTGGAGCAGGGCCTGCGGGAGTCCGGGCTGAGCGACAAGGAGATCGCCGAGCTCAGGCGCCGGGCCGAAAGCGACCAGGGCCTGACCTGGGGCGGGCTGGTGGCCGCGCTCAACGCCAAGATGAGCGCCACGGCCCCGGCAGGTTTTTCGAGCGAACAGACCGAGGCCCTGACGTCCTTTTTCAGCGGCCTGGGCTTTGACCAGGACAGGGCCGCGGACCTGGTCTCCGACCTTTCCAGGGGCGAGAGGCAGAAGGTCCTTGAGCAGGTCATGGACAGGCTCCGGGAGATGCCCCAGGACCAGAAGCTCAGCCTGGACAAGACCGGGGTGCGGACCTTTTTGTCGGCCCTCAACCTGAAGCCCGAGGTCAGCCGGAAGATCGCCAAGCTCTTTGACTCCGAGATCACGGCCAAGTCCCTGCGCCAGGCCCTGGCCGAGGCCCAGGGCGGCCTGGCCGAGGAGGTCGCGGGCGAACAGCGGCTCGTCCGGGTGGTGGAGGAGGCCCTTTTCAGGGCCGCCGGGGACCAGAACGCCGAGCCCGGGACCAAGGCCTCCAAGGCCGCGGAGGGCCAAGTCCTCGGGGACAAGATCGTCAAGGCCGAGGTCTCGGGCCAAGGCCAGGCCAAGGCCGAGGACGGGGAAAACCTCTTTGCCCGCAGCGCGCAAAACCAGACCGGCCAGGACCGGACCCCCGGGCGGGGGCAGGGCCCCTTGCAGGGCCGGGCCGGCGACGACGCGCTCAAGGCGGCCCGGGATTTCAGCTCCCTGTCCGGCCAAAGCTCCGACCAGGCAAAGGACCAGGACGGCCAGGAGGCCTGGCAGCAGTTCTTCGCCAAGGTCAGGGTCGCGGACCGCACCGGGACCGGGGCGGCCGCATCCAGGACGATCGGGACCATGGCCAAGAACGCAAGCGCCCAGACCCTGGCCCAGGGCCTGGGGGGGACCGAGACCCAGGCCGGCAAGACCGCCTCGGCCAAGACCTCCGCGCCCAGGGTCCTCAAGCAGGTCCAAAACGGCATATTGCGGAACCTCGGCCAGGGCCGCAGCCAGCTGACCATCCAGCTCAAGCCCGAGAACCTCGGCCAGGTGAGCGTGACGCTCACGGTCAAGAACAGCGAGGTCAAGGCCGTGCTCAAGGCCGACAGCCAGGAGACCGGCAAGATGCTCGGCGAGCAGCTCGAAACCATCCGCCAGGCCCTTGAGCAGCAGGGCCTCAAGGTCAGCAAGCTGGAGGTCCAGACCGAGCTCCCGGGCGAGCAGAACGCCCGCCAGTGGCTGGGGGCCAGGGAGCACAACCAGGCCTGGGAAAGGGAGTTCTCGGGGAACTCCCAGCCGCGCTGGCGCGTGCTCAGGGAATTGAACGCGCCCCTGGTCCAGGCGCTCCCGGACTATGTCCCGGAACAGGTCTCGGGCGGCGGACTGCACGTCATCGCCTGATCTCTAAGGAGAAAGTCATGGGTTACACGAGTTCGATCCTGGGCCAGTACGAGAGCCTGCTCGAGGCCAGCAACAGCCCGCAGGAGCACGACGACTCCCTGGACCAAAGCGATTTTCTGACCCTGCTCATCACCCAGCTGACCAACCAGGACCCCCTGAACCCCCTGGACGACACCGAGATGACCGCCCAGTTGGCGCAGTTCTCCAGCCTGGAGCAGCTGACCAGCATCAACGATGGCATCCAGACCCTGATCGACGGCTCGACCCAGGAGGACCTGCTCAGCGCGGTCAGCTTCATCGGCAAGGAGGTCAAGGCCCAGGGCTACAACATCACCAAGGACGGCGAGAGCGTCAGCACGGTCTACTACGGCTTTGACGAGACCGTGTCCGAGGTGACCGTGTACATCTACGACGCCGAAGGGGCCCTGATCCGCACCGAGGTCCTGGGCGCCAAGCAGGCCGGGTCCTACGAATACCAGTGGGACGGCAAGGACGACGCCGGAGTGGACCAGCCCGGCGGCGTCTACAGCATCGGCATGCTCGGCGAGGATACCGACGGCCAGCCGGTCCTGATCCAGACCGAGGTCTCCGGGGTGGTCTCCGGGGTGGTCTCGGAAAACGGGGTCCAGTACCTGCGCCTGGCCGACGGACGCTACATCAGCTTCCTGAACGTCACCGAGGTGGTGGCCGGGTCCTCGTCCAGCGAGGGAGAAGAAGAATAGAACGGCATTCCCCGCCCTTGCGGCGGGGGGTTAAATAGAGGAGGTTTCCTATGGGCTTGCAATCATCTCTGTACTCCGGAATCACCGGGCTCACGGCCCACGGCGAGCGCATGACCACCATCGGCAACAACCTGGCCAACGTGAACACCACCGGGTTCAAGGGCGCGAGGATGTACTTCGAGGACCTCATGAGCCAGGACGTGCCCACCGCGGCCGGCACCGGCCAGGAGGGCCGGGGCGTGCGCGTGGCGGCCATCTACTCCGACTTCAGCCAGGGGTCGTTCGAGACCACCTCCGAGTCCACGGACATGGCCATCGGCGGCGAGGGCTTCTTCACCCTCTCGCCCAAGGGCGAGGACATCAAATACTACACCCGGGCCGGGGTCTTCCGCTTCGACCAGGACGGCTACCTGGTCGACCCCCACGGCTACGTGCTCCAGGGCTGGGAGGTCGAGTCCACCTCGGCCAGCAGCTCCTCCACGGACGTCACGGACACCAGCACCCAGACCAGGATCATCGGAACGCCCACGAACATCAGGCTGGAGAACTTCCAGTCTCCGCCCCAGGCCACGACCCAGGTGACCATGATCACCAACCTGGACCCGACCCAGACCAGCAACTCCGACTGGGCCGCGAACCCCTATTTCGCCCTGTTCAGCAACTGGGACGGCACCGAGTCCACGCCCCTGGCCGCCGGGGCCTACGCCTACAGCAGCACGCTCAAGGTCTACGACGACATCGGCACCGCGCACAACCTGACCGTGTACTTCGACCAGGTCACCCTGAGCAACGCCGGCGGCGACACGGTCTGGGAATACCTGGTGACCTGCAACCCGAGCGAGGACCTGCGGATCCTGTCCGGGGCTTCGGGCGACATCGACGTGGCCTCGACCTCCGCGGCCGGCATGCTGATGATCGGGACCATGACCTTCCGCACCGGCCAGATGGTCGGCCAGAGCGCCTTCACCCTGCAGACCCTGGCCAGCGACGACCTCAAGTCCCTGTCCAACTGGACCATCGCGGACTTCTCCACCCAGGGCTACCCCCTGTTCACGGCCAACTTCCTGGGCCAGTCCAACGCCAGCCACACCGGGCAGGACGACGTGGTGCCCATCGAGATGAACTTCGGCATCCGGAACACGGACTTGTCGAGCAACGGCGGCGGCGCGGTGACCAAGGGCTGGGACGTGAACAAGGGCAGCCTGCCGACCAACGCCTCGCTGGTCGGGGCCAAGATCAGCAACACCGGCTGGCTGCCCAACTTCAAGGACCCGAGCATCAACGCCCTGGCCACCCAGAGCTACGACACCGGCGGGTCCTCGACCATGTTCCAGAGCCAGGACGGCTACACCGCGGGCGTGCTGCAGAGCCTCTCCGTGAGCCGCGACGGCATCCTGACCGGCCGCTACTCCAACGGCCAGGTGCTCGAGCTCTACTCCCTGACCCTCTCGACCTTCACCAACAAGTGGGCCCTGCGCAGGGACGGCGGCAACCTGTTCCTGGAGACCAGGGAGTCGGGCCCGGCCCTGACCGGGGAGGCCGGCTCCACGGGCAAGGGCACGGTGGACGGCAACTCGCTCGAGATGTCCAACGTGGACATGGGCACCGAGTTCGTGAAGATGATCACCACCCAGCGGGGCTTCCAGGCCAACACCAAGATCATCACCACGGCCGACTCGATGCTCTCCGAAGTCATCGCCATGAAGCGCTAGTGAAAACGGTCCAAAACCCATAGGACGGACTCCCTCCCAAGACAGCCGCCGGGCCTGCCGGGGCCCGGCGGCAAGAACCAAAGCGGCCCTTCCCGAGCTCGGGAAGGGCCGCTTTGGTTTTCTACAGCCGCCGGGGGAATATTTTTCCTTTTTTTGACGGGCCGGCCCGACCGCGGCAGGAAATACTCTCCGCCGGGCGGGCAAGGGGCCTTTCTAGACTATGTTTAAACAGTTAACATATTAATAATACTAATATTTTTTCTTTTGGCACCCATGTTGCTAAGTCTGGAGAAACGGATTTGAAGTTCGAACAAGGAGGTTTCCCATGTCTTTGGTCATAAACCACAACCTCATGGCCATGAACGCGGCCCGAAACCTGTCCACGGCCTACAGCGGGCTGAGCGTGTCCACGCGCCGGCTGTCCTCGGGGCTCAGGGTCGGGACCGCTGCGGACGACGCGGCCGGGTTGGCCATCCGCGAGCTCATGCGCGCGGAGATCAGCTCGCTGCATCAGGGAATACGCAACGCCAACGACGCCATCTCCCTGCTCCAGACCGCGGACGGCGCACTCCAGGTCATCGACGAGAAGCTCATCCGCATGAAAGAGCTGGCCATGCAGGCCTCGACCGGCACCTACTCCTCGGACCAGCGCCTGATCATCGACTCCGAGTACCAGGCCATGGCCTCGGAGATCACCCGTATCGCCATGGCCACGGACTTCAACGGCATATACCTGCTCAACGGCCAGCTCTCCTCGGCCACCCACAACGGCAACGCCGTGGAGTCCATCGGCCGTCTGAAGGTCCACTTCGGGACCGGAAACGACTCCTCAGAGGACTACTACTACGTGCAGATAGACTGCGCCACGGCCTCGGCCCTGGGGCTCGGCCACGGCAGCGGCATAACCGACAACGCGGGCAAGTCCATATCCACCCAGGCCCTGGCCCAGGCGGCCATGGCCCAGCTGAACCTGGCCATCGTGTCCAAGGACAAGATCCGCGCCAACCTGGGCTCCATGCAGAACAGGCTGGAGAACACCATCACCAACCTGTCCATCCAGGCCGAGAACCTGCAGGCCGCGGAGTCGCGCATCTCGGACGTGGACGTGGCCACGGAGATGACCGAGTTCATCCGCCAGCAGATACTCAGCCAGTCCGCGGTGGCCATGCTCGCCCAGGCCAACTCCCTGCCCAAGATGGCCATCCAGCTGATCAGCGGATAGCAGGGACCACAGACCCGAACAACCGGCCCGGGGGGATGAGCCTCATCCCTCCGGGCCTTCGTCTTCCAGGACCCCGGAGGCCTCCAGGTGCTCCAGGGCCAGCCGGGCCGCGGCCTGCTCGGCCCTCTTCAGGCTCTGACCCTGGGCCCTGAACGTGCCTCCGTCGGGCAGGCTGAGCTCGACCTCGAAGACCTTGTCGTGCTCCGGACCAAAGGAGTTCTTGAGCGCGTACACCGGCCTCTCCCGGTTGAGCCGCTGGGTGTGCTCCTGCAGCCGGCTCTTGAAATCCTTGCCCCCGGACAGGTCCGCGGCCGCGGCCCAGCAATCCTCGAACAGCCTGGACACCAGGGCCCTGGCCTGGCCGAAGCCCCCGTCCAGGAACACCGCGCCGATGAGCGCCTCCAGGGTGTCGGCCAGAAGCGAGTTGCGCTGCCTGCCGCCCTGTATCTCCTCGCCCCGGCCCAGGCGGACAAACACGTCCAGGCCCAGGGCCCTGGCCAGGCCGGCCAGGGTCTTTTCCTTGACCAGCCTGGAGCGGACCTGGGTCAGGGCGCCCTCGGGCGCCTCCGGATAGCGCCTGAAGGCCTCCTCGGACACGCACAGCTCCAGGACCGCGTCCCCCAAGAACTCCAGCCGCTCGTTGTCGCTCAGCCCGCCGCCCTGCTCGTTGGCCCAGGAGCTGTGGGTCAGGGCCTGGGCCAGGAGCTTGACTTGGCCGAAGCGATAGTGGATATCTTCCTGCAAGGCATTTAAATCTTCACACATTCAAGCGCCCCCAAGGACCACATGAGCCCTGAGCTTTCCCTGGAGGCCCTATTCGGGCCCAAGTCCATAGCCGTCATCGGGGCCTCCCGCGACCCGGGAAAAATCGGGCACATGGTCGCAGCGAACATAGTCCAGGCAGGTTACAAGGGCAAATTGTACCCGGTCAACCCCAACCCCGGGAGCATACTCGGCCTGGAGCTCGTGCCGGGCGTGGCCGGGCTGCCCGAGGCCCCGGACCTGGCCGTGATCTGCCTGCCCAGGGAAAAGGTCCTGGACGCCGCCCGCGAGCTGGCCGAAAAGGGCGTCCGGGCCATGGCCGTGGTCACGGCCGGGTTCAAGGAGGTCGGCCGGGACGGCTACCTGCTGGAAGAGCGGCTGGCCGCCCTGGCCCGGGAGCGCGGCATCGCCCTGCTGGGCCCCAACAGCCTGGGGCTGATCAACGCCCCGGCCGGCATAAACGCCAGCTTCGCCCCCCAGAGGCCCAAGCCGGGCCAGATCGCCTTTTTTTCCCAGTCCGGGGCCCTGTGCGTGGCCATTCTGGACTGGGCCGGGGCCGAGAACATCGGCTTCTCCAAGTTCGTCAGCCTGGGCAACAAGGCCGTGCTCGGCGAGGCCGAGATCCTGGCCCACCTCGGCCGGGACCCGGAGACCAAGGTCGTGCTCGGCTACTGCGAGTCCGTGGAGGACGGCCAGAAGTTCATGGCCGCGGCCCAGGCCGTGACCATGCAGAAGCCGGTCATCATGGTCAAGGCCGGGGTCACGCCCGCGGGCACCAGGGCCACCTCCAGCCACACCGGGGCCATGGCCGGGTCCATCACCGCCTGCCGGGCCGCGTTCCATCAGGCCGGCATCATCCGGGTCAACGACGTGAGGACCCTGTTCACCCTGGCCAGGGCCTTCGCCACCCAGCCCCTGCCCCAGGGGCCGAACCTGGCCGTGGTCACCAACTCGGGCGGCCCCGGGATCCTGGCCGCGGACGCCTGCGAGAAGTCCAGCCTGTCCCTGGTCCGGCCCGGGCCCGAGACCCTGGAGCGCCTGCGCGCCTTCCTGCCGCCGTTCGCCTCGCTCTACAACCCGGTAGACATCATCGGCGACGCGGACGCCGAAAGATACCGCCTCACCCTGGAGGCCGTGGCCCAGGACCCGGGCGTCCACGCCGTCCTGGTCCTGCTCTCCCCGACCGGCTCGGCCCAGGTCGAGGACACCGCCCAGGCGATCATCGACAGCGCCAAGTCCAGCGGCAAGCCCATGTTCGCCTGCTTCATGGGCGACCTGCGCATCGGCGCGGGCAGGCGCATGCTCCTGGACGCCGGGGTGCCCTGCTACGGCTTCCCGGAGCCGGCCATCGCGGCCATCGAGTCCATGTACCTCTACTCCGAGTGGAAGCGCCGGGCCTGGCCGGTGGAGGTCTGCTTCCGCAGGGACAAGGGCCTGGCCGAAAGGGTCATCAAACGGGCCAAGGACATCGGGCTGACCGAGCTCGTGGAGTTCCAGGCCCAGGACCTGGCCCTGGCCTATGAGCTGCCCGTGCCCGAGACCCGCCTGGCCAGGACCAGCGACCAGGCGGTGCGCGCGGCCAAGAAGATCGGCTACCCCGTGGTCCTCAAGATCGCCTCCCCGCAGATAGCCAGCAAGTCCGACGTGGACGGGGTGGCCGTGGGCCTTGAGACGCCCAGCGCCGTGCGCCGGGCCTTTCTGGACATCACCTCCAGGGCCGCCAGGCTGAGGCCCGGGGCCTACGTCCTGGGCTGCCTGGTCCAGGCCATGGCCCCCCGGGGGTCGCGCGAGGCCCTGATCCGCCTCAGGCGGGACCCCCAGTTCGGCCCGCTCATCAGCTTCGGCCTGGGCGGGGTCTACGACGACGTGCTGCGCGACGCCTCGTTCAGGCTCGCGCCGCTGACCGTGGGCGACGCCCAGGAGATGATCAGGGAGATACAGACCTTTCCACTGCTCAGGGGCGTCAGGGGGGCCAAGGCCGCGAACCTGCGCGCCCTGGAGGACATCCTGCTCACGGTCTCCCAGCTGGCCCTGGACTTCCCGGAGATCGTGGAGGCCGAGTTCGATCCCATCCTGGTCAACGAAGACGGGGCCGTGGTCGCGGACATGCGCATGACCATCGCCTGAACCGGAAACAAAAGCGCGGGGGAACAAGACATGGCCGGCCTCTACATCGGCTCGACAACCGGATACTCGGGCAAGAACATGGTCGTCATGGGCCTGGGCCTGAAGCTCCAGAAACAGGGCTACAGGGTCGGGTACATGAAGCCCGTGGGCGCCCTGCCCCTGGAAAAGGACGGCCGCCTGGGCGACGAGGACGCCTTCTTCATCCAGGACCTCCTGGGCCTCGACCAGGACCCGGACCTGGTCACCCCGGTCCTGGTCACCCAGGACTTCAAGGTCCGGGCCTTTGCCAACAAGTGCCCGGACCTGCTTGCGGACATCGAGAAGGCCTACGCCGAGCTGTCCAGGGACAAGGACGTCGTCCTGGTGGCCGGGTCCGGGTCCATGTACTCGGGCAAGTACTGCTCCGTGGACGGGGTGAGCCTGGTCAACAGGCTCGGGCTCTCGGCGCTGATCATCGACCGCTTCCAGAAGGAGCTCAAGTACGACTACCTCATGGTCATGCGCGAGGTCCTGGGCGAGCGGCTCGTGGGCGTCATACTCAACGACATCCCGGCCAACTTCCGGGACGAGGTGGACGGCCTGCTGGCCCCGTTTCTGGAGAGCAGGGGGATCAAGGTCCTGGGCGTGCTGCCCAAGGACCCGCTCATGGGCGCGATCAAGGTCGCGGACCTGGCCGACCGGCTGGGCGGCAAGATCATCTCGGCCCAGGCCAAGGCCGATCGGGTCGTGGAGAACTTCCTCATCGGCACCATGCAGGTCGAGAACTTCCTGACCCACTTCCGCAAGAACCGCAACTCCGCGGTCATCGTGGGCGGCGACCGCTCCGACGTCCAGCTCGTGGCCCTGGAGGGCGACTGCCCGTGCCTGGTGCTGACCGGAAACCTGTACCCCAACGACATCATCCTGACCCGCTCCGAGGTCCTCGAGACCCCGATCATCATCGTGCGCGAGGACACCTACTCGGTGGCCAAGAAGATGGACTCCATCCTCTCGCGCCACAAGCTGCGCGACAGGGTCAAGATCAAGCAGGGCGCGGAGATCGTGGCCAAGGGCGTGGACCTGGAGCAGATCAAGGCGGCCCTGGGGCTTCAGCCGGGCCGCGCCTCGGACCGAAACCCGGCCTAGGAGGTTGTTGATCAACAACCTCCGCGCGCCAGGACGGCGCGCCCGGAAGCGTTGGCTTCCAATCATTCCTGAGATTCGGCGAAACCGCGCTTTCGCCGAATCGAGTTGAAAAAGTCCAGGACGGACTTTTTCAACATTCTGCTAGGGGATGTCCAGGCCCTGCTCGCGGTATTCGTTGAGCTTGTTGCGCAGGGTGCGCACCGAGATGCCCAGCAGGTCCGCGGCCATGGTCCGGTTGCCCCTGGTCTGGTCCAGGCCCTTTAGGATCAGCCGTTTTTCCATCTCGTGCAGGGGCATGACCGAGAGGGCCTGGTCCGGGGTGGCCGGGGGCTCGGGCCCGGCCGCCTGCCCGGCCGACGCGGGCTCCCGGCCCAGGTCCTCGGGCGTCCAGGTCTCGGAATCCATGAGAAAGTGCCTGGGCTCTATCGGCCCGTGTCCGGCCAAGAGCACGGCCCGCTCCATGAGGTTCTGGAGCTCGCGCACGTTGCCCGGCCAGGCGTAGTCCACAAGCCAGGCCCGGGCCTCGGGGCTGAACTCCAGGCGACCCAGGCCGTAGGCCGCGCAGTACTTGGCCACGAAGTAGTCGGCCAGAAGCTGGGCGTCGTCCCCTCGCTCGCGCAGGGGCGGCAGCTTTATGGGGATGACGTTCAGCCGGTAGAACAGGTCCTGCCTGAACCTGCCCTGCCTGACGTAGTCCTCGATGTCCCGGTTGGTGGTCGCCAGCACGCGCACGTCCACGCCTATGGTCTCCACCCCGCCCACGCGGTCGATCTCGGACTCCTGGAGCACGCGCAAAAGCTTGGCCTGCAGGGCCGGGTTCATCTCGGTTATCTCGTCCAACAGGATGCTCCCGCCCGAGGCCAGCTCGAACTTGCCCAGCTTGCGGCCGATGGCCCCGGTGAACGCCCCCTTCTCGTGGCCGAAGAGCTCGCTCTCCAGGAGGTGCTCGGGCAGGGCCGCGCAATTGATGGCCACAAAGGGCGCCCCGGCCCGGTCGCTGTGGAAGTGCAGGAACCGGGCGAACATCTCCTTGCCCGTGCCGGACTCGCCCGAGATGAGCACCGTGGCCTTGGACCGGGCCACCTGCCTGGCCAGGGCCAGGACCCTGAGGATGGCCTCGTGGCGGCCGATGATCTGGAACCTGGCCCGGTCCTCGGACCGGACCGGCCGGGCGGGCCGCTCCGGGCCGGGCTCGGGCAAGGACGCCTCGGGCTCCTCGGCCGGGAGCGCGGGCCTGATCTTGTCCCAGACGATCGGCTCCAGCCAGTAGTCCCTGGCCCCGAGCTCCAGGTACTCCTGGGCCTGCTCGGCCGAGCCGCTCTTGGTGAACACGATGACCGGGGGAAAGGTTTCGGCCGCCGAGGCCTCGGCCAAGAGCCTCTTGGCCTCGTAGCCCTGGAGCGCGGGCCGGGTGAAGACCAGGGCCGGCCGGGACTTCTTGATGAAGTTCAGGGCCCCGCTCAGGTTGTCGGCCAGCCCGGCCTGGACGCCCTCCCGGCGCAGGGTCTCGAACAGGCCGCTCACGGACTGCGGTTCGGCTATGAAGAGTATGGTCCTGGCCGACATGTGTCTGTCTATTATCTTCAAGCGGCCAAGTTATCAACATGAACCGGCCGTTGCGCGGCCTTGCCTGGGTCTTTGGCATCTGCTACCAAGCGCACATCGCGCCCTGCGGGCGCAACGGCGCAACCGGCGGACAAAAAACAAGTGAATCCGAAACATCCATCCCACAAGTGGCTCAACGTCCTGCTGGTCCTGGCCGGGATCGTTTTGCCCTACCTGGTGCTGGAGGCCGGGGCGTTCAAGGCCCTGCTGCCGCGCCTGCCCCGCAGCCAGTTCAACTTCATGGCCCCGGGCCTGCGCGTCCTGGGCCAGACCTCGAAAAACGGCCTGCTGCCCAGGCCGGGATATGTGGCCATCACCGGGGACTCCTACGCCCAGGGCAAGGGCGACTGGTTCATCGACCAGGGCTACGACCGCTCCACCGAGTACCAGGCCGCGCACCTGGTGCACCGCGACCTGGGCCTGGACGTCTTGTCCTTCGGCAGGAGCGGCGCGGGCAGCGTGGACGGCGCGGTCCTGGAGCCGCTCCAGGACCTGGCCTTTCTGCGCGGCCTGGGCCTGGAGGCCCCAAACCCCGGGATCGTGCTCGTCTACTTCTACGAGGGCAACGACCTGGAGAACAACCTCTGGTTCCTGGAAAACTGGTACCGCAAGGGGTTCGGCGGCAGCTACCCCCTGACCCGGGCCGGGTTCCGGACCTTTCTCGAGCGCATGGCCGCGAAATACGCCCGGGGCGAGCCGCGCGGCCCGGGCGAGAGGCTGATCTTCGGCTCCTACCTGCTGCGCCTGGTCAAGGCCGAGGTCCTGGGGCCCCTGGCCCGGGACCCGGCCAGCAGAGAGCCCGAGGTCCCGGCCGGCAAAACCAACCGGGCCCTGGTCGGCGACACGGTCCTGGCCCTGCCGGACCGGCTCCAGGCCCCGCCCGTGTACATGGACCAGACCGACCTGGACCGGGGCCTGTTCGTGTTCGAGCAGAGCGCGCTCTTTCTGCGCGACAGGCTCAAGGGCCCGGAAGTGATCCTGGTCTACATCCCCGCCCCCCTGTCCTGCTACGACCTGGCCTGCGGGGAGGTCAGCACCTTTTACGGCGGCGAGCACGGCGAGACCTACCCGGCCGGGCTGGTCAACCGGGTCAGCGGGCTGATGATCGACCGGCTGCGCGCGTTCGCCGAAAAGAACGGCTTTGCCTTTGTCAACGCAAAAAAGTACCTTGTGGACGCCGGCCGCCGGGCCCCGGTCCACGGCCCCCGCGACTGGGACCACCTGAACCGGGCCGGGTACCAGGCCCTGGCCCGGGCCATCGAGCACGGCCTGGCGGCCCGGCGAACCGCAACACCCTGAGGGCCCATGCTCGGACACAGCGTTCCGGTGCTCTGCTACCACAATATGAACGAGACCGACGGCCTGAGCCCCGGGCTGTTCGAGGAGCACCTGGAGGCCATCCTCGAGGCCGGGTACCGGACCGTTTCAGCAAACCGGCTCCTGGAGCACGTCCAGGGCGGCCGACGGCTCAGGGGCCGCTGCCTGGTCCTGACCTTTGACGACTGCCACCTGTCCAACTGGCTGTTCGCGGCCCCGGCCCTGGCCAAACGGGACATGACCGGGACCTTCTTCGCGGTCACGGACTTCATCGGCCAGGGCCAAAAGAGGACCCCGGACAGCGCCCCGGCCGAGACCTCCCTGCCCGAGGCCTTCAGGGCCGCGCTCAGGGACCGGGACTACTCCGGGTTCATGAACCGGGCCGAGCTCGAGGCCCTGGTCCGGGACCTGGGCATGGAGGTCTTTGCCCACGGGGCCAGGCACCAGGGCTGCTTCAGGAGCCTGCGCCAGGAGGGCGTCTTCGACTCCCGGGCCCACTGGAGCCTGCTCGGCATCTACCCGGAGCAGGACCCGGCCCTTCCGGCCTTTGAGATCGGCAGCGCTTACGCCTACAACGGGTTCTGGCCGTACCGCGACGCCAAGGGCCTGGGCTTCCGCCTGCGCAGCGACGCCCAGCGCCTGGAGTTCTGCGCCCGGGACATGGCCCGCAGCCTGGAGCGCATCCGCGCGATCAACAACGCCGGGGCCCAGCTGTTCTGCTGGCCCTGGGGCCAGTTCGACGCCCTGTCGCAGACGGCCCTCAGGGAGGCCGGGTTCCAGGCCGCGTTCACCCTGGAGCGCTGGCCCAACCGGCCCGGGGGCGACCCCTTCAGGCTCTCGCGCCTCGGGGTGGCCAAGACCAAGTCCGCGTCCTGGCTGGCCTCCAGGCTCAGGCGCTACTCCAGCGACCTGGGCTCCAGGGTGTTCTTCAAGCTGTTCCGCAAAAAGCCCGAGACCAGGCGCGTGCTCTACGCCACGGACTCGATCAAGCTCTCGGGCGGCGGCCGCCAGATGGTCAACAACGCCCAGGCCATGATCGAGGCCGGGGTCGAGGTCCTGGCCGCCCTGCCCGCGGACTCGGCCATAAAACCGGCCCTGGAGGAGGCGGGCGCAAGGATCAAGGCCTTTGACGGATTTGCGGACTGCCTGAGGGCGGCGCGCTTTTTCAAGGACCTGGCCCGAACCGAGAACCTGGACGTGGTCCACACCTTCCACAGCAGGGCCTACAAGGGCGCGGCCCTGGCCAGGCTCATGGGCGCGCGCTTCAGGCTGTTCATAAACCGGGGCGTGGTCTTCAAGCCCAACCTCTTGATCTGGCTCTGGTCCCTGCCCGCAAAGGGCGTTATCTGCAACTCCATGGCCTGCGCCCGGGTGCTGCGAAGGCGCCTGGTGCGGGCCAAAAAGCTCAACGTGGTCTACAACTCCTTTGCCCCGGACCTGCCCGAGCCCGCGGGCCAGAGGAAAAAGCGCGGCCTGAGGGTCGTCTACGTGGGCAACGAGGGCCGGGCCAAGGGCTTTGATCTCTTCCTTTACGCGGCCGCGGCCTTCTGCCGGGGCGGCCCGGCCAAGGACGTGGAGTTCGCGGCCGTGGGCGTGACCGACAAACAGGCCTTCCAGGGCCTGGTCCCGGACCGGGTCATGGACCGGGTGGCCTTCCCCGGGCTCCTGGACCAGGCCGGGGTCATGCGCGAGCTTTCGGCCGCGGACATCCTGGTCATCCCCTCCAGGCAGGAGAGCCTGCCCAACGTGCTCCTGGAGGCCTTTGCCGCCGGGCTGCCCGTGGTCGCCAGCCGGGCCGGCGGCATCCCCGAGCTGGTCGGGCACAACAAGAACGGCCTGCTCTGCCCGGTCGGGGACGTCCAGTGCCTGGCGGACATGATCCGCCTGCTGGCCGAGGACCCCGCGGCCCGCTCGCGCATGGGGGCCGAGGCCAGGCGGCTGCTCGAGACCAGGCTGACCAACAGGGCCAAGGGCCTGGACCTGCTGCGCGTCTACTCCGGCCAGCAGGTCCAGGGGCCCCTCAATCCCGGACCGGACCAGGGGGGCCGGAGGTGAGCGGCCGGGGAAGGTTTCTGAGCGCCTCCTGGGCGGCCCTGCCCGAGGCCCTCAAGGCCAGGCTGCTCCTCGGCTCGACCGGCAGGCTGCACCTGCCCGAGGCCGCGGCCGCGGCCGCCGGGTCCCGGCCCAGGACAGCGGCCGCGGACCCGGTGGACCAAACCTGCGCCGACATCCTGCTCTGGACCCTGGGCGAGTCCCCCCTGGACGGGAACCTGGCCCGGGACATCCTGGACCTGCCCCGCCTAAGGCCCTTTTTCCCGGCCCGGGCCGCAGAGGCCCTAGAGCACCTGGCCCGAAACTGGAACCGGCCGGGCAACCTGGCCTACTACCAGCGCCTGGCCGAGCTCCGGGACCTGTCCAGGATGCGGGCCTATCTGGAGAGCCAGGTCAAGAAGTCCCCGGGCTCGCTGTTCTGGCGGCACCAGGTGCTGATCGTCGGGCTGTTCGAAAACGACTTCCAGTGGCTGGAGTCCAACCTGGACCTGGGCGGCCTTGGCCTGCCCCAGGGCCTGGCCGCGGCCCAGGCCTGCCAGCTGGCCCAGGCCAAGGGCGACCCGGGCCGGGCCCTTGACCTGGCCCAGGACCCGGCCCGGGACCTGGAGCAGACCTTCGGGCCCGGGTTCGCGGCCGCGAGGCGCGGCCTGATCCTTTTGGCCGCAGGCGAACGCGGCCCGGCCGCAGGGGAGCTTGCGCAGGCCCTTGGCCACTGCCCCTGGCAGACCAGCCTGGCCCTGGTCCTGCACGACCTGGCCCAGGGCCTGGACCAGGAGCGGGCGGATCTGCCCGGCCAAGTCGCGGCGCTCCTCTACTCCTGGAACAAGTGCCGGGACCTGGACGCGGCCCTGGACAGCGTCCGGCGCTCGGACCCGGGCCCGGCCCGCCTGTTCGTCCTGGACAACGGTTCGAGCGACCAGACCGCCGAGGTCATCAAGCGCTGGCGGGACAGGTTCGGCCGGGACAGGTTCGAGGCCCTGAGCCTGCCGGTGAACATCGGCGCGCCAGCGGCCAGGAACTGGCTCATGAGTCTTCCCGGGGTGCGCGAGTGCGAGTTCGCCGCCTACCTGGACGACGACGCCGAACCGCCCGCGGACTGGCTGGGCCGCCTCGGGTCCGCGGTCAGGCGCTATCCCCAAGCCGGGGTCTGGGGCTGCAGGGTGGTGGATCATTCGAGCCCCTACCTGGCCCAGTCCACGGACCTCCATTTGAGCGCGCCGCCGGACACGGCCGGGCCGGACATGGACCTGTCCAGCCTGACGCCCAACCCGTTCACGGTCACCGACCTCCAGAACCAGACCCTGGACCTCGGCCTGTTCAACTACCTGAGGCCCTGCGCCTCGGTCACCGGCTGCTGCCACCTGTTCCGGACCGCGGACCTGGCCGGGTCCGGCGGCTTTTCCCTGCGCCTGTCCCCGTCGCAGTTCGACGACCTGGAGCTCGACCTGCGGCTGGCCGCGTCCGGCAGGTTCGCGGTCTTCCAGGGGCACCTGGCCGTGCGCCACAAAAAGCGCAGCGGCCTGGCCTGCCACGTGTCCAGGGCCGAGATGGCCAACGCCCTGGGCAACAAGTACAAGCTCCAGGCCATGCACCCCAAGGCCGAGGTCCGGGCCGTGATCCGGGCCGAGCAAAAACTCCTTGCGGCCGACCTGGGGGCCAAGATGTCCTGGATCGAGGACAACCTCGATTGCGGTCCCGGGAATTCATGTTGAGCTTTGGCCGGAAAACAGGCAAGTCTGGATCACGATCCGGCCAGGGGAACCAGGGGCAGGAAATTTTGATGCGCCAGAACGACGCCACCGAGGCCTTTCTCAAGAGCCTGCCGGAGCTGAAGAACGGACAAACCTTCAGGTTCGGGTGCGGCCCGGGCGTGTCCTGCTTCAACGCCTGCTGCGGGGACCTGAACCTGTCCCTGACGCCCTACGACGTGCTCAGGCTCAGGCGGGCCCTGGCCATGAACAGCGCGGACCTCGTGCACGGGTTCACCCAGGTGAGCACCGAGCGGGTGACCGGGTTCCCCTTCGTGCACCTGCGCATGCTGGACAACGCCAAGCGCAGCTGCCCCTTTGTCCGGCCCGAGGGCTGCTCGGTGTACCAGGACCGGCCCGGGGCCTGCCGGACCTATCCCCTGGGCCGGGCCTCCAAGGCCGGGCCGTTCGGCTCGCTGGAGGAGCGCTTCTTCATCGTCCGGGAGGCCCACTGCCGGGGCTTTGAGCAGGGCAGGGAGTGGACCAGCGGGACCTGGCTCAAGGACCAGGGCCTCAAGGAGTACTCGGAGTCCAACGACCGGTTCATCAAGCTCGTGTCCAGGTGGAAGACCAAGAAGAGGCCCCTGGACGCCAAGCAGGCGAACATGGTCTTTCTGGCCCTGTACCAGGCCGACGACTTCCAGCGCTTCATCCGGGACATGGGCCTGTTCAAGCGCCTGATCCTGTCCGCGGAGCGCCAGAGGCTGATCCTGGACCAGGAGGAGGCCTGTCTGGAGTTCGCCTTTGACTGGCTGGAGCTGGTCCTCTCGGGCCAGTCGGAAAAACTCGCCCACCTGTAGGCCTATGGACAAGGCGCTAAAGAGCCGCAAGATCGTCGGGATCGAGGAGTTCCTGGAGCTGAAAAAGGGCCTTGGCCCGGGCTTCAGGCTGGTGTTCACCAACGGCTGCTTCGACATCCTGCACGCCGGGCACGTGGACCTGCTGCGCCGGGCCAGGGCCTTGGGCGACGGCCTGGCGGTCGGCCTGAACAGCGACGCCTCGGTCCGGGCGATCAAGGGCCAAGGCCGGCCCCTGGTGCCCGAGGCCGAGCGGGCCTTTGTGCTCGCCGGGCTGGAGAGCGTGGACTACGTGATCCTCTTTGACCAGGACACGCCCCTGGAGCTCATCCGCGCCCTGGGCCCGGACGTGCTGGTCAAGGGCGGGGACTGGCCCAGGCAGGGCATCATAGGCTGCGACCTGGTCGAGGCCAGGGGGGGCCGGGTCCTTAGCCTGCCGCTCCTGCCCGGGCCCTCGACCACGGACATCCTGCGCCGGGTGCTCGCGGCCGGGCCAGGGGTCCTGGACCTGCCCGGGCAACAGGGCCAGGAAAAATAACCTGCCAGGTCCGAAAAGCAAGACTCCGTCTAGCTAAAAAAGCTAACTAATACATATAGTTATCCATATAAAAATATCCCCGGAGCCTGTATGGGCTGGCAACATCACTTGCTGCCAAAAAAATAAAAGTGTGGCCCCCAAGATACCTAGCTGAAATTACTAAGTATTTTATCCACAAAGACTACCCGCCTCGCGCAATCCCCAAAAAAATTTGGGCCTAGCCCTTGACTTGTAACGGCAGCAGGACTATTTTTGCCCCAACAAGCGAGGGTTCGATGACCGATCAAAAAATCCAGGCTTTGCGGGATGCGGTTGAAAAAAAATACCTTTCGCTACTAGCAGACCTGAAGAACAAAAAACTCGAAATCGAAGCTTGGCGTACAAAAAAGATAGCCTGGCTGGATATTTTTTCCGCTACGAAAAGTCCTGAAGAATGGTTGCGCGATTCACCGATTGTTGTAGCTACTTCGTTCGAAAAACCTGACGAAACTTCTTCTGAAACAGCGCCTGTTGTGAAAGTTCGTCAGCCCGTTGAACCCAAAATCAATCAGGCCCGCGTCGTTCGTGATGCCGTAGAAAAAATCTCCGGCGAAATAAGCAACGAGGCCGTCCGTGCATGGCTCAAAGCCAACCGCCCAGATATCGCGGACAAAATCAAGCCGCAATCTATTCGGGCGTCGTTAGTGCGCCTAGAGCAGGCTGGGAAGTTGGAACAGATCAGATTGGACGGGCAAATGAAGATTTTTAAAAAAGTTGACAGGCCACAGAAAGGCGCCTTGGAGCTGGGCCTGAAATAATTATCGCGGACATGTTAGGAAGTGGGGGGGTATAAGGTCCCCAGAAAACAAGCACTACGAGTTGTCAAATCACAAAAGATGGTGGCAAGCGAAGCTAATGGCAATCAAAAAAATAAAGGGAAGCGGAAGAACCTGGCGGGCCCTCGCTTCCCTTTACCCCGCGGCTGCGGGTTTACACGTGCCGGTGTGGCGAAACTGGCAAACGCACTAGGTTTGCAACCTAGCTTGGGTACCACCAACTGCGGGTTCGAGTCCCGCCACCGGCACCATGATAATTAACTACATCCAGAATTAATGTCAACTAGCCAAGCCTGATGTGCTGACAACTTCATAGTCTAAACATGTTGGCCACAATGTGTCACTAATTTGCATTCTGCAATTTAGTTGTATCGCTGGCCTAAATTCTAACCGTTAGGGCTACATTCGAAAAAGTAGGGTTAAAAACTTCTTGCCTAATTAATCGCCTTACTTTTCCCTAACCAACTAAAAAACCGAAAGCCAGAAAAACACCTCTTGACAGCCCCGCTCCGCTGGCGTATTAAATCCTGCTCACATGGGCCCGGGCCAATAGCTCAGTTGGCAGAGCCCCCGGCTCATAACCGGATGGTCCCAGGTTCGAGTCCTGGTTGGCCCACCAAGACCAAAAATTGTTCAGGACGCGCGGATGGCAGAGCCCAAATTCAATCGCCATACTTTCCTCAAGGAGGAAAACGAGGATGCTCCCCGGGGGAAACCCTTAGGGAGCATCTCCATTTTCAGGCCGTGGACACAACCGAACTGAAGAGCCTGCTCAACTCCCTGGCCCCCCTGGAGTACGCCTGCGCCTGGGACAACTGCGGGGTCCAGGTCGCGGGGCGAAAGACCAAGGTCCGCAAGATCGCGGTCTGCCTGGAGCCCGCGCCCGAGGCCCTGGCCCGCTGCCTGGACTGGGGAGCGGAGTTCATCGTCAGCCACCACCCCCTGTACCTCGCGCCCAAGGCCCCGGACAAAAACGGCCCGTACCTCGAGGCCCTGGGCCTGCTCCTGCCCGCCGGGGCCTGGCTCTACGCGGCCCACACCTGCCTGGACTGCCGGCCGGACGGCCCGGCCCAGTGGCTGGGCCGGGAGCTCGGGCTGATCGACTGCGCCCCCCTGGAGGTCACGGCCGAGTTCGGGGCCCTGGAGGCCTTTTTCGTGGCCCAAGAACCGGTGCAGAAAAACGCCGCCGAGGCCTGGGCCGACTCCGGAGGCGTGTACAGCGTCTCCCAGAACGCCCAAGCCGAGGTCCGGCTGATCTGCGAGGCCGGGCGCTGGCCCGAATTGGCCCGGCGCATCGAGGCCGAGCTCGGCGAGCGGCCCCTGTTCCACGTCCGCAGGCTGGCCGAGCCCAGCCTCAAGGTCGGCCTCGGCCACTGCGGCCGCCTGCCCCGGGCACTCGGCCCGGACGCCTTTCTCAAGGCGCTCGGCCGGCTCCTGGCCGGGACCCGGCCGGTCCTGTGCGGACCAGAGCCCAAGAAGATCGAGGTCGTGGCCGTGTGCCCGGGCTCGGGCTCCTCGCTCATCGGCGCGGCCGCCGCGGCCGGGGCCGACGTCCTGGTCACCGGGGACGTCAAGTACCACGCCGCGGTAGAGGCCGGGATACTGGTCCTGGACGTGGGCCACTTCGCCCTGGAGGAACGCATGATGGAGATATTCGCCCAGGAGCTGGACCGTGGGGCAACAGGCGCAAAGGTCCGATTTTTCCCGGGCCAGGACCCGTTCAGGTCCGCTCCGGACACCGGGGCCGAGCCCCGTGGTTGAGAAATACGCGGCCGACCCGAAGGCCGGGCGCAGGCCCGGCCGACGGCCCTAAAAAAGGTGGGTTAAATGTATCAGGAACAGATCGAAAAGTTGGTTATCCTACAGTCCGTGGACGACGAGATCATCCTCTTGGAAAAGGAGATCGAGGACGCGCCCAGGGAGTTGGCCGAGATGGAGGGCCGCCTGGCCGAGCACCGCGCAAGGCAGGCCCAGATAGCCGAGAAGACCGACCTGCTCGCGGAGCAGCTCAAGAGGCTGGAGCACGAGATCGAGGAGGACGCCAACAAGATCAAAAAGAGCAAGAACAAGCTCATGCTCGTGGGCAACACCAAGGAATACCACGCCATGATGCGCGAGATGGACAACCTGGAAAAGGTCAACCGCATGCGCGAGGAGGAAAAGGTCGCGGTGCTGGAGGAGCTCGGCCGCCAGGAGGAGTCCGGCAAGGAGATCAAGGACCAGATGTCCGCGGTGGAAGAGGAGCACGAGACCAAGAGGTCGACACTGGAGGCGCGCCTGAACAAGGCCAAGAAGCGCCTGGCCGCCCTGGCCAAGAAGCGGGCCGAGGCCTGCAAGGTCGTTCCCAAGCCGATCATGGGCCGCTACGACTTCATCCGCTCCAGGATGGAGAACCCGGTCATCGTGCCGGTGACCGAGGGGGTCTGCGCCGGGTGCCACATCATGATCCCGCCCCAGGTGTTCAACGAGCTCCAGAAGGGCAAGCAGATCATGGCCTGCCCCAATTGCCAGCGGCTCATCTACTGGGTGGAGCACACCCCGGCAAAGGAGGCCCGCTGAGCGCGGCCCATTGACATTTGGCCCGACAGGACTTCTTATTGATTACGGGAGCCGGACGGGTCGTCGCCGCCCGCGGCCGGGAAACCGGCCCGGGGAGAGGAAAGTCCGGGCTCCGCAGGGCAGGACGCTGGGTAACGCCCAGGGGGAGCGATCCCCGGAAAGCGCCGCAGAAAACAGACCGCCGATCCCGCAGCCAGCGGGAGGCAAGGGTGAAACGGTGGGGTAAGGGCCCACCAGCGGCCGCGGCGACGCGGCCGGCTAGGCAAGCCCCGTCCGGAGCAAGACCAAATAGGAGGGCGATCGAGGCCGGCCCGGCCGATGCCCTCGGGTAGGTCGCTTGAGGCGTCCGGCAACGGCCGCCCTAGATGAATGACGACCGCCCCCGTTTTCGGGGGACACAGAACCCGGCTTACAGTCCGGCTCCCGTTTCAAGCCTGACTGCCGCCCGGCAGGGCCGGATCGACCGCAACGAGCCCGCCGGGCGTTTTTTTCGGAGGCCCGCCTTGAGCACAGCGGACGCCTGGGCCGTGATCCTCGCCGCAGGCAGGGGCGAGCGCCTGGCCCGGACCTCGGGAACCAGAAAACAGTACCTCCGGCACCTGGGAAGACCCCTTTTCTGGCACTCGGCCAGGGCCTTTTCCAGGGTCGCGGCCGTGCGCGGGCTGGTGTTCGTGTTTCCGGCCCAGGACCTGGAGGCCATGCGCGCCGAGGTCGAGGACCTGTTTGCGGCCGAGGACCTGGGCCTGCCCTGGCTGGCCGCGGCCGGGGGCGAGCGGCGCCAGGACTCGGTGCGCCTGGGCATCGCCGCCCTGCCCCGGGAGTGCGGCTCGGTCCTGGTCCACGACGCGGCCCGGCCGTTCGTGTCCGCAAGGGTCGTCCTGGAGGTGGTCCGGGCCCTGGAGGCGGGCGCCAAGGCGGCCATACCCGCGCTCAAGATCAAGGACACCATAAAGCGGGTCAAGAACGACCTGGTCTGCGAGACGCCCGGCCGCGAGGACCTGGTCGCGGTGCAGACGCCCCAGGGCTTTAAGCGCGATCTCCTGGTCCGGGCCCACGCCCTGGCCCAGGAACAGGGCTGGGAGGTCACCGACGACGCCTCCCTGGTGGAGCGCATGGGCGAGCCGGTGCTGGTGGTGCCCGGAGAGGAGGCCAACGTGAAGATCACGACCCCGGAGGACCTGGCCCGCCTGAACCAGGCGCGGCCCGCCGCGCCCTGCGTTGGCCTGGGCTACGACGCGCACCGCTACGGCCCGGGCCGGCCCCTGGTCCTGGGCGGAATTCCCATACCAAACGGCCCCCGGGTCCAGGCCCACTCCGACGGGGACGTCCTGCTGCACGCCCTGACCGACGCCCTGCTCGGCTGCGCCGGCGCGGGCGACATCGGCCTGCTCTTCCCGGACACGGACCCGGCCTTTGAGGCCATGTCCAGCTCGATATTCGTCAAGGAGGCCCTGGCCAGGGCCCAGGAGGCGGGCCTCAAGATCGTCCACGCCGACCTCACCGTGGTCGCCCAGACCCCAAAGATCGCGCCCTGGCGCGAGCAGATCGCCGAAAACGTGGCCGGGCTGCTCGGGCTCGAGCGCGGACAAGTCAATGTCAAGGCGACCACCGAGGAGGGCCTGGGGTTCACCGGGGAGAAGAAGGGCCTCAAGGCCTATGCCCTGGTCACCGCGGTCCGCGAGCGGCCGGCCGGGGACCGGGCGTGAAGAAACGCCGCGCCCTCCTCGTCCTTTTTGTCTCCGCCCTGGTCCTGATCCCGGCCGGGCTCGGGCTCAAGCTGTATGTGAACGGCCTGGCCGAGGACGCAGTGCGCCGGGCCTGCCGGGCCCTGGAGCCCCTGGCGCGCGTCGAGTACGCAAAGGTCAGCGCCGGGCTCCTGTCCAGGGAGGTGCGCGTGCTCGGGATCAGGGCCCGGACGCCCGGCGGGGGCTCGGCCCGGGCCGAGGAGCTGGTCGTCTCCGGCCTGGACCTGGACCACCCGGCGCCCCACTTCTTCTCGGCCAGGCTGCGCGGGGCGGGCATAGAGGTCAGCGAGGCCAACCTGGGCCGGGCCGCGGCCAGGCTCAAGGCCCTGGGCTACGACCTCATCCAAGCCGACTGCGGCCTGGACTACCGCTACGACCCGGACTGGAAGGCCGTGACCCTGAGCAAGGTGAGCGTCAAGGCCAAAGACATGGGCGAGCTCGACCTGGAGCTCCGGGTCAGGCGCCTGAACCTGGACGAGTTCCGGCCCGAGCAGCTCGTGGGCCTGGAGCTGGCCGGCCTGGGGCTCAGCTACCGGGACCAGGGCCTGGCCCGAGGGCTGCTGGCCGGAGAGGCCGCGCAAAGGGCCGAGAATCGACTCGGCGACTACCTGGCCTGGGCCGTTAACGAGCGCAACGACACGGCCGCGCGCCTGTTCCAGGGGCTCACGGACTTCGTGCGCAGGCCCGAGCGCATCGAGGCGCGGGCCGAGCCGGTCGAGCCCGTGCCCTGGATATACCTGCTCATGGGCCGGGACCTGCTGGACATCATCAGCCTGTTGAACATACAAGTCATGGTCCCGGACGGCCAGGGCCCGGCCACCTGAGCGGGGCGAAAAAAGGCGGACGGAGCGGCCAGATGCGGCTATACAACACCCTGACCAGGAAGAAACAGGACTTTACCCCGGCCGACGGCCGGACCGTGAACATGTACGTCTGCGGCATCACCGCCTACGACCTCTGCCACGTGGGCCACGCCCGGTCGGCCGTGGTCTTTGACGTGCTGGTGCGCTACCTGCGCCACAAGGGCCTTAAGCTGCGCTTCGTGCGCAACTTCACCGACCTGGACGACAAGATCATCCGCCGGGCCGCGGAGCTGGGCATGACCCCCCAGGAGACGGCCGAGAAGTACATCCGGGAGTTCTACGCGGACATGGACCGCCTGGGCGTGCTCAGGGCCGACCTGGAGCCCAGGTGCACCGAGCACGTCCCGGAGATGATCGACCTGACCCAGAGGCTCATCGACAAGGGCCACGCCTATGCCGCGGCCTCGGGCGACGTCTACTTCCGGGTGCGCTCCTTTACGGGCTACGGCAGGCTTTCGGGCCGCAACATCGAGGAGCTCCGGTCCGGGGCGCGCATCGAGCCGGGCGAGGAAAAGGAGGACCCCCTGGACTTCGCCCTGTGGAAGGCGGCCAAGCCGGGCGAGCCGTGGTGGGACAGCCCCTGGGGCCGCGGCCGGCCGGGCTGGCACCTGGAGTGCTCGGCCATGAGCGAGAAGCACCTGCCCCTGCCCCTGGACATCCACGGCGGCGGCCAGGACCTGGCCTTTCCGCACCACGAGAACGAGATCGCCCAGACCGAGGCGGCCACGGGCCGGACTCTGGCCCGGTTCTGGGTGCACAACGGCTTCGTGCAGATAAACCAGGAGAAGATGTCCAAGTCCCTGGGCAACTTCTTCACCATCAGGGACATCCTGGAAAAGTACCTGCCCGAGACCCTGCGCTTCCTGCTCGTCTCCATCCACTACCGCAGCCCCCTGGACTTCTCCTTCGAGGCCCTGGACGAGGCCGAGAAGGGCCTGCGCCGGGTGTACTCGGCCCTGGCCCAGGTCCGGGAGGAATTAGGCCGGGCCAAATGGTCCAAGACCCCGGCGGCCGCGGACCTGGAAAGGGAGCTCCAAGACCTCGAGTCCGGCTGGTCCGAGGCCATGGAGGACGACCTGAACACGGCCGGGGCCCTGGGCCAGGTCTTCGGGGCCGTGCGCCTGGCCGGAAGGCTCCTGGAGGACAAGGCCCTGCGCAGGTCCGAGGCCGCCCGCGGCCTGTGGACCCGGATCCTGGAGGACGTCAGGACCTGGGGCCGGGTCCTGGGCCTGTTCGAGCGCGAGCCGCAGGAGTTTTTGCGCGAGCTCAGGGCCTGCCGGGCCGCCCGCAGGGGCGTCGAGCCCGAGGCCGTGGAGTCCCTGCTTGCGGACAGGCAGGCGGCGCGCAGGGACAAGGACTTCGCCGCGGCGGACAGGATCAGGGAGGAGCTCGCGGCCCTGGGCGTCGAGGTCAAGGACACCCCAAAGGGCCCGGACTGGGACGTGGCCTAGGCCGCCCGGGTCCAGAAACAGGTCCCCAAGCCCCGCCCCCCGGCCCTGAAGCCCTGCCCCTGGGCAAGGGCGATTGACTTTTTGCCCCAAAAACTCCATAAAATAAGTTAAAAGACCAGGAATCCGCCAGGCCCACGGAGCAAGGCATGGACACAGGCACGGCCGAACGGCCTTCAGGCCCCATGGTCCGGACCCGGAGATGAGCGAGGTCAGGGTCTACGCGGACCTGCCCGCCCTGAGCGCGGCCGCGGCCCAGGACATCTGGGACCTGGCCCAGGAGGCCGTGGCCCACAGGGGCCGCTTCAGCCTGGTGCTCTCGGGCGGGGCCACGCCCGAGGCCCTGTACCGGGAGCTGGCCGCGGAGCCCATGGGCTCGTCCATGCCCTGGTCCCGGACCCACCTGCTCTGGGGCGACGAGCGCTGCCTGCCCCCGGACCACGGCCAGAGCAACTTCAACCTCGCCCGGCGCACGCTCCTGTCCGGGGTGCGCATCCCGAGCCAGAACATCCACCGCATCCCGGCCGAGCTCGGGGCCGAGGCCGGGGCCGAGGCCTACGCCAGGGAGCTAAGATATCTGTTCAGGGACCAGGGCGAGGAGCGCTTCGACCTGGTGCTTCTGGGCCTGGGCGCGGACGGGCACACGGCCTCGCTCTTTCCCGGCACGGCCAAGACATCCGGCGGCCTTACCGCTGCGGTGCGCGGGCCGGGGGCCGAGCCGGCCGTGGACCGGGTCAGCCTGACCCCTGCGGCCATCAACCTGGCCCGCACCGCCTTTTTCCTGGTCTCCGGGGCGAACAAGGCCAGGGCCCTGGACCGGGTCCTGAACGACCCCCAGGGGTCCCTGCCCGCGGCCATGGTGCGGCCGGAAAGACTGGTCTGGTTCGTGGACCGGGCCGCAGCCGGGATCAGGCCGCGCGCCGCGCCCGGACCTTGAGGTTCAAGACCTCCACGAACAGGGAAAAGGCCATGGCGAAGTAGATGTAGCCCCGGTCGATGTGTTTTCCCAGGCCCTCGGCGACCAGAAACACGCCCACCAGGATCAGGAAGGCGAAGGCCAGCATCTGGATGGTCGGGTGCCGGTGCACGAAGCCGCTGAGCGGCCCGGAAAAGACCAGCATGAAGGCCACGGCCAGGACTATGGCCGCGACCATCACCGCCAGGTGCTGGGCCATGCCCACGGCGGTGATCACCGAGTCCAGGGAAAAGACGAGGTCCAAAATGGTGATCTGGACCACGGCCCCGGCCAGGGAGAACGCGGCCCCGGCCCTTTCGGCCCCCCGGCCCGGGCCCTCGAGCTTGTCGTGTATCTCGAAGGTCGCCTTGCCCAGGAGAAACAGCCCCCCGGCCAGGAGCGCCAGGTCCCGGCCGCTCACCGCGCGGCCGAGGACCGAAAACAGCGGCGCCCCGAGGCCCAGGACCAGGCTGAGGCCGAAGAGCAGGACGATGCGGCTGAACATGGCCAGAAATATCCCCAGCCGCCGGGCCCTGTCCCTGACCGCCTCGGGCAGGCGGCCGGTTATGACCACGATGAACACGATGTTGTCCACGCCCAGCACGACCTCCAGGGCCGTCAGGGTGACCAGGGCCACGGCGTTCTCAAGGCTGAACAGTCCGCTCATGCTCCCACCTCTATGTCCGGGCACTTAGGCCCGGACACGGTCTTGTCGTCGGGCCTGCGGGCCCTTGGTCCTTGTAGACGGCCCGGGCCCGGGCCGCAAGGTCCGGCCGGGGGGCCGGAATCCGGGGCAAGCAATTTTCTAACGCATGGGTTATGGTGGTTGAAACACTGACGGAGGCAAGACGTGTACCTTGAAGGAAAGACGGCGATCATAACCGGCGCGGGCCGGGGCTTCGGCCGGGCCGTGGCCCAGGCCATGGCCGGCAAGGGCGCCCAGGTGGTCCTGTTCAGCCGCAGCGAACCGGACCTGGACAAGGTGAGGGGAAAGATCGAGGCCAGCGGCGGGCAGGTCCTGGTCGCGACGGGCGACGTGAGCGCGCCCGACGACGTGCGCCGGGCCGTGCACAGGGCGATCGAGCGCTTCGGCGGGGTGGACGTGCTGGTCAACAACGCCGCGGTCATCGGCCCGGCCCGGCTCATCGAGGACTGCGACCTGGCGGCCTGGGAGCGCACCCTGGCCGTGAACCTGACCGGGGCCTTTGTGTTCTGCCGCGAGGTCCTGCCGGACATGGCCGCCCACAGGACCGGGGTGATCGTCAACGTCACCTCGGGCCTGGGCTCCAGGGGCTACCCCAGGCTGGCCGCCTACTCGGCCTCCAAGGCCGGCCTGAACCAGTTCACCCGCTCCCTGGCCGAGGAGTTCAAGGAGTACGGGGTCCTGGCCTACGGGCTGGACCCCGGGGTCATGGACACCGGAATGCAGGCCGATATCCGCCGCCTGGGCAGGGACAGGCTCGGCGACGAGATATACGGCCGCTACCACCGCCTGAGCAGCGCCGGCGGCCTGCGCCAGCCCAGCGAGGTGGCCAAGCTGGCCTGCGTCCTGGCCGCGGGCGTGGCGCCCGAGCTGAGCGGGTCCCTGGTCTCCATGTCCGAGTACCAGGACCTGAGGCTCAGGATATCCGCCTGAGCCCGGGCAACGGCCCTGGCCGCGCCTTGGCGGGCCGGGAAAAAGACGTTTGACAGTCTTTGGCGCGGGCACGTAACAATATAAGATATATGCCTCCGGCGATGCGCCGGGGGCGTCCGCGAAGCACAGGCCCCAAACAGCGACAGACATAAAAGCCGGCGGTCGTCCGGAACAAGACAAGGAGGCAGGCCATGGCCACTCAGACCAAGTTCGACGCGGAAGCCCTGCGCTCCCTGGTCAGCCAGGGAAAAGGCTTCGACGAGATCCGGGACTTCTTCGGGGTCCAGCCGGTAATCCTCAAGAAATGGCTCGTCCAGCTGATGCACATGGACAAGACCTTTTACGACGTGGCCGGCTATCCGCAAAAGACAAAGGCCAAGGCCAGCACGGCCAAGACGTCCTCGGCCAAGACCAAGAAGCAGTTCCTGGCCTACTACAACAACCTGCTCAAGGCCGTGGGCTTCGAGCTGGAGTCCTGGCGGGACGCGGACAAGGAGAACGCCGAGTTCATGGGCGTGTTCGTCTTCGACAAGTCCGCCGTGGACTCGGGCAAGGTGCAGGGGCTGTTCCCCGCGGACCGCTTCGCGGCCTATGTCCGGGACAGCGAGAAGTGGGAGTTTCTGGCCGACCTGCAGAAGACGGCCTACAGCGACGCGTACGACAACATGTGCCTGGTGGCCGTGTACCGCAAGGCCTAGGAGGTTGTTGATAAACAACCTCCGCGCGCCAGGACGGCGCGCCCGGGATCATTGGCTTCCAATGATCCCGGAGAGCTGGCGAAACCGCGCTTTCGCCAAATCGAGTTGAAAAAGTCCAGGACGGACTTTTCCAACATTCTGCTAGCGGACCCGGCCCCCGGACGGTCCCTGCGGGCCGCGGGCCGCGGCCCGCGAATCCGCTTGCCCCGGAGCCCGCTTTGGGCTATCACCCGCCCTTGCGTCCGAAACCCGGGAACCGTTCGGCGGAAAAATGCAACGCAACGACATACGCAACGTGGCCATCATCGCCCACGTGGACCACGGCAAGACAACGCTCTTGGACCGCCTGCTGGAGCAGACCGGGGCCCTCGGCTCGTTCAAGGCCGAGGAGGAGCGGATCATGGACTCCAACCCCCTGGAGCGCGAGCGGGGGATCACCATCCTGTCCAAGAACACCTCCCTGGTCCACAAGGGCGTGCGGATCAACATCGTGGACACCCCGGGCCACGCGGACTTCGGCGGCGAGGTCGAGCGGGTCCTGAACATGGTCGACGGCGTGCTCCTGCTGGTGGACGCCTTTGACGGCCCCATGCCCCAGACCAAGTTCGTGCTCGGCAAGGCCCTGGCCCTGGGCCTGATGCCCCTGGTGGTGGTCAACAAGATCGACCGGCCGGACGCCCGGCCCTGGGACGTCCTGGACATGATCTTCGACCTGTTCGTGTCCCTGGGCGCCTCGGACAGGCAGCTCGACTTCCCCTACCTGTTCGCCTCGGCCAAGGCTGGCTACGCGGTCCTGGACCCCAAGGACGCGGCGCGGACCGAAGGCATGGGCCTGCTCCTGGACATGATCCTGGAGCGCCTGCCCGCGCCCGAGGTCGAGCCGGACAGGCCCTTCCAGATGCTGGTGGCCAACCTGTTCTACGACAACTACCTGGGCCGGCTGCTGGTCGGCAGGATCAGCCGGGGCAGGATCGCGGCCGGGGACCGGGCCGTGCGCATCGGCCGGGACAACGCCCGGACCCTGGGCAAGATCAACACCATCTTCGCCTTCACCGGGCTCACCCGCCAGAGCGTGGGCCGGGCCTCGGCCGGGGACATCGTCATGATCGCGGGCATTCCCGAGGGCTTCATCGGCGAGACCCTGGCCGATCCCGAACACCCCGACGCCCTGCCGGTCATCAGCGTGGACGAGCCGACCGTGAGCATGCACTTCCGGATCAACGACGGGCCCCTTTCCGGAGAGGAGGGCAAGTACGTCACCAGCCGGCACCTGCGCGAGCGGCTCGAGCGCGAGCTGCTCTCGAACATCGCCATGCGCCTGGAGGAGACCGAGACCACCGACGAGTTCAAGGTCTCGGGCCGCGGCGAGCTGCACCTGTCCATCCTGATCGAGACCATGCGCCGCGAGGGTTACGAGTTCACGGTCTCCAGGCCCAAGGTCATCTTCAGGCAGATCAACGGCCGGCTCTGCGAGCCCGTGGAGGACCTCTGCCTGGAGGCCCCGGAGGGCTGCGTCGGCGCGCTGATGGAGCTCTTGGGCCGGCGCAGGGCCGAGGTCCAGGGCATCGACAAGCTCACTGCGGACACGGTCCGCGTCCGGGCCCACATCCCGACCCGCGGGCTCACCGGGCTGCGCTCCGAGGTCCTGTCCATCACCAAGGGCGAGGGGATCATGACCAGCGCCCTGCTGGGCTTCGAGCCCTACAAGGGCGAGTCCAGCCCGCGCACGCACGGGGTCATGATCGCCAAGGAGCCGGGCGAGTCCGTGCCCTACGCCATGTGGAAGCTGGAGGACCGGGGATACTTCATCATCAAGCCCAACACCAGGGTCTACGAGGGCATGATCGTGGGCGCGCACGCCAAGCCCAACGACATCGTGGTCAATGTCTGCGCGACCAAGAAGCTGACCAACATCCGGGCCGCGAACAAGGACGAGGCGGTCAGGCTCACCCCGCCCCGGACCCTGGACCTGGAGCAGTCCCTGCACTTCATGGCCGACGACGAGCTCATGGAGGTCACGCCCAAGGCCATCCGGCTCAGGAAGAGGCTGCTCACCGAGACCCAGCGCCTGCTGGCCAGAAAAAAGAAGACCGCGGCCTAGGGCCGGCCATGGCCGGGGCTCAGAGCTCAAACCTCTGGCCGGGCTCGGCCAGAAAGGCCCTGAAACCCTCTGCCGAGGCCAGCCGGGCCCGTATCTCCGGGCCGCGCTCCCGGCGCACTTGGCGCTGGACATGGACCAGGGCCAGGGCCTTGGCCTCGGCCCGGCGCGCGAACTCCAGACAGCCGTCCACAGTGCCGTGGCCCGGGGTGTCCGGCTCAAGGCCGAAGGCCTCGTGAACAACGAGCCCGCAGCCCCGGGCCAGGTCCAGGGACTGGTCCGTGGGCCGGCCGTCGCCGCTGTAGAAGAGGGACCGGCCCTGGAAGTCCAGGCGCACCGCCAGGCAGGGCCGGGAGTGTCCGATTTCCGCACACGAGAATCGAATTCCTTTTATTTCAATATGCTCTGATGGCGACAACTCAATGAACCCGATATTGAAGCCGGCCTTGGCCAGGGTCCCGGGATAGGCCAGATCCATGAGCGCCAGGACCTTGGCCCGAATCCCGGCCATGCCCAGGACAACCAGGTCCTTGGTCCGGTTCTCCTCGATGGAGCGGACCAAAAGCGCGGGCAGCCCGAAGTAGTGGTCCCCGTGGAAGTGGGAAATCCAGACCACGTCCAGGCCCAAAGGGTCGTCCGAGAGCTTCCAGAAGGCGTGGGCCGCGGTGAACCCGCAGTCCAGAAGCGCTGTGGCCCGGCCCGCGCGCACCAGGATCGAGGTGTTGCCAAGATACTCGTCAAAGGCCTCGCCCACGCCCACGAACACGCACTCCATGCGGCCTCCCGGCCGGGCCGGCGGACCGTCCCGGTCCGCGAAAAATCCTTCCCGGCAAGACGCTTATAGCCCGGAAAAAGGGCCGCGGGCAACCGGCCGGGGCCTGGTCCGGCCGAGGGAAACAGCGTGACCAGCGGCGCGAACGGCCCTGCCGGGCGCAAACAGGCTGTCCGCCTCGCCCGGCCGGAGTTCGCAAGGGCCTATTTGTAGGAAAAGACCCAGCCCGGGGACCAGGCCAGGGATTCGGGCTCAAGGCCCAGGGCGCCGACTATGCGTTTCCAGAGCGGCCTCTTTTCGGGCGGGCCCTTGACCAGGGGCACCTTCTCGGTGATCCCGCACAGGGCCTTCAACTTGTCCAGGGCCTCCTGGCGGCCGCCCAGGCCGTCCACCAGGCCCGCGGCCAGGGCCTGGCGTCCGGTCATGGCCCGGCCGTCGGACAAAAGCGCGACCCGGGCCTTGTCCAGCTTGCGGGACTTGGCCACGTCGGACACGAACTGGTCGTGGGTGTCGGTGATCAGGCCCATGAAATAGGCGCGCTGCTCCGGGGTCAGGGCCTTGAAGGGCGAGCCCGCGGCCTTGTTGACCCCGCTGGACAGAAGCTCCTGGCGTATGCCCCACTTGTCCAGGATGCCCTCGAAGGTCAGGTACTCGACCTTGACCCCGATGTTGGCGGTGATGCTGCCCGGATTGGCCATGATGAAGGTCGCGGCCGCGGCCGCGTAGTAGCCGCCCGAGGCGGCCACGGTCCCGAACGAGGCGACCACGGGCTTGACCCCGGCCAGCCTGCGCACGGCCTGATGGAGCTCCTGGGACGGGGCTATGGCCCCGCCCGGGGAGTTGATCCTCAAGAGCACGCCCTTGACCGAGTCGTCCTCCATGAGCTCGCGTATCCAGTCCACCTCGTCCTGGGCGTCCATGATCACGCCCTCGACCAGGACCTGGCCGAGGCGTTCGCCGGACCAGGCGGACAGGCCCCCGGCGCCGTCCCCGGCGCAGGAACGAAAAAGGGCCATGGCCCCCATGACGAGGGCCACGGCCATTATCAACATCAGGCTGCCGAAGACAAAGGGGTGCTTCTGGGAGAAGCCGGGCCTAGCTTGCTGCATCCTTTTGTGTTTCCACGTCCCCGGCCGGTTCCTGTTCCTCGACCGCCGCCGGTTCCTCAGGGGCGGCCGATTCCTCGACCGGCGCTTCCCGGACAACGGCTTGGGCCTCGGTGTCCTCGCCTTCCTTGACCTGGGCGGCCTCCATGGAGGCGTCCTCAAGCTTCTGGCGCAGGAGGTCGCCGAGGGTGTTGCCGGTGTCCGGCCCGGAGCTGCGGAACTCCTTGGGCTTCTTCCGATCCTCCTCGTCCTTGAGCTGCTTTATGGACAGGCCGAGCCTGCGCTCGTCCGCGCTGACGTGGATGACCTTGGCCTCTATGGTCACGCCCTCCTTGAATATCTCGGCGGGCGACTTGATCTTCTTGCGGCTGATCTCGGAGACGTGGACCAGGCCCTCGATGCCCTCCTCGACCTCCACGAACAGCCCGAAGTCGGTGATGTTGGTGACCACGCCGTTGACCATGGCGCCCACGGGATACTTCTCCGGGACCTTGGACCAGGGGTCCTCGGCCAGCTGCTTGACCCCGAGGGTGAACTTCTCGTTCTCCTTGTCCACGGTGAGCACCTTGGCCTGGACCGTGTCCCCGACCTTGTAGACCTCGGACGGGTGCCGGACCTTCTTGGTCCAGGAGATGTCCGAGACGTGGATCAGGCCGTCTATGCCCTCCTCGATGCCGATGAACACGCCGAACTCGGTGATGTTCTTGATCGCGCCTTCGAGCACCGTGCCCTCGGGGTACTTCTCGGCGACCACGTCCCAGGGGTTGGGCTTGATCTGCTTCATGCCCAGGGAGATGCGCTTCTTGTCCTGGTCCACGCCCAGGACCATGACCTCGACCTCGTCGCCGGGCCGGACCATCTGGGAGGGGTGCCTGAGCTTGCGGGTCCAGGACATCTCGGAGATGTGCACCAGGCCCTCGACCCCGGGCTCGAGCTCCACAAAGGCCCCGTAGTCGGCCAGGTTGGTGACCTTGCCGCTGAACTTCTGTGTCTCGGGATACTTGGCGGCGATGTTCTCCCAGGGATCGGGCACCAGCTGCTTGAGCCCCAGGGAGACCTTCTGGCCCTCGCGGTCGAAGCTCAAAATCTTGAGCTCCAGCTCGTCGCCGAGCTGGACCATCTCCTTGGGGTGCTTGATGCGCTTCCAGGACATGTCCGTGATGTGCAGAAGCCCGTCCAGGCCGCCGAGGTCGATGAACACCCCGTACTCGGTGATGTTCTTGACCTTGCCCTTGACGATCTGGCCCTCGTCCATGGTCTTCAGGAGCTTGTCGCGCTGCTCGGAGCGCATCTCCTCGAGCAGCACCCGCCGGGAGACGATGACGTTGCTGCGGCGGCGGTTGATCTTCAGGACCTTGAACTCGAACTCCTGGCCGACCAGGGCGTCCATGTCCGGCACGGGCCTCAGGTCCACGTGGGAGCCGGGGAGAAAGGCCTCCACCCCGCCCATGTCCACGGTGTAGCCGCCCTTGATGCGCCGCACGATGCGGCCCCTGACCACGCCCTCGTCTTCCTGGAGCTTCTCGAGCCTATCGAAAAGCTTCATGCGCTTGGCCTTGTCCCTGGACAGCAGGATGGTGCCCTCGTTCTCGTCCTTGTTGGACACGAAGACGTCCACCTTGTCCCCCACGACCACGCACACCTTGCCGTCGACATCGGTGAATTCAGAGATCGGTATCTGCCCCTCGGACTTGAAATTCACGTCCACCAGGACATGGTCCTTGTCCACCTTGACAACTTCGCCGGGGACGATGGTCCCCTCGTCCAGTTCGCCGAAATCCGGATTGAGATATTTCTCCAATGCGGCTTCGAAGTTCATCTCCGGCTCGGCTGCCGTGCTATTTTCCTCATTCCTTTTCATGTGTTACCTCCAACAACATTGTCCTCTCGTCCCTTTTGAAGGCCGCCGGGGGCCATGCGGCCCTCAGCCGTCTTGCATGGCCGGGCGGGCCCGGCCATGCAAGACGGAAAGGCTACATGACTAACGAAAAAACCCAGCCCTGTAAACCGTTTTCTCCCGGGGGCCGGCGGGTCCGCGGGATCGTCCGCGCCTTGGGCCGCGGACAGACAGGGGGTCGTTGGGCCCGGGCAGGCCCGGGGTCATTGGGCGGGCTGCCCGTCCCAGGCCGGAATCAGGATTTCAAGCCCGGTCTCGCCGGGCTTGAGCTCGGGATTAAGGACCGCCTTGGGCCCGGGCTCGCGGAAGTCCAGGACCAGGCGCAGCCTGTCCCGGTGCTCGCCCACCCGGACATCCTTGATCGGCCCGGCCTTAAAGCGGTACACGGCCCGGCCGGGCTTCTTCCACTGGCCGTGGAGGTCCACGGCCAGCCTGCGGGGCTCGAAGAGGTTGAAGTAGGTGACCTTGTCCACCGGACAGTCCGTGGCCAGCTCAATGCGCACCCCCCCGGCCTCCTGGGTCAGGGACAGGCCCTTGACCACTCCCGGCCGGCCGGAACCCACAGCGGCCGGAGACGCGGCCTGGGCCGCGGGCGCGGGCTCGGCCTGGGCCTTGGGCTGGGCCGCGGGCTTGGGCTCGTACTTGACCTGGGGCTTGGCCGGCTCGGCCTCGGTCGCGGCCCCGGTCTCTGCGGTCTCGGCCTCGGGCCGGGCGGCGTCCAGGTCCACCGGGCGGTCGAAGTCCAGGGGCAGGACGCTCTTGTCCACGGTCATCCTGACCTCGTTGGCCTCCCCGGCCAGGGCCGGGCCAAAGGCGGCGACGATCCCGGCAGCCAAAAACAACATTATGAAATATTTAAGCTTTTTCATGACAGGCATCGATTCTCCAGGTTTTCCGCGCTGCCCGGGAGCATAGCTCAATCCCGGGCCAAAGGCAAAACCGCGGCCGGGCCTCAGAGCCGCTGGTAAAAATCCGCCAGCCTCATGGCCAGGCGGGCGTCGGACCAGCGGCCGACCATGAACTCCCGGCCCCTGCGGCCGGCCTGGGCGCAGAGCTCCCTGTCCGCGCAGAGCTCGCGCAGCCGCAAAACGAGTTCGGCCCGATCCCTGGCCTCAAGCCATGGAAGCTCGTCGGTCCCGGCGAACTCCGCGATCTTCTCCCGGCACCAGTCGCTCAGCCCGGCGATGACCGCCAGGCCCTGGCTCATGCCCTCCAGGCTGCTCACCCCGTAGTAGCCCTGCATGTGGTCGAACAGGACGTGGCAGCGCTGCTTGCGCGCCAGGCACTCGGCGTGGGGCGCGTCGTCGATGAGCTCCAGGTCCAAGTCAAGGCCCCGGGACCTCAAAACCCCGATCGCGGCCAGCAGGTCGCCGGTGTTCTTGAGCTCCTTGCGCGTGGGCGAATGGGCTATGCGCAGCGGGCCTTGCCAGTCCCTGTCCAGGGGCCGGTACCCGGGCTCGTCCAGGGGCACGAGGTTGGGCATCCACATGGCCTCGGGCAAGAGGCGCAGGAGGTCCGGGGTGCTCACCAAAAGGTTGCGGCGGCCCAGGCGGGCGTACTTTCTCCTGTACTTGTCCGGGTCGCCCCTGAAGTCGGGGTGGCCGTGGTGGTGGTGGACCACGGCCTTGCCCTTGATGAACTCCCGGGGCGAGAACGGCCCCAGGGCCAGGTCCTCGTCCGCGGTCATGTGGAAGTGGAACACGTCGCTTGAAGCGAGCAGGGCCCTGAGCTCGTCCAGGCCCTCGGGGCCCAGGTCCGGCAGGTGCAGGTCCTTGTCCCAGCAGTGGTTGTAGCGCGTCTCCAGGGTGACCATGCGGCAGGTGTGCGGGCTGTGGCGGTTCACGGCCCGGCAGAACTGGATCCCGGTGCCGGCCGGGTCGTTGACCGCGATCATGAGCACCTTCACGGCCTGCTCAACCCTGTTCCCGGGCCTTGGCGGCCGGGCCGTAGACTATCCTGACCGCGGACAGATAGGCCTCGATCTCTCGGGCCAGGACCCGGGCCGCGTCGAGGTCGCCCTGGACCCCGGCGGCCTCGAGCTCCGCGCCCAGCCTGGTGAGCTCGGCAAAGCCGTAGGACGCGCCCGTGCCCTTGAGCCGGTGGCCCAAAAGCCGCACCGCCCCGGCCTCGCCGCGTCCCAGGGCGGCCCAGAGCTCGTCCAGCTCCTGCCTGCGGATGTCCATGTATTTCGGAATGATGGACCTCAAGTCCGGGTCGATGACAACGACTGGGCCGCCCATTTCAAGACCCTGTCACTTGGCCGGGTTGCCTTCGACCCTGCCCAGTTCCCCGGCCTTGTCCCCGGACAGGTCCAGGCGGAAATAGTCCTCCTGGCCGGGCAGAAGCAGGAAGTAGCCGTCTATGAGGTCTATCTTGGCGACCAGGCCGGTGAAGCGGCAATCCAGGACGTGGCCGCCCTGTTTCCTGTCCGCAGAGATGAAGTGCCAGTGGTAGCCGGGCAGGTTCGAGCCCTTGACGAACGGCGGGCAGCGCAGCCCGACCAGGGTCCCGTCCAGGTCCTCGAACAGGACCACGACCTGGTCCTTGACCACCTCGGCCAGGGGCCGGTAGGGCCGCTTCTGGGGCCTTATGCTCCGGGTCTTGACCATCTTGAAGCGGCCGTCGATCCTGATGGCGAAGAACAGGTTCCTGGTGGGCAGGGCGGCGTCCACCTTGGCCCCCAGGTCGGCCAGTCCGGAAACTTCCCCCAGCTTCTGGATGCGGTCGGCCTCGAACCAGGTGACCGCGGCCCAGGGTGTCTTCGCGGCGTCCTCGGCGACCAGGACCTTGCCCCCGGCCTTGGCCTGGTAGACCACCCCGTCGACCACGATCATCTCGCCGTCCACGGCGTTGAAGGTCCCCAGCCCGAAGTCCCCGTGCTTCTTGAGTTCGCCCACGGTGAACTCGCCGTCGTAGACCCCGGCCAAGAGCGCGTCCAGGACCGAGGACTGGAAGAGCACGTCCCGGTCGGCCGGGGCCTTGGCAAAGCCGCACAGCCCGGCCAAGACCACCGCGGCCAAAAACATCCCCAAAAGTCGAACCAAGCGAACCCGAATCATGCAACCTCCCTTATCCGCGCTGCTCCGGGGCCCGGACCGGGGCCGTCGGACCGCCCAGGCGCCTGACCCAGACCTCGCCGGTATGGGTCAGAAAATACAGCTTCCGCCCGTTCCTGCCGCCCACGTCCGAGGCCGCCAGCCGGACCCGGTTGTGGTCAAGAAAATCCCTGGCCGCCCTGACGTTCCTGTCGCCGATGTCCAGCCCGCCCGCGACCCGCTCCGGGCCGCCGAGGCCCGAGGCCCCGCCGAACATCTTGGCCTCGATGTCCCTGGCCGCGGCCCCGGCGTCGATCAGGGCCTTGAGCAGATATCCCAGGGCCTGGTCCACGAAACGGCAGGGCGCGGTCGCCCGCTCGGCCGGGCCCCTGAACTCGGAGCTGTCGGGCAAAAAGGCGTGGCAGATGGCCCCCAGGGACCTTGGGGGCCAGAACATGGTCACCGCGACGCAGGAGCCGAGCACCGTGGACACGCAGGTCGGCCCCAGGCCCAGATAGCACTCCCCGGTCTGCAAAAACAGGTTTGGGCGGCTGTCGAACTCATTGTCCATAGGCCTCGGTTCCCCTGCCAAGCCAGTCAATCCTTTTTGCCTTCATTCCGGACAAAAGAAAAGTCCGTATCCGGGTCCGGGCCGTGGGGGACAAAAAAAGGGGGCCGGCAAGGGGAGGGGCTGCCGGCCCCCTGGAGGTTCCCCGCGGCCAAGGCGCGCCGCGCAGCCAGGAACCCGTGGGGGGGGAAAATATCTGTGGCCGACCGGGCGCGTTCCAGGGCCTAAGCGCCTCCGGGCCGGGCCGCGAGGCTGTTGATCACGAAGTCCAGGCTCTCGGCGTACAGGCCCGGCAGGTCGTAGCTGGTCAGAAAACGCGTCCGCACCGTGCCCAGTATGCAGGCGAAGACCAGAAACGACGCCTCCCGGGGCGGCATCTCCCTGATGCTGCGGTCCTCGATGCCCCGCCTGACCGCCTTCTCGATCTCCGAAAACAGGCCCCTGAACTTCTCGGTTATCCGCTCCCTGCGCACCAGGGTCTCGACCTCGCTGAACGGCGAGCAGCGCATGACCACCGGAAAGACGTCCCTGTTGTTCAGGGTGAAGTCCAGATAGGCCTGCATCAGCCCGCGCACGGCATCGAGCCCGGTCCCGGCCCTGGCCGCAGCGTTGCGCATCGCGGCCTGGATCCTGTCCACGACCTCGAAGCCCGCGGAGACGAACAGCTCCTCCTTGGTCCCGAAGTAATGGGCCACCAGGCCGAAGGCCACCCCGGCCTTCTCCGCGATCATCTTCATGGTCGTCCCGGCGTAGCCCTGCCTTCCGAACAGCTCCTGGGCCGCCAGGAGTATGTCCTGCCGCTTGTTGGTCATCTGGCCGGACCCTTGATTGATTAATCAATCTTGTTTCAGAATTGGCAGAAATCCAGGGGCCTGTCAAGGCCGGGAGCGCCCGGCGCGCCGCAGCCCGGCCCGGGCCCTGCCAGGGCCGGGCCCTGCCAGGGCCATCCTTAGCAGGCCGCGGGCCAGGGGCGCAAGCCCGCCGGGCCCCCTGCCTTCAGCCGGACCTGAGGAACCGGCCGGTGACCGAGGCCGGATCCATCGTGATCCGCTCGGGCGTGCCCTGGGCCACGATCCGGCCCCCGGCCTCGCCGCCGCCCGGGCCGAGGTCGAACACCCAGTCCGCGGCCCGGGCCACGTCGGCGTTGTGCTCGATGACCAGGACCGAGGCCCCCTTGTCCACCAGCCGGTTCAGGACCCGGATGAGCTTGCCGACCTCGTGCATGTGCAGCCCGGTGGTCGGCTCGTCCAGGACGTACAGGGCCCCGGGCAGGTTGCGCTTGCCCAGTTCCCTGGAGATCTTTATGCGCTGGGCCTCGCCCCCGGACAGGGTCGTGGCCGGCTGGCCCAGGCGCAGGTACTCCAGGCCGACCTGCTCCAGGACCTCCAGCCGCCTGACCAGGGCCGGATGGTTCTCGAAAAAGGCCTTGGCCTGGCGCACGGTCATGTCCAGGACCTCGGCGATGTTCTTGCCCTTGTAGGCCGCCTCCAGGGTCTGGGCGTTGTAGCGCCTGCCCCCGCAGGCCTCGCAGGTCACGAACACGTCGGGCAGAAAGTGCATCTCGACCCTGATCTGGCCGTCGCCCCGGCAGGCCTCGCAGCGGCCGCCCGGGACGTTGAAGCTGAACCTTCCGGGCGAGTACCCCCTCTTCCTGGCCTCCTTGGTGGCCGCGAATATCCTGCGGATGTCGTCGAATATCTTGGTGTAGGTGGCCGGATTGGAGCGCGGGGTGCGGCCGATGGGGGCCTGGTCGATGGCCGTGACCTTTTCCACGGCCTCCTGGCCCTGGATTCCGGCCACCGGCCCGGGCTGGTCCACCTTGAGGCCCAGGCAAAGGGCCAGGTGCTTGTAGATGGTGTCCACGACCAGGGAGCTCTTGCCGGACCCGGAGACCCCGGTGAAGCAGACCAAACAGCCCAGGGGCAGGTCCAGGTCCAGGTCCTTGAGATTGTTGGCCCGCGCGCCCAGGACCCGCAGCCAACCCTTGGCCCCGCGCCGGCCGCGCGGGGCCTCGATGACCAGGTCCCGGCGCAGGTACTTGGCGGTCAGGGTGTCCGCGGCCAAAAGCCCCTCCACCCCGCCCTGGAAGACCAGCTCCCCGCCCAGCCAGCCCGAGCCCGGGCCGAGCTCCAGGACCTGGTCCGCGGCCCTGATGGTCGCCTCGTCGTGCTCGACCACGAGCACGGTGTTGCCCCGGTCCCTGAGCCTGCGCAGGGTCTCAAGCAGCCTCTGGTTGTCGCGCGGGTGCAGGCCGATGCTCGGCTCGTCCAGGACATAGGTCACGCCCACCAGGCCCGAGCCCAGCTGCCCGGCCAGGCGGATGCGCTGGGCCTCGCCCCCGGACAGGCTGGACATGTTCCTGGCCAGGGACAGATAGTCCAGGCCCACGTTGACCATGAACCCCAGGCGCTGGGTCAGCTCCTTGAGCAGGGGCTCGGCCACGAGCCGATCCTGGCCCTTAAAGCTGAGCTTGGCCAGCCAGTCCAGGGCCCGGGCAATGGGCATGGAGCAGAGCTCGAAGACGTTCTTGCCGGACACGCGCACGGACAGGGCCTCGGGCCTCAGGCGCGCCCCGCCGCACTCCGGGCAGACCCGGTTCTGGCGGAAGCGGGCCAGCTCGTCGCGCCAGATCGGGCCCAGGGCCTGGCCCTGGTCCAGGAGCGGGACCACGCCCGGCCAGGAGGCCTCGGGGTCGCCGTAAAAAAGGGCCTGCCAGGCGGCCTGGTCCAGGTCCGAGAGCGGGGTGTCGAGGTCAAAGCCGCGCCTCTTGCCCAGCCGCTCCAGGGCCGGGGCGTGCCTGGCCAGGGCGCGCGGCCGCCTCCAGGGGATGACCCCGCCCCGGGCCAGGGACAGGCCCTTGTTCGGGGCCAGGAGCACGGGCTCGAAGTACTCCAGGCTGCCGATGCCCGAGCACGCGGGGCAGGCGCCCTGGGGGCTGTTGAAGGAAAAGAGCTGGGGCGTGAGCCTGGGCATGTCTATCCCGCACTCGGCGCAGCTGGACAAGGTGCTGTACAGGCGCTCCGGCCCGCCCGCCACGGCCGCGGCCAGGGTTCCCCGGCCGTGGCGCAGGGCCAGCTCCACCGAGTCGGCCAGCCGCTTCCTGATCCCGGGCCTGATCTCCAGCCGGTCGACCACCAGGTCCAGGTCGTGCCTCTTGTTCCTGTCCAGCTCCGGGACCTGGTCCAGGGACAGGACCTCGCCGTTGACCCGGACCCGGGAAAAGCCCTCGCGCCTGAGCCGGGCCAGGAGGTCCTTGTGGGTCCCCTTCTTGCCTGCGGCCAGGGGGGCCAGGAGCAGGAACCTGGTCCCCTGGTCCAGGTCCAGGAGGGCCTGGACGATGCCGTCCGAGGTCCGGGCCCGGATCGGCCGGCCGCAGGACGGGCAGAAGAAGCGGCCCAGCCGGGCGAAAAAGACCCGCAGGAAGTCGTAGGTCTCGGTGACCGTGCCGACCGTGGACCGGGGGTTGCGGGTGGCGGACTGCTGCTCCAGGGAGATGGCCGGGGACAGGCCCTCGATCCTGTCCACCAGGGGCTTGTCCATGCGGGGCAGGAACTGCCTGGCGTAGGCCGAGAGCGACTCCACGTAGCGGCGCTGGCCCTCGGCGTAGACGATGTCAAAGGCCAGGGTGGACTTTCCCGAACCGCTCGGGCCGCAGACCACGACCAGCTCGTCCCGGGGGATGTCCAGGTCCAGGTCCTTGAGGTTGTGCTGCCGGGCGCCCCGGATGCTGATCACCCGGCGGCCCTGGGTTTGGCTGTTCGGCATCATCCTGAATTAAGCACTCGGCGGGCCGAGGCAAGGCGGCCCGGGGCGTGCCGCCGGGCGGGGCAGGCCCAGGCTCAGGCCCAGGGCCCCGGCCGCGACCAGGACCAGGCAGGCCACAAAGGCCCCCCAGCCCAGGGCCTGGTAGATCAGGCCGGGCAGAAACGTGCCCAGGGTCCCGCCCAGATAGTAGAACGAGATGTACAGGCCGTTGACCAGGCCGTGTTTTTCCGTGGACAGGGAATTGAGCAGGCCCGGGGCCACGGAGTGGACCAGGAAGAAGCCCAGGCACAGGGCGAAGACCGCGCCGAAGACCGGGGCGAAGCCCCTGGCCCACAGGCAGGCCACGGCAACCAAAAAGACCGCGCCGCCAAGGACCAGGGCCCGCTTCTCGCCGCCCAGAAGCCCGGCCAGCCTGGCCGAGGCCAGGGACACGACAATGCCCATCAGGTACCCGGAGTAGACCAGGGCGATGCGCATCTCCCCGGCCCCGGGCACGGTCTCGCTCAACCTGAAGGGGATGAAGTTGAGGGCCGAGGCAAAGACAAAAAAGAACCCGAATATGACCACGTAGACCCTCAAGAAAACGGGCTTTTTCAAGATGTCCGCCAGGTCCTTGAGCCCGGGCCGGACAAGGCGCGGCCGGGCCGCGGCCCCCAGACTCCCGGCCAGGACCGCGGCCCCGGCCAGGGCCAGGCCCAAGATCAGGAAGGCCCAGCGCCAGCCGAGGACAGAGGACGCGAACCCGGCCAGGAGCCTGCCGAAGAACCCGCCGAAGATGCTCGCCGCGATGTACGCGGCCAGGTTCCTCTGGACCCTGGACGAGGCGCTGGCCTCGGAGATGAAGGTCATCAGCCCGGTGGTCACGGCCGGGATGAGCAGGCCCTGGACCAGGCGCAGGACCAGAAAGAGCGCGAACGAGCGGTTCAGGAACACGGCCAGCTCCGTGGCCGCCAGAAGCAGGAGGCAGACGCGCATGAGCCTGGCCGCGGAAAAGGATTCGAGCAGGAAGCCGTAGGCCACGGGCGCGAACCCGAAGGGCAGCAGGGTCACGGTGATCAGCAGGCCGCAGACGTCCCGGGACACGCCGAACTCCGCGGCGATCACCGCAAGCAGGGGCTGGGGCGCGTATATGGCGCAGAACGCGGCCACCGTGACCAGGGCCGCGGCGCACAGCCGCGCCGGACCGAGCTCCCCGGGCCCCGGCTCTCCAGTCAAAAAACCGAGAGGGGGTTTGATGGCGGGCATGCTTCAGGCCCCCTTTTTCGTCTTGATTGCCAAAACAGGCCCCTTTAGGGCCGCAGTCCCGGCCCTCGGCCCGGATAGCCCTTGACACGGGCCGCGCTGGTCGGTGAAAACCAAGACCGAGTGTGCAAAACGGGCCGCAGGACCTCGGCCGACAAGCCAAGACCAGGGACCATGAAAGACATACCCCTGACCGAACGCATCATCTTCGCCCTGGACCTCAGCTCCCCGGAGCAGGCCAAGGACTGGGTCCGCCGCCTGGAAAGCCGCGTCCATTTCTTCAAGGTCGGGCTGCAGCTCTTTCTGGCCGACTGGTTCGACATCGTGGACTGGATCACCGCGCGCGGGCACAAGGTCATGCTCGACCTCAAGCTCTACGACATCCCCGAGACCGTGGGCCTGGCCGTGGGCGAGATGCGCAACCACGACATCGCCCTGGCCACGGTGCACGGCCACTCGGCCATGCTCAGGGCCGCGGTCAGGGCCTCGCACCGGACCGGGATCCTGGCCGTGACCGTGCTGACCAGCGTGGGCCAGGAGGACCTCAAGGACATGGGCCACGCCGGGCCCCTGGCCGACCTGGTCCTCAAGCGCGCCAGGACGGCCCTGGACTGCGGCTGTCACGGCGTGGTCTGCTCGGGCCAGGAGGCCGGACGCCTGCGCCGGGCCCTGGGCGGAAAGTTCCTCATCGTCACCCCGGGCATCAGGCCGGTCGCCCGGCCCGAGTACGACGCCATCATCCCCAAGGACGACCAGAAGCGGGCGGTGACCGTGGTCGACGCCTTTTCGGCCGGGGCGGACCAGGTGGTGATCGGCCGGCCCATCAGCCATTCCAAGGACCCCCTGGCCCTGGTCCAGGCCATGCAGGCGGACATCCAGGACCTGCTCTCCCGGCCCCGGCCCTAGGCCCGGACACGGGCCCTGTAGGCCTGGACCGTGTTCAGCAGGAGCTGGGCGATGGTCATGGGCCCGACCCCGCCGGGCACCGGGGTCATGGCCGAGACCACGTCCTTCAGGGCCTTGAAGTCGCAGTCCCCGGCCAGGCCCTGATCCGTGCGGCTGATGCCCACGTCAACGACCACGGCCCCGGGCTTGACCATGTCCCGGGTCACGAACCCGGGCCGGCCCACGGCCGCGAACAGAAAGTCCGCGCGCCTGCACTCCGCGGCCACGTCCGGGGTCCGCGAGTGGCAGATGGTCACCGTGGCGTCCGCGTACTCGCCGCGCTGGGCGAGCATGAGCGCCAGGGGCCGGCCCACGATGTTGCTGCGCCCCAGGACCACGGCCCGCTTGCCCGCGGGGCTTAAGCCGTAGCGCTCAAGCAGGGTCATGATCCCGGCCGGGGTGCAGGGCCTGAACCCGGGCAGGCCCAGGGTCAGCCGGCCCACGTTCAGGGGGTGGAAGCCGTCCACGTCCTTGTCCGGGGAGATGAGCTCCAGGCAGCGCCGGTCGTTGAGCCCGGCCGGCAGGGGCAGCTGCAGGAGCACGCCGTCCACGGCCGGATCCGCGTTCAGGTCCGAGATGAGCCCTTCCAGGTCGGCCTGGGGGGTCGTTGCGGGCAGGCGGTGGGCAAAAGAGGCGATCCCGGCCTCCAGGCAGGCGCGCTCCTTGTTGCGCACATAGACCTGGGAGGCCGGGTCCTGGCCCACCAGGATCACGGCCAGGCCCGGCGGCCTGCCGGCCGCGGCAATCAGGGCCGCGACCTCGGCCCTGATCTCGGCGCGTATCTCCTGGGCGGTCCTTTTGCCGTCCAAGAGCAGCACGGCTAGTCCTCCCCGAACCAGCTGTCGGCCAGGACCGGGCCGTAGTAGATGGCCTCGTCCTCCAGGTCCTCCTCGATGCGCAGGAGCTGGTTGTACTTGGCCAGGCGGTCGCTGCGGCACAGGGAGCCGGACTTGATCTGGCCGGTGTTCAGGCCCACGGAGAGATCCGCGATGAACGCGTCCGCGGTCTCCCCGGAGCGGTGGGAGACCACGGTGGTGTAGCCGGCCTGCTTGGCCAGCTCGATGGTGTCCAGGGTCTCGGTCAGGGTGCCGATCTGGTTGAGCTTGATGAGGATCGAGTTGGCCACCCCGCGCTCGATGCCCTCGGCCAAGATGTCCGGATTGGTCACGAAGATGTCGTCGCCCACGAGCTGGACGCGCTCGCCCAGGACCTCGGTGTGCCTGATCCAGCCCTCCCAGTCGCCCTCGGCCAGGCCGTCCTCGATGGACACCAGGGGGAAGCGCGAGCAGAGGTCGGCGTAGAACTCGGTCAGCCCGTCGGAGTCGAACTTCTTGCCCTCGCCTGCGAGCACGTACTTGCCGCCCTTGTAGAACTCCGAGGCCGCGGCGTCGATGGCCAGGGCGATCTCGGGCCCGGGCCTGTACCCGGCCTTGTCGATGGCCTTTATGATGTACTCGAAGGCCTCGGCGTGGGACTTCAGGTTCGGGGCGAAGCCGCCCTCGTCGCCCACGGCCGTGGTGTGGCCGTCCGCGGCCAGGATGGCCTTCAGGGCGTGGAAGGTCTCGGCGCCCATGCGCAGGGCCTCGGCAAAGGTCTCCGCGCCGACGGGCATGATCATGAACTCCTGGATGTCCAGGTTGTTCGGCGCGTGCACCCCGCCGTTTATGATGTTCATGAGCGGCACGGGCATGACCTTGGCGTTGACCCCGCCCAGGTACTGGTACAGGGGCAGGCCCAGGAGGTTGCACGCGGCCCGGGCCGTGGCCAGGGACACGCCCAGGATGGCGTTGGCCCCGAGCCTGGACTTGTTCTCCGTGCCGTCGAGGTCGATGAGGGCGTTGTCCAGGGCCACCTGGCGCAGGGCGTCCTGGCCGACCACGGCGTTGGCGATCTCCTCGCGGATGTTGTTGACCGCGGTGCTCACGCCCTTGCCGCCGAACCGGGTCTTGTCCCCGTCGCGCAGCTCAAGGGCCTCCCGCTCGCCGGTGGACGCGCCCGAGGGCACTGCCGCCCGGCCCGAGGCCCCGGACTCCAGGGTGACTTCGACCTCGACCGTGGGGTTGCCGCGGGAATCGAGTATCTCCCGGGCCCAGACCGACACTATGGTGCTCATGGTCCAACTCCTTATTTGTCCGACCGGTGTTGAAAAAAGCCTTCCGCACAAGGGCCTTGCAAACGATAAACCATTTTTTCCGGGGACTCAAACGCGCCGGCCCGGCTATCCGGGGCAGGCCAGCCTGAGGCCCTCCAGGAGCAGGTCCTCGCGGACCTCGTGCACGGCCCGGCTCGCGGCCGCCACGCGCCGGGCCAGACCGCCCGTGGCCAGGACCCGGGCCGGGCCGCCCATGGCCCTCTCAAGCCTGGGGACCAGGCCGTCGACCATGGCCGCGAACCCGAACACAAGGCCTTGATTGAGGCTGTCAGAGGTGCTTTTTCCGATATGAAGGTCGCTGATATCGACCTCAAGTGTGACCTGGGGCAATTTTGCCGTGCCCGAGGCCAGGGCGCGCGCCGAGGACAAAACCCCGGGGCAGATCAGACCGCCCAGATAGGCCTCGCCCAACACGCAGTCAAAGGTCGTGGCCGTGCCGAAGTCGATGACGATTATCCGCTCCGCCCTCTCGATGCGCCGGGCGGCAAAGGCCGTGACCAGCCGGTCCGCGCCCACCTCCTGGGGCCTGGCGTAGCGGTTCTCCAGGCCGATCTCCAGGTCCCCGGGCGCGAACAGGACCCGGCGGGAGAAAAAACGCCGTCCGGCCCCGATCAGGATCGGGTCCATGGCCGGGACCACGGAGCAGACCGCCAGGGTCTCGATCTCGGCCGGGTCCACGCCCTCCAGGCCGCAGAGCTCCATGATCCTGAGGCCCAGGCCGTCGGCCGTGTCCGTCTGGACCGTGGGCAGGACGTAGGAGGCCAAGAGCCCGGTCCCGTCCGCCAGGCCGATCTTGGTGTTGGTGTTGCCGACGTCGAAGAGAAGCAGCCTTGCCTTGGCCATGCCCGATCCTCCAGGTTTGGGCCTGGCCGCATTGTGGTCCGTTTCCCGGAAAATGACAAGCCGAGGGCCCGGGGGCCTTGTCCAAAAGCCCGCAAAGGGGTTAGGCTCGGGCCGGCGCCCGGGCCGCGGGCCGGGCTTTCAAAATCATCCCTTTTGGCCTACATTCCGGCCTGCGCCGGGCCGGACGCCGGCTGAAATCGAGAATCAAGGAGTTTGGCCATGAAGCTGCTCTCCGGGCAGGTGGACTCGTACATTGATCGCTCCTCGTGGATCCGCAGGATGTTCGAGACGGGCATGGAGCTGAAGAAAAAGCACGGCCCGGGCAAGGTCTGCGACTTCAGCCTGGGCAACCCGGACCTGCCCCCGCCCCCGGCCGTGGCCCAGGCCCTGCGCGAGATCGCGGCCCAGGCCGAGGCGCCCTTCGCCTTCGGGTACATGCCCAACTTCGGCTACCCCGAGCTGCGCGAGGCCCTGGCCAAAAAGGTCTCGGCCGAGCAGGGCGTGGACGTGTCCCCGGCCGACCTGGTCGTCACCTGCGGCGCGGCCGGGGCGATCAACGCCTTTTACCGGGCCGTGCTGGAGCCGGGCGAGGAGGTGGTCTGCCCGGCCCCGTACTTCGTGGAGTACGGCTTCTACGCCGAGAACTTCGGGGCCTCGCTCAGGCCCGCGGCCTGCTCGGTCCCGGACTTCGGCCTGGACCTTAAGGCCCTGGACGCGGCCATCACGGACAAGACCCGGGTGCTGATCGTGAACTCGCCCAACAACCCCACGGGCCGCATCTACTCCCAGGCCGAGCTGCGCGGCCTGGCCGATCTTTTGACCAGGCGCAGCCAGGGCCGCGAGCGGCCCATCTTCCTGCTCTCGGACGAGCCCTACCGCTTTCTGGCCTATGACCGGGCCGAGGTCCCCTCGGTCCTGCCCCTGTACCCGTACAGCGTGGTCTGCAGCTCGTTCTCCAAGAACCTGTCCCTGGCCGGGGCGCGCATCGGCTACGCCCTGGTCAACCCGGCCATGCCCGGCCGGGCCCGGCTCGCCGAGGGCCTGGTCCTGGCCAACCGCATTTTAGGCTTCGTCAACCCCCCGGCCCTGGCCCAGAAGGTCCTGCTCAGGGCCCTGGACTCCCAGGTGGACGCCTCGATCTACGCGGCCAGGCGCAGGGCCATGGCCGAGGTCCTGGACGCGGCCGGGATCGAGTACGCCCTGCCCGGGGGCGCGTTCTACTTCTTCCCCAAGGCCCCGGGCAAGGACGACCTGGCCTTCTGCGACCTGCTCCGGGACGAGCTGGTCCTGGCCGTGCCCGGCAGGGGCTTCGGGTTCCCGGGCCACTTCAGGCTGGCCTTCTGCGTGGGCGAGGAGGTCATCCGGCGCTCCGCCCCGGGCTTTGCCCGGGCCGCGAAAAAGGCCCGGGGCTGAGCCGGGCCTTGCGAAAAATAAACCTTTTCAATACACGAAAGGCTGATTTCAAATCCGCGAGGTGGCAATGAAGATACTGGTGGTCGGCTCGGGCGGCAGGGAGCACGCCCTGTGCTGGAAGCTCGGGCAGAGCCCCTTGGTCGGGGAACTCATCATCGCGCCGGGCAACGGCGGCACCGCCCTGGAGGGGACCAACGTCCCGGTCAAGGACGACGACATCCCCGGCCTGGTCAGGCTGGCCAGGGAACGCGGCGTGGACCTGGTGGTCGCCGGGCCGGAGCTGCCCCTGGTCCTGGGCCTGCAGAACGCCCTGGAGCGCGAGGGCGTGGCCTGCTTCGGGCCCAACGCCTTTGCCGCCAACCTGGAGGGCAGCAAGGGCTTCGCCAAGACGGTCATGCGCAACTCGGGCGTGCCCACGGCCGGGTTCCAGGTCTTCACCGAGCACGCCCGGGCCTGCAGGTTCGTCATGGAAAAGGGCGCGCCCCTGGTCATCAAGGCCGACGGCCTGGCCGCGGGCAAGGGCGTGGTCCTGGCCAGGACCACGGACCAGGCCCTGGCCGCCCTCGAGGACATGATGGTCAAGAGGACCTTCGGCGCGGCCGGCGAGCGGGTGGTGGTCGAGGAGGCCCTGTCCGGCGAGGAGGCCTCGTTTCTGGCCTTTTGCGACGGCGAGGACTTCGCCCTGCTGCCCTCGTCCCAGGACCACAAGCCCGTGGGCGAGGGCGACACCGGGCCGAACACCGGCGGCATGGGCGCGTACAGCCCGGCCCCCATACTGCCCAGGGAGAGGTTCGCCGAGGTCGCGGACATGGTCGTCAGGCCGGTGCTCAGGAACCTGGCCAACCAGGGCGCGCCCTTCAAGGGCGTGCTCTACGCCGGGCTGATGTTCACGGACCGGGGCCCCCGGGTCCTGGAGTACAACGTGCGCTTCGGGGACCCCGAGTGCCAGCCCCTGCTCATGCGCCTGGACTCGGACCTGGCCGAGATCATGCTCGCCTGCGTCCAGGGCCGTCTGTCCCGGGTCGAGGTCAGGACCAGGCCCGAGACCAGCGTCTGCGTGGTCATGGCCGCCAAGGGCTACCCCGGCGACTACCCCCGGGGCATGGAGATCAGCGGCCTGGACCGGGCCGAGCGGATCCCCGGGGTCAAGGTCTTTCAGGCCGGGACCAGGATCGAGGGCAACAGGCTCCTGACCTCCGGGGGCCGCGTGCTCGGGGTCACGGCCCTGGGCAAGGACCTGGCCGAGGCCAAAGAGACCGCCTACCGGGCCGTGGAAGAAATCCACTTCGAGAACAGCTACTTCCGCCGCGACATAGGCGACAAGGGCCTGAAAAGGCTCGCCAAGGAGGCCTAGATGCCCAAGGTTGCCGTTTTCATGGGCAGCGCGTCCGACGAAAAGGTCATGCGTCCCTGCAAGGAGGTCCTGGACTCCCTGGGCCTGGACTGCGCCTTCACCGTGACCTCGGCCCACCGCACCCCGGAGCGCACCCAGAGGCTGGTCGAGGAGCTGGAGAAGGACGGCTGCCAGGTCTTCATCTGCGCCGCGGGCCTGGCCGCGCACCTGGCCGGGGCCGTGGCCGCGCGCAGCATCAGGCCGGTCATCGGCGTGCCGGTGAACGCCTCCAGCCTGGGCGGCATGGACGCCCTGCTGGCCACGGTGCAGATGCCCCCGGGATACCCGGTGGCCACCGTGGCCCTGGACCGGGTCGGGGCCAAGAACGCGGCCTGGCTCGCGGCCCAGATACTGGCCCTCCGGGACCCGGACCTGGCGGACAGGATCAGGGCCGCCCGCAGGGGCTTCGCGGACTCCGTGGAACAGGCCGCCAGGGATCTCAGGGATTAGGGGGCTTGGGCCTGTCCTCCAGGGGCTGGTTGAAGCGCACCACCTGGGAGGAGTAGGTCTTCTGCTCGGGCGAGCATTCCGGGCAGCCCTCGGTGACCAGCAGGCAGCCCTCGTCCAGCTGCGAGAGGTCCACGCCCGCGGCCTCGAGTATCCGCGTGGTGTCGCCCGGACGCCAGATCACCGGCCGGCCGCAGCGGCCGCACTCGACATACAAAAGCTCGGGGTCGAACTGGGGCATGCCCTATGCGTAACCCGGCCGGCCCCGGAACTCAAGGACCTTTCGCGGCCGGACCGGGCCCCTTGTCCGCGGCGCGCTCCAGGTCCAGGATCAGCTCGTCCAGGTCCAGCTCGTAGCGCTCGGCCACCCAGCCCAGGGTCTCGAACAGGGCCACGCACAGGATGCAGGCCCCTGCGCGCTCGCCGGCGCGCCTGAAGACCTCCTCGGTCGAGGGCCAGCGGGAGACCGCGTCCAGCACGGTCGTGTGCGGGCCGATCTGCGGGTTCACGCCTTCTCCAGGTCGGCCTCGGCCAGCACGGCCGAAAGGGCCCGAGGGATGTTCTCGATTATCTCCAGGACCTGGCTGGCCGGGGTCGGCTTGGCCAGGCTCCCGGCCAGGCGGTTGGCCCTGGCCGCCAGGACCGCGGCCCGGACCGTGTCCAGGCCCGAGTCCATGAGCGCCGCGGCCAGGCCGGTCAGGGTGTCGCCGGTGCCGCCCACGGCCTCCATGGCCTCCTCCGGATGCTCGTCGATCACGGCCAAAACGCCCCGGCTGTCGGCCACATGGTCCACGGCCCCCTTGACCAGCAGGCAGCGGGCCGCGTTGCCGAACTCAAAGGCCCTGGCGATATGGCCCGGGGCCCTTTCGGGCTCGTGGAGGACGAAGCCCCGGGTGTAGAAGGGGTGCGGGGCCTTTTCGTCGGCCAAGAAGGCCAGCTCGCCCGCGTCCGGGGTGAACAGGTCGTAGGCCCCGGCCTGGCCGCTCATCTTGGCCGCGTACATGAAGCCCGCGTCGGCCACCAGCCTGGGCGGGCCGGGCAGGTCCTGCACGGCCATGAGCACCCTGTCGTGCCAGTCCACGTCCGGCTGCAGGTAGTGGAAGACGAACACCCCGACCCCCTGCGGGCCCGGGCTCCCGGCCAGCTGGGCATAGAGCCGCCTGCTGCCGCGGCCCAGGCCGGTGTCCCCGACCAGCCAGGCCGTGGGCCCGGGCCTGTCCAGGACCCGGGCCGCCAGGACCGCGGCGGCCAAGAGCGCCGGGGTGCCCCGGTTGACCTCGGCCCTGGCCCCGCGCACAGAGACATGGGCCCCTTCAAGCAGGACCTCGCCGCAGACCAGGGGGTAATCCGGGTCCGGGACCGTGCCCGCGACTACAAGCACAGCCTCTTGATCTCCTCAAAGGCCAGGTCCAGGGCGTAGCCGCACAGGGTGTGGCCGATGTCCCTGGGTCTCGGCGCGTCGCCGAGCCTGCGGCCGGCCAGCTCCCCGGCCAGAAAGGGCACGTCCGGGCAGCCCCCGCCCGAGACATTGACGATCTCAAGGCTACTCTTGTCCACGGTGATCTTCATGTTCGCGGCCCGGACCATGAGCTGGGCCCCGAAGTCCTTGACCTGGTACATGTCCACGGGCTTGAGCAGGGGGCTCTCGACCGGGACCAGGTCAAGGGGCGCGACCCCGGCCGCCTCAAGCTCCCTGAGCACGTCGAGCCCGTCCATGAGCGCGAACTCGACCACCAGGTCGCAGCCGGTCCTGATCTCCGGGGGCGGGCCCATGACCCGCACCCGGCGGCCGGACTCCCTGAGCACCCGCTCGGCCCGAATGACCTCGCTGGTGTTCTCGAAGACCAGAAAGCCCCGCTCGACCCCCTTGCGGTCGGCCTTGGACCCGAGCCCGAACAGAGACTTGATTCCCAAGGCTCACTCCCGGACTATGCTGATCCGGTATTCCGAACCGGTCTCGGCCACCTCCGCGACCCGCCAGCCCTTGGACTCGGCGGCCCTGGACACGTTCTCCTTGGAGGCCTCGGTGTCCACCAGGACGACGATCTCGCCCTTTCCCATCTCCCTTATCGCGGCCAGGGTGTCCAGCACCGGCTGGGGGCAGGACAGGCCTCTGGCGTCAACTGTCTGGCTCATGACATCCCCCCTTTAGGCTGATTGTTTGCGCATGGTCAGGCCGACAAAGACGCAAAAGGCGAAACCCACGGCCACCGCGGCCAGGCCGTTGGGGCCGATGCCCTTGGGCGAGCTGGCCAGGCCGAAGTTGTGGGCCAGGGCCGCGCCGAAGATCATCCCCAGGACGAACACCGCGGCGTCCCCGTCGCCCTCCCCGGCCAGGAAGAGCTGACGGCCGGGACAGCCGCCGGCCAGGGCAAAGGCCAGGCCGGCCAGGGCCATGCCCAGGAAGTTCCAGAGCTGCATGGTGTGGGCCACGGGCTGGCCCTCGAACCCGGGATTGAACTGGCCGAGGACCAGGTTGGCGGCAAAGGCGAAGGCCAACAGGGCGACGACCCCGAGCAGCAGGTGCTTCTGGCCGAACAGGATCAGGTCGCGGAACGCGCCCATGGTGCAGAACCGGCTGCGCTGGGCCGCGAAGCCCACGGCCAGGCCCACGAGCAGGGAGACGATCAGCGGGGCGTGCATGGCCCCGGGGCCCTTGAGGCTGTAAAAGAGCACGCCGCTCTGGGGCTCGCCGGGCAGCTGGGGATACAGGAACATGAGCAGCAGAAGCCCGGCCATGAACAGGGGCATGAGCAGGCCCACGGAAAAGTGGGTCTTCTGGGCCCGGCCCAGGTTGTAGCCCCCCTTAAGGAACAGGGTGCCCAGGCCGACCCCGGCCACCAGGCCCAAAAGCCCGAACAGGGCGCTGCCGTCGCCGCCGGCCAGGCGCAGCAGGGCGCGCCACGGGCAGCCCAGAAAGACCAGGGCCCCGATCATGGCGAAGACCCCGAGGAAAAAGCGCACTATGGGCGCGGATCCGGCCCTGGGCCTGAAGTCCCCGAACAGCACGGCCGCGCCCAGCGAGCCGAGCACGAATCCGATTATCTCCGGCCTGAGGTACTGGACCACGGCGGCCCTGTGCAGGCCCATGGCCCCGGCGATGTCCCGCTCAAAGCAGGCCACGCAGATGCCCATGTTCCCCGGGTTGCCCCAATACTGCAAAAGCGCGGCCAAAATCCCTATGCCCGCGCCCACCGCGACAATGCCCAAGAGCGTCGCGAACACGTTTTTCCCCGGCATCTCCCCCCTCCTGGCTTTCGGCCCGACCGGGCCATGGCTCAATGCAAATCCATGAAACCTACAATTACCCCTGATACAGGGCCGGGACGGACAAAGGCAAAGCGTTATTCTCAATCCTTGCCTCGTGTTACATCGAAAATACCTATATCAAGGGCCGGGACCCCGTCCCGGACAACTTGTCTCCGCGGCCCGACTTGGATATAGAGCAATGAAGAACAACAACCCCGACGGAGCGCTCTGGTGTCCGAGAAAAGCCTCTTGTCCGTGGCCGAGATAGCCCGCCGCATAGGCGCGCCCGAGTCCACGGTCCACTACTGGAAGAACCGCTTCGCCCAGCACATCCCGAGCGTGGGCCAGGGCCGCCAGAAGCGCTTCAGGTCCGAGGCCGTGGCCGTGTTCACGGCCATCTCCGAGATGCTGAAGGACGGGCACACGGCCAAGGACGTCATGGACCGACTGGCCAAGGACTATCCCCTGACCGCCCAGGCCGTTCCCGAGGTCCCGGACAGGCCCGCGGCCGGACAGGCCCTGGAGCCGGCCATGAACCTGGCCGCGGCCATGGGCCTGGAGATGGCCAAGTCCCTGGGCGAGGGCCTGCGCAGGGCGCTTGCCCCGGCCCCGGACCAGGGCCTGTCCGGGGAAATCGAGCGCCTAAGGTCCGAAAACCAGGAGCTCAGGGACAAGATGGGCGTGCTCGAGGCCGAGATGGTCCGGCTGCGCAAGGACCGCCGGGACATGGAGAAGTACCTTCTTGACAAGATGAAGGGCATGACTACCTAAGCCCCCGTGTCGCGGGGCGCCGAACCGCCATCCCGCTCCCCGGCGGGTCCGCCGGGGCCCCGGGGCCGCGACCCAGCCAGCCGAGTCAAAACGTCGAGGAGGACGAAGATGCCGGATACGGCCAAGACTTGCGAGTTCAAGGCGGAGATCAGACAGCTCCTGGATATCCTGGTCCACTCCCTGTACACCAAAAAAGAGATATTCCTCCGCGAGCTCGTCTCCAACGCCTCGGACGCCCTGGACAAGTACCGCTTCGCAACGGCCGGCGAGGCCGAGGCCGACCTGGGCATCCAGATCGCCCTGGACAAGGACCAAAAGACCCTGACCGTGACCGACAACGGCCTGGGCATGACCCGCGACGAGCTGGCCGCCAACCTGGGGACCATCGCCCACTCGGGCTCGGCCGAGTTTCTGAAGAGGGCCGCGGAGTCCAAGCAGGGCCTGGACAGTCTCATCGGCCGCTTCGGGGTCGGGTTCTACTCCGTGTTCATGGTCGCGGACGAGGTCGTGGTCCGCACCAAATCCCACCTCGAGGGCGAGGCGGCCATGGAGTGGAAATCCGACGGCAAGGGCGGATACGAGCTGCGCCGGCTGGACCAGGACCTGCCCCGGGGCACGTCCGTGACCCTCAGGCTCAAGGACTCCGTGGCCGGCGAGTTCACCTCGCCCGAGACGGTCAAGGCCGTGATCCGCAGGCACTCCAACTTCATCTCCTTCCCGATCCAGGTGGACGGCGAGAGGGTCAACACCGTGCCCGCCCTGTGGCGCGAGCCCAAGTTCCAGATCAAGCCCGAGCAGTACCGCGAGTTCTACTCCTTCCTGACCTTCGACGACCAGGAGCCCCTGGAGACCATGCACGTGTCCGTGGACGCCCCGGTCCAGTTCAACGGCCTGCTGTTCATCCCCGGCCGGGGCCAGGACCTGTTCGGCCTGGACCGGGACAGCTGGGGCCTGGACCTGTACGTCAAAAGGGTGCTCATCGAGCGCCAGAACAAGGACCTGCTTCCCCGGCACCTGGGCTTCGTCAAGGGCGTGGTGGACACCGAGGACCTGCCCCTGAACATCTCCCGCGAGACCCTCCAGGACAACCTGCTGATCAGAAAGATCCAGACCACCCTGACCAAGCACGTCCTCGGCCACCTGGAAAAGGCGGCCAAGGACGACGCTGGCCGCTACGCCGAGTTCTGGGCGGCCCACGGCCAGATGTTCAAGACCGGGTACCTGGACTTCGCCAACCGCGAGGCCTTTGCCGGACTCCTGCGCTTCAGCTCCTCGGCCCTTGACGACGCCAAGGCCCTGACCTCCCTGGAGGAGTACGCCTCCCGGGCCAAGGAGGGCCAGAAGGCCGTGTTCTACGCCACCTGCCCCAGCTTCGAGGCCGCGGCCCTGAACCCGCACCTGGAGATGTTCCGGACCAAGGGCGTCGAGGTCCTGTACCTCTTCGACCCCATCGACGAGTTCATCATGGACGCCCTGCGCGAGTTCAAGGGCCTGGCCCTGAAGGCCGCGGAGCACGCCGGGGCCGCGGACCTCAAGGACCTGCCCGACGTGGTCAAGACCAAACGGCCGGCCAAGATGGCCAAAAAGGACCAGGAGGCCTTTCCGGGCTTTCTGGACCGCATCCGGGACATCCTCGGGGACAAGGCGGCCGGGGTCCGGGCCTCGGACCGGCTCAGGCAGAGCCCGTGCTGCCTGGCCAGCCCGGACGGCCAGACCACCTCGGGCATGGACCGGATCATGCGCGTCATGGCCCGGGACGCCGGGCTGCCCAAGAAGATACTGGAGCTGAACCCGGATCACGAGCTGGTGCGCAACATGCTCCAAATATACGAAGCCGACCCCAAGGACCCGTTCCTGGAGCAGGCCGCCCAGCAGCTCTTCGAGTCGGCCATGCTCCTGGAGGGTTTTCTCGACGACCCCCACGCCCTGGTCGGCCGGCTGCAGGACCTCTTGACCAAGGCCAGCGCTTGGTACACAAACGTGAAGGGGCCGAACGACAACTGACGCGGAAACAGGGGGACATTCATGGGCGGGGCCCTGGACTATCACCTGGCCACGGCGCACGTGAGGGGACGCCTCTCGGCCCGGGGCGTGGACTGGGTCAACCGGCCGCCGGAGCACAAGCTCTATCCCGGCCTCCCCGGCCTTACCCTGCCCCGGCCGCAGGGCCTTCCCGACCTGTCCCTGGCCCGGGCCCTGCACGGCCCGGCGGGCGCCCTTGAACCGGACGTCCGGACCCTTTCAAACCTCCTGTTCCTGGCCTGGGGCGTGACCGCGACCCAGAGCGGCCACAGCGGCGAGCACCAGCTGCGCAGCGCGGCCTCGGCCGGGGCCCTCTACCCAACCGAAATCTACGTCGCCCTGGAGAGCTGGCCGGGCCTGGAGGACGGCCTGTACCACTACCGGTCCTCGGGCCACTGTCTGGCCAGGCTGCGCCAAGGCCGGGTCCTGGGCGACCGGGGCTTCGGGGCCAGGTTCTTCTTGTCCTCGATCTTTTTGCGCAGCGCCTGGAAGTACGGGGAGCGGGCCTTCCGCTACTGCCTGCTGGACGCCGGGCACGTGGCCGAGAACCTCAAGCTCGCGGCCGCGGCCATGGGCCTGAACCTGGACCTGGAGACCGAGTTCAACGACCAGCAGGTCAACGCCTTTCTCGGCCTGGACCCGGGGATCGAGGGCTGCCTGGCCGTCCTCGGGAGCGCCAAGGACCTGGCCCGGCCCCTGCCGGCCGCAGGTCCCGAGGCCGTGGCCGGGCACGAGACGGGCCGGACCTCCGACCCCGGACACGGCATGGAGGTCATCCTTGCGGCCTACAGATCGGGCTGCGGCCCTGGTCCCGGCCCGGACCAGGACCTGGCCTGGCCAGGGCCCGAGGACGCGCCCCGGACCGGGCTGCCAGAGACCAAAGGCCCGGACGCGCCCCTGGGCGAGACCGTGGTCAAGAGGCGCTCCAGGCGGGAGTTCTCGGACCGGCCCCTGGACCTGTCCGAGCTGGCCGGGCTGGCCCGGGTCCTCGACCAGGGCCCGAACCCGCAACTGCGGGCCGGTTTCGCGCTCGGCCGGGTCCAGGGCCTGGATGCGGGCTTCTACCTCCTGGACCCGGAGGCCAAGGGCTTGAGCCTGCACAGGCCCGGGTTGATCCTGTCCTCCATGGCCCAGGTCTGCCTGGACCAGTCCTGGCTGTCCAGGGCCGCGCTGCACGTCCTGTATCTGATAGACTTGGCGCGCCTGGACGCGGCCGGGCCCCGGGCCTACCGCCGGGCCATGATCCAGATGGGCCGCCTGGGCCAGAGGACCTACCTGGCGGCCACGGCCCTGGGCCTGGGCTGCTGCGGGGTGGGCTCGATCTACGACCGCGAGGCCCAGAGGCTGCTCAGGCTGCCCGAGTCCGTGTACCTGCCCTACATCAACGCCGTGGGCCCGGTCGCTTAGGCCGCCGGGAGAGCCCCGCGGCCAGGACCGCGCCGGACATGGCCAAAACGGCCCCCAGGGCGGCCAGGGCCATGTCCTTCTGGCCGTCCCAGACGTCGCCCTGGGTGCCCAGATAGGCCTGGCCCAGGTCCCCGCCGAAGATCACGGCCGCCCACCACTCGATGATCTCAAAGGACATGGACATGGACATGAGCAGCAGGGCCGGGAACAGGTGGCCCCTAAACCCGGCCAGGCCGCCGCTGCGCAAGAGCGTCTCCCTGGCCGGCAGATAGAGCAGCAGGCCGAACAGAAAATGCGCCAGGCGGTCGAAGTGGTTGCGCTCAAAACCCAGCACGGCGTTCAGGGAGCGGCCGAACAAGGCCTCGGACCAGCGGTCGTAGGGCACCTGGGCGTAGGTGTAGTGGGCGCCCACGCAGTGCAGGCACAGGAACACGAAGACCAGGACGTAGGAGAGGCGCGAGAGCGGACGGCTGCGGAACGTGGCCCAGAGATAGACGAAGACGACCCCCACGAGCACGTTTTCCAGGGCCCAGTCCTCGAAGTACCAGGGCTCGATGGCCAGGGCCGCCCAGACCGCGGCGAACACCGCGGCCAGGACCAGGGCCCAGCGCTGTCCGGGATTGAACCTGGCCATACTCTCCCCCTGTCCGGGAGCTTACCTGAAACAGGGGCCCGAGGCCAAGGCCCGGAACCCCGGCCTCTGCGCAGAGGCCGCCTGCGCAAACCCGAAGCGGCCTAGATGAACAAGAGCAGGCTCAGGGCCATCACGGCCATGCCCGCGACCAGCCCGTAGACCGACAGGTGGTGCTCGCCGTAGCGCTCGGCCGCGGGCAAGAGCTCGTCCAGGGAAATGAAGACCATTATCCCGGCCACCGAGGCGAACAGGACGCCGAAGAGCGCGGGGCTGAAAAAAGGCAACAGGATCAAATAACCGATGAGCGCGCCGACCGGCTCGGCCAGGCCCGAGAGAAAGGAGAGGACAAAGGCCTTTTTCCTGCTTCCGGTGGCGTAGTACACGGGCACGGAGACCGCGACGCCCTCGGGCACGTTGTGGATGGCGATGGCCACGGCAATGGCCACGCCCAGGGCCGGGTCGGCCAGGGCCGAGGTAAAGGTCGCCAGACCCTCGGGAAAATTGTGCACGGCAATGGCCAGGGCCGTGAACAGGCCCATGCGATAGAGGCCTTGCGAATCCCGCAGCCCGGGAGGCCGGACCTTCATGTCCTCCACGGCCCTGATCTCGTGCGGGTTGCCGGCCTCGGGCACCATGCGGTCGATGAACGCCGCAATCAAAATCCCGCTGAAAAAGGCCGCGGCCGAGACCCAGGCCGCGCCGCCAGCCCCCAGGTCCGCGACAAGGGCCTCCCTGGCCTTGGCCAATATCTCGACAAAGGACACGTAGAGCATGACCCCGGCCGAAAAGCCCAGGGACAGGGACAAAAACCTCACATTGGTCCTGCGGGCGAAAAAGGCCAGGCAACTGCCCACCCCGGTGCACAGCCCGGCGAACAGGGTCAGGCCAAAGGCAAAGAGCGGCGAATCCATGCGTGAATCTCCCGGATCTTGCCCATCACGACCCATGGCATATGGCATTGTCCCGGGCCTGATGCCAAAGCCGGAACCTTTGACAAGGCCGGTCTTTTAAACGCATTATCCATGCCTCGATCATTAGCCATGGGAGAAGGCCCATGAAACGCCTCTTTCTTGTCCTCGCCCTTGTCTGCCTCACGGCCGCCCCGATCCCCGGCCAGGCCGGGGGCAAACTTCGCCTGGCCGTGAGCATCGCGCCCCAGAAGTACCTTGTCGAGCGCCTGGGCGGCGACCTGGTCCGGACAACGGTCATGCTCCCGGCCGGGGCCAGCCCGGCCGTGTACGAGCCCAGGCCCTCGCAGATGCTCGAGATCTCCGACGCGCGCGCCTACTTGGCCATAGGCGTGCCCTTTGAGCGCGCCTGGCTGCCCAGGATGCTCTCGGCCAACCCCAGGACCGAGCTCTGGCGCATGGACCAGGACGTGCCCAAAAAGACCCTGCCCGGCAGCGGCAGCGCGGACCGGGGCCAGGGCGTCCCGGACCCGCACATCTGGCTCTCCCCGCCCCTGGCCAGGATCATGGCCGACAACGTGCTTGCGGCGCTGTCCGAAATCGACCCGGAAAACGCCCGGACCTACGCCGCCAACCACGCCTCCCTGGTCCGGGACATCGAGGCCCTGGACCGGGACATCCGGGCCATATTCGCGGGCGTCGACCCGGCCAAGAGGCGGTTCATGGTCTTTCACCCGGCCTGGGGCTACTTCGCCGAGGCCTACGGCCTGACCCAGATACCCATCCAGGCCGAGGGCAAGGAGCCCGGCCCGAGGACCCTGGCCGGGCTCATATCCGAGGCCAAAAACCTGGGCGTGCGGGTGATCTTTGTCCAGCCCGAGTTCTCGGAGCGCAGCGCAGAGGTCATCGCCCGGGCCATCGGCGGCCGGGTCCAGGCCGCGGACCCCCTGGCCCCGGACTGGCTGGAGAACCTGAAACAGGTGGCCGGGGCCTTCAAATCGGCCCTGAGATAGCCGCCGCGCCTTTGTGGACGGGACGGGCCGCCAAGTGATATCCCTCGCTGAGCATGGGACACCGGACGGAAGACGCATGATCCTGGGCATAGACGTGGGCGGCACGCACACCGACGCCGTGGCCGTGGACCTGGGCTCGGGCCGGATCGCCGCGGCCTGCAAGGTCCCGACCGACCACGAGGACCTGCTCTCGTCCATCGTCGCGGCCCTGACCGACATCCTGGGCCAGGTGGACAAGGCCTCGGTCAGCCAGCTCAACCTGTCCACGACCCTGGCCACCAACGCCATCGTCCAGGGCAAGACCGAGGACGTGGGCCTGCTGGTCTCGGCCGGCCCGGGCATCGACCCGGACAACTACATGCTCTGCAGGGACTACCACGTCCTGCCCGGGGCCATAGACCACCGGGGCTTCGAGACCAGGCGCCTGGACCCAGGGGAGCTGGACCGGGCCGTGGCCGCCTGCCGCGGCCACGGCTGCCGGGTGTTCGCCGCGGTGGGCAAGTTCTCGGTGCGCAACCCGGTGCACGAAAACGCCATCCGCAGGCAGGTCAACAAGTCCGGGCCCGCGGACTTCGTGACCGCGGGCCACGAGCTGGGCGGCAGGCTGAACTTCCCCCGGCGCATAGCCACGGCCTACTTCAACTGCGCGGTCTGGCGGCTGTACAACACCTTTGCCGACGCCGTGCACGAGGCCCTGGACAGGCTCGGGCTCGGGCACGTGGCCGTGAACGTGCTCAAGGCCGACGGCGGGACCTCGCCCTTTGTCCTGTCCAGGAGGCTCCCGGTCCAGTCCATATTCTCGGGCCCCGCGGCCAGCGTCATGGGCATCATCGCCCTGTGCGACATAAACTTCGACTCGATCATCCTGGACATCGGCGGCACGACCACGGACATCGCGGTGTTCGCCTCGGGCGCGCCCCTGGTGGAGCACGACGGCATCCACATCGGCTCGCACCCGACCCTGGTCAGGGCGCTCAAGGTCCGGTCCATCGGCATCGGCGGCGACTCGGCCGTGTACGTGATCGGGGATCTGGTGCGCGTCGGCCCCAACCGGCTCGGGCCCTGCCTGGCCGCCGGAGGCCGGCACCCGACCCTGACCGACGCCCTGAACTGCATCGGGGCCTGCGCCCACGGCGACGTGCAGGCCTCGCAGCAGGGCCTGGCCGCGTTCGCCCAGGAGCGCTCCCTGAGCAGGGAGGCGCTCGCCCAAAAGGCCGTGGACTTCGCCGCCCGGGCCATCAAGGACGAGGTCCGGGACCTGGTCCGGGAGATCAACGAGCGGCCGGTGTACACCATCCACGAGCTCCTGGAGGGCCAGCGCATCGTGCCGCGCAAGATATACATCATGGGCGGGCCGGCCCAGGCCATGCGCCAGGCCGTGTTCCAGGCCTTCAGCCTGTCCGTGGAGGTCCCCGGGGAGGCGGCCGTGGCCAACGCCGTCGGCGCGGCCCTGACCAGGATCACCAGGGGCATAGAGCTGTTCGCGGACACCGAAAAAGGGGCCATGTTCATCCCCGCCCTGGGGCACCGCGAAAACGTGCCCCGGACCTACGGCCTCAAGGACGCCGAGCGGGACATAAAGAACCAGCTGCTCGGGCACCTGGCCGAGCTCGGGGCCCCGGCCGACGCCTCGGCCTTCCAGATCACCCAGGCCTCGTGCTTCAACATGGTCAAGGACGCGGCCCTGAGCGGCAAGAACATCCGGGTCAAGTGCCAGATAACGCCCGGCGTGGTCAGGACCCTGCGGAGGTAGAAGTGCTCAAGGCAGGCAAGAGACTCGGGGTCGTGTTCTTCCCGGCCTACGACTGGAGCATCTCGCCCACCCACCCGGAGCGCGAGGAGCGGCTGCTCTACACCCAGGACCAGCTCAAGGAGGAGGGGCTCTTCGACACCGAGGGCGTGCGCGAGTACAAGCCCAAGGTGGCCTCGCGCGAGGACGTGGAAAGGGTCCACTTCTGCTTCCCGGACGTGGACGCCGTGGCCACGCGCTCGCACCTGATCTCGGCCGGCGGGGCCATGACCGCGGCCGGGCTGGTCATGGAGGGCGAGCGGGACCGGGCCTTTGCCCTGGTCAGGCCGCCCGGGCACCACGCCATGAAGGTCGTCCACGGCTCGCGCGGCTTCTGCAACATCAACATCGAGGCGGTGATGATCGAGTGGGTCCGCGAGAACTACGGGCCCAAGCGCATCGCCGTGGTCGACACCGACTGCCACCACGGGGACGGGACCCAGGACATCTACTGGCACGACCCGGACGTGCTGTTCATCTCCCTGCACCAGGACGGCCGGACCCTGTACCCGGGCACGGGCTTTCCCAGGGACTGCGGCGGCCCAAAGGCCATGGGCAGGACGGTGAACATCCCCCTGCCCCCGGGAACCGCGGACGAGGGCTTCCTCATGGTCATGGAGCGCGTGGTCATGCCCATCCTCGAGGACTTCAAGCCCGAGCTGGTCATAAACTCCGCGGGCCAGGACAACCACTTCTCGGACCCGATAACCAACATGAACTTCTCGGCCCAGGGCTACGCCAGGCTGAGCGAGATGCTCAAGCCCGACATCGCGGTCCTGGAGGGCGGCTACTCGATCCAGGGCGCCCTGCCCTACGTCAACCTGGGCATCTGCCTGGCCATGGCCGGGCTGGACTACTCCTGCGTGCGCGAGCCCCAGTACGACCCCAAGGCCCTGGCCCAGGAGCCGCGCCTCAGCGAGTACATCAAGGAGCTCTGCGACCTGGTGCCCGGGGTCTACTTCCACCCCCCGGCCGAGTCCCCGGACGGCTTCGAGGCCAAGGGCTGGTTCGTGCGCCACAAGGACATCTTCTATGACACGGACGGGATAAACGAGGCCCAGACCGAGTCCCTGCTCTTGTGCGACCACTGCCGGGGCCTGGTGAAGTACGAGTCGCGCTCGAGCAAGAACCCGCCCTGCCTGGGCCTGGACCTGCCGATCAAGGCCTGCGACCGCTGCCGGGACATGGCCTACAAGATACTCGAGGAGTCCCAGATAAAGGGCGGCTACCGCTATCTGCAGCTGATCAACAGAAAAGACAGGGACTACCTGCGCTACGGGTTCTAGGCCGAACCGGCTCAGTCCGGGCCTTGGCCCTTGGCCGGGCCCGGGACGACCCTGATCTCGGGAAGCTGCCTGACGTTCAGGTCGCGCTGGGGGAAGGGTATCTCGATGCCGTGCTCCTTGAGCAGGTCCCAGACCCTAAGGAGCACGTCGCCTCTCACGTTGGCCACCCCGTCCTCGGGGTCCGTGATCCAGATGCGCAGCTCCAGGTCCAGGCTGGAGTCCCCGAAGCCCATGAGCCGGGCCACGGGCGCGGGGTCCGCAAGGACCCTGGGGGTCTCGCGCGCGGCCCTTTCCAGGAGCTCCAGGGCCTGCCTGGGGTCCGCGGCGTAGGACACCCCGACCGGCAGCCTGAGCCTGATGTTGCGGTCGCTGTAGCTCAGGTTGACCACCTCGTTGGTGATCAGGTTCTCGTTGGGGATGAGGTACTCCTTGCCGTCGCGGGTGAGCACGGAGACGAACCTGGCGTTCAGGGAGTTGATCTTTCCGAAGGTCCCGCCGACCTCGATGACGTCGCCCGGCTTTATGGACTTGTCCATGAGCAGGATGACCCCGGAGACCAGGTTGGAAAAGACCTTCTGGAGCCCGAAGCCCACGCCCACGCCCACCGCGCCGCTGAACACGGCCAGGCCCGTGAGGTTGAAGCCCACCGCGCTCAGGGCGATGACCGCGGCCAGGGTGAACAGGCTGAACTTGAGGCCCTTGTGAAACAGGACCTGGACCGAGGGCGAGAGATGCCGGGCGCTGCTGATGCGCGACTCGGCGAAACGGGCCACGGCCCCGGCCGCGGCGGTCAGGACCACGGCCAGCAGGGCCCCCTTGATGACCGCCAGGGCCGAGATGTAGGTCTGGCCGAAGCGCAGGCCCACGCCCTCCAGAAAATCCATGGCCGGGCCGAGCAGCCTGAGGATGTGCAGGGCGGCCAGGGACCATACGAGCCAGGAAACGGTCCTGGCCCAGAACCGGTTGGCCATGACCGAGGTCGTCAGCCGGATCACGGCCCAGGCCAGGGCCAGGGCGCAGGCGTCGGTCAGAAGGCCGTGGCGCAGGCCGAGGGCCTTGGCCGCGGCTATGAGCGGGAGCAGGAAGACCATGAGCGCCGCGGCCGTGGTGGTCCTCTTGAGGCCGCGGATGAGCCCGGCCCGGTACCCGGCCTGGTCCGGGGTCTGGGCCAGCCTGGCGTCCAGGGCCCGGTTGAGGCGGCGGCCCGCCAGCTTGGCCAGGGCCAGCATCGCGGCCACGGCCCCGGCCTGGATGAGCAGGTCCAGGTTGAACAGGTTATCAGCGGCCCAGGACCTGACCTGGTCCAGCAGGCCCCGGTGCTCGGAAAAGACTATGTTCATGCAGCCTCCGTGTTCAACCCCGGCCTCAGCCGGACAAAAAAAGGTCCAGCCAGACGCCGGCGAACAGGAACACGGCTATGACCCCGTTCAGGGTGAAGAAGGCCGTGTTCACCCTGCTCAGGTCGCGGGCCGAGATCAGCCCGTGCTCCCAGACCAGTATCACGGCCACCGCCCCGGTGACCAGGAAATAGGCCGCGCCCAGCCCGGCCCCCCAGCCGGCCAGGAAAAAAAAGACCGCGGCCAGGACGTGGACCATGGAGGACACGGCCAGGGCGGGCTCCAGGCCGAACCTGGCCGGGATGGACTCAAGGCCCTGGTCCCGGTCGAAGTCCGCGTCCTGGCCGGCGTAGAGGATGTCGAACCCGGCCACCCACAGGGCCACGCCGCAGAAGTAGAGGACCGCCGGGAGCGTGAACCTCGGGTCCACGCAGATCCAGCCGGCCAGGGGCGCCAGGCCCAGGACCGAGCCGAGCACGAAATGGCAGGCCCAGGTGAAGCGCTTGGTGAGGCTGTACAGCCCGGACCAGGCGAGCGCCGGGACCGCGAGCCCCAGGCAGAGCCGGTTCATGCCCGCGCAGGCGAGCACGAACACCAGGGCCGCGGCCAGGCAGAAGCCCAGGCAAAAGCCCACGCCCAGCTCGCCGCTGACCAGGGGCCGGCTCTGGGTGCGCGGGTTGAGCCGGTCGTAGCGCAGGTCGAGCAGACGGTTGCAGGTCATGGCAAAGGAGCGCACCGCGACCATGGCCAGGGTCAGGAGCAACAGGTTCTCCAGGCCCGGCCGGCCCCTGGCCGCCAGCCAGGCCCCGGCGTAGGCAAAGGGCAGGGCAAAGACCGAGTGCTCGATCTTGATCATGCGGCAGACCGCGGCCGCGTCGCGCCAAATCCTGTTCATCGACCCGCCTGAAACGGCCCCAAGCCCGGGCCGGGATTGACCCTGTCCATACCCTTTTCGGTTTTCACTTGCAATTTCCGTCTGTTCTGGCGCATGATTTCATAATCGGCAGCCAATCTCAACAAAAGGAAGCTTCCATGACCAAGGACAGGGTAGTGAGCCAGATGCAGCGCTTGGCCGGTCTGGCCACAAAAGCCGAGGCGGAAAAAGCCCTTGAGGCCATACTTTCATCCATCCGCGAGGGCCTGGACCGGGGCGAGCCGGTGATCATCCGTCCCTTCGGGACCTTCAGGGTGGTCAAGCGCGCGGCCAGGAAGGGGCGCAACCCCCGGACCGGCCAGAGCCTGGACATCCCGGCCCGCAACCAGGTCCGCTTCCAGCCGGGCCAGGGCCTTAAGCAGAGCGCCGCCTACACCGACTGGCCCGCTTACCTGAACGCCCAGCTCGGGGAGATCAAGTCCGCGCTGGACAAGTACGCGGCCAAGGCCAAGGCGGGCGAGCTCGGGGCCGAGGCCAAAAGCTACGCCCAGGCCAAAATCAAGCGGCTGGCAAGCGGCGTCGAGGAGGCCAGGGCCAGGCTCAAGCAGCTCTCCTCCCACGGCGGCGAGGCCTTGGGCGAGATCGGCCGGGGCCTGGAAAACGCCTTTGCCGAGCTCAAGGCCGCGTTCAGAAAGGCCAAGGACAAGTTCTAGGGATACCTAAAACCGCTCGACCAGAACGGCCCCGGCCACCAGCATCAGCGCGCCCAGGACCCTGAGCGCGCTGGCCTCGCGCAGCGCGTAGCCCACCAGGCCGAAGTGGTCCAGGACCAGGGAGGCCGCAAGCTGGCCCGCGATGAGCCAGGCCATCATGCTCGCGGCCCCCAACCTCTCGGCCAGGAAGATGGTCGCGGCCACGAAGAACGCGCCCAGCAGGCCGCCGCTCCCCAACCACCAAGGGCCGTGGCCCATAGCCCCGACATTGGCCAGGGGCAGTCCCAGGACCAGGCACAGGGCCAACAGGGCCAAAAAGCCGATCCCGAAATTGACCGTGGCCGCCTGGATCGGACCGGCCAGGACGTGCCCCAGGCGCACGTTGACCCCGGCCTGCAGGGGCATCAGGGTCCCGACCGAAAGGGCCAGGACGATCAACAGTGCTCGCATGGCCCAAGACTAACCCGCTTCCCGGGCCGGGTCCACTGCCTTGCGGGCCGTTTTTCCAGACTTTTTCAAGACCTTGGGCCGCCACGGGCCAAGGTGCGCAAAAAACCAAGGCCCAACAGGGGGTTGCTTTTTCCCCGGCTTTCTGTATGTACTCTCTTCGAACAAAGCGGCCGGGGGCAGAATGAACGAGAAAGACAGATCGCGGCTCAGGGAGCACCTGGACAAGGTCAGGCTCAAGGGCCGCGGCCGCGGCCCGGCCGGACGTGGGCCCGGGCCCAGCAAGTGGATCGTGGAGGCCGCGCTCAAGCGCCTGGACGCCGAGGACTACGGGGTGTGCATCGAGTGCGGCCGGGAAATCGACCTCGCCCGGCTCAAGGACCAGCCCCTGTCCGCCCTGTGCGCATCCTGCCAGCAAAAAATCGAGGACTACCTCGTGTCCTGCGGCTAAGCAGCCCTAGGCCGAGAGCCTGACCAGCCCGTAGTTCCTCTTGCCCTTGCGCAGGATCAATATCTCGCCGCCCAAAAAATCGTTCCGGCCCGGGTTCGAGGACTCCTGGACCCGCTCGTTGTTCAGATACACCCCGCCGGCCTGGATGTCCTTGCGCGCCCGGCCCTTGGACGGGCACAGGCCGAGGTCCACGAGCATCTGCGGCAGGTCCGGCAGGGACCCGGCCGCATACTCCACGCCGGGCGCGGACTCCAGGGCCTGGCGAAGGGCGCCGACGTCCGCTAAGCGGATGTCCCCCTGGCCGAACAGGGCCCGGCTCGCGGCCAGGACCTTGTCCAGCTCCGGCCGGCCGTGGATCATGACCGTGACCTCCTCGGCCAGGCGCCTCTGGGCCTCGCGCAAATGCGGCCGCTCCGCGGCCTCCAGCTCCAGGGCCCTGATCTCCTCCGGGCCGAGAAAGGTGTAGTACTTGAGGAACCGGACCACGTCCTGGTCGTCGGTGTTTATCCAGAACTGGTAGAAGGCGTAGGCCGAGGTCATGGCCGGGTCCAGGAACACCGCGCCCTTCTCGCTCTTGCCGAACTTGCGGCCCGCGGCCGTGGTGATCAGCGGAAAGGTCAGGGCAAAGGCCTCGCCCCCGGCCTTGCGCCGGATGAGCTCGCAGCCCGCGGTGATGTTCCCCCACTGGTCGCCGCCGCCGATCTGGAGCCTGGTGCCCCGGTCCACAAACAGCCGGTAGAAGTCGTAGCCCTGAAGGATCATGTAGCTGAACTCGGTGTAGGAGATGCCCACGTCCTCCCGGCCGATGCGGCCCCTGACCGACTCCTTGGCCAGCATCCAGTTGATGGTGAAGTGCTTGCCCACCTCGCGCAGCAGGTCCAGGGCCCCGAGGTCCTTGATCCAGTCGTAGTTGTTGACCACCTCGGGCTCCTGGCCCGTGACCCGCCTGAAGAAGTCGCGGACCTGGTCCTTGATCCTGGCCGCCTGGGCGTCCAGCCTGTCCTCGGAGGTCAGCTCGCGTTCCTTGTCCTTGCCGCTGGGGTCGCCGATCCGGCCGGTGGCCCCGCCGAGCAGAAAGATGGGCCGGTGCCCGGCCAGCTTCATGCGGGCCAAGGACAAGAGCGGGACCAGGTTGCCCACGTGCAGGCTGTCCGCGGTGGGGTCGAAGCCGCAGTACATGGACCGGCCCGGCTCGGCCAGATACTCCCTGACCTTGGCCTCGTCCGAGACCTGGTGCACCAGGCCGCGCCACTTGAGTTCGTCGTATATGTTCATGCCAAGCCCCTTGTTGGCCCGTGTCAAGCCCGAAACAGCGGCGCGCCGCTCAGGGCTCCCCGTGGGTCTCGCGAAAGGCGCTTATAAACCGCGCCCTGCCGGAGGATTCATCTATGTCAAAAAGCGCGCCTTGTAAAACCACGGCGCCCCCGGCGACCTCGAAGCGCTCGGGCCGGCCGCTGATGAACCGCCGGATGATCGGGCCCGGGGTCATGCCCAGGCAGGAGTCCCTGGGCCCGCACATGCCCAGGTCGGTCATGGCCGCGCTGCCCTTGGGCAGCAGGCGGGCGTCCGAGGTCTGGACGTGGGTGTGGGTCCCGAGCACCGCGCCGGCCCTGCCGTCCAGAAACCAGGCCATGGCCGTCTTCTCGCTGCTGGCCTCGGCGTGAAAGTCCACGATCCTGACCGCGACCCCGTCCGCCAGCCCGGCCAGGAGCCTGTCCGCGGCCCTGAACGGGCAGTCTATGGGCTGCATGAAGCTGCGGCCCTGGAGGTTGAGCACGGCCACCGGGGCCTTGCCCTTGACCTCGATCACGGCCAGGCCCCGGCCCGGGCAGGGTTCGGGGTAGTTGGCCGGCCTGAGCAGCCGGGGCTCGGTCTCCATGTACTCGGGCAGGTCCCTGAACTTCCAGATGTGGTTCCCGGAAGTCAAGAGGTCCAGGCCGCAGGCGAACAGCTCCCGGGCGTTCTTGGGCGACAGCCCGAGCCCGCCCGAGGCGTTCTCGGCGTTGGCCAGGACCAGGTCCAGGTCGAGCTCCCGGCGCAGGTCCCCGACCCTGCGGGCCAGGGCGGTTCGGCCCGGCCGGCCCACGATGTCGCCCAGAAACAGAATGCGCATAAGCCTGCCCGGGCCCCCTGCGGCCGGAGACCCGGGTCTCCGGCCGCAGGGGGCGGATGTTCACGGACGGCCGGGCCTATTTGGCGTAATCCACGGCCCGCTTCTCGCGGATGACCGTGACCCTTATCTGGCCCGGATAGGTCATGTTGGTCTCGATCTTGTTGGCGATGTTCTTGCAGAGCATGTAGGTGGTCTCGTCATTGACCTTCTCCGAGTCGACCATGACCCGGATCTCCCTGCCGGCCTGGATGGCGTAGGCCTTGCTCACGCCGTTGAACCCGGTGGCCAGGTTTTCCAGCTCCTCGAGCCTCTTGACGTAGTTCTCCAGGAGCTCCTTGCGCGCCCCGGGCCTGGCCCCGGACAGGCTGTCCGCGGCCTGGACCAGGTTGGCCAGGATGCTCTGGGGGGGCACGTCCTCGTGGTGGGCCGCGATGGCGTGCACGATCTCCTTGGACTCGCCGTGCTTCTTGGCCAGGTCCGCGCCTATGACCGCGTGCGGCCCCTCGACCTCGTGGTCCACGGCCTTGCCGATGTCGTGAAGCAGGCCGGCCCGCTTGGCGATCCTCTCGTCCAGGCCCAGCTCGGCGGCCATTATGCCGCACAAGAACGCGACCTCCAGGGAGTGCTGGAGCACGTTCTGGGAAAAGCTGGTCCGGTAGTGGAGCTGGCCCAGGTACTTGACCAGATCCGGGTGGATCCCGTGCACGCCGACGTCAAAGGTCGCCTGCTCGCCTATCTCCCTAAGCTTTACGTCCATCTCCTGCTCGACCTTGCGCACGATGTCCTCGATGCGCGCCGGATGGATGCGGCCGTCGTGGATGAGCCGCTCCAGGGACTGCTTGGCGACCTCGCGCCTGAGCGGGCTGAAGGCCGACAGGACAACGGTCTCCGGGGTGTCGTCGATGATCAGGTCCACGCCGGTGGCCGCCTCCAGGGCGCGGATGTTGCGGCCCTCGCGGCCGATGATCCTGCCCTTCATGTCCTCCGAGGGCAGGGTCACCGCGGTGACCGTCTGCTCGCCGGCGTAGTCCCCGGCGTAGCGCTGCAGGGCCAGGGACAATATCTCCTTGGCCTTTTTCGAGGCGTTCTCCTTGGCCTCGACCTCGATGGCCCTGACCATCTTGGCGGCCTCGTGCCTGGTCCTGGACTCTATCTCCTCCATGAGCCGATCCCGGGCCTCGTCCTTGGTCAGCCCGGAAATCTCCTCCAGCCTGCGCTCGTGCTCGTCGGCCTGGGTCTCCAAGGCCTCCTCCTTCTCGGCCAGGCCCTTCTCCTGCTTGATGAGCCTCTTCTCCAGGTCGATGACCTCCTGCTCCTTCTGGGCCACCTTTTCGAGCTTGTGCTCCAGGCGCTCCTCCTTTTCCTGGAGCCTGGCCTCCTGGCGCTTGACGGCCTGGTCGCGGTCCTTGAACTCCCGCTCCTGCTCCTTTTTCTGGGCGAATATCTCGTCCTGGGCCTGGAGCCGGACCTCCTTCTTCAGGGCCTCGGCCTCCTTCCTGGCCTCGCCGACTATCCTTTGGGCCAGGTCCTTGGAGTCCGAAAGGTGCTTGGCCGTCGCGTATCTGTTGAGAAGATAACCTCCTGCGGCGCCGGCCAAAATCCCGGCCACGCCGATGAGAATGTGAGCGGTCATTGTTGTGCTCCTTGTTGTATGTTGACAGACCCCTGGGGTCTGGAATGCCCTGCCAAAGACACGTTGAGCCCTGCCCCCCCAGGGGGACGGTCTGCTCGGCTTGTCGGCGATGGAGGATGATGCGGGCGCGGCCCGGTGCCTGTCGAGTCCGCAAGGTAAGGCTTGCGGAACTTTGTCCCGGGCTGGCGTGTCGGTCCTGCTGGTCCCTCCAGGCGCGCGGCCTGGCGGCCTATATGCACAAGCCCCGGGGTGCCGTGTTGTCGTCAGGTTTGAACCTGGCTTGCCAGGTGGGCTTCGCCGACGCGCCGTCAGGCTCCCCGGTCGAGCGGGTCTGCGCACGGGCGCGCTCGGGGCGAATCCCATTTTATCTGCATTGGCTCAAGAACCTTCGGACAATCACAAACCCCCCAGGGTGTACGCTTCCATTGTCCGGCCGGACGCCCTCACGCGTCAAGGCCCAGCGGATCGCTTTTCAACAGTTCCGCCAATCTCTCTTCCATGCGCCTGAGCCTGGCGTCTGACTCCAAATAATCGTCAGCCAGACTGAGGACCAAAAATATCAGCAGCTTCTCCTTGCTGATGTTGGCCCCGCCCTTGCTCAGCTCCTTGAAACGCCCCTCAAGCAGGGCCCTTGCGGCCTCGATGCGCTCGCCGTCGGCATCGGTCTTGAACGATATCTCGTGCCCAAGCACTGTCAAGGTATAGCGCGGCATAGAGTCCCGACCGTCAATCCATGGCCTCCTGGACCTTGTTCAACAGGTTCTCTATCCGGGACCTCAACTCGTCCCGGTTGCCCCGCTCCTGCTCCAGCTGCTGCTTGAGAAGGCTGTTCTCTTCCTTTAACTCCTTTATTTTGTTAATCAATTTTTCAAACTTCTGTTCTAGCTGGATAACTATTTCCATAAGTTGAACCTATATCTTTCAGTTCTCGATTTCAAGACTTGATTGGCTTGCGCTTCAAATTCACCTGCCGGGCCCTGGCAATGGCCATCTCGTTGTCCGGCACGTCCCTGGTCAGGGTGGAGCCCGCGCCCACCAGGGCGTTCTCGCCCACGCTCAACGGGGCGACAAGGGCCGCGTTGCTGCCGATGAACGCCCCCCTGCCGATGACCGTCTTGTGCTTTCTCACCCCGTCGTAGTTGCAGGTGATGGTCCCGGCCCCGATGTTCGCGGCCGGTCCGACCTCGGCGTCGCCCAGATAGGTCAGGTGGTTGGCCTTGGCCCCGGCGCCCAGCACGGCCTGCTTCATCTCCACGAAGTTGCCGACCCGGGACCCCTCCTCAAGCACCGCCCCGGGCCTGAGCCTGGCGAACGGGCCGACCTGGCAGCCCGGGCCGACCACGGCCCCCTGCAGATGGCTGAAGGGCCGCACCTCGCAGCCCGGACCAAGGACCGAGTCCACAATGAAGCACTGCGGCCCGACCCGGGCCCCGGCCGCGATCCTGGTCCGGCCGTAGACGAAGCACGGCCCGAAGACCTCGGCCCCGGGCTCGAGCTCCGCGTCCGGGCCGATGGCCACCTGGTCCGGAAGGTGTATGAGCGCGCCCCTGTCCAGCCAGCCGCCAACTATCCTCTCCCGCAGGGCCGCCTCGGCCGTAGCCAGCTCCCGGGGCGTGTTCACGCCCAGCAGGTCCCTGTCCGGGCCGGCCTCCACGGCCAGGACCTTCAGGCCCTCGGCCACGGCCAGGCCCACGAGCTCGGTTATGTAGTACTCGCCGCTGTTGTTGTCCCGGCCCAGCCGGTCGAGCAGCGGCGCGATCCCGGCCATGTCCAGGAGATATATCCCGGCGTTGACCTCGTGGCCGGACGGGCCGTGCTCGGCCGAGTCGAAGTCCCCGGCCTCGACAACCGCCTTGACCCGGCCCCGGGAATCCCTGAGCACCCGACCGTACCGGCCCGGGTCCTGAAGCTCGATGCTCAGAAAAGCCAGGTCCGCGCCCCGGGCCTGGGCCGCGAACCGGGCCAGGGTCTCGCCCCGGACCAGGGGCGCGTCCCCGTTGACCACCAGGCAACGGCCCCTGCCTTGGGACTTGAGGGCCTCCCAGGCGACCTTGAGGGCGTGTCCGGTGCCCAGCTGCTCGTCCTGGGAAACGAAGCCCTGCTCATGGTCCGGGAAGGCGCGCCGGACCTGATCCTGGCCAAAGCCGACCACGGTGGTCACGGCCTTGCCGAACAGGGGCTCAAGGGCCCGGAACACATAGCCGAGCATGGGCTCGCCAAGTATCGTCCCGAGCACCTTGGGGCGGTCCGAATGCATCCTCGTGCCCTTGCCCGCGGCCAAAACCAGAACGCACACCGACTCAGTCATGCCCGCTCTCCGTGCTCGAAATGCAAAGGCAGGCCGGACACGCCGGCCTGCCTGTGCAAGCGGTTAGCGCAACGCGCCAGGCCCCGCGCCCGGCCGGCCCCGGACAAAAGCCCCTAGCAGGTTCCGGCCTTGCGGCCGGCCTGGTAGCACGTCATCCGGGACATGGCCCTCCTCAGGGCCGCCTGGGCGCGGGCGTAATCAACGTTGTCCTGGGCCTGGGCGAGCCGGGTCTCGGCCCTTTCCCTGGCCTTTTGGACACGTTCCACATCAATGTCAACGGCCTTCTCGGCCACCTCGGCCAGGACCGTGACCTTCTGGCCCGTGACCTCGGCGAACCCCCCGGCCACAAAGACGTAAAAGACCTTGCCCCCGTCCTTGTAGTAGAGGTTGCCGATGCCCAGGGCGGACAGAAAGGGGATGTGGTTGACCAGCACCCCGAACTCGCCGAGGGCGCCGGGCGCGGCCACGTAGTCCACCTCCTGGGAGAGGACCTTCTGGTCCGGGGTGACTATTTCCAAAAGCAGTCTGTTTGCCATGTCGCAATCCTATTCCTATTGCTGCTTGGCCTTCTCGATGGCCTCCTCAATACCTCCGACCATGTAGAACGCCTGTTCCGGCAGGTCGTCGTGCTTGCCCTCGAGTATCTCGCGGAAGCCCCTGATGGTGTCCTCGAGCTTGACGTACTTGCCCGGGGTGCCGGTGAACTGCGCGGCCACGTGGAAGGGCTGCGACAGGAAGCGCTGTATCTTCCTGGCCCTGGAGACCGTGATCTTGTCCTCGTCCGAGAGCTCGTCCATGCCCAGGATGGCGATGATGTCCTGGAGGTCCTTGTACTTCTGGAGCACCTGCTGGACCTCGCGGGCCGTGCCGTAGTGATCCCCGCCCAGGACGTGGGGGTCCAGGATGCGCGAGGTCGAGTCGAGCGGGTCCACCGCGGGGTAGATGCCCAGCTCGGCGATCTGGCGCGACAGGACCAGGGTGCCGTCCAGGTGCGAGAAGGTCGTGGCCGGGGCCGGGTCGGTCAGGTCGTCCGCAGGCACGTAAACCGCCTGGACCGAGGTGATCGAGCCCTTGTTCGTGGAGGTGATGCGCTCCTGGAGCTCGCCGAGGTCCGTGCCCAGGGTGGGCTGATAGCCGACCGCGGAGGGCATGCGGCCCAGAAGCGCGGAGACCTCGGAACCGGCCTGGGTGAAACGGAAGATGTTGTCGATGAACAGGAGCACGTCCTGGCCTTCCTCGTCGCGGAAGTACTCGGCGCAGGTCAGGGCGGTCAGGCCGACCCGGGCGCGCGCGCCCGGAGGCTCGTTCATCTGGCCGTAAATCAGGCCGGCCTTTTCCAGGACCCCGGCGTCCTTCATCTCGTGGTACAGGTCGTTGCCCTCGCGGGTCCGCTCGCCCACGCCCGCGAACACCGAGATGCCGCCGTGCTGCTTGGCGATGTTGTTGATCATCTCCATGAGGATGACCGTCTTGCCCACGCCCGCGCCGCCGAACATGCCCATCTTGCCGCCCTTGGGAAAGGGGATGAGCAGGTCGATGACCTTGACCCCGGTCTCGAGCAGCTCGACCTTGGTGCTCTGCTCGGTGAACTCCGGGGCGTGCCGGTGGATGGGCATGGTCTTGTCCGAGTTGATCGGCCCGAGCTCGTCCACGGGCTTGCCGACCACGTTCATGATCCGGCCCAGGGCGCCCTGGCCCACGGGCACCAGGATGGGCTTGCCGGTGTCCACCACCGCCATGCCGCGCACCAGGCCCTCGGTGGCGTCCATGGCGATCGTGCGCACCACGTTGCTGCCCAGGTGCTGGGCCACCTCGCAGACAAGCTCGGGCGCGTCCGTGTTGTTCGGGTTCTTGATGTCCAACGCGTTCAGAATCGCGGGCAGGTTGCCCTCCGGGAACTCGACGTCCACAACGGCGCCGATGACCTGGACTATTTTACCGATGTTAGAACTCATTGCTAGGCCCCCCTTTATCCTTTCAGCGCCTCAGCGCCGCCGACTATATCCATAAGTTCCCTGGTGATGGCCGTCTGTCTGGTCTTGTTGAAGACCAGGGTCAGGGCGTCGACCATGTCGTCGCAGGCCCTGGTGGCGTTGTCCATTGCCGTCATGCGCGCGGCGTGCTCGCTGGCCGAGGTGTCAAGCAGTCCGCGGTAGACCTGGACCTTGACGAACCGGGGCAGAAGCTCCGCCAAAAGGCCCTCCACCGAGGGCTCGTAGATGTACTCGCTGCGGCCGCCGGCCTCGGCCGTCCCGGCCTCGTCCTGGACAATGGGCAGTATCCTCAGGTTCTTGGCCTCCTGCTTGGCCAGGCTCACCAACTCGCCGTAGACCATGACCACCTCGTCCAGGTCGCCGCCGAGGTAGGAGTCGATCAGGGTGTTGCCGATCTCCTGGGCCAGGCCGAAGTCAAAGTCGTTCATGACCCCGGAGTACTGCACGGCGATGTCGTAGCCGCGCCTGCGGAAGTAGTCGCGGGCCTTCTTGCCCGCGCAGTAGAGCTTCACCGCCTTGCCCTCGGCGATCCTGGCGTCGGCGACCGCCCTGGCCATGCGGCTCACATTGTGGTTGAAGCTGCCGCACAGGCCGCGGTCCGACGTGGCCACGACCAGGCCCACGGTCTTGATCTCGTCGCGGACCTCAAGCAGTGGATGGGCGCCCTCGTCCGCGCCTGAAGCCAAGTCGCCGAGCATCTCATAGAACTTGTCGGCGTAGGGCCTGAACCTTTCTATGCGCTGCTGCGCCCGGCGCAGCTTCGCCGAGGCCACCATGTTCATGGCCTTGGTGATCTGCTTGGTCTTCTTGACCCCTATGATCTTGTTTTTTACGTCCCGCAAAGAAGCCATTTCATCTCCTTAGAGCGCCTACGCGGCGCCGAAGCTGCTCATGAACTCCTCGATGGCCGCCCTCAGCTTGGCCTCGAGATCGGCGTCTATGGCCAGCTTCTCCTTGATGCCGTTCAGGATGTCGGGCTTGGAGTTGCGTATGAAATCGAGGAACTCGGTCTCGAACTTGCGCACTAAGCCCAGCGGCAGCTTGTCCAGGAAGCCCTTGGTGCCGGCAAAGAGCACGGCCACCTGCTCCTGGACGGACATGGGCACGTACTGGGGCTGCTTGAGCAGCTCGACCAGGCGCGCGCCGCGGTCCAGCTTGGACTGGGTGGCCTTGTCCAGGTCCGAGCCGAACTGGGCAAAGGCCGCCAGCTCGCGGTACTGGGCCAGGTCCAGGCGCAGCGAGCCCGCGACCTGCTTCATGGCCTTGACCTGGGCCGCGCCGCCGACCCGGGAGACCGAAAGGCCGACGTTGATGGCCGGCCGGACGCCGGCGTTGAACAGGTTCGGCTCCAGGTAGACCTGGCCGTCGGTGATCGAGATGACGTTGGTCGGGATGTACGCGGACACGTCGCCGGCCTGGGTCTCGATGACCGGCAGGGCGGTCATGGACCCGGCGCCCTTTTCGTCGCACAGCTTGGAGGCCCGCTCCAGCAGCCTGGAGTGCAGGTAGAAGACGTCGCCCGGGAAGGCCTCGCGTCCCGGGGGCCGCCTGAGCAGGAGCGACATCTGGCGATAGGCCACGGCCTGCTTGGACAGGTCGTCGTAGATGATCAGGGCGTGCTTTCCGTTGTCGCGGTAGAACTCGGCCATGGTGCACCCGGAGTACGCGGAGATGAACTGCAGCGGCGCGGGCTCCGAGGCGGTGGCCGAGATGATGGTCGTGTAGTCCATGGCCCCGTGCTTGCGCAGGGTCTCGGCCACCAGGGCGACGTTGGCCTTCTTCTGGCCGATGGCCACGTAGAAGCAGTGCACGTCGGTTTCCCTCTGGGCCAGGATGGCGTCCACGCCGATGGCCGTCTTGCCCACCTGGCGGTCGCCGATGATCAGCTCGCGCTGGCCGCGGCCGATGGGGGTCATGGCGTCGATGGCCTTGAGCCCGGTGTACATGGGCTCGTGGACCGACTTCCTCTGGACGATGCCCGGGGCCTTGAGCTCGACCGGACGCACGTCCTTGGACTCGATGGGCCCGAGGCCGTCAATGGGCTGACCCAGGGGGTTGATGACCCGGCCCATGACCGCCTCGCCCACGGGCACGGAAAAGATCTTGCCGGTGCGCTTGACCGGGTCGCCCTCCTTGATCTCCGTGTCGCTGCCCAGAAGGGCCACGCCCACGTTGTCCTCTTCCAGGTTCAGGGTCATGCCCATGAGCCCGCCCGGGAACTCCAAGAGCTCCATGGACATGACGTTTTCCACGCCGTGCACGCGAGCGATGCCGTCACCCACATAGAGGACCGTGCCGGTCTCGCTCATCTCTACGCGAGACTCGTAGTTTTGAATCTGATCCTCAATGATCTTGCTGATTTCTTCCGCTTTGATCTGCATGGCCCTACTCACCCCTTTTTATCGTTTCTTTCAATATCTGCAGCTGCGCCCGCAAGCTCGCGTCCAGGACCTTGTCCCCGATCCTGAGGACCACACCGCCCAGAATCTCCGGGTCCGTGGCGAAATCGAGCTCCAGCTTGCGGCCGGTCTGCTCTTCAAGCCTCTTCTTGAGCTCCGACCTGCGGCCGGCGCTCAGGTCCTTGGCCGTGGTCAGGCTGCCCCTGAGCACGCCCTTGGCCTCGTCGAGCATGGCCCCGAAGTCCGAGGAGATATCCAGGAGCGCGTCCAGCCGGCCCTTGTCGGCCAGCAGGTCGCAAAAGTTCCTGACCGTGGGGTCGACCTTGACCTGGTCAAGGATGGTCCCCATCACGGCCTTCTTCTCCTTGGGACTGAACGAGGGATTCTTGAAAAAGCGAAGGGCCTCGGGTGCGCCCTTCAGGACATCAGCCAGGCCAGACAGCTCATTGCCGTAAGCCTCAAGCTCGGGCCCGCCCCGCTTCTGGCCGAGGGAAAAAAGCGCTTTGGCGTATCTGCGCGAAACTATGTTCCCGGTCAATTGAGCACCACCTTTGTTAAGTATTCATCCACGAGCTTCTCGTGGTCCTTTTCGCTCAACTGCTCCTGAACGATCTTCCGGGCCGCCTCCACGACCAGCTCGGCCAGCTCGGCGCGCAGCAAGTCCGTCGCGGCCTTGGCCTCGAACTCGGCGGAGCGCTTGGCCTGCTCCCTGATCCGCCCGGCGTCGGCCTCGGCCTTGTCCAGGATGGCCTTTTTCAGACCCTCGCCCTGGGCCCGGGCCTCGGCCAGGATCGACTGCTTCTCCTGCTCAAGGTTGGTGATGCTCTGCTCCACGTCCTTGAGCTTCTTCTCGGCGTCCGCCTGACGCACCTGGAGATCGTCGAGGTCCTTGCCTATCTGCTTGCGGCGGCCGCCGAAGAACCCGGCGATCTTCTTGCCGGCCAGCTTCCAGATCACGCCGACCACGATGGCCAGGTTGATCAGCCGCCAGATGTAGTTCCACCATGGGATGTGGTGCTCGTGGCCCTCGGCGTGACCACTGGCCAAGGCGATGGCCGAAAGACCGAGCACCAGGGCCAGGGCCGTGAATATCGTGTACGTCCGTTTCAAGGTGACCCCCCTTATGCAGGCCTATGCCTGGCCAAGTATCTTTTTGGTCGCGGTCTGCGCGTATTCGCCCACCCGGCCGGAAAGCTGCTTCATGGCCGCGTCGGCCTGCACGGATATCTCCGCCCGGGCGGCCTTGAGCTTGGACGCGGCCTCGTCGCCGGCCGAAGACAGAATGGTCTGCTCCTCGGCCTGGCCCTCCTCCTTCATCTGATTGCGCAACTCCACACCCTCCTTGCGGGCATCGCCCAAGGCGGCCTGGTAGTCCGCGAGCTTGGTGTCGGCCTGCTCGAGGAACCGCTCCACCTTGCCCAGCTGCTCGGACATGAGCTCGGACCGCTTTTTGATGATCTCCCGAATGGGCTTGATAAGAAGGATGTTGAGGACCAGAAGCGTGATGATGAAGTTCACGAATTGCACAAATATTGTGAAATCAAGATCAATCATGCTTGCCCCCGAAGCGGTTGTGAATTTTGGATCAAAGTCACCGGGACATACCCAATTTCAAGGTCTGTGTCAAAACCTTTTTCCAAATAAGGACGCCACTATCTAAGATTTCCGGCCCTTGGGGCTCAGAGCAGCTCGGCCTGCTCCCTGGCCCTGGCCTCGGCGTCGGACTCGACCCCGCCCATGGTCAGCTGACCCTCCAGGACCGCGCCCTCCTCGACCACCAAAACCGGGGTGTGCAGGTTGCCGTGCAGATCCGCGGTCCGGTGCAGAACCACCTTCTCCCTGGCCGAGACCTCGCCCTTGAGCTTGCCGCTCAGGATGAGCTGGCCGACCCGCACCAGGCCCTCGACCAGGGCCTCCTGGCCGACCACCAGGGTGCCCTCGGACTCCACCTCTCCCTGGAAATTGCCGTCGATGCGCACGGCGCCCTGAAAATGAAGCTTGCCCTGATAATTGGTGCCCGCCCCCAGAAAGGCGTTGATCTCGTCCTTGGCCATTGGGTCGCTCCTTGTCAAAAAAACGGGCCTCGGCCCGGTGCTCATCCCTGCTTGAACAGAAATCTGCGCATGGATACGTTGAGCACCAGACCGACAAGACAGAAGTTCATCAGCGTGGCGCTGCCCCCATAGCTGATGAAGGGCAAAGGAATGCCCACCACCGGCATGAGCCCCAGAACCATACCTATATTGATCAGAATTTGCCAGAAAAAATAAAAGAACACCCCCGCCGCCAGATAGCTGCCGAACAGGTCCTTGGCGTCCCGGGCCACGGTGACGATCTGGTACAGAAAAAGGCAGAACAGCCCGAGCAGGATGATGGTCCCGGCAAAGCCCCACTCCTCGCCGAACACGGCCACCGCGAAGTCGGTGTGCTTTTCGGGCAAAAACCTGAGCTGGCTCTGGGTCCCGGCCAGAAAGCCCTTGCCCCAGAACCGGCCGGACCCGATGGCGATCTCGGACTGCAAAATGTGGTAGCCCGCGCCCAACGGGTCGCTTGAGGGGTCCAGAAAGGACAAAATCCGCCTCTTCTGATAGCCGTGGAGCAGAAACCAGCCCAGGGGCAGCAGGCAGGGCACGGCCATGCAGGCGGTCTTCAGCACCCGCGCCGTGACCCCCCGAAACAGGATCATGCCGCCCAAAATGAGCAGGATGGACAGGCCCGAGCCCAGGTCCGGCTGGAGCACGACCAGCCCGGCCGGGATCAGGCCCACGCCCAGGATGCAGAACAGCCGCGCGAAGTCCAGGGGCCGCTTCTCCCTGGCCAGGAGCCTGGCCCCGACGATCAGGACGCTGATCTTGGCCAGCTCGCCGGGCTGGAAGTTCACAAATCCCAGGCCGAGCCAGCGCCTGGCCCCGCCGATGCTCTTGCCCGCGAAGAACACGGTCACCAGCAGCCCGACCGTTATCCAGAACAGGGGCCAGGCCATGGTCTTGAGGTGCCGGTAGTCCACGAGCATGAGCGCGACCATGCCCGAAAGCCCGATCAGGCCCCAGATAAGCTGTTTCTGATAGTAGGGGGCCACGCTGATGCCGTCCTCGAGCCTGAACCCGCTGGCCGAGTACAGGTTCAGGACCCCGCACAGGAAAAGCAGGGCCATGAGGCAGAACAGGGTCCAGTGGATGTGGGTCAGGAGCCGGCGGTCAATTGGGGCCATTGTCCGAACCCTCCGCAAGGCCCTGCCCCGGCGCCGGCCGGGCCAGGAAGCCCTTTGAAAACACGTGCTCGAAGACCGCCTTGAGCACCGGCCCGGCCCCGGACGAGCCGTGGCCGCCGTGCTCGACCATGGCCACGGCCACGTACCGCCGGCCGTCCTTCTCCGCGAACCCGGCCATCCAGGCGTGGTCCCGGTACTCGTAGGGTATCTCGTGGTCCTTCAGGTCCTTGAGCTCGTCGGTCAGCCTGACCACCTGGGCCGTGCCGGTCTTGGCCCCGATGACCAGGCCCCTGGTGCGCAGGCGCCTGGCCGTGCCCTGCGGGTCCTCGACCGTGGCCACCATGGCCTCCTGTATGCGCCCCCTGTGCTCGTCGTTCAGGGGGATATTGGCCTGCCTCTCCGGGGCCTGGTCGGCCAGGAGGTGCGGCCTGAGCAGCCAGCCGCCGTTCAGCATGGCGCACAGAAACCGGGCCACCTGGAGCGGGGAGACCAGGGTGTAGCCCTGGCCGATGGCCAGGTTCAGGTCCTCGCCCTTTTGCCAGCGCTCGCCGAAGCGCTGAAGCTTCCAGCCCCTGGACGGGATGTTGCCCGGCTTCTCGTGGGGCAGGCCGATCCCGGTCAGGGCCCCGAACCCGCAGGCCTTGGCGAAGCGGCTTACGCGGTCCACCCCGAGCCTCATGCCCAGCTTGTAGAAGTACACGTCGCAGGACTCGACAATGGCCCTTTCCAGGGCCACCCGGCCGTGGCCGCCCTTTCGCCAGCACCTGAACTCGTGCTTGCCCAGGCGGATGGACCCGGTGCAGAAGACCGACTCCGCGGGGTCCAGGAGGCCCTCGCGCAGGCCGCAGCCGGCCATGACCAGCTTGAACACCGAGCCCGGGGGATAGACGCTCTGTATGGCCCGGTTCTGGAGCGGGTGCATGGGGTCGTCGCGCAGGGCCTGCCACTGCTCCGGGCTCAGGCCCACGCTGAAGTCGTTGCCGTCGAACGAGGGCGCGCTGACCAGGGCCAGGACCTGGCCGCTGTCCGGCTCCATGACCACCACGGCCCCGGCCTTGCCCTCCAGTATCCCGGCGATCATGGACTGGAGGCCCAGGTCGATGGACAGCCGGACATCCTCCCCGGCCTGGGGCCGCGTGAGCAGGGTCTCGGCCAGCCGCCTGCCGCTGACGTCCACCTCGAGCTGGTTGAGGCCCTTTCGGCCGCGGATGCGCTCCTCGATCATGCGCTCCAGGCCCTGCTTGCCCACGTTGTCGCCCAGGGAGAGCCCGGGGTCCTTTTCCAGCTCCTCCTCGTTGGCCTCGGCCACGTAGCCCAGGATGTGGGCCAGCAGGTCGCCGTACTTGTACCTGCGCCTGGGCCGGACCATTATCTCCAGGCCGGGCCAGCGCAGGTTGTTGGCCTCGATGACCGCCAGGCGGTCAAAGGACAGGTCCGGCAACAGGATCAGGGGCTCGAAGGGCTTCACCCGGCGGACCTTGCGGCGGTAGGTCTCGCGCAGGGCAGACAGCGGCGTCCCGGTCAGCCGGGCGACCGCCTCCAGGGTGGCGCCCACGTCCCTACAGTCCTCGCGCACCAGGCCCAGGGCGTAGGCCGGCTCGTTGACCGCCACCAGGACCCCGTTGCGGTCCCGGATCAGGCCCCGGGGCGCGTACACGGACTCCTGGCGCAGCTGGTTCTGGCGGGCCTTTTCCGCGAAATCCCCGCCCAGGTGGACCTGCAGGTACCACAGGCGCACCGAGAACAGGCAGAACAGGCCCGGGATCAGGACCTGGAGGAGCAGAAGCCCGCTTTTGGGCGTCTGCTGCTCGTTGACCTCATAAAAAGTGCTCATGTCTCCTCAGCCGGTCCGGAAAGACCCGGCCCAAGGCCAGCCATTCCACGGGGAAGACCGCGGCCTGGAGGACCGCCTCCAGGGCCAGCCGCCGCAGGGGCAGCTCGATCCCCTGGAGCAGGCCCGAGGCCATGGCGCAGAGCACGTGCAGCAGCCCGAGGCCCGCGCCGAGCAGGCACATGAACAGGACGCTCTCGGGCTCGAAGGCCCGGCGCCCCAGGAAGTAGAGCAGGCCGAGGCCGCCGTACCAGAGGATGGAGTAGCCGAAGGCCAGGCTGCCCACGCCCTCCTGGACAAAGATCAGGGCCAGGCCGAGCCACAACGCGGCCAGCCAGTCCTCCTCCTGGAGGCAGACGACCAGTCCGGCGGCCAAGAGGTCCACGCCCGGCAGAAAGCTCTGGGCCCAGATTCCGGCCAGGACAAAGGCCGTCCACCACAGGGCCTTGAACATCTCAGTCCCCCGGGCCCTTTTCCGCGGGCAGGCGCCTCAGGATCAGGACCTCCTCCAGGCCGTCGGCGTCCATCAGGGGCTCGGCCCGCACGTCCAGGAACAGCGAGATGTCCGAGCGGTTGATCCCCGAGACCCTGGCCACGGGCAGGCCCTTGGGGAAGACCCCGCCCAGGCCCGAGGTGACCAGGATCTCGCCCGGCTCCAGGGCCGCGTTGAGCTTCATGTACTTGACGCTGAGGTCCCGGCCCCAGCCCTGCCCGGCCAGGATGCCCGCGGCCCGGTTCTTCAGGCCGACCACGGCCACCCGGCTGTTCATGTCCGAGATCAGAAGCACGGTGGACGAGGCCAGCCCGGCGCGCATGACGCTGCCCACGACCCCCTCGGCGCAGACCACGGGCGTGTCCTCCGAGACCCCCTGGCCCGAGCCCTTGTCCACCAGGACCGTGTCCAGGACCCCAGCCGGCCCCATCCTGTGGGCCACGACCCTGGCCCCTTCCATGGCCCAGCCCTCGGGCGGGGCGAAGCGCAGCAGCCTCTCCAGCCGGACCGTGGCCCTGGAGCGCTCGGCCAGGGTCATGTTCTCCAGCCTCAGGCGGCGGTTGTCCTCGCGCAGGAGGTCGTTCTCCTGCTTCAGCCCGACCAGGTAGACGTAGCGCTCCCAGAACCCGACGGCCTTGTCCGCGATCCAGTCCCCGGGCCTGAGGACCCAGCCGCTGAAGTCCAGGCCGGTGTGGGCCGAAAAGGTGTCCAGATGCCCTGTTCTCAGGTTCCAGGTGTACAGGGTCAGGTACAGAAACAGACCCGCAAGGAGAATTACCGCTATACGCTTGAGCTTCACGCTAGTCCGAGCAGATTTCCTTGTACAGATCGAGGTTGTCCAGGGCCTTGCCGGACCCCAGGACAACGGCGGACAGGGGATCGTCGACCACGGTTATGGGCAGCTGGGTCTCGTGCTGGAGCAGGCGGTCCAGGCCCTTGAGCATGGCCCCGCCGCCGGTGAGCACTATGCCCCGATCCACGATGTCCGCGGCCAGCTCCGGGGGGGTCTGCTCCAGGGCCACGCGCACGCCCTGGACTATGCCCTCGACCTGCTCGGAGATGGCCTCGCGGACCTCCTCGGCGGTGATCAGGCGGTTCTGGGGGATGCCGGTGACCAGGTCCCGGCCCTTGACCTCCATCTCGCCCTCGTCCTCCACGGGATAGGCCGAGCCGATGGTCACCTTGATCTCCTCGGCCGTGCCCTCGCCGATGAGCATGTTGTACTTGCGCTTGACGTGCTGCATGATGGCCTCGTCCATCTTGTCGCCGCCCATGCGCACGCTCTTGGCGTAGACGATGCCCGACAGGGAGATGACCGCTATCTCGGTGGTCCCGCCGCCGATGTCCACGATCATGTTCGAGGTCGGCTCGGTGATCGGCAGGTTCGCGCCGATGGCCGCGGCCATGGGCTCGTCTATCAGGTAGACCTCCCGGGCCCCGGCGCTCTGGGCCGACTCCTTGACCGCCCTCTTCTCCACCTGGGTGATGCCCGTGGGCACGCAGATCATTATCCTCGGCCGGACCAGGCGGCGCGAGTTGTGGACCTTGGAGATGAAGTGCCTGAGCATGGCCTCGGTGACCTCGAAGTCGGCGATGACCCCGTCCTTCATGGGCCTGATGGCCACGATGTTGCCCGGGGTGCGGCCCAGCATCCTCTTGGCCTCCGCGCCCACGGCGAGCACGGCCTTGCCCCCGCGGCCGTCCTTCTTGACCGCGACCACCGAGGGCTCCCGCAGGAGCACGCCCTTGCCCTTGACGTAGACCAGGGTGTTGGCCGTGCCAAGGTCAATGGCCAGGTCGTTGGAAAAGGAGCCCAAAATCTTGTTTAGGATGTTACCCATGAGGCCCTCGCTGCTGTGGCGGAAAACGTCGTTCGGACAACCGCTTCAAAACACGAACGTATTGCGATATTGTGCGGGACGGTCAAGGGATTGGTAGCAAACAACGCATGGGCAGGCAACAGATTTCATTTTCAGGCCCCGGAACGCGCCGGTGAACCGCCACTACGCCCTTTCCGCGTACCTTGGCCGGCGCTTCGCCGGTCCGGTGCGCAAGATACCCCTGGACGCCGGGTTCTCCTGCCCCAACCGGGACGGGACCCTGTCCACCCGGGGCTGCCTGTTCTGCAACCCCAGGGGCTCGGGCACCGGGCTCTGGGACCGGGGCCTGGACCTGGCCGCGCAGTGGGAGCACTGGCGCAAACGGCTGGGCAAAAGACACAAAAGCGAGATGTTTTTCGCCTACCTGCAGTCCTTTTCCAACACCCACGGCCCGATCGCGCGCCTGGCCCGGGTCCTGGACCAATTGCTCGGGCTGCCCGGCCTGGTCGGGATCAGCCTGGGCACCAGGCCGGACTGCCTGGACCGGGCCAAGCTCGACCTCTTGGCCGAGATACCGGTGGACACCCACCTGGAGATCGGCCTGCAGAGCGCCAACGACAAGACCCTGCGGCGCGTCAACCGGGGCCACGACTCCGCGGCCTTTGCCCGGGCCGCGGAGCGGGCCGCGAGGCGCGGGCTTCTGGTCTGCGCCCACCTGGTCGCCGGGCTGCCCGGCGAGCACGGCCAGGACCTGCTGCGCAGCGTGGACTTCGTCAACGAGCTGCCGGTGCACGGGGTCAAGTTCCACAACGCCTACGTCTGCCGGGACACGGGCCTGGCCGACATGTGGCGGGCCGGGGCCTTCGCGCCCCCGGGCCTGGACGAGTACGCGGACTGGCTCTGCCGGGCCCTGGCCCGGCTCAGGCCGGATGCGGTGGTGCACCGCCTGGCCGGCGACCCCGCGCCGGGCGAGCTCCTGGCCCCCGTGTGGGCCGGGGACAAGCCCCGCGTGCTCGCGGCGATCATGGACCGGCTAAAGCAGACCGACACCTGGCAGGGCAAGGAGGCCGGGGCCGAAGACGAACCCCCGGCCTGGTTCGAGGCCCGGGGACCGGGCCCGGAGGGGCAGGGATGAGCAGCCGCCTGGAGACCGTGTGCGGGGGCGGCCTGGCCCTGACCCTGTGCTGGCGGGACGGGTTTTTGACCGCGACCCGCCTGGACTGGGCCAAAGACAGGCCCGGCGACCCCGAGGCCTCGGCCCAGGCCCGCGAGGCCCGGGCCGGGCTTTCGCGCCTGGCCCGGGGAGAGCGGCCCCATTGGCCGCCCTTTGTCCTGGACCTCTCGGTCCTGAGCCCGTTCGGCCTGCTCGTGACCCGGGTCCTGCTGGAGACCGCCGGGTTCGGCCGGACCGTCACCTACGGCGAGCTTGCCGCGCGCTGCGCAAGGCCCGGCGCGGCCCGGGCCGTGGGCCGGGTCATGGCCAGGAACCCCTGGCCGCTCATCGTGCCCTGCCACCGGGTCCTGGGCGCGGGCGGCCGGCTGGGCGGATACAGCGCCCCGGCCGGGCCGGGGCTGAAAAAGCACCTCCTCGGGCTCGAAGGGGCCCTCCCGGATCAGTCCTGGCACGCATCTTGATGCTCCCGGGCCGGACCGCCGGCCCGCTGACGCCCGGGCCGGGTCCGAGACGCGGGGCCTGAGCGAATGAAGGTGAAATACGCGATCATAGGCGCCGGGCCGACCGGCCTGGGCGCGGCCAACCGCCTCAGGGAGCTGGGCGAGGAGTCCTTCGTGGTCCTGGAGAGGGACGCCTGGGCCGGGGGCCTGGCCGCCAGCTTCAGCGACCCGGCGGGCTTCACCTGGGACCTGGGCGGGCACGTCATCTTCTCCCACTACGAGTACTTCGACCGGCTCCTGGACGACCTCTTGGCCGGGCAGTTCCTGGAGCACCAGAGGGAGTCCTGGGTCCGGGCCTGCGGGACCTGGGTCCCGTACCCGTTCCAGAACAACGTCCGCCGCCTGCCGCCCGAGGACCGCTGGCGCTGCGTCAAGGGGCTCTTGCCGGGCAACAGGCCAAAGGACGAGCCGGCCGACTTCGGGCAGTGGATCGAGCGGGTCTTCGGCCGGGGCATCGCCGAGATATTCATGTGGCCCTACAACTTCAAGGTCTGGGCCACCCCGGCCGAGCGGATGTCCTTTTCCTGGATCGCCGAGCGGGTCAGCCTGGTGGACCTTGAGACCGTGATCAAGAACATCGTCCTGGAGACCGACGATCTGGGCTGGGGCCCGAACAACACCTTCCGCTTCCCGCTCTCCGGGGGCACGGGCGAGATATTCCGCCGCCTGGCCGGGCGCCTCAAGGACCGGGTCCTGTTCAGCGAGCCCGTGGCCCGCGTCGACGCCCGGTCCCGGACCCTGAGCACCGAAACCGGGCTAACGGTCTCCTACCACAGGCTCCTGAACACCGGGCCCCTGGACCGCCTGATCCTGGATTGGCTGGCATCGCCCGGGCCGGACCTGGTCCAGGCGGCCCGCGGGCTGACCCACAACAGCGTGCACGTCTCCGGGGTCGGGGTCCGGGGAGGGGCCCGGGACCCGCGCTGCTGGATGTACTTTCCGGGCCCCGAGACCCCGTTCTACCGGGCGACCAACTTCCACAACTACTCGCCGAACAACGCGGCCGAGCCCGGGAGGCAGCGGGCCCTGATGTGCGAGACCGCGTTTTCCGAACACAAGCCCGAGGACCTGGACGGCCTTTCGGACCGGACCGTGGACGGCCTGGCCGCCGCGGGCCTGCTCGACGCGGCCCGGGGGCCGGACATCGTGTCCAAATGGCAGGCCGTGCTCGACTACGCCTACCCGGTGCCTTGCCTTGAGCGCGACCAGGCGCTAAGAACTATCCAGCCGCAACTGGAGGCCCTGGACATCTTCTCCAGGGGCCGGTTCGGCGGCTGGCGCTACGAGGTCGGAAACATGGACCATTCGCTGATGCAGGGCGTGGAGTGGGCCGAGCGCATGGTCCTGGGCAAACCGGAGTCCACCTATGTCTGGAGGTCCTGACCTGGACAGATCCGTTTTCGAGGCCCGCAGGCGAAGGCTCAAGTCGGTCCTCAGGCGTCACGGCCTGCCCGGTCTGCTGGTCAGCCACGCGGCCAACCGCTTCTATCTGAGCGGCTTCGAGCTCCACGACGCCCAGTGCAACGAGTCCTCGGGCTGGCTGGTGGTGAGCGCGGACAACCGCGACTACCTGTTCACGGACCCGCGCTTCGAGGACGCCGCGGCCCGGGTCTGGAACAGGGAGGCCGTGATCGTGTACACGGACAAGAAGCACTCCCTGGTCGGATCCCTGCTCAAGGGCCAGGGCCAGGCCGAGCTGGCCTTCGAGTCCCGGTCCCTCAACTTCCGCGACCACCAGGAACTGTCCAAGCACCTGCGGCTCCAGCCCTCCGAGGGCCTGGTCGAGGGCCTGCGCATGGTCAAGGACCAGGAGGAGCTGCGCAGGATCGAGGCCTCCTGCGCCCTGAACCACCGGGTGCTCAGGGACATCGAGTCCCGGCTTACGCCGGGCAGGAGCGAGGCCGAGATCGCCTGGGAGATCGAGAGGCTCTTTCGCGAGGCCGGGGCCTCGGAGCTGGCCTTTGCGCCCATCGTGGCCGTGGACGCGAACGCCGCCCTGCCCCACGCCGTGCCCGGGGACGCGGTCATCCGCGAGGGCTCGCTGGTGCTCGTGGACATCGGCGGCAGGTACCTGGACTACTGCTCGGACCAGACCCGGACCTTCTGGGTCGGGGCCCGGCCCCCGGACAGGTTCCTCAAGACCCTGGAGCAGGTCAAGACGGCCCAGAAAAAGGCCCTGTCCATACTCCGGCCCGGCCTGCCCGCGGCCGACGCCTTCCGGGCGGCCAGGGCCTATTTCGAGGAGCAGGGCGTGGCCGCCCGCTTCACCCACTCCCTGGGACACGGCGTGGGCCTGGAGACCCACGAGCCGCCCAGCCTGGGCCAGAGGTCCAAGGCCGGCCTCAAGACCGGCATGATCATCACCCTGGAGCCGGGCCTGTACTTTCCGGGCTGGGGAGGCGTGCGCTGGGAGCACATGGTCCTGATCACCAGCGACGGCGCGAGGCTGCTTTGAGCGCGCCGCGCCGCCGCCGGCCGCGGGTCCATCCCCCGGCCCGGTTCTCGGGGCGCGTCTACGTCAGGCTGCCCAGGCCGGCGATCGCCCGGTTCCGCTTTCTCCTGGAGGCCCGCGACAACCTGGGCCTGTTCACCGCGGCCGAGGCCGAAAGCGGCCTGCTCATGGTCCGCTTCAGCCCGCACCAGCGCCGCGAGATGCGCGATTTTCTGGACTCGGTCCGGGCCGAGCTCGGCCTGGAGCTGGTCTTCGAGCCCGAGGTCTGAGCCGCCCCTAAAACAGCGAGAGCATCCAGTGCTCGATGGCCGGCATGTACCAGGTGGCCACCAGCCCGCTCAGGGTCATGGTCACGGTGTACGGCAGGGCCAGGACCACCATGCGGCCGTAGGACAGCCTGATCACCGGGGCCAGGGCCGAGGTCAGCAGGAACAGGAACGCGGCCTGGCCGTTGGGCGTGGCCACGCTCGGGATGTTCGTGCCCGTGTTGATGGCCACGGCGAGCATGTCGAAGTGCTCGATGACCTCCTTGACCTTGGCCGCGGCCTCAGGGGCCATGTCGGCCAAAAACGCGGCCCGGTCGATCCCGGCGTCCGTGAGCCCGGCCATGAGCGCGGCCCCGGTCTGGCCCGTGTCGGGTATCATGCCCAAGAGGTTGACGAAGTGCATCTTGGTCTCGGTGATGTACACCGTGGCCACGAACACGTTGTCCGAGATCATGGACAGCAGCCCGTTGGCCAGATAGTAGGCCGCGAGCTGGACCTTGCCCGAGAGTCCGAGGACCCAGTGCAGGACCGGGCCGAACAGGTGCTGGTCGTGGATCACGGCCACGATCGAGAAGAAGACCACCAGAAGCGCGGTGAACGGCAGGGCCTCCTCAAAGGCGTGGCCGATGCGCTGCTCCTCGGTGATGCCGTTCAGCGCGGTCAGGAAGATGATCACCGACAGGCCCACGATGCCCACCTCGGCGAGGTGCAGGGCGAGCGCGATTATCAGGTACACGCCCACGCAGGCCTGGATGAACAGCCGGGCCTTGCCCTTGAAGGTGCGCTTCTCGTCGCGCCTGGCCGACTCCTCGATGAGGATCGAACGCACGTTGCCGGGCATCTTGAAGCCGTAGGTGAACCAGCCGGTCTTTTCCACGAGCACGCAGGTCAGCATGCCGACCGCGAGCACGGGCAGGGACACGGGCGCGACCCTTATGAAGAAGTCCGCGAAATGCCAGCCCATCTCGTGGCCGATGAGCAGGTTCTGGGGCTCGCCGACGAGCGTGGTCACCCCGCCCAGGGCCGTGCCCACGGCGCCGTGCATCATCAGGTTGCGCAGAAAGCCCCTGAACTTGCGCAGGTCGTCCCGGTACATCTCCTTGACTATGCCGTCGTCGCGCAGGTCGTAGTCGCCCTTACGGCCCGAGGCGAACTGGTGGTAGACGTTGTAGAAGGCGTAGGCCACGGCGATGATCACCGCGGTGACCGTGAGCGCGTCCAGAAACGCGGACAGGAACGCCCCGGCGAAGCAGAACAAAAGCGAGATGACCGTCTTGGAGCGCACCTTCACCAGTATCTTGGTGAAGGTGTACTGCAAAAGCTCCTTCATGAAGTAGATGCCCGCGACCATGAATATCAGAAGCAGAATCACCGGGAAGTTGTGCACCGCCTCGCGGTACACGGTCTCCGGGCTGGTCATGCCCAGGGCCACGGCCTCCACGGCCAGCAGGCCGCCCGCGGGCAGGGGGTAGCACTTCAGGGCCAGGGCCAGGGTGAAGATGAACTCGGCGATCAGCACCCAGCCGGTGACGAACGGCCCGGCGGTGTGCAGCAGCACCGGGTTGAGGACCAGAAATCCGATGACGGTCAGCTTGTACCAGTCCGGGGAATTGCCGAGCAGGTTTCTGTTCAGGGCCTGGGCGATGTTCTTGGGCACGGCTTTGGTCTCCTTTATGCCTGGACGTGTCTCTGGCCGCCGCCGGGCGGCGGAACGGACCCTATTATCACGAGACAGGGCCCTGGGCAACAAAAACCAAAGCCGAGCTTTGCCGTTGCCAGCCCGGGGAGGCGGGGCTAGTATTAATTTCATGCGGACATTGATATTCATGCCCCCGGTCAAAAGCGGCGGGACGCTGGTCCTTGAGACCATGGCCCGGCTGCTCCGGGCCTCGGGCCGCGAGGCGCGCCTGGTGCGCCGCGAGGGCGACCCCGGCCCGGGCGAAACGGCCTGGGCGGACCTGGACCTTCATCCCGGCGACCTGTGGCTGACGCCCGAGGGCTGGGTCAACGCCCTGGCCCCCGGACTTTCGGCCGGGGCGCGCTGCCTCGTCTACTGCCAGAACTGGGCCTACCTGTTCTCCGGCCTGCCGAAAGACGTGTCCTGGCGGGACCTTGACGTGGACTTTCTGGCCGTGTCCGAGCCGGTGGCCATGTTCATGGACCGGGCCCTGGGCGTGCGGCCGGCCGTGCTCAGGCCGGGCATAGACCTCGATCTCTTCAGGGCCCCCATGGCCAAGCCGGGCCCTGCGGTGCGCATCGGCTACATGCCGCGCAAGAACAGGGCCGCGGCCGCCCAGATCAGGGCGGTCTTCGAGGCCAGAAACCCAAAGGCCGGGGTCGAGTGGGCCCCCATCCAGGGCCTGGACCCCCAAGGCGTGGCCCGGGAGTTGTCCAAATGCCGCATTTTTCTGGCCACGGGCTTTCCAGAGGGCCTTTCCCTGCCCCCGCTGGAGGCCATGGCCTGCGGCTGCGCCTGCGTGGGATTTGCCGGCTTCGGGGGCTGGGACTACATGCGCCAGGCCGATCCTGCGGGCTACGCCCCGAATTGGCCCCTGCGGGACACGGCCTGGGGCGGCAACGGCCTGTGGTCCGCGGACAACGACGTCCTGGACGCGGCCCTTAACCTGGAGCGGGTCGTGTCCTGGATCAAGGGCGCCGCGGCCGAGCTGGACATGGTCCTCGAGAACGCGGCCCTGACCGCCCGGGCCTACTCGCTCGCCGAGCACGAAAAGGCCCTGCTGGCCGTCTGGGACGGGCTCGAGGCCCGGGCCTGAGCGGCCGGACAGGACCCCGGAGGCGTCATGGCCAAGAAACGCAAGCCCCGGCCCGAGCCCGAGGACCTGGGCCTGCCCCTGGTCGGGGTCGAGACCCACGCCCACCTGGACCTCGAGGACTTCGCCCAGGACCTGGAAGAGGTCCTGGCCAGGGCCAGGGCCTCGGGCGTGGCCCGCATCGGAAACGTGTTCCTGGGCCCTGCGGCGTTTGAGCGGGGCAAAAGGCTGTTTGAGGCCCACCCCGAGGTGTTCTTCATCCTCGGGGTCCACCCCAACGACGCGGCCGGATACGACCGGGACACGGCCCGGGACCTGGCCTCAGCCATCCGCTCCGAGCCCAGGGTCAGGGCCCTGGGCGAGATCGGCCTGGACTTCTACTGGGACCGCGTGCCCAGACAGGTCCAGGTCCAGGCCTTCAGGGACCAGCTCGGCCTGGCCAGGGACCTGGGCCTGCCCGTGGTCGTGCACTCCAGAAACGCGGCCAACAAGACCATGGAGGTCCTCGCGGGGGAGGGCTTCAGGGACTATCCCCTGCTCTGGCACTGCTTCGGCGGGGACAACATCCTGGCCAAGAAGGTCCTGGCCAACGGCTGGCTCATCTCGGTGCCCGGAACCCTGACCTACAACGGCAACGAGGCCATGCGCCTGGCCGTGCTGGCCACGCCCCTGGAGCGCATGGTCCTGGAGACCGACTGCCCGTACCTGGCCCCGGAGCCCTGGCGCGGCAAGCGCAACCACCCCGCGCTCATGGCCTTTACCGCGGCCCGCATGGCCGAGCTCAAACGCCTGCCCGCGGCCGAGGTCTGGTCGCGCTGCGCCGAGACCGCGACCCGGTTCTTCAATCTGGACTGATTCGGATCAGGGCGGGTCCCGCTTCGGCGCCGACCCTCTAATGTCGCGTTTCTAAAATAAGCTGACGCTTATTTTAGAAATAAAAATAATTGTTGCGCATTGTTGCGCCATACGCAAAGACCCAATTGATTCGCGAACGCGACCCTAGGAGGTTGTTGATAAACAACCTCCGCGCGCCAGGACGGCGCGCCCGGAAGCATTGGCTTCCAATGATTCCGGAGATTTGGCGAA
>JAFGBU010000005.1 GCA_016932995.1 Desulfovibrionaceae bacterium
CGGCGGCGAGGGTTACGACACCATCACCTACAGCGACTCGGCCGAGGCCGTGAACATCGACCTGGCCACCGGCGCGGCCAGCGGCGGTGACGCCGAGGGCGATGTCTTCAACGGCATCGAGCGCGTGGGCGGCTCGGCCCATGACGACGTGCTCTTGGGAGACGACCAGGCCAACTCCCTGTACGGCTACGCCGGAAACGACCTCTTGAACGGCGCGGGGGGCAACGACTACCTCAAGGGCTACGACGGCAACGACACCATCTTCGGCGGCGACGGCAACGACAGCATCATCGGCGACGCCGGGGCCGACGCGCTCAGCGGCGGAAACGGCAACGACGTGTTCCGCTACTACGCGATCCAGGACTTCGGGGACAGCATCAGCGACTTCAACAACACCACTCAGTCCGACTCCCTGTGGTTCAGCAACGATGTCTTTGCCGGAACGCTCTTTGATTCCGCGGACATAAACGGCTACACCGGCCAGGGCGGGTTCTGCGGCTCGAGCGACGCCCACTTCATCTACGACTCGGGCCTGGACCAGCTCTGGTACGACGCCAACGGCGACGACGCCGGGGGCGAGACCCTCATCGCCGACCTCAACGACGTGGACCTCACCGAAAGCAACATCAGCATCGCCTGATTCCCTCCTTGGCCGGACAGGCCTGAATTCAAATCTCCGGTCTTGGCAAACGGGCGGGGGATGCTTATGGTCTGCCCTGAACCAAAAAGAGAGCGAAAAATGTCGTTTCCCAAGGATTTACCCTGCGAGGCGGTGCTCGGGTCCATAGCGGACGGCGTGTTCACCGTGGACCTCGAGTGGAACATCACCTTTTTCAACGAGGCCGCCAGCCGGATCACCGGCCTGCCCCACGACGAGGCCCTGGGCAGCAAGTGCTGGGACGTGCTGCACTCGAGCCTGTGCGACGGCCAGTGCGCCCTTAGAAAATGCATGGAGGGCGGCGAGAGCCTGGCCGGAAAGTCGATCTTCATTGTCCGGCCCGACGGGGCCAAGGTCCCGGTGAGCATCAGCGCGGCGCCGCTCCTGGACCGCCAGGGCAGGCTCCTGGGCGGGGTGGAGACCTTCCGCGACCTGACCGACATCCACCTGATGCGCCGCAAGGTCAAGGACCTCTACTGCTTCGAGGACATCGTGGGCAAGAGCCAGGCCCTGCGCAAGATATTCCAGATACTGCCCCAGATAAGCCGCAGCGAGGCCACGGTGCTTCTGCTCGGCGAATCAGGCACCGGCAAGGAGCTCTTTGCCCGGGCCATCCACCACTTGAGCAACCGCAAAAGCGGCCCGTTCATGGCCGTGAACTGCGGGGCCCTGCCGGACACCCTGCTCGAGTCCGAGCTCTTCGGCTATGTCAAGGGCGCGTTCACCGACGCCAAGCAGAACAGGCCCGGCCGCTTCCAGGCCGCTGCGGGCGGGACCGTGTTCCTGGACGAGATAGGCGACCTGCCCGGCAACCTCCAGGTCAAGCTTTTGCGCGTCCTTCAGGAGAGGTCCTTCGAGCCCTTGGGCAGCGTCAAGAGCGTGCCCACGGACGTGCGCATCATCGCCGCCACCAACCGCGACTTGGACGGCCTGGTGGCCGAGGGCCGCTTCCGCCAGGACCTCTTCTACCGGCTGAACGTCGTGACCCTCAGGCTGCCGACCCTGAGGGAGCGGCGCGAGGACATCCCCCTGCTCTCGGACCACTTCATCCAGAGCATGGCCGCGGAACAGGGCAAGGAGATCGAGGGCCTGTCCGAGGACGCCATGTCCCTGCTCATGCGCCACGACTTTCCGGGCAACGTGCGCGAGCTGGAGAACATCCTTGAATACGCCTTCATCCTCTGCCCGGGCGGGTTCATCCAGGTCGAGCACTTCCCGGAACGCCTCCAGCCCCAGGCCGAGGACCGGGAAGAGCTCTCCGAGTCCGGCCTGAGCCTGGAGCAGATCAAATGCCGGGCCGTGGCCAGGGCCCTGAGACGGAACAAGGGGGCCAGAATGGCCACCTGCCGCGAGCTGGGCGTGTCCAAGGACACCTTGAGGCGCATGATCGAGCGCTGCCCAGAGCTGGGCGAATAATTAGCCGCGGGCATCGGCATCGGGCGCTTTTTTCTCCCCAAAACACCCCCGCCCGCCTTCATCCCTGATAATAATGAATTGTTTTTAAATGATTTTTTTTCTTTAGGCACGGCCAATGCTTGAATCTTGTGGTCCAAAATGAAAATCGGCCCCAAGCCCGGGCCCAGCGGCCCCTGGAAGACGCACATGCTTATCTGCCTGGCCTGTTACGAGGATCGGCTGGCCTCTGTTTTCGAGAGCGCGCCGGAGCTGAGGCTGTTCAAGACCGGCGAGCAAGGTCCGGTCCTGGCCGGACGCATGTCCCTGCCGCCGGGCGAGCCCGTGGACCGGGTCTCGGCCCTTGTGGCCTGCGGGGTCCAGCTGCTCATATGCGGGGCCGTCTGCGGCTGCACCAGGCGCATGTTGGAGAACTCGGGCCTGATCATCCACCCCTGGGTCCGGGGCGGGGTGGACGAGGTGTTGGCGGCCTTTGAACGCGGCGCGCTGGACAAGTTGTCCATGCCCGGCTGCCGCAACCGGCCAGGCCAGGGCCGCGGGCGATGCGCCCGACAGGGCCGCGGCGGAGGCGGCCTCGGCCAGGTCAGGAACGCCGCGGCCATTGAAACCGACAACCATATTGGAGAATGACATGAAGATCGCTGTTTCCAGCCAGGGTCAAAACCTGGAAAGCCCGGTCGACCCCCGCTTCGGCAGGACCACCGGGTTCGTGGTCTATGACACCGAGACCGAGGGCTGCCAATACGTGGACAACGCCCAGAACCTGAGCCTGCCCCAGGGCGCGGGCATCCAGGCCGCCCAGAACGTCGCCGGGGCCGGGGCCGGCGCGGTCATCACCGGGCACATCGGGCCCAAGGCCTTTCTGGCCCTGGAAAAGGGGGGCGTCGCCATCTTCCTGAAGGCCGAGGGCAGCGTGGGCGAGGCCATCAAGGACTTCCGGGACGGACGCCTGCAAAAGGCCGGGGGCCCGGACCGCGAAGGCCACTGGGTTTAGGCCCCGGCGGGGTTTGACTATCGAGCCCGCAGTGATTAACTGCCACCGACGGCGGGACGCAAGCCGATTCGGGCGTCCCGGCGAAGACGATTTTAACCCGCCGCGAGAGCGGCCTGTCATTTTGAATTCATAGGAGGCAACATGAGCGAGGGGTGCAACTGCTCGTCCGGCGACTGCTCCGGCAAGGAATGCGGCGCGTCGCCGGAGGACCTGAAACTCAAAAAGACCCTGGGCCGCATCAGGCACAAGATAGTGGTCCTGTCCGGCAAGGGCGGGGTGGGCAAGAGCACGGTCGCGGTGAACATCGCCGTGGCCCTGGCCCTGGCCGGGAAAAAGGTCGGGCTCCTGGACGTGGACGTACACGGCCCGAGCATACCCCGGCTGCTCAGCCTCGGGGACATGCGGCCGCACATCGGCAAGGACGTCATCGAGCCCATCCCCTGGGGCAAGAACCTGTGGGTCATGTCCCTGGGCTTCATGATCCCCAACAAGACCGATGCGGTCATCTGGCGCGGACCGGTCAAGATGGGCCTGATCAAGCAGTTCGTCCAGGACGTGGCCTGGGGGGACCTGGACTTCCTGGTCGTCGACTGCCCCCCGGGCACCGGCGACGAGCCCCTGTCCGCCCTCCAGATCCTGGGCCAGGACGCCCGGGCGATCATCGTCACCACCCCCCAGGGCGTGGCCATAGACGACGTGCGCCGCTCAGTGACCTTCTGCCGCCAGGTCGGCAACCCGGTCCTGGGCGTGATCGAGAACATGAGCGGCTTTGCCTGCCCGGCCTGCGGCGCGGTGCACGACATCTTCTCCAGCGGCGGGGGCGAGGACCTGGCCCGGGAAATGGGCGTGGCCTTTCTCGGCCGCATCCCCATGGACCCCGAGGTGGTCCGCTCCGGGGACGAGGGCTTTCCCCTGCTCAATGTGGACCACGACAGCGCCACGGCCAAGGCCATGAACGCCATTGTCAAGCCCCTGCTTAGCCTGGCCGGTTCGCTTCAGGAAAAGGCCGCCGATCAGCCCAAGGTCGAGGAGACCCTGGCCAAGGGCGGCACCATCCGCTTCGCCGTGCCCGTGGCCGGGGGCAAGCTCTGCGCCCATTTCGGGCACTGCGAGAAGTTCGCAATCCTGGACGTGGACGCGGGCTCCAAGAAGATCATCTCCGCGAGGCTCGAAACCCCGCCGCCCCACGAGCCCGGGGTCCTGCCCAAATGGATAGCCGAGCAGGGCGTGAACCTGGTCCTTGCCGGAGGCATGGGCGCCCGGGCCCAGAGCCTGTTCACCGAGCAGGGCGTGCGGGTCATAGTCGGGGCCCCCTCGGACGACCCGGACAAGGTGGTGGAACAATATCTCGCCGGAGACCTGGTCACCGGGGAGAACATCTGCGACCATTGATCCGTTCCCGCTGGGCGCGGCCTGGGCCGCGCCCAGCGGGCGGCAATGCAAAACCTGCTGCGCCGGGACCGGCTACAGGCCGCGCATGCAGTCGTAAAGTTCCTCGCTGACCTCGACCCGGACGACCCCGCTGACCACGTTGACGCGCACGTTGAGCTCGGGGATCAGGGCCATGTCCTCGGCCACGTCCTCCCACTTGCGCCTCAAGGTCCGCACATCGGCCTCGTCCGAAGGCCAACTCTCGGCCACGACCCATTCCATATCCGCACCCCCCGCGTCGCCGCGCGCCTAAACGTACTTTTTCCTGTTCAGGCCGAGAAGACAGAAGACCTCGTAGGGGATGGTCCCCCACCACTCGGCCAACTCCTCCGGCCTTATGGCCTGCGGCCCGTCCCCGCCCAGCAGCCAGGCCCTGTCCCCGGGCTCGACCCCGGGCGCGCGGCCCACATCGAGCATCAAAAGCTGCATGCACACCCGGCCGACCACCGGGACCCTGACCCCCCGGACAAGGGCCCAGCCGCGGTTGGACAACCCCCGGCTGTAGCCGTCGGCGTACCCGGCCGCGACCACGGCCAGGCGCGTGTTCTCCTCGACCCTATGGGTACACCCGTAACCCACGCTTTGGCCCCTGGCAACGTCCCGGACCTCGATCACCGGGGCGCTGACCTCCATGGCCGGCTCGAGGCCCTGGCCGAGTTCCGCGAGGTCCGTGCCCCAAAAGGGGTTGGCCCCGTAAAGGGAGACGCCCGGCCGCTGGCCCTGGAAGGCCAGGTCCGGCCGGGCCATGACGGCCGCGGAGTTGGCCAGGTTGGCCTCGACCTCCAGGCCACGGGCCTTGAACGCGGAGACGACGCGCCTGAATGTTTCGGCCTGGCCGTCCAGGAACCCGGCCAGGTCCGGGACATCGGCCGCGGCCAGATGCGAGCTGACCATCACCGGCCTGAGCCCGGCAAGGCCGGATATCCTGTCCAGGAGCCCGGGCAGATCGGCCTCGGAAAACCCCAGCCTGGACATGCCGGTGTCGAACTTGAGGCCTATATCCAGGGGCCCGGGCATCCTGGAGGCCACGCGGGCCAGCTCCTCCAGGCGGCCGAACTCGCCGATCATGGGTATCGCGCCGAACTCCCAGAGGGCCTCGTATTCCCAGGCGTCCAGGGGCCCGAGCAGGGAGACTATCCCGGCCCGGCAACCGGCCCGGCGCAGGTCCGCGGCCTCCTCGACCGTGCCCACGGCAAAGGTCCTGGCGCCCTCCTCGGCCAGGGCCCTGGCCACGGGCCACAGGCCGTGGCCGTAGGCGTCGGCCTTGACCACAGGCATGACCCGGCCGCCCTTGGCCTCAAGCAGCCGGAAGTTGGAGCGTATCCGGCCCAGACGCACCAGGACCTCGATCTTGTTGTAGCCTATGGGCATGGGCAAGGGACCGGGTCGGTGCTATTTTCGTTTGAAGAGTTTCTCAAGCTCAGCGGCCTCCCAGCTGACCATGACCGGCCGCCCGTGCGGGCAGTAGTCGCGGCCCGGGCAGTCGAGCCAGGCCTCGACGAGCGCCAGGGCCTCGTCAGCGGCCAGGGCCTGGCCGGCCTTGATAGCGGACTTGCAGGCCATGAGCGCCCAGAGGTCCTCCAGGGTCCTGGCCCGCGAGTCCAGGACGGCCTCAAGGTACCCCTTTGCCCGGCCCGCGTCCAGGCCCGGGGGCGCGCCGCGCATGAGCAGCCTTTCGGGTCCGGCCATCTCCAGGACAAAGCCGACCCGGGCGAGCGGGTCCCAGATGTCCTCCAGCCTGGCCGCGGCCGAGGCGTGCAGGGGCAGCTCCAGGGGCGCGGCCAGGGGCCTGGTCTCGCCCTTGGAGCCCGCGGCCCGCAGGGCCTCGAACAGGACCCGCTCGTGGGCCGCGTGCTGGTCCAAAAGGCCCAGGCGGCCCCGGCCGATCTCGAGCACCAGATAGGTCCGGGCCAGCTGGCCCAGATAGGTCACGTCCCGGCCCGAAAGCCCGATCGGGCCGCGCGGGGCGGACCTGGGCCCGGGCCCAGGTCCCGGGGCCGGGGCCAGGGGAAGGGGCAGGGCCGCGGGCCGCTCGGGAGCGGGCCCGTGGGGCCGGGCCCAGGGGCCGATGTCTGGTCCTCGCGCCGACCCGGGGCCCTGGCCGAACCCGGAGACCGGTTCGCGCATGATATCGTCCCCCCGGCCGGACAGGGCCGAGGCCAGGGCCAGCCTGACGGCCGAGAACACCGCGCCCTCGTCCCGGAAGCGGACCTCCTGCTTGGCCGGGTGCACGTTGACGTCGACCAGGTCCAAGGCGAGGTCCAAAAAGACCACGGCCTGGGGACACTCGCTCGAAAGCAGCCTGCCCTTGTAGGCCTGGCGCACGGCCGCGAGCATGAGCCGGTCCCTGATCGGCCGCCGGTTCACGTAGAGCAGGATGCGGTCCGGCCTGGACTGGGCCGCGGCCGGGTCCCCGGCCAGGCCGCTCACCTTGATCCCGCCGGCCGCAAAGGACACCGGCCTCAGGCCCTGGCACACGGCCGGGGGCCAGAAGGCGCGCACCCGGTCGGCCAAGGCCTGGCCCTGCGGCAGGCTCAGGACCTGCCTGCTGTTCACGGTCATGGAAAAACCCGCCCCGCAGTGGGCCAGGCACAGGCGCATGACCGCGTCCTGGCAGCGCCTGGCCTCGCCGGCCTCGGTCTTGAGGAACTTGAGCCTGGCCGGGACGCAGGAGAACAGGTCCCGGACCTCGACCCGGGTGCCCTGGTCGAGCGCGGCCGGGCCCTGGTCCAGGACCCTGCCCGCCTCGACCTCGATGAACCGGGCCTCGTCGGATTGGGCGGACCTGGAGGTCACGCGCATGGCGGACACCGAGCCGATGCTCGGCAGGGCCTCGCCCCTGAAGCCCAGGGAGGAGATGGCCGCGAGGTCCTCCAGGCGGTTGATCTTGCTCGTGGCGTGGCGGGTGACCGCCAGCAGCAGCTCGTCGCCCGGGATGCCCGAGCCGTCGTCCCGGACCATGACCAGGCCCTGGCCGCCGCGCTCGATGCCGATGTCCAGGCGCAGGGCCCCGGCGTCCAGGCTGTTCTCCACCAGCTCCTTGACCACGCTGGCCGGCCGCTCGACCACCTCGCCCGCGGCGATCTGGTTCTTGAGCGCCTCGGGTATTACGCGTATGGGCCGCCGCTCGGTCACGCCCCTACCACTCGAAGAGGTTGAACCTGACGTCGAAGCGGTCGTCGCTGGCGGTCCTGGAGTACAGAAACTGGACGTCGTAGCACTCGCTGCGCCAGGTCAGGCCCAGGGTCTTTTCGATGTCCCGGCCCGCGTCCAGGTCCGTGCGGTAGTCCGCGCTCAGATACAGGCTGTCCGTGAGCTGGAGGCCGCCGCCCAGGCGCAGGATCTTCATCCGGTCGGGCCGCTGGCGCTTGTACTCGTCGATACTCTCCAGAAAGTCGTAGCCGAAGTAGATGTCCCCCAGGCCCTGCTTGCCGAAGGAGACCATGTGCTCGTGCTCGGTGATCCTGTGCAGATAGGGCGAGAACCAGGTCCTGGAGGTCAGGCTCACGTAGCGCTCGGGCTTGACGACCACCTCGGCCAGGAGGTCCGAGAACGGCCTTCTCTCGTACTGGAGGACCTGCTCGTTGCGCGTGGCCTCGTTGCGGTCGTAGGACTGCTCCAGCCTGAAGGTCAGAAAGTCCAGATAGTCCGAGGCCAGCTGCGGCCTTACGCCCCCGTCCTGCGCAGGCGCCAGGGAGACCATCTCCCTGCGCCGGTCCAGGACGTTGGTCAGGGAGTACTTGACCTCGTTCTTGCCCGAGATCCTGTCGCGCTCGTCGAAGTAGGGCCGCTTGTCCTGGCCGGTCAGGACCGGGGTGTAGGCGTACTCCACCCGGGGGGTCACCGAGTGCCTGAGCTTGGACCAGCGGCTCTGGCCCGCGTTCTCCTTGGTCGCGGCCAACCGGACCCCGTCGGCCAGGTCGTAGACCCTGCTCAGCTCGCTGAACAGCGAGAACCCGAGGTCAAAGACCGTGGCCGAGGGCGTGTCGTTGGTCGTGGTCCGGTTGCCCTCGACCGCGCCGCCGGGCAGGGTCTGGTTGCCTATGTTCTCGTACTCGCTGACCAGGTACTGCTCGTGCCTGAGCCCGACCTTGGGGATGAAGGTGATCCACTTGCTGGCCAGGGGCAGGCTGATCGAGGGCTCGAGCTCCAGGCGGTGGGCCTTGGTGCCGCGCTGGCGCCAGAAGTAGTCGTACTGGGCCGAGGCCTCGTACTCCAGGGGCGTGTCCGCCAGCCGGTCCTTGAAGGCGTAGAAGTCGAGCTCGGGCAGCTTCTGGACCGTGGTGTCGTCCTTGGCCGGGGCGTTCCTGTTCCAGAAGGCCAGGTTCTGGGTGTAGTCCAGGCGCCCGGCCAGGCCGTACTGGTCAAAGTCCCTGCTGAGCAGCACCGTGCTCTTGCGGGTAGTCGAGTCCATGGGGTCGATGTCCCGGCCGAACTCCTTGAGGAACTGCTGGCGGCTCTGCTCGTAGCCGTTCAGGCCGTAGCGGAACTCGCGCAGGTAGTTCTGGTCCGAGACCAGGTCGATGTCCGCCAGGATCCTGAGCCTGGGCGAGCCCAGAAAGCCCTCGTACTTGCTGCGCCACCACCAGCGGTCCCGGTTGGGCCTGATCAGCCCGTCGCCCCGGAACTGGCTGTCCTCGTCGGCCTCGGTGTCCGCGTACTCGGAGTCCTTCATCCAGTCCATGCGCCACAGGCCCTTGCTCGAGGTGTCCTCGGCGTGCCTGAACTCGAAGCCCTGCATGAAGCCGCGCTTGCTCATCCAGTTCTCGTAAAAGGTCGCGTCCCTCTCGCTGTCGATGGCCCAGTAATAGGGCAGGTTCAGGCCCAGGCCCAGCCGCTTGCTCGAGGATATGCTGGGCAGAAGAAAGCCGCTCTGGCGCTTGCCGCCCACCGGGATGCGCAGATAGGGCGAGTAGAGCACCGGCACGTCCTTGATCCTGAAGGCGGTGTGATACAGCCTGGCGTAGCCGTCCAGGACGATGTCGCCCTCGCCCGCGGTGAACGACCAGGCCGGCCGCTCGCCGCTGCAGGCCGTGACCTTGGCGTTCTTGAACTTGTAGGTGTCGCCGCTGCGCTTCTCGATGTACTCGGACTGGATGAACAGGTGCGGCTCGGACACGAACACGCTGCCGTTCTTGAGCCAGCCGCGCTTGCTGTTCAGGTCGAACTCGGCCTCGCCGGCCTCCAGGAAGTCGCCCTGCCAGCGGGCCCGGACCTCGCCCTTGAGCACCACCCAGCCCGTGGCCCGGTAGTAGCGCATGAAGTCCGCGCGCAGGGTGTCCCGGCCGTTGGTCAGGGTGGCGTTGCCCCAGGCCTCGGCGTACTCGCTGTCGTGCTGGCCGACCACGCGGTCCGCGCTGAAGGTCCACTTGTCCTGGGGCGTTGGCCGGTCCATGAGCTCCCGGTCCCTGGCCGAGACGTACTCCCGGACCTCGGTGAGCACCGGGGCCTTGCCCTGCAGGGGCCAGGGCGGACCAAAGACCAGTCCGGCCAAAAGACCGGCAAGGGCCAAAAATGAGCAGCGGCGTTTCAAGGGCCGAACCTTTCCCCGCTAACCCAGGTGACGGTCCTGCGCGGCCAGGTAGCTTCCCACGTAATCGGACACCGCGTCCTCCAGGGGGGTCATGGCCACGTCGCAGCCGGCCTTGGCCAGCTTGCCCATGTCTGCCTGGGTAAAATATTGATATTTATCCCGAATGGCCTCAGGCATGTCCACGTATTCCAGCCTGGGCTCGACGCCCATGGCCTTGAACACGGCCTTTGCCAAATTATTCCAAGTCCTTGCAATTCCAGTTCCAACATTGAACACCCCGTTGGCCTCGGGGTGCTCCAGGAGCCAGGCCATGACCTCCACGCAGTCCTTGACGTACACGAAGTCGCGCATCTGGCCGCCGTGCGCGTAGTCCGGGCGCCGGGACCTGAACAGCCTGAGCGCGCCGGTCTCGCGGATCTGGTCAAAGGCCTTGCAGACCACGCTCGTCATCTCGCCCTTGTGGTACTCGTTGGGCCCGAAGACGTTGAAGAACTTGAGGCTGGCCAGGCGGTCCAGGACGCCGGCGCGCAGGGCCCAGAGGTCGAAGAGGTGCTTGGAGTAGCCGTACATGTTCATGGGCCTAAGGCCCACGAGGCCCTGGTGGTCGTCGGAGAAGCCCCTGGAGCCGTCGCCGTAGGTCGCCGCGCTGGAGGCGTTGATGAAGCGCAGGTCGTTGTTCAGGGCGAAGCGGCAGAGCATCTGCGAGTAGCGGTAGTTGTTGTCCATGAAGTGGTCGGCGTCGGTCTCGGTGGTCGAGGAGCAGGCGCCCATGTGGATCACGGACTCGGTCTCAAAGGGGTCGTCGCCCTCGACTATGAGCTTGTAGAACTGGTCCTTGTGCAGGTAGTCCTGGTAGCGCAGGTTGACCAGGTTCCTCCACTTCTCGGACGAGGCCAGATCGTCCACGACCAGTATGTCGTCCACCCCCATCCGGTTCAGCTTCCAGACCATGGCGCTGCCGATGAACCCGGCCCCTCCGGTGACGATGTGCATCCTGTCTCTCCTTGGCTTGTGGACCGCGTGCTTCGGCCGCCCGAAACCGGCCGGGTCAAAGGCCTCAAACGCCCTTTTCTACTTGGTTCCCGGGCCGGACGCAACTCCGGGGCCTATGAGGCCCCGGTCCGGGCGGCCGCAGGGACTTGCGGCCGCCCGGGTTGCAAGCCGGCGGAATCTAACATAGGCTTTCAATAGTGGACCTTTGCCGAACTCCCGGAAGGCCCGGGCAAAACCCTTTAGGATCAAGCAAGGAGACCAGCCAATGAACAAAATCAAGCGCTTGGCAACAGCCGCCCTGCTAGGCGGCCTATCGCTCCTGCTCCTGGCCGGCCCGGCCGCGGCCGAGAAGCTGGTGCCCAAGGTGGACAGCTTCATCCTGTTCGTGGACCACTCCGGGTCCATGAACATGACCCACAAGGAACTGGGCCAGAAAAAGCTCATCATGGCCAAAAAGACGCTGGCCGCCCTGAACAAGGACATCCCCGAGCTCTCCTACCAGGCGGGCCTGTTCACCTTCGCGCCCTTCGGGGTCGAGCTGGCCATGGGCCCCTACTCCAAGCCCAAGACGGCCGCGGCCATCGACGGCCTGGAGACGGACTACGACATCTTCGGCCGCAACACGCCCATGGGCCTGGGCCTGCGCGACCTGGACCCGGTGCTGGCCGGTCTCGGCGGCGAGATGGCCGTGATCATGGTCACTGACGGCGACTCCAACTACGGCCTGGACCCGGTGGCCGAGGTCAAGGCCCTGTACGCCAAATACCCGGGCCTGTGCGTGCACATAATCAGCTACGCGGACAACGACCGCGGCCGGATGATCATCGACGAGATCAGGGCCCTTCGCACCTGCACCGTGTACACCCTGGGCCAGGACCTGGACCGGCCCGGGAACATGGACAAGTTCGTGCGCGACGTGTTCTACGACCTGGCCCCGGAAGAGGCGCCGCGGCCCGCGGCCGTGCCCGAGACCGAGGTCATCACCTTCCGGAGCATGAACTTCGGGTTCGACAGGTACCAGATCACCGAGGAGATGGTCCCGGCCCTGGAGTTCGCCCTGGAGATGCTGAACCAGAGACCAGGGCTTGCCGTGACCATCGAGGGCCACACGGACTTCACCGGCCCCGAGCAGTACAACCAGGGCCTGTCCGAACGCCGGGCCGCCTCGGTGGCCAAATGGCTGGAGGCCCACGGCGTGGACCGCTGCCGCATGGAGACCATCGGCTACGGCGAGCTCAATCCCAAGTACGACAACCACACCCGGGAGGGCCGCAAGCTCAACCGGAGGGTTGAAATCAAGACCAAACAGTAGTAGGGATCATCCTGACCGGCCGGGAGCGAGGCCCAAACCCCGGCCGGTCAGGACCCTTAGATCGTGAAGAGCGCAAAAGCCATCTCCACCGCACTGCTGCTTGCGGCCGTGTGCCTGTGTCCGGCAAGGGCCCAGTGCCTTGACGTGGCCGCCCTGTCGGCCGCGCCCGGCGCAACGCGGCCCGCTGATTGCCAGGCCGGGCCAGGCGACAGGTTCGACGAGCAGCTGAGCGGCATGCACGAGCACCTGAGCCGCTTCGCCGCAGGCTGGGTGTGCATGCTGAACAGAAACCTGCTCACCAACCGGGGGCACATGCAGATCAGTCCCAGGCCCGACGGCTGCTACGCGGCCAGGTACCACGAGATCGACCCCCGGAGCGTGATCTGCCTGGTGCGCCGGACAAGCCTGGCCAAGGTGCCCTTTTTCGGGGTCATCAAGTACAAGGAAATGGTCTTTGAAAGCGTGGCCGAGAGCGAGGCCGCCTCAAGGCAGGGCGAGTTCCAAGTGGTCAGGATCATCAACAACCAGGAGACCTTCAACTTCAAGAACGGCTCCTGGAACTGAGCGGCCGAAAAAAACCAAAGGCCCGCCGGAGAGTGTCCGGCGGGCCTTTTTATTTCAAGACAAATGTCTAAGCCTTAGACTCGACCTTTTCGACGATTGCCCGGCCGAGCTCGCGGCCCAGGTCGTAGCACTGCCCGAAGTCCCGGTGCTCGGGCACGTGCCGGACCTTGAGCCCCGGGCCGACAACGTCCATGCCCATGGACTCCAGCCACTCGGTTATGACCTTGACCGACTCGCCGCTCCAGCCGAACGAGCCGAAGGCCGCGGCCAGCTTGTTCCGGGGCCGCAGGCCCTTCATGTAGGCGAGCATCCCGGCCACCAGCGGCAGGACGCCGTTGTTGTGGGTCGGCGAGCCCACGGCCACGGCCGCCGCGGTCATGACCTCGGTCATCACCGCGCTGTGGTGGTTGGCCTTGAGCGACATGACCCTGACCCCGACGCCCCCGTCGGCCAGGCCGTCGGCCAGGGCCAGGGCCATCTTCTCGGTGCTGCGCCACATGGTGTCAAAGACGATGACCGCCTTTTTCTCCGGCCGCTGAAGCGCGAAATCGCGGTACGCGTCCAGGGCCATGGCCACGTCCGGGCCCCGGAACATGAGCCCGTGGTCCGGGCAGAGCATGTCCACCCGAAGGCCCAGGTCCCGGACCTGGTCAAGGGTCTTGAGGACCACGGACGAAAAGGGCAGCACTATGTTGGCGTAGTACTCGGTCATGGCCCGCTTGAGCGTGGAGGGATCTACCTGGTCCGCGAAACGCTCGCTCGTGGCCCAGTTCTGGCCGAAGGCGTCGTTGGAGATGAGCAGCTCGTCCTCGGGGATGTAGGTGAACATGCTGTCCGGCCAGTGGAGCATCCTGGTCTCCAGAAAGCGCAGGCTGCGCCTGCCGATGCTCAGCTCCGAGCCGCTTTGAACCACCTCCACCGGCCAGTCCCGGTAGTGAAAGTGGGCCTTCATGGCCTTCTCGCCCATGGGCGAGCAGAATATCTTCTCGGGTTTCAAGGCCTCGACCAGGTCCGGCAGGCAGCCCGAGTGGTCCGGCTCCAGGTGGCTGGCCACGATGTAGTCGAGCTTGGCCTCTCCCAGGGCCTGGGCCAGAGCGCACAAGAACTGGTCCTTGAACTCGGCCTTGACCGTGTCGAAGAGCACGGTCTTCTCGTCCTTGACCAGATAGCTGTTGTAGGTCGTGCCCAGCGGCGAAAGCGAGTAGCCGTGGAAGTCGCGGCCGGACCAGTCCACCGCCCCGACCCAGAAGACGTCCTTTTTTATTTCCAAGGGCCTCATGGCCTCACCCCCCGGATTAGGGCCTCATGCGGGATAACGAGCGCTCCGGCAACACGTTTCGGCCCGGGCAAGCCCGGCCGGGACCTCAGGCCTCGGGGCTGAAGTTGGTCTTGTCCGCCCCGCAGACCGGACAGACCCAGTCGCCGGGCAGGTCCTCGAAACCGGTGCCCGCCGGGACCCCGGAATCCGGATCGCCCGCCGCGGGGTCGTATATGTAGCCGCATACCTCACAGACGTGCTTTTTCATGCTCTCCTCGCTTTGGCGGCCCGGGCCGCGGTTCGCAACGGCCGCTATCTGCCGGACCACAGGCCGTGGAGGTTGCAGTACTCGCGCGCCGAGAGCTCGCCCTGGGCGCCCTTGACGCAGAACTCGGCCTCAGGGGCCTGGCCCGGCTTGAGCATCCTGGTGAAGACCTTGTCCCCGACCAAGAGCTCGATCCACTCGATGTGGTGCTTGTCCTCCATGGGATGGGCCACGGACCCGACCTTGACCTTGACCATGTCCCCGCTGCGCTCGATGACCGGGACGTGTTTCTCCTTGGCCGCGTCCACCGTGTTCTCGACCATCAGGACCATGGGCTTGCCGCAGCAGACCAGCTGGCCGGCCCCGGCGTGGACCATGATGACGATGTTGCCGCAGACCTCGCACTTGTAAACCTGACCGATCTTGGTGGCCATGGAAACCTCCTTGCGCGCCTGGTTTGATCAATCCGCAGGGCCGAACCCACGGGCCGGCCGCCTTCGGCGGCCTCCAGAGGGCCCGTTGCCAAGGCCCTTGGGGGACCTGTCAGGGTCTTAGCACGCGGCCGGATATTTTGTCACTTGCGCAGTCAGTTTTCGGGCCCTGTGCCGGCGTCGGCCTGGGCGAGCCTGCATTTGGGGCAAAGGCCCACGAACTCGACGTTGCAGCCCCGGACATCGTATCCCAGGTCCTCGCCCGGCGGCAGGCCCGGGACCTCCAGGGGGTAGTGGATGTCGTCGATCCTGGAGCACTTGAGGCAACGGATGTGGGGATGCGGGGCCAGGTTGCCGTCGAAGCGCTTCTGGGCCCCGGCCGGGCCGAGCTTGCGGATCAGGCCCTGGGAGCAGAGAAACTCCAGGTTTCTATACACGGTGCCCAGGCTGATCCTGGGGATTATCCTGCGGACCATGTCGAAGACCTCGTCGGCCGTGGGGTGACTGGTGACCTTTCTGAGCTCCTGAAGAATGACCTTGCGTTGTCTGGAGAGACGAAAACCCGGAGCAGCGTGCATGATTTTTTCCTCTACTAATAATAATTAATACTATCCTTGCCCCTGATGTCGAGCTCCCAAAGGGGTGTCCGGAAAAAACACGCCTGGCGCGGACAATCGAACGGCAAGGGAATACGGAAGGGGAAGGCCGATGCAAAGGCCGTTTTCGTCCCGCCGTGCTCAAGGCTCGGGACGGGCCGGCGGGCCGGGTTGGTGGTGCATAGCTCATGGCCCCGGACCGGCCCGGAAACGGGTCCGCCCGCCAGGGGCGGTCGCCCGGCCCGGGCGCACGGCCGGTCCGGCCTGTTGGCTGGGCACAGGCCCTGTTCAGCGTCTCGATGCCTCCCCCCTAGAACGTGACGCCGCCCTATAATACGGCTTTTTCCCAGATCCGGGCGGTTCGACCCGGATCTGGGAAAACCGATTTTCATGGACCAACGGTTCCGCCCCCACAAGGGCGGGCAATTTCCCCTGGCTAATTCCTGAACTTGGCAACCAACGCGGACAGGTTCTGCGACATCTCGGCCACTTCCCGGATGCTCATGTTGGCCTTCTGTATGCCCCTGGAGACCTCTTGGGACATCTCGTTTATCTTGGTCACGTTGTCGTTGATCTCCTCGCTGGTCGAGGACTGCTCCTCGGCCGCGGTGGCGATGCCGCTGACCATTCCGGCGATGACCTCGGACTGGTTGACTATCTCGTCAAGGACATTGCCGGCCTCCCGGGCCATGCCCGAGGTCTTGACCACCCGGTCCCTGGCCTCGCCCATCTCCCGGACCACGTCGGTGGTGCTTTCCTGGATCAGGGCTATGGCCCCCTCGACCTCCTTGGTGGCCTGCATGGTCTTCTCGGCCAGCTTGCGCACCTCGTCGGCCACGACCGCGAAACCGCGGCCGGCCTCGCCTGCGCGCGCGGCCTCGATGGCCGCGTTCAGGGCCAAGAGGTTGGTCTGGTCGGCGATGTCGTTGATCACCGCCATGACCTGGCCGATGTTCTGGGCCCGCTCGGCCAGCTCGTTGAGCGCCCCGGCCAGGGTCTCGGTGGTCACGGCCACCTCGTTGATCTCGCCGACCGTGGTCTGGACCACCTTGCCGCCCTCCCTGGCCACCTGGCTGGAGCGGTTGGAGGCCTCGGCCGTCTCCCCGGCGTTCTTGGCCACCTCGAGCACCGTGGAGTTCATCTCCTCCATGGCCGTGGCCACCTGGCTGGTCTGGTCGGCCGTGGTGTCCACGCCGCTGGTCAGGGTGTTCATCTGCTCGGACAGCGAATCAGAGGCCTCCTTGAGCTTCATGGCCATTTCCGTGACCTCGTTGGCCACCTTCAGGAGATTGTTCTGCTGGATCTCTATGGCCTTCCTGTCCGCCTCCTCGCGGGTCTGGTCTATGAGCACCTCGATGGCCCCGACCACCTGGCCGCGGGCGTTCTTGAGCGGAGAGAGCTCGTACTTGAGCGGGAACTCGACCCCGTCGGTCCTGTGGTAGCGCACGTCCCCGGCCAGGCTCTGGCCGGACTGCATGACCTTGACCGTCCTGCCGGTGCCCTGCTTGCCGGTCAGGACCTTGGTCACGCCCTCGCCCAGGACCTCTTCGTCCGGCTTGCCGAGTATCTTGCGCAACGGGTCGTTGAAGTAGCATATCTTGCCGTTTTCATCGGTGACCATTATGGGCACGACTATGCCGTCGAGCACGCTCTGGTTGTACTGGAGCTGGTCCTTGATCTGCTGGACCATCTCGCCCAAGTGGTCGCCGAGATTTCCGATCTCGTCCTGGCCCGAGACCGCGAACTTGGTCTCCAGGTCGCCCTTGGCCACCTGCTCGGCGCTTGCGGCGATGGACTTGACCCTGCTGACCACGGACTTGCGCATGAACAGGATCAGGGCCAGGATCAGGGCCAGGGTCCCGGCCAGGGAGAGCAGCGCTCCGTTGACCTGGATGTCCTTGAGGGCCTTCATCTGGCGGGTCAGGTCCTGGGTCATGAGCATGGACCCCAGGATGGCCTTGGACTTGCCGTGGCAGTGGTGGCACTGGGGCTCGTTCTTGATGCTCTTGACCTGGACGAAAAAGGGCGTGCCCGCTATCTCGCTCAACTGGCCGGACTGGATGGGCGACTTGATCCCCTGGCTCACGAGGTCCCTGCAGGTCTGGTCCAGGCAGACGTCAAAGGCGCTCTTGCGCAGGTTGGCCTTGTCCGTGGAGTAGGTGACCTCGCCCCTGAAGTCGGTCAGCAGGACCTGCACGTCCTGGTAGCGCTTGGAGATGGCCTCGAACTTGTCCATGGTCCCGGCGTTGTCGCCCAGGGACATGGGCTCCTCGATGGCCATCTCGATCATGTCCGAGATGCGCTCCGAGGTGTTGTGGACCTCGTCGAGCATGAGCGTGCGCTGGGCCGCCGAGTTGGCCCAGAAGAGTCCGGCAAAGGCGGCCACCGTGAGCATGGTGGTCAGGATAACGACCTTGGCCCCCAGAGATCTGCGAATCAACTGCATGATGCCCCTCCCCTAGTGGGCCCCGCCGTAAAGCATGGGCTTGAAGTCGAAGCTCGCCACCCGCTCCGGGTTGTGGCAGGTCTCGCACTCCTTGATGTCCAGCTTGCCCTTGATCTGCTCCGGGTCGCCCCCGGCCTCCACATGGTCGGCCCCGGGCCCGTGGCAGACCTCGCAACCCGCGTTGCCCATGTCCGGGGTCTTTTCGAAGCTCACGAAGCCGCCGGGCTGGCCGTAGCCCGTGGCGTGGCAGTGAAAGCACTCCTTGAGCTCGTCTTCGGTCAGATCCTTGGCCATCTGGCTGACGCTCCTGCCCGAGTGGGCCTTCTTCGAGAACTTGCTGTAGTTGGAAAATTCCTTCTCGTGGCAGTCCTTGCAGGCCTTGGAGCCCACATACCTGCCGCTGCCCGCCCCCACGCCGGCCGCGAGCGCAAGGCCCAGGACCAGCGACGCGGCAGCCGCCGCAACGATCTTCAACCTGTGTGCAGACTTCATACGCCCCCCCGGAAAATATCGCCCCTGGTCAAAACCCTTTTGCCCGGCCCGCGATCCGGCTGATCAAAAACAACGATTTAACAATTTGGGGCAACATATAATGTTTCTCAACGTGTGTAAAGCTCATTGACTTTTTTATTATGTTTGATAGGTGCATAGTGGGGTGTTCTGTATAAAATTCCACCCCCTCCCCCGGCCAAATCGAAAAGGCCCCTGCCCGAGCGCAATCACCAGGCCAGGGTGGACTTGTAGGCCCGGGCCAGGACCTCGGGCTCCTGGCTGAGAATCGTCGCCCCGGCCGACCTGAACTCCACCGGGCCCGCGGCCACCTCGCCGATCCGGGCCGCTGTCTGGCCCCTGAACAGGGCCTCGAACTCGGCGCAAAGGCGCTGCGGCACAGTGACCACCAGGCGGCCGGCCGACTCGGAGTACAGGAGCCCGGCAAGCCCCGGCCCGCCCCAACACGGCACCAGGTCCAGGTCCGCCCGCAGGCCCAGCCTGCCGCCGATGGCCATCTCGGCCAGGGCGCAGGCCAGGCCGCCGTCCGAGCAGTCGTGGCAGGCGCTGACCAGCCCGGCCCGGATGGCCGAAAAAAGCGTCTCGTACCTCTGTCTGGCGCTGAGCGCGTCCACCTGGGGCGCGGACCCCGAGGAAAAGCCCAGCTCCGAGGCCAGCTCGCTGGCCCCCAGATCCGGCCCGGTGACCCCCAGGACGTAGATCGCCTCGCCCGGGGCCTTGAGGTCCGAGGTCAGGCAGCGGTTGACGTCCGGGATCACGCCGATCACGGAATACAGTACGGTCGGAGGGATGGAAATCTTTACCCCCCCGCCCACATAGTCGTTCTTCATCGAGTCCTTGCCCGAGACGCAGGGCAGGCCGTAGGCCCGGCAGAAGTGGGCCAGGGCCTGGTTGGCGCGCACCAGCTGGGCCAGCTTGTAGCGGCCGTCCGGCACGGCCTCGGACCGGACCGGGTCGCACCAGCAGAAGTTGTCCACCCCGGCCATGCGCCTGGGGTCGCCGCCCACGGCCACGGCGTTGCGCACGGCCTCGTCAATGGCGTTGGCCATCATCCAGTAGGTGTCCAGGTCGCTGTACTTGGGGCAGATGCCGTGCGAGACCACCAGGCCGCGCTCCGAGCCGAGGTCCGGCCTGATGACCGCGGCGTCGGCCGGGCCGTCCCGGAACACGCCGACCAGGGGCTTGACCACGCTGCCGCCCTTGACCTCGTGGTCGTACTGGCGGATGAGGAACTCCTTGCTGCAGATGTTCAGCCTGGCGAGCATGCGCCTGAGCAGGTCCCCGTGGTCCGCGACCTCCGGGATGTCCTGGTCCGGGACCTCGGGCCGCCTCCAGCGCGCCTGAAGCTCCATCTGGGGCCCGCCGTGGTGCACGAAGTCCATGTCCAGCAGGGCCACGGGCCTCTCCCCGTAGCGCACGAAATACCGGCCGCTGTCCGTGAACCGCCCGAGGTCCGTGGACTCCACGTCCATCTCCCGGGACAAGGCCATGAACTCCTTTAGCCTGTCCCGGGGCACGGCCAGGGTCATGCGCTCCTGGGCCTCGGAGATCAGTATCTCCCAGGGCCTGAGCCCGTCGTACTTGAGCGGGGCCCGGGCCAGGTCCAGGTCGAACCCCCCGCAGTCCTGGGCCATCTCGCCCACTGACGAGGACAGCCCGCCGGCCCCGTTGTCGGTGATCGCGTTGTACAGCCCCAGGTCCCGGGCGCGCATGAGGAAGTCGTACATCTTGCGCTGGGTGATCGGGTCGCCGATCTGCACGGCAGTGGCCGGGGAGCCCTCGTGGAGCTCCTCCGAGGAAAAGGTCGCGCCGTGGATCCCGTCCTTGCCGATCCGGCCGCCGCACATGACGATGGCGTCCCCGGGGCAGGCCCTCTTCTCGTGGCTCGGACGGCCCGCGGCCAGGGCGGGCATGAGGCCCACGGTCCCGCAGAAGACCAGGGGCTTGCCCAGATAGCGGCGGTCAAAGACCACCGAGCCGTTCACCGTGGGCACCCCGGACTTGTTGCCCCCGTGCTCCACGCCCTCGCGCACGCCCTCGAAGACCCGCCTGGGGTGCAGCAGCCGGGGCGGCAGCTCGCCCTTGTAGAACGGGGAGGCGAAGCAGAACACGTCCGTGTTGCAGAGCATGTTCGCGCCGAGCCCGGTGCCCATGGGGTCCCGGTTGACCCCCACGATGCCGGTCAGGGCCCCGCCGTAGGGGTCCAGGGCCGAGGGGCTGTTGTGCGTCTCGACCTTGACGCACACGCTGAGCTCCTCGCTGAACCGGATCACCCCGGCGTTGTCCTTGAACACCGAGAGGCAGAAGTCGTCGCGGCCCAGGGCCCTTCTGATGTCCTCGGTGCTGGCCTGGATATAGGTCCGAAACAGGCTGTCGATGACCTCGCTGCGGCCGGTCTCCTCGTTGACGTAGCTTATGCGGGCGTTGAATATCTTGTGCTTGCAGTGCTCGGACCAGGTCTGGGCCAGGACCTCGAGCTCCGCGTCCGTGGGGTCCGGACCCAGACCGGCCTCCCGCCTGACGCGGGCGCTTGCCTGGTCCGCGTAGTAGGCCCTGATGCAATGCAGCTCCACCAGGCTCAGGGCCAGGGTGTTGGCCCGGCTGAAGGCCATGAGATCCTCGTCGCTCATCTCCCGGATGGCCACGCTGTCCACCTGGTCGCTGGCCAGGCCGGTGACCCTGGCCGCCCTGGCCGGAAACGGCCTGGCCGCGAACTCGCCGCGGGAGCGGTACTCGAAGCGCTGGATGAGCTCGTTGGCCAGAAGGTCCCTGGCCACGCTTGCGACCTGGGCCTCGGACAGATCCCCGCTGAGCAGGTACTGATCGGCGGTGTAGACCGCGAGCCCGGCGGCCTCCTGCCCGGAGAGGCCCAGGGCCATGGCCAGGGCCTCCTTGGCCGTGCGGCCCTCGTTGTCCGTGACCCCGGGCCTGAAGCCGACCTCCAGGGCCCAGTCAAAGCCCCGGGCCAGGGGCGAGAGCGAGGCCAGGTGCAGGACCGGATCGTGCAGGGCCTCGGCGGCCAGGACCTCGTCCGCGCGCGCCGCGTCCAGGCCCTCGACCACATAGACCTTGACGATGCGCACCGAGTCCACGGCGATGCCCAGCTCGTCGTTTATCTTGCGGCACACGCCCTGGCCCAGCACGTCGCGCACCTGCGGCCTGAGCCCGACCTCGACCCGAAACAGCATCATCAACTCCTTGAACTTCTTCCCGGCCGGAGCGGTCCAAACAGGTCCGCGGTCCCGGCAAGGCTACCTGCGGCGGGTGAGCACGAACTCGGCCGCCTGGGCCAGGATGTCGGTCTCCCGGCACCCGGAGAGCCTGGAAAGGGCCTGCCTGGCCCGGGCCACATACTCGGCGGCCTTGTCCCTGGTCCTCTCGGCCAGCCCGGCCTCGCGGACCCTGCGCAGGACCTCGCGCGCGTCGTCCGGGCCCACGGACTTGGCCCTCAGCCTGGACAGGAGCGCCCCGGCCTCGGCCCGGTCCATGGCCTCTAGCAGATAGATCAGGGGCAGGGTCACCTTGCCCTCCCTGAGGTCGCCGCCCTCGGGCTTGCCCGTGTCGCTGGAGGCCTCGGCGTAGTCCAGGGCGTCGTCCACCAGCTGGAAGGCGATGCCCAGGTTCAGGCCGAACTCCCCGGCCGCGTCCTCCCGGTCCCTGGACGCCCCGCCCAGGACCGCGCCGCAGCGGCAGGCGGTCTCGATGAGCTTGGCGGTCTTGCCGACGATGATCTCCAGGTAGGTCTTTCTGTCCGCCGCGGGGTCGGACAAAAAGGCGATCTCGCGTATCTCGCCCTCGGCCGTGGCCATGATGCCCTCTGCCAAGAGGTAGTTTATGCGCGGGATGTCGTAGCCCGCGCCCAGCCTGTTGGCCAGGGCCAGGAGCACGTCCCCGGCCAGGATGGTCTCGGTGTTCCCGAACACGGTGTGCGCGGCGGGCAGGCCGCGCCTCAGGTTCGCGCCGTCCAGGATGTCGTCGTGGAGCAGGGTCGCGGAGTGCAGTATCTCCAGGGCGCAGGCCAGGGGCAGGGCGTCGCCCTCGTAGCCGAAGGCCCTGGCCATGAGGATGGTCAGGATCGGGCGGATGCGCTTGCCCGGGGCCAGGAGCACGTGCCTGGCCACCTCGCGCACCAGCCCGTCGAGTCCGGCCGTCTCCCGTTCGAGAAACTCGCCGACCCTGGGGACCTCGTGGTTGAAATAGGAGCGTAGATCCTTCATCGCCTGGCCGTGTTGTATAGTCCATGCGGGACTGTTTCCACAAGGCCCGCGAAGGCTTTTTTTGACCTCCTCTAAGGACCCGAACAAGGTCTAGCGGTTCATGAACATGGAGGCGCACAGCCCGGCCAGCACCCCCAGGGCGCCGTCCAGGTCCCAGTCCGCGGGGTCCCTGGACCCGACCCGGTTGGACACCGTGCGCAGCTCCACGAACGGCACCCCCTGCCCGGCCGCGCCAAAGGCCAGGGCAAAGCCCTCCATGTTCTCCACGTCCGCGTCGTAGGCCAGCTCCAGGCGCCTGGCGTCCTCCAAGGTGCCGGTGACCGCGCTCACGGTCAGGCTGACCACCCGCTGCCAGTTGCCGGATATCTCGACGCCCATCCTCTTTCCCGAGGCCTCGGGCGCGAGGTCGATGCGGTCCCAGACCGGCCGGCCGTCCACGGTCCCCTGGGCCAGGCCCAGGCCCCTGGGGTCCACGGACCCGGACCCGGCCAGCCCGATCTCCGGCCATATCTCGCGCCGGACCAGGCACGGGGTGCGCAAAGGCAGGGCCCTCGGGTCAAAGGCCCCGGCCAGGCCCAGGTTCACCACCCCGTCCAGGCCGCCCCTTTGCAGGAGCCGGCCCATGGCCAGGGCGGCGTTGACCACGCCGATGCCGGTGACCGAGAGCACGAACTGTCTGTCGTCCAGGGACCAGACCTCGTCTCTGCCCCGGCGCACCTCGGGCGCGCCGCTCGCAAAGCCGAGGGCCGCGCGCATCTCCCTGGAGGTGGCCGCGACAATGGCGATGGCCATGGGCCTCACAGCCTCCAGAAGGCGAACCCGGCCGCGGCCAGGTCCCGGGGCCTGAAAAAGCCCTTGACGTCGATGAGCAGGGCCTTTGCCGGGTCCCTGAACCAGGTCTTGAGCTCGGCCAGGCCGATGGACTTGTACTCGTCGTGGACCACGGCCAGGACAATGGCCTCCAGGTCGCGCAACCGGTCCAGGCCGCAGAGCCTGATCCCGCACTCGGCCTCTGCCTCGGCCGGGTCGGCCTTGGCGTCCTGGACCAGGACCCGGACCCCGTACTCCTCGAGCTCCCGGACCAGGTCCACGACCCTGGTGTTGCGCAGATCCGAGACGTTCTCCTTGAAGGTCAGGCCGAGCACCCCGACCCTGGCGCCCTTGATCCTGAGCCCGGCCTTGATCAGCCTCTTGATGGTCGCCTCGGCGATGTACTTGCCCATGTAGTCGTTGATCTTGCGGCCGGCCAGGATGACCTGGGGGTGATGGCCCAGGGCCTCGGCCTTGAAGGTCAGGTAGTAGGGGTCCACGCCGATGCAGTGCCCGCCCACCAGGCCCGGCCTGAAGGGCAGGAAGTTCCACTTGGTCCCGGCCGCCTCCAGGACCTCCAGGGTGTCTATGCCCATGCGCTCGAAGATCATGGCCAGCTCGTTCATCAGGGCGATGTTCAGGTCCCGCTGGGTGTTCTCGATGACCTTGGCCGCCTCGGCGGTCCTGATGTCCGGGGCCCGGTACACCCCGGCCCTGACCACCCGGCCGTAGACCTGGGACAAGAGCTCGGCGCAGGCCGGATTCTGGCCGGCCACGACCTTGACGATGGTCTCCAGCCGGTGCTCGCGGTCCCCGGGATTGACCCTCTCCGGGGAGTAGCCGAGCCAGAAGTCCCGGCCGCAGACCAGGCCCGAGGCCTCCTCCAGAAGCGGGCCGCAGAGCTCCTCGGTCAGCCCGGGATAGACCGTTGACTCGTAGACCACCACGCTGCCCGGCTTGAGCGCGGCGCCCACGGTCCTGCTCGCCCCGATCACCGGCCGCAGGTCCGGGATGCGGTGGGCGTCGATGGGCGTGGGCACGGCGACCAGAAACAGCCTGGCCTGTCCCAGCTCGGCCGGGTCGTCGGTGAACCGGGCCCCGGAGGCCGAGATGTCCGTTGCGGACAGCTCCCCGGTCCGGTCCAGGCCCGAGTCGAGGTCCCTGATCCTCTTGGCCGAGACGTCGAAGCCGATGACCCTGAAATGCCCGGCCAGGGCCACGGCCAGCGGCAGGCCCACGTATCCCAGCCCGACCACGGCCACGGCCGCCCGTTTGGCGCTCAAATCCTCGAAACCGACCATGCCCTGCATCCTCACCGCCTTTGTCCTTGGGCCCGGCCGAGTGGACAACCGCCCTCGGCCCGGCTAGTATGCCCGCATGAACATCAACTGGTCGATCCTTCTGATCGGCCTGGGCCTCGCCTTTGTCATCGAGGGCCTGCCCTACTTCCTGTTCGCCGAAAAGATGCCCCGGGTGCTTTCAAAGCTCGTCAGGCAGCCGGCCAAGTCCCTGCGCATCCTGGGGTTCACGGCCATTGTCCTCGGCGTGCTCCTGGTATTTTTCGGCCGCTCCCTCTAGGCCCCGGCCTTTTCCGCCACATGCAGAAAAACAATGCCCGAAAGCATGGGCAGGTAATAGGCGCGGCTGAAGCCGGCGTCAATCAGCTCCCGGCCCAGGGCCCTCTCGTCCGGAAAGGAGGCTATGGTCTCGGCCAGGTAGCGGTACGCGCCCGGGTCCCCGGAGACCAGCCGACCGACGAGCGGCAACGCCCGGTCAAGATACAGGTTGTACAGGCCCTTCCAGACCCGCCGCCTGGCCGTGCCGAACTCCAGGACGCACAAGCGGCCCCCGGGCCTGAGGACCCGCAGTATCTCGGAGTAGGCCTGGGGCCTGGGCAAAATGTTTCTGATGCCGAAGGCCATGGTCGCCGCGTCCACGCAGCCGTCCGGCAAAGGCAGGCTGCGGCCGTCGGCCTGCACCGGCCAGACCCTCTGGGCCAGGCCCTGGCCGAGCTTTTTCGAGCGGCCCACCGAGAGCATGGGCAGGGCCAGGTCCAGGGCCATGATCCTGGCCTCGGGGCAGGCCCGGGCGAGCTTCCTGGACACGTCCAGGGTCCCGGCGGCCAGGTCCAGGAACAGGCCTTGGCCGACCCCTGAGCGGGCCGCCCTGACCAGCCGCGAACGCCAGTACACGTCCTGGCCCAGGCTCAGGCAGTGGTTCAGGAAGTCGTACCACGGGGCGATGCGGCCGAACATGTCCGCCACCCTCCGGCCATGCTCGAGGGCCCTGTCCCGCCCAGGGCTTGAGGTCATGGATCAGTCGTCCCCGGCCTCGGCCGTCCCGGCCCGGGCGGCCGATTCGCCGCCGGAGGCCACGGTCTTGAGGATCTGCCCGTATATCTCGCTGAAGTGCTCGCCGAAATTGTTCGGGGATATCCTGCCGACCTCGATGAACTTGATGGTCACTTCCTTGGCCACCTGCAGGGCCTGCTTTTCGAGCTTTTCCAAGAGGCTCCTCCCTTGCTTGAGGGAAAAACCCGCCCGGTGGGAAATGGCCGCACCGAACACTCGCGGGCCCCGGGCGGGAAAAGGAAGAAACCGTTGAAGCCTCTTCCTTTTTTTCAGGTCCTTAGCACGGCCAAGACCCGGCGTCGAGCAGGCCCGGGGCCAAAAAAAGGCCGCGGAAACACCCTTCCGCGACCGCAGGCAATATGGCGGAAAATCAGTCCTTGATCTCGCTGGCCAGCCTCTCGATCTCCTCGCGGATGATCCTGGCCGCCTCGGCGGGCACCAGCCTGGCGACCTCGTCCCTCAAGGCCTGCTCGAGCTCGGCCACCTTGGCCTCCAGGACCCCTATCCTCTCGGAAAACCGCTCCAGGGCCTCGGCCTCGTCAATGACCGCGCCCTCCGGGGGCATGATCTCGGAGACGTCGATCTCCGCGCCCTCCAGCAGGTCCAAGGCCTCCTCGTCCGCGGGCCCCTCGGCAAGGAGCGGCTCCTCGATCGCGGGCCCCTCGGCCTCTTCGGCCTCCAGGTCCTCGACGGCCTGAGCGAGCTCGACCACGTCCTCGGCCTCAGGGGCCGGGGCCTTGGCCTGGCCCATGTCGGCGATTATTTCGTCCAGGCCCTCCACGTCGACCTCGCCCCCGGTCCCGGACTCTTCGGCGTCCGGCAGGCCCAAATCCAGATCAGGGCCCTGCTCCACGACGTCGTCGAGCAGCAAGGGTGGCTCCTCCTGATCCGCATCGGCCCCGGGCTGCTCTGCCTCCGGCTCGCCGGCCGCCAAATCGTCCAGGACCACGGCCTGCTCCTCGGACCCGGTCTCGGCCTTGTCCAGGTCCTCGGCGAACAGCTCCTCGATCTCCTGCTCGAAGTTCAGGTCCAGGTCGCCGGAATCCCCGCCGGCCTCGTCCCGAAGCTCGTCCTCGACGGCCTCGGACAGTTCGAGGACTTCCTCCTCGGGGGTCGGGCTTTTCTCGGGGGAATCAGGCATGGTCTCCGCCTTTGGAATGATTTTTCAAAAAAGGGGGCCGCGTTCGCGGCCCCCTTTGTCAGGCCCGGTTACTTCTTCTGAGGATGACACTGGGTGCAGGCGGTCGGGCCGGTGGGCTTCTTGGCCGTCTTCAGGTCCTTGTGGCAGCCGAGACAGCTGGTCTTGGAGGTCGCCGCGTGGAAAGCGCCGTAAAAGGACTTGTCGCCCTTCTTGGCCTTGTAGTCCTCGTGGCAGCCGGCGCTGGAGCAGCCCTTCACGTCGCCCTTGCCGTCCCACTTGTGGTGGCAGGCCTTGCAGTCCAGGGCCTTGTGCTTGGCGTGGGAAAAGGCCACCGGGGCCTTGGTGGCCTTCTGGCCCTTGGGCATCTCAATGGTCATGTCCGCCGGGGCCTTGGGCGCGGCGTGCAGCGAAGGCAGCACAAAGGCGCAGACCAGGGCCGAGCAGACCAGGCTGATAAGGATCGTCTTCTTCATTCTCCTCCTCCTCCTTCTTTCCAAACGATTGCTATGGTTCCTCAAGCCGCCGACAGGACTTCTTTACATACATGGTCCTTGAATTAATTGAGCACACCTGACGTGTCAAGCCGGTTCCACGGCCGCATCGACCATGTAGCCCCAAAAGGCCGTTTTTTGCAAGCGCCGGGTGATGATTCCGCGCGCCTCAGAGCTTGAGCGCCCGGGCCGCGTCCAGGGTCCGGCCGAAGTCCTCGTCGCTGTGCGCGAACGAGGTGAACGCGCACTCGAACCCGGACGGCGCCAGGTTGATCCCGGCCAGGCGCATCTGCCTGTAGAGCTCGGAGTAGACCCCGGTGTTGGAGGCCTTGGCGCTCTCGAAGTCCGTGACCGGCTCGGCGGTGAAGAACAGGGTGAACATGGAGGCCGTGTGGTTCAGGCGCACGGGCAGGCCCTTGGCCTCGAAGACCGCCTTGAGCTCCGTGGCCAGGGCCAGGGTCCTTCTTTCCAGGGCCCCGTAGTCCAGGCCAGAGAGCCGCTCCAAGGTGGCCAGGCCCGCGGCCATGGCCACCGGATTCCCGGACAGGGTCCCGGCCTGGTACACGTCCCCGCAGGGCGCTATGCGCTCCATGACCTCGCGCCTGCCGCCGTAGGCCCCGACCGGAAACCCGCCGCCGATTATCTTGCCCAGGCAGGTCAGATCCGGGGTCACCCCGAACCTGGCCTGGGCCCCGCCAAAGGCGACCCTGAACCCGGTGATGACCTCGTCGAAGACCAGCAGGGCCCCGTACTGGTCGCACAGGGCCCTCAGGCCCTGCAAAAAGCCCTCGGCCGGGGGCACGCAGCCCATGTTCCCGGCCACGGGCTCGACGATCACGCAGGCCAGGTCCCGGCCGTGGCCCTCGAACAGCCGTTGCGCGGCCCCAAGGTCGTTGTACGGGCACAGCAGGGTGTGTTTGACGAAGTCCGCGGGCACGCCCGGGGTGCCCGGGATGGACAGGGTGGCCACACCCGAGCCCGCGCTGGCCAAAAAACAGTCGCTGTGCCCGTGGTAGCAGCCCTCGAACTTGAGGACCTTGTCCCGGCCGGTGAAGCCCCGGGCCAGGCGCAGGGCGCTCATGGCCGCCTCGGTTCCGGAGTTGACCATGCGCACCAGGTCCATGGCCGGCATGGCCCTCTCCACGGCCTCGGCCAGCAGGACCTCGTCCCGGCAGGGCGCGCCGAAGCTCGCGCCCCGGTCCACGGCCGCGTGCACGGCCTGGGTCACGGCCGCATCCGAATGGCCGAGGAGCAGGGGCCCCCAGCTCATGACGTAGTCGATGAGCTCCAGGCCCTCCACGGTCCACATCCGGCTGCCCGCGGCCCGGGCGATGAACAGGGGGTCGCAGCCCACGCTCCGGCAGGCCCTGACCGGGCTGTTGACCCCGCCCGGGATGGACTCGGCCGCCCTCTCAAACAAGGTCTTGGAATCAAGTGCCATGTCGCGCTCCTAGAAGTAGCTCATGGAGGTCTTTTTCAGCTCGCCCACGCTCAGCAGGACCTCGCGCTCCCTAACCCCGGTCAAGGCGGCCAGCTCCTCGGCCACCCGCAGGCAGTCGCCCGGGTTCTTGCCGTGGATCATGGTGTAGATGTTGTACGGCCAGTCCGGGTGGGTCCGGCGCAGGTAGCAGTGGCTGATCTCGGGCCTGGCGGCCATGATCCGGCCCACGGCCTCGGGGTCTTTGTCCTCGGGCACCAGCCAGGCGACCATGGCGTTGTGGCCGTAGCCGGCCTTCTGGTGCCTCAGGGTGGCCCCGAAGCGGCGGATCACGCCCTCGGACCTGAGCCTGTTCAACAGGCCCAAGACCTCGCCCTCGCCGACCCCGGCCAGCCCGGCGATGTCCGCAAAGGGCTCGGGGCCGTCCGGCAGGTCGGCCCCGGCCAGGGCCAGGACCGCCTGCTCCTTGTCCGTGAACTTCATGACCGGCATGGCCAAAGGTCTTAACCGCTAATACAACGCCTTGCAACCGGCCCTTGCCTCATGAACCGCGGCAGGGTAACTATCGGCGAGCACGCGACAAACGGCGCAGGCGCAAAGGAGAAAGCCTCATGAACACGACCGTGATCGGCGCAGGGGCCTGGGGCACCACCCTGGCCGATTTGCTGGCCAAGAAGGGCGAGGCCGCGACCCTCTGGGTCCGCGAGCCCGAGCTCGCCGCGTCAATAGTCAAGACCAGGGAGAACTCCTGGTTCCTCCCCGGGGTCAGGCTCTCAGCGCGCCTCAAGGTGGAGAGCGACCCGGCCGCGGCCGTGCGCGGGGCCGAGGCCTTTGTGCTCGTCGTGCCGAGCCAGTTCCTGCGGGCCACACTGGAGTCCTTCGCCGCCTTCCTGCCCAAGCGGCCGGTGGTGGTCTGCGCCAGCAAGGGCATCGAGCTGGCCAGCCTCAAGCCCATGTCCAAGGTCGTGTCCGAGGCCCTGCACGGGCTCAGGCCGCGCTACGCCCACATCTCGGGGCCGTCGTTCGCCGCCGAGGTCAGCCGCGGCATGCCCACGACCGTGTCCCTGGGCTGCGCGGACCTGGAGCTCGGCCGCAGCCTCCAGCGCCTGTTCTCCACCGACTACTTCAGGGTCTACACCACCCGGGACTTCGTCGGCGTGGAGCTCGGCGGGGCGGTCAAGAACGTGGTCGCCATAGCCGCGGGCATCTCCGACGGCCTGGGCTTCGGCCACGACGCCAGGGCCGCGCTCATCACCAGGGGCCTGGCCGAGATGAGCAGGCTGGGCAAGGCCATGGGCGCGCGGGTGCACACCTTCATGGGCCTGTCCGGCATGGGCGACCTGGTGCTCACCTGCACCGGGGATTTGTCCCGCAACCGGCAGGTCGGGCTCAAGCTCGGCCAGGGCAAGAGGCTCTCCGAGATCATGGCCGAGACCCGGTCCGTGGCCGAGGGGGTCAAGACCACCGAGGCCCTGCACCGGCTGGCCGAGAAGCTCGGCGTGGAGCTGCCGATCACCGAGCAGGTCTACGCCATACTCTACCAGGACAAGGATCCGGCCGCGGCCGTGGCCGACCTCATGGGCCGGGCCCTCAAGGACGAGGAGGTCTGGACGTGAGCAGGACCCTTAAGCTGCTGCTTTTCGCGGCCGCGCTCGCGGCCCTGGCCTGCTGCGGCCGGGGCTGGGTGAACACGCTGATCGCCGACCCGGCCAGAAGCGACGAAATATTTAAACGCGACCGGGAGTTCTGCCAGAGGCAGGCCCAGGACATGGCCCCCACCGCGCCAGAGAACGATCCCACGGTGATCCCGGAGACCTGTCCCCAGGCCTTTATCGAGAACATGAGCCAGGAAGACGCCTTTGAGCGCTGCATGCGCGGCCGGGGCTGGCGCAGGCCCGGGGAGGAGTGATGTCCGAGGACCGGGCGCCGGTCCTGGTCACCGGGGCCACGGGCTACGTGGGAGGCAGGCTCGTGCCCGCGCTGCTGGAACGCGGGCACCGGGTGCGCGCCGCGGGCCGATCCGTGGCCAAGATCAAGGCCCGGCCCTGGGGCGGGCACCCCGGCCTGGAAGCGGTCCGGGCCGACCTCCTGGACCCCTCCTCCATGCTGGAGGCGGCCAGGGGCTGCTCTGCGGCCTACTACCTGGTCCACTCCATGCGGCCGGACGTGCCGGACTTCGCGGCCCGGGACCGCGAGGCGGCCTGCAACATGGCCCGGGCCGCCAGCCAGGCGGGAATGAAGCGCATCATCTACCTGGGGGGCCTCGGCGAGGACTCGCCCGAACTCTCGCCCCATCTGCGCTCCAGGGCCGAGGTCGGCCGCATCCTGTCCCTTGGCTCGGCCGAGCTCACCGTCCTCAGGGCGGCCGTGATCCTGGGCTCGGGCAGCGCGTCCTTCGAGATCATCCGCTACCTGGCGGACCGGCTGCCGGTGATCATCGCGCCCAGGTGGGTGCGCACCCGCTGCCAGCCCATAGCCGTGTCCAACGTGCTCGGGTACCTGGTCGGATGCCTGGAGAACCCGGCCACGGCCGGCCGCAGCTTCGACATCGGCGGACCCGACATCCTGACCTACGCCGAGATGTTGCGCATCTACGCCGAAAAGGCCGGGCTCAGGCCCAGGCTGATCATCCCCGCGCCCCTGCTCACGCCCGGGATGTCGGCCTTCTGGATCAACCTGGTCACGCCCGTGCCCATGTCCCTGATCAGGCCGCTGGTCCAGGGCCTGAAGAACGAGGTCGTCTGCCGGGAGAACGACATCCGCAGGCTGGTGCCCCAGAGGCTCTTGTCCTGCGGCGAGGCCATGGCCCAGGCCCTGGACAAGGTCCGCCAGCAGTCGGTGTCCACCTGCTGCTTTGACGCGGGCTCGGCCTGCCTGCCGGGCTGGGCCGCCTGCCAGGACCCGCCCTATGCCGGGGGCGCGGTGCATCAGTGCAACTACTCGGCCAGGCTCAGGGGCCCGGCCGAGCGGGTCTGGAGGCCGATACAGGGCCTGGGCGGCGAGTCCGGCTGGTTCTTCGGCAGCTTCCTGTGGCGGCTGCGGGGGCTTGCGGACGAGCTGATCGGCGGGCCGGGCCTGCGGCGCGGCCGCAGGCACCCGGAGGACCTCCGGGTGGGCGACGCCCTGGACTTCTGGCGGGTCCTGGACGTCAGGCCGGGCAAAAGACTCCTGCTCCTGGCCGAGATGAAGCTGCCCGGCGAGGCCATGCTGGAGATAAGGGTCAGGCCGCTGAACGCCGGGGACAGCGAGCTCCGGATCGTGTCCAGGTTCCTGCCCCGGGGCCTTTGGGGGTCGCTCTACTGGTTCGCGCTCTACCCCTTTCACGCCTTGATCTTCAAGAACCTGATCCAGGGCCTGGCCAGGGCCGCGGACGCGCCGCTCGTCGAGCCGCCCCAAAAGATCGGACCGCAACCCGTGGTCGAAGCCCAAAACACCAACGGCCGGGGCCGGAAATGAGGCCGACCCTTTTCCCCGGCCCGGGTTCAGTGTATTGGCAGCCATGGCCCTGACGGACAGAAAACCGGTCCACGTGCTCGGGATGCGGCCGGGCTCGCTCATCCTGGACCCCGAGGCCAGGTCCGTGGCCGAAAAGGCCCAGGTCCTGGTCGGCGAGCGCAGGCTGCTCGCGGCCTGGGCCCTGGCCTGCCCGCTCGAGTGCCCGCACCGGGCCGAAAAACAGATCCCCGTCAGCGGGTCCCTGGACCCGATCATCGCCAGGATCCGCAAGGAGGCCGCGGCCGGCAAGCTGGTGGCCGTGCTCACGGACGGGGACCCGCTGTTCTTCGGCATCGGCAGGAGGCTGATCCAAGAGCTCGGCCCGGACAAGGTCGCGGTGCACCCCAACCTGACCAGCGTGCAGGTGGCCGCGGCCAGGCTGGGCCTGGACTGGCAGGACCTGGCCGTGGTCGAGGTCGGGGAGCGCGACTTCACGCCCCTGTTCTCGGCCCTGGCCGGGGCCGACCGGGTCATGGTCCTGACCGGCCAGGGGCACGGCCCGTCCGCGATCGCCCGGGCCCTTTTGGAAAAGGGCGTCGAGGGCCTGACGCTGACCGTGATCGAGGACCTGGGCACGCCCCAGGAGATAATCCGCCGCCTCAGCCCCCAGGAGGTCTGGGACCTGAACTTCTCCAGGCCCAGCCTGGTGCTCGTGGAGCGCGGCTACCCGCCGGAGATCGAGCTCTGCCTGGGCGTTCCGGACCACTACTACTTCTCGGAGCACGAGCCCGTGGCCCAGCAGCCGGTCCGGGCCGCGGGCCTGGCCGCGCTGAACGTCGCGCCCGGGGCCACGGTCTGGGACCTGGGCGCGGGCTGCGGCTGCGTGGCCATCGAGGCCGCGCACCTGGCCCGAAACGGCCGGGTCTTTGCCGTGGAGAGGGACCTGCGCCGGGCCGCGGCCCTCAACGAAAACATCCGGCGCATGGGCGCCTGGCCCGTGCACCTGGTCCGGGGCGACATGCCCCGCTGCCTCAAGGGCCTGCCCGACCCGGACCGCATATTCGTCAGCGGCGGGCTCGACCACGGCGACAAGGCCGCCCGCAAGCTCCTGGACGCGGCCTGCGCCAGGCTCAAGCCCGGCGGCAGGATGGTCGTCCAGTGCACCCTGCTGGACACCCTGCTCCTGGCCAAGGACCACTTCCAGACCCTGGGCTGGCGCTTCGGGGCCATCCAGATCCAGGCCAGCACCTCGGACAACCTGGCCGGGGATTTGCGCTTCACGGCCCAGAACCCGGTCTTCGTGCTCTGGGCCGAGAAACCCTGAACCCGCGGAGCAAGCCATGAAAGAGCTAAGCGTCAAGACCGGCGCGCGGCAGGAGATGGTCGACATAAGCGGGCAGCTCCAGGGCCTGGTGCGCGACAACGGCTGGCGCAACGGCGCGCTGCTCGTCTTCTGCCCGCACACCACGGCCGCGGTGACCGTGAACGAGGGCGCGGACCCGAGCGTGGCCCGGGACATCAACGCTGCGCTCTGCTCGCTCGTCCCGCACAAGGGCGACTACCAACACCTGGAGGGCAACAGCGACGCGCACGTCAAGGCCAGCCTGGTGGGCCCGGACCAGATGCTGATCGTAAACGACAACCAGCTCGCCCTGGGGACCTGGCAGAAGGTCTTTTTCTGCGAGTTCGACGGGCCGAGGAGCCGCAGGCTCTGGGTCCGCTGGCTGCCCGGGCAATAGGGGGCGAGCCGTGAAGAACAGCCACCGCTTCTTCTGCAACCGGGACTGCGAGTACTTCCCCTGCCACCAGACCAAGGACCCGGACAACTTCAACTGCCTGTTCTGCTTCTGCCCCCTGTACTTCCTGGACGACTGCGGGGGCGACTTCGCCCTGCGCGAGGGGGTCAAGGACTGCAGCGCCTGCCTCATCCCGCACCGGCCCGAGGGATACGACCGGATAATCGAAAGGCTGAAGGCCCGCATCGCCGAGACGCGCAAGCCAAGGGCGAAAAAATGATCCGCCGCATTGTCACGACCGCGGTCCTGGCCCTGACCGCCCTGGCCGCGGCCTCGGCCCTGGCCGCCCAACCCTTCATCCTCCTGGACGCGGCCGAGACCGAGGCCCTGCCCAGAAACTTCCGCAGCCTGGACGCGGCCCGCAAGACCCCGGAGGACCGTCCCCTGCCCGGTCTCGCGGCCTCGGGCAGCGCCCAGTTCTCGGAACAGGGCCTGGACAGGATGCTCGGTTGGATGCGCGGCCGGGTCCTGATCGTGGACCTGCGCCAGGAGTCGCACGGGTTTGCAAACGGCGCGGCCATAAGCTGGTACGCAGAAAACAACTGGGCCAACCAGGGCCTTGACCCGGCCCGGGTCCTGGCCGACGAGGCGGCCCGGCTGCGGGCCGTCCAAGGCCGAAACATCTCCCTGCGCCTGGACAAGGGCCCGGATTCAAGGACCCTGGAGCTGGCCGTGGCCAGGGCCGAGACCGAGGCCGACCTCTGCGCGGCCAGGGGCCTTGGCTACTTCAGGCTGGCCGTGCCGGACCATTTGCGGCCCCAAGACCCAAGCGTGGACCGCTTCCTCGGTCTTGTGGACACCCTGGCGCCCGGCGACTGGCTGCACTTCCACTGCCGCGCGGGCAAGGGCCGGACCACGACCTTCCTGCTCATGTACGACATCCTGAAGAACGGGCGCGAGTTCGGCCTGGAGGTCCTGGCCGCCAGGCAGCGCGACGCGGGCGGGGCCGATCTGCTCGACGCCGAGCCCGAAGAAGGCTGGCGCAGGCAGGCCTATGTAGAGCGCCGCTGGTTCTTGCGCCGCTTCCAGATTTTCGCGGCCCAGAGGACCAAGGTCGAGGCCTGGTCCATTTGGGCCGCGACCAATCCCTAGTCTCGCGTTCGCGAATCAAGCAAGCCTTTGCGCATGGCGCAACAACTCGAACCAATTATTTTTATTTCTAAAATAAGCTGACGGTTATTTTAGAGACGCGACCCTAGAAGGGCCCGCAAGGGCTCAGAAGACCTCGGCCTCGAACCAGGAGATGGCGGTCTCCTCGTCCCTCCAGGCCTCGGGCGGCAGCCCGGCCTTGAGGCAGGTCTGGGCGAGGAAGGTCCTGCGGTCCCACTTCCACTGCACGGCCACCTGGGGCAAAAGCAGGCCGGCGCGCCGGTCCCTGGACATGATCAGGCCGTGGCGGCCGATCTCGACCAGCTCGGGGTCCGGGCAGGCCGTGACCGGGCCGAGCACCGAGACCTCGATGTCCAGGCCCTTGAACTCGGAGGCCTCCAGGGGCGGAAAGCGCGGGTCCTTGAAGGCCGCGGCCCGGGCCATTTCCCAGATCGTCCTGTAGAGCTCGCCCGAGCCCTGGACCTTGCCGATGCAGCCGCGCAGCCTCCCGGCCCTCTTCAGGGTCACGAACGCGCCCAGCTCGCGCCTGAGGATTTCGGTCGGCGGCGCGGGCGGGGACGCCGGGCCGCCGCCGGGCTTGAGGCGGCCCAGGATGCTCAGCCTGACCAGGTCCTTGAGGTAGTCTTTTTCCTGCTGGGACAGCTCGAATCTGAATTCGGACATGGGCCCTCCGGCCAGGGCGTTGAAACGCCCTATGATTTCAGCATAGCCCTCGACAAGAAGTTTGCAAACTACCCGCCTGGTCCTGATTCGGACTTGGGGACCAGGAGCATGAGCCCGAAGCCCAAGACGAACATGACGATCACCGAGGCCATGCCGAAGCGCTGGCTGCCCAAAGCCAGGGTCAGCCAGCCGACCAGAAACGGGCCGAGGAACGAGGTTAGCTTGCCGGACAGGGCGAAGAGCCCGAACATCTGGTTGCCCAGGCCCTCGGGCACGGCCCTGGCCAGCCAGGACCGGCTGGAGGCCTGAAGCGGCCCCACGAACAGGCCGAGCGCCAGGCCCAGGACCCAGAACACGGTCTTGGACCAGGCCACGAGCATGAGCGCCCCGGGCACGGCCAGGCCGACCAGGCTGACCAGTATGGTTCGCCTGGCCCCGACCCGATCGTCCATCCAGGCGAACACGGCCGAGCCCAGGCCCGCGGACAGGTTCAGGCCGATGCCGAACACGAGCACCTCCCGGGCGCTCATGCCGAAGGTCCCGGCCGCGAATATGCCCCCGAAGGCGAACATGGTGGTCAGGCCGTCGTTGTAGACCATGCGGGCCAGGAGAAAGAGCATGATGGGCCTGTGCCGCCCGGCCTGGGCAAGGGATTCGGCCAGTTGGCGCAGGCCCCGGCCCACGGCCCGGACAGGGCCCAGGCCGGTGGACGGGGCGTCGGGCGTGAACAGGATCAAGGGCAGGCTGAAGACCAGATACCAGGCCGCGGTCAACAGGGCCGTGGCCCTGACGTTCAGGGCCTGGGCCCGGCCGAGGTCCAGCCAGGGATGCTCGGAGACCAGGGCGGCCAGGGCCAGGACCAGGCAGGCCAGGCCCCCGGCGTAGCCCAGGCCCCAGGCCCAGCCGGACAGCCTTCCCAGCCTGTGCGCCGGGGCCAGGTCCGGGAGCATGGCGTTGTAGAAGATGTTGGCGTACTCCGAGGCAATCGTGGCCAGGCCCACCAGGACCAGGGCCGGGAGCGCGTCCCCGGGCTCGGGCCGGACCATGAACAGCAGCCCGGTGCAGACCACGCAAATCAGGGTCAGGACCGCTATCCAGGGCTTGCGGCGGCCGGTCTGGTCGGCCACCGCCCCCAAAAGCGGCCCGCCCAGGCCCACGGCCAGGCCGGCCAGGCCCATCATGCTGCCCCACTGGGCCGTGCCCAGGGTCTCGTTCTCGGCCACGGCCCGGGTGAAGTAGGCCGCGAACACGAAGGTCTGGATCAGGGTGCAGAAGGCGCTGTTGGCCCAGTCGTACAGGGCCCAGGAGAACCGCCCGGCCCAGCGGGCAGGGTCCGCGTTGCGGCCCGGCAGGCCCATGGCCGGTCAGAAGCCCTGCTCAAGGGGCGGGTTGACCAGGCAGGGCGGGTCCTGGTCCAGGACCGCCCGGGCCGCGCCGGATGGGGCCAGGCGCACCTGGCGGCCGTCCAGGCCCAGCCTGCCTTGGGCCAGCCAGCCGACGGCCTGGGGGTAGATGCGGTGCTCGAGCCTGAGGATGCGCTCGCCGAGCTTCGCCCCGCCCTCGCCCGGGTAGGCCGGGACCGCGGCCTGGATGATGATCGGCCCGTGGTCCATCTGCTCGTCCACGAAGTGCACGGTGCAGCCCGAGAGCTTGACCCCGTAGCCCGCGGCGTCGGACTGGCCGTGGACCCCGGGAAAGCTCGGCAGCAGGGCCGGGTGGATGTTCAGGACCCGGTCGGGAAAGGCGTGCAGAAAATCCGGGGTGACCAGGCGCATGAACCCGGCCAGGCACACGGCCTGGGCCCCGGAGCTGCGGATGATCTCGATCATTTCGCGGTCGAAGTCAAGGCGGTCCGGAAACTCCTCGCGGCGCACCACGGCCGTGGCCACGCCCCTTGCCCGGGCGCGCTCAAGCCCGAAGGCCTCGGGCCTGTCGGACAAGACCACCCGGACCTCGGCGTCCAGAACGCCCTGGCCGATCCGGTCCATGATCGACTGCAGGTTGGAGCCCCCGCCGGAGATGAGCACGGCTATGGGCAGGGTCATGTCCGCCTCCTTGTGTTCAGCCCGGCCTGCGGCCGGTCATGAGCGAGGTGCCCGGGCCCGTGGCCGTGCGGCTGACCTCCAGGAAGCCCGCCTCCTGGAGCCAGGACCTGATCTCGGACTCGGTGTAGGTGTCGCCGTGTTCGGTGTGCACGAGCATGTTCAGGGCGAAGATCGCCCCCCGGCCCGGGCTGACCCGGTCCTCATCCATGACGAAGTCCTCGATGGCCACCCGGCCGCCCGGGTTCAGGGCCGCGTAGGCCTTGGCCAAAAGGGCCCGGTTCTCGTCCGCCGAGTTCATGTGCACGATGGCCGAGAGCAGGACCAGGTCGAAGCCCGAACCGAAATCAGCGCTGTGAAAATCCCCGGCGCGCACCTCGACGCGCTCCGAGAGCCCGGCCTCGGCCACGTAGGCCCGGGCCAGGCCGGCGACCTTGGGCAGGTCCAGGATCACGGCCCGAAGCCCGGGCTCGGCCAGGCAAAAGGCCATGGAAAAGATGCCCGATCCGCCGCCCACGTCCAGGACCCGCCCCACCCCGGACAGGCCGATCATGGCCGCCAGCCGGTCGGCCGCGCCCCGGGCCCGGTGGTGCATGGCCGCGATAAAGGCGTCGAGCCCGTCGTCCTCGTCGTGCCGCCGCCGGACCGAGTTCTCCGAGCTCCCGGCGCGCAGGGCCTCGGTCAGGCCGCTCCAGCCGTGGTACATGTTCGAGGTGTGCCCCAGCCCGGCCATGTAGTCCGGGGAGCCCTTGACCAGGCATCTGGCCGCGGCCTCGGTGTTTCTGAACAGCCCGGCCCGCTTTTCGAGCAGGCCGAGGACCGTGAGCGCGTTCAGGAGCCTGTCCGCGGCCCGGTTGTCCGCGCCCACCCGGCCGGCCACCTGGTCCGCCGAGAGCTCCGAGTCGCCGATGGCCGTGAACACGCCCAGGTCAAAGGCGCTGAGCAGCACCCGGCTGCGCTGGAACGCGCCGGCCATCTCCCGGATCTGGTCCGGGCCTTGGACCTTGGTCTCCTCGGACATGGCTTCCCCCTTGATCTCCGGGCCGAGTCGGCCCTAGGCCGTGGCGTCCCGGACCACGGCCTCGGCCAGGGCCGGGACCGTGTACTCCGCGGGCTGGATGTGGGCCTTGAAACCGAACCCGGCCAGGGTCTCGGCCGTGACCGGCCCGATGCAGGCGAAGCGCGCCTGGCCGAAGCGGCCCATGGTCTCCGGGGCGATGCGGGCGAAGAAGTTCTCCACCGTGCTCGAGCTGGTGAAGGTCACATAGACTATCTCGCCGGACTCCAGGCCCTCCAGGACCTCGGCCGGGTCCGGCCCGGAGAGCACGGTCTCGTACACGGGCAGGACCGTGACCCGGGCCCCGGCCCGCTCCAGCTCCCGGGGCAGGACCTCGCGGGCCTTGAGCGCCCTGGGGATGAGCACCTTCTTGTTGGCCACGCCCTTGTCCAGCAGGCCCTGGACCACGTGCTCGGCCACGTACTTGTCGGGCACGAAGTCCGGGCGCAGGCCCCTGTCGATCAGGGCCTCGGCCGTGGCCGGGCCTATGGCCGCGATCTCCAGGCCGGCCAGGATACGGGCGTCGAGCCCGACCTCCCACAGGACCTCCCAGAAGCGCCTGACCCCGTTGACCGAGGTGAACACCAGCCAGTCGTACTCGGCCAGGCCGAGCACGGCCTGCTCCACGGGCCCGCTGTCCAGGTCCGCGACCGCGATGGTCGGAAACTCGTACACGCAGGCCCCCCTGGACCTGAACTCCTCGACCAGGCCGCTGGCCTGCTCCCTGGCCCGGGTGACCACCACGCCCTTGCCCAGAAGCGGCCTTTTCTCGAACCAGTCCAGGGAGCCCTTGAGCGCGCAGACCCCGCCCACGATGATGATCGACGGGGCCTTGTAGCCCCTGGCCCGGGCCTCGGCGGCCACATCCCTTAACCTGGACACGAAGGACCGCTGGCGGCAGGTGGTGCCCCAGCGCACCAGTGCGCAGGGCTCGTCCGGGGGCCTGCCCGCGGCCATGAGCCGGTCCGCGATCATGGCCAGGTTGGCCACGCCCATGTAGAAGACCAGGGTGCTCTTGCTCCTGGCGTAGGCCTCCCAGTCGTGGGCGCTCTCCTGCTTGGCCGGGTCCTCGTGCCCGGTGATGAAGGCCACGGACGGGGTGTGCGCCCGGTGGGTGACCGGGATCCCGGCGTAGGCCGCCGCGGCCACCCCGGCCGTGACCCCGGGCACGACCTCGTAGGACAGCCCGGCGGCCACGATCTCCTCGGCCTCCTCGCCGCCCCGGCCGAACACGAACGGGTCCCCGCCCTTGAGCCGGGCCACGGTCTTGCCCTGCCTGGCCCTGTCGATGACCAGGGCGTTGATCTCCTCCTGGGGCACGGTGTGTTGACCGCCCTTCTTGCCCACGTAGACGATCTCGGCCTCGTCCCTGGCGTAGGAGAGAAGGCACCTGTTGGCCAGGTAGTCGTAGACGACCACGTCGGCGAGGCCCAGGATGTCCCTGGCCCGGATGGTCAGCAGGCCGGGGTCGCCGGGCCCCGCGCCGATGAGGTAGACGTCGGCCATGTTCGTTCCCCCAAGGCCCGGGATCGGCCCGGACCGCTTGTCGCCCGGGTCACTCCCGGGCGCCGGACAGCCTGTCCTTGAGCGCGGCCAGCTTGGCGCCCTTCTCGTCCAGATCGGCCAGCCTCTGGCGCTCCTTTTCCACGACCTCGGCCGGGGCCTTGTGCACAAAGCCCTTGTTGGCCAGCTTGTTGCGGACCGCGGCCAGGTCCTTGGCCAGCTTGGCCAGCTCCCTGTCCAGCCGGGCCAATTCGGCCTCGAAATCAACCACCCCGGCCAGGGGCACGTAGACCTCGTTGCCCTGGACCACGGCCGTTCCCGAGGCCCTGGGGCCCTTGACCTCCGGGCCCACGGACACGTTCTCGATCCGGGCCAGGAAGCGGATCAGCTCCCTGTTCTCCTCAAGGACCCCTTGGTCTTGGAGGGACGCGGTCCGGACCAGCAGGTCGAGCTTCTTGGCCGGGTCTATGAGCAGCTCGGTGCGGATGTTGCGCGCGGCCGAGACCACGCCCTGGAAAAGCTCCATGGCCCGCACCGCCTCCGGGTCGCGCAACCGGTCGCGGCGCTCGGGATAGGGCCTGAGCGCGATGTCCTCCCCCGGGGTCCCGGGCAGATGGCTCCATATCTCCTGGGTCACAAAGGGCATGATCGGGTGCAAAAGCACCAGGGTCTCGGAGAGCGCGGTCCACAGGACCTTGCGGGTCGCGGACCTGCGCCCTTCGTCCGGGCCGTAGAGCTCGGGCTTGGCCATCTCCAGGTACCAGTCGCAGAGCTCGCCCCAGACAAAGCGGTACAGGTCCTGGGCCATGTCGTTGAACCGGTACTCGCGCACCGCGTCCGCGGTCTGCTCCTTGACCTCCTCCAGCCGGTGCAGGATCCACCTGTCGGCCAGGGACTCGGCCCGCTCCAAGGGCGCGGAAGGGGCCTGGTCCAGGTTCATGAGCGCGAACCGGGCCGCGTTCCAGATCTTGTTCACGAAGTGGCGGTAGCCCTCGATGCGCTTCTCGCTCAGCTTGATGTCCCGGCCCATGGCCGCGAACGCGGTCAGGGTGAAGCGCAGGGAGTCCGTGCCGTAGCGCTCGATCATCTGCACCGGGTCGATGACGTTGCCCGTGGACTTGCTCATCTTCTTGCCGGACTCGTCCCGGACCAGGGCGTGGATGTACACCTGCCTGAAGGGCGGCCGGCCCATGAAGTGGATGCCCATCATCATCATGCGCGCGACCCAGAAGAACAGGATGTCGAAGCCGGTGACCAGGACCGAGGTCGGGTAGTACCTGTCGAGCTCCGGGGTCCTGTCCGGCCAGCCCAGGGTGGAGAAGGGCCACAGGGCCGAGGAGAACCAGGTGTCCAGCACGTCCTCGTCCTGGACCAGGTTCCGGCCCCGGCACTTGGGGCACTCTGTCGGGTCCTGCTCGGCGACCACCAGCTCGCCGCAGTCCTCGCAGGTCCAGGCCGGGATGCGGTGGCCCCACCAGATCTGGCGCGAGATGCACCAGTCGCGGATGTTGTCCAGCCAGTCGTAGTAGGTCTTCTGCCAGTGGGCCGGAAATATCTCGGTCAGCTCCGGGACCGCGGCCCTGGCCTTCTCGGCCAGGGGCCGGACGGACACGAACCACTGGGTGGACACGTGCGGCTCGATCACGCTCTTGCAGCGGTAGCACTCGCCCACGCTGTGGTCGTAGTCCTCGACCTTGACCAGAAAGCCCTCGCTCTCCAGGTCCCGGACGATGCGCTCCCGGCAGTCGTCCTTGAACAGGCCCTGGTAGCGCTCCAGGGCGTTCTCGTTCATGTTGCCGTCCTCGTCCATGACCTGCAGGACCTCCAGGCCGTGCTTGCGGCCCAGATCCCAGTCGTTCATGTCGTGGGCCGGGGTGACCTTGAGGCAGCCGGTGCCGAACTCCCGGTCCACGTAGGTGTCGCCGATGATGATCAGCTTGCGCCCGGCCAGGGGCAGGACGGCCTTCTTGCCGATGTGCTCGTTGTAGCGCGGATCGTCCGGATGCACGGCCAGGGCCGTGTCTCCGAGCATGGTCTCGGGCCTGGTGGTCGCGACCACCAGGTCCCCGGACCCGTCGGCCAGGGGGTAGCGGATGTGGTAGAGCTTGCCGTTCCTGGGCGAGTGGTCCACCTCGTCGTCGGCCAGGGCGGTGTGGCAGCGGTTGCACCAGTTGATGATGTACTTGCCCTTGTAGATCAGGCCCTCTTCGTACAGGCGCACGAAGACCCCGCGCACGGCCCTGGACAGGCCCTGGTCCAGGGTGAAGCGCTCCCTGGTCCAGTCCACGCTCGCGCCCAGGCGGCGGATCTGGTTCAGGATGCGGCCGCCGTACTCCTCGCGCCACCTCCAGACGCGCTCCACGAACGCCTCCCGGCCCAGGTCCTGCCTGGTCCGGCCCTCGGTCTTGAGCCCGCGCTCGACCACGTTCTGGGTGGCGATCCCGGCGTGGTCCGTGCCCGGCACCCAGAGCACGTTCTTGCCCTGCTGGCGCGCGAAGCGGCACAGAATGTCCTGGAGGGTGATGTTCAGGGCGTGGCCCATGTGCAGGGCCCCGGTCACGTTGGGCGGCGGGATGACGATGGAGTAAGCCTCGCCCGGCGCGGCCGGGTCCGGGGTAAACGTCCCTTGCCTCTCCCAGTGCTCGCTCCACCTGGTCTCCACGTCCCAGGGCTCGTACCCCTTGGGCAGGGTCGGCTCCGCCATCTGTCTCTCCTTAGATCTGCCGGCCGCCTCCGGCCGACGCTGTTTCATCCGCCCAAGGACCAGGCCCGGGCGCGGCCTTTGACTTGCCAGCCGCGGCCGGCCGGGGTTAACGTGCGGCCCAGGATAAGAGGTGAGCCGGACGTGTCAAGCATTTGGGTCCTTTGGGACGATTCGCACCTCTGGGGGCTGTTGATCCTCAGGGCCCTGAGGTCCTGGGACAGGCCCCACCGGCTGGTGCGCGCAAATGAGATAGCCCAGGGCGTGTCCGCTGGCAACCCCGGCGGCCCAAGCCTGCTCCTGGTCCCGGGCGGCCAGGCCAGCGCCAAGGCCCACCTGCTCGGGGCCAAGGGCCGCAAGGCCGTGCAGGACTTCGTCGCCTCCGGCGGGGCCTATCTGGGCCTGTGCGGGGGGGCGGGCCTGGCCCTGTCCGGGGGCCGGGGCCTGGACCTCTGCCCCTGGGGTCGGGCCAAGTTCGCGGACCGGCTCGGCCACTTCCTGAGCGGCCACATCCACGTGGACCTGGCCCAGGGCCACCCCCTGGTGCCCGCGGCCCTGGGGTCCTCGGCCCTGGTCCCTGTCTGGTGGCCGGGCCAGTTCGCAAGCGACAACGGCCCGGTGGAGGTGCTCGCTAAATACCGCAGGCCCGGCCCGGACTTCTGGGTCGCGGACCTGATCCTCAAGAGGCTCTCCGAGGACCTGCTGCGCGAATGGGAGAGCGTCTACGGGGTGCACATCAAGCCCGACTTCCTCCTGGGCCGGCCCTGCGTAATCAGCGGCGCGCACGGCCAGGGGACCTACGTGCTCAGCTACTCGCACCTGGAGACCCCGGCCTCGCCCCAGGCCAACGCCTGGCTGGCGCACATCCTGGGCGCGCTGACCGGCTCGGACAGCGCCCGGCCGCCGGTCCCGGCCTGGGACCTGTCCACCAGCCCCATCCAGTGGACCGACCCGGCCCTGAACGCGGCCAGGGGCGCCCTGGAGGAGGCCATCGACACCGGCCAGGAGCACCTCCTGCTGTTCTGGCGCAACCCCTGGCTCCTGGGCTGGCGGCGGGGCATCCCGGGCGCGGCCATAAACAGCCTCTACGCCCTGGTCTGCGAGTCCCAGGCCCTTGGGGACGAGGAGTCCGCGGGCCGCTTCTGGAGGCAGCGCGCGGCCGAGTTCTCCGAGCTCATGGGCCGGTTCTGCGAGGGCCTGACCCACTACCTGCTGGCCGAGAGGCTGTCCATGACCGTGTTCCGCACCAAGCCGGCCTCCTCGGACTTCTCCAAGAGCCTCAAAAAACAGCGCGACGACCTGTTCGGGCCCCCGCCCGGGTCCGGCGGGGCGCACGGCCGCATCCTGGGCATCCTGGAGGAATTGTTCCGGCTCCTGTACCCGGCCCGCTAGACGCCCTCAGGGCCCGGGCCACGGGGCGGCCGAAAAAGACAACGCTTGCCTAGCGGGCCGCGACGTAATAAAAAGACTACACTCGCCGCACGCCCGGCGCGCCGGCTGTGGAGATTGTCCCCAAAACCGCGCGCAGGGAAAGGCTGGGCCCTGCCCGAACATGAAAGACCAAGACGCCCCCTCCGGGAACGCGCCCGGACCCCAAGACCGGGACCAACAGGCCCCTGCGGCCGGCCTGCGCTTCGCCATTAGCGCGGACGGCTTGCACCTGTGGATCGCCGAACGGTCGAAGGACTTCGATCCCCGGGACACGCCCGACCTGGAAGGCCTGTGTCGCCTACTCCGCCAGGCCGGGGCGGTCCTTGAGCCGGACCCCGAGGCCGCCAAGCGGGCCCTGGACCTCTTGGCCAAGGGCGGGGACCCGTCAAACATGGTCCTGGTCCAGGGACAGCCGCCGCGCGAGGCCTCGGACGCCAAGCTGGAAGAGATCGGGGACCTGGCCTTCCCGGTCTTTCCGGGCGACGCGGTGATCAAAAAGATTCCCGCCCGCCAGGCCGAAAGGGGCCAGACCGTGGACGGCCGGGTGCTCGAGCCCCAAAACCCTGAGCCGCCCCGGGACCTGGACCTCGCGGCCGGGGCGAACTGCACCCTGGACAGGGCCTCGGACACCGTGGTCTCCAAGGTCCTGGGCCTGGCCAGGGTCGAGGACGGCGTGGTCCACATCGAGCCGCTGATCAGAATTTCCGAGACCAAGACCGCGGTGACCTGCGACATATATCACCAGGACAGCCAGGCCAGGCCCATGACCGCGGACAGGCTGGCCCGCGAGATCATGGGCCTGGGCGTTGCCCTGAAGCTGCGCCGCCAGGCCGTGGAAGCGGCCCTGGCCGAGGCCGGACAGGACAATCGGCCCCGGACCAATGTCCTGGCGGTCAAGGGCAAGGACCCGGTCCACGGCGAGGACGGGCGCCTGGAATACCTGATCCAGGGCCAGAGCGCCGTGGGCGCGGTCAAGCAGGACGGGAGCATAGACTACCGCGAACCGGGGCGTGCACCCCTCGGCCAAGGCCGGGGAGCTCATCGTAAGGATAATTCCGCCGACCCTGGGCGAGGCCGGGGTGGACGTGTTCGGCAAGACCATCCCGCCCCACGCGGGCCGGGCCGTGACCCTGAAGGCCGGCGAGAACGTCGAGGAGCTGGAGGCCGGAGCCCTTTTCCGGGCCACGGACTCCGGCCTGGTGCTCATCGAGAAGGGCCTGGTGTCCGTGACCCAATGCCTGACCATCAAGGGCGACGTGGGCCTGTCCACGGGCAACGTGCGCACGGACACCGGCTCCATAAGGGTCATGGGCAGCGTCCAGACCGGGTCCAGCGTGGACTCGTCCAAGCACCTGGTGGTCGGGGAGGTCGTGGAGAGCGCGGACGTCACGGCCGGAGGCGACATCGAGGTCGCGGGCGGAATCATGATGCCCGACGGCGGCCTGATCAAGGCCGAGGGCACGGTCAGGGCCCAGTTCGCGGTCAACGCCAACATCGAGGCCGGGGGCGACGTGATCTTCGCCCACGAGGCCAACCACTGCCTGATCCGGGCCAAGGGCCGGATCGTGGCGCTCAAGGGCCGGGGCATTGTCCAGGGCGGCTGTCTGGTCTGCGGCAAGGGCATGGAGGTCAACGAGCTGGGCTCCGAGCTCGGCGTGACCACCACCGTGGTCGTTGAGTCCGGCGGCGGGATCGACGACAGCCTGGAGCGGGAGAAGCTCAACGCCAGGCGGGTGGTGGACAGGATCGACCAGGTGCTGGGCAAGGCCCCGGCCACAACCATCCTCGAGCACACCCCCGCGGCCAGGCGCAAGGAAGTGGCCAAGGCCCTGCTCCTGCGCTCCCGGGCCGTGACCAGGATCAAGGCCCTGGACAAGCTCATCCTCGAGGGGATCAAAAAGGCGAGCGGGGAGGTCTCACGCGTGCGCATCAAGGTCCTGCGCCGGCTTCACCCCGGAGTGGTCGTCAAGTTCGCCGGAAAGACGCTGGCCGTGGAGGCCGGACGCGAAAGATGCCAGATCCGCTGGGACGAAACCCAGGACCGCCCGATCATCGACGATCTCTGAGTAGTGGTCCGGACGGCCGTGGGCATGCCGACGCATGCGCAACAGCCTTTGGCCTGACGCACGAAAGTTTGCGCAGAAAACCAGGCCCCCTTAAAAATCCGGGCCGAAAACGGCCCCCGGACCCGGTTCAGCGCGGCGTGCGCTGCCGCGCCTCGGCCACGCGCAGGGTGCGGCCCCCGAAGTCCTTGCCGTCAAGGGCCTCGATGGCGGCGTCGGCCCCGGAGGGCTCCATCTCTATGAACCCGAAGCCCCTGAACCGGCCGGTCTCGCGGTCCATGACAAAGGTCACCTTGCTCACCTCGCCGTAAGCGGAAAAAAGCTCCCGGACTTCATCTTCAGAGGCGCCGAAGGGCAGGTTGCCCACAAAGATCGATTTCATGTCTGCTCACCTGGTATGAACGCCCTGGACCGATATCCGAACAGGCGTTGGTTGCTGCATGTCCTTAAAAGGGGCAGTATATCAAGCCCGGAAAAACAGCAAGGCCCGATATCGCGGCCCCGGAACCGGGGACGAGCTAACCGCTCTTGTCCACGACGCCGCCCCTGCCGCCGGGATGCGGCTCGCCCGGCTCGGGCAGGTCGTCGTACAGGTCCAGCAGACGGCTCCCCTTCTCCAGCTCCAGCTCGGTCGCCGGGCCCGGCCTGCCCAGGGCCGGGTCGTCCACCGAGGCCTCCTCGACCAGCCGGCTCTCCGGGCCGGCGGCCAAAAGCTCCCCCGCGGCCCGCTCCCAGTCCTTGAACAGGCCCTTGCCGGGAGCGGAAAGCAGGTCGCGGACCCGGTCCGGGTCCCGGCCCAGGGCGAAATAGAACCTGTCGTGATCAAACCACAGCAGCCTGTCCCGGCCGGTCTCCTCAAGGCCCAGCCAGTTGAGCTCCGCGAGCCTGGAGTCCACGGGCCCGCGCCAGTCCTCGGCCAGGCCCGGGCTGAGCAGGTCCTGGTTCCTGAGCATGAACAGGCGCAGGTCGTTGTAGGCCGCGGCCACGCCGCCCACGCCCTGCTCCAGGCGCTCGAGGGCCCCGGTGACCCTGAGCGGCAGGGTCTGGCCGAAGCTGTCCTCAAGCCCCAGGCGCACCCGGCCTTGGTCCTCGGAAAATATCCCGGGCGCGCGGACCTCGTCTGTGCCGTTCACGGTCATCCGCGCGTCCGAGCCCGGATAGGCGGTGCAATCCAGGCCGAGTGCGGACAGGACCTCGTCCGAGGCCGCGTCCGAGCCGCCCAGGCTGAGGCGCTCCCCGACCTTCGGGGCCTCGGCCTCGATGGCCAGGGCCAGGCCGTCCATCTTGAGGTACAAATCGTCGCCCACCAGGTCCGAGGGCCGGCTGACCGTGACCAGCCTGGAGGAGAACGAGTCCTGGGCCGAGTCCAGGGCCTGGCCCAGCTTGGTCAGCACGTCGCGCCAGGTGTCGGCCGCCTCGACAACGAACCGGACCGTGCCGCTGTCCGCGCCCATGGCGAAGTCCACCCCGTAGGTCCCGGCCGCAAGGCCGGTCGCCTCGTTGGGATCAAAGCCCTTGGAGCTGAACGCGGTGGGCCTGGCAATCATCACCCCCTTGAGGTCGTAGACCGCCTCCTCGGCCGGTCCGACCGGGGCCCGGGTCGCCTCGAGGTCCAGGGCCTTGACCAGGTGGCCGCTGCTGTCCCTGAGCTTGAGCTCCCGGTCGGCGTAGGCCTGGTTCACAGTGAGCGCCAGGGCCGAGCCCGTGGCCAGCAGCCCGTCCACGCGCTGGCCCGGGCTGTCCTGGCGGACGACCTCGGCCTGGACCTTGAGCTTGCTGTCGTTGATCCCGTCGGCCACGGCCTGCAAGAGGTCGCCGTTGGTCCAGTCGGAGCCGACCTCGAGGCTCAGGGTCTCGGAGTCCGCGCCCAGAGAGACCTTGAATTCGTAGTCCCCGGGGTCCAGGGAGAGCGGCTGCGAGGCCTCGAAGCCCCTGGAAAAATAGCGGTAATAGCGGGAGACGTCGGCGGCCTCGGGCAGCTCGGCCCGGACCTTGCGCTCCAGGCCCGGGTCCTTGACCGCCAGCCTGGCCCTGGCCATGGAAAGACCGGTGTCCGGCCACCTGAACCCGGCCAGCCTGGCGTCCAGGGCCCTGACCCTGTTCTCCAGCTCCAGGGCCAGGGACGGGGCGAGCCTGGCGTAGCGGGCGGCCCGGTCCGCGTCCTTGAAGCGCTCGGACCAGGCCGAGCCGGTCCAGACGCCGGTCGTCCTCCGGTCTTGGGCCGCGGCCGCGGCCTGGTCAGGGCCCCACTTGATCACGGTCAAGAGCTGTCTCCCCGTAGTCCACGCGCTCCAGGCACAGGCCCCTGGCCGGGGCCGTGCCCGGGGCCAGGGTCCTGTCCTTCTCGTCCAATAGCGATCGGACTGAATCCGGGGGGACTTTACCCTTGCCGCAGGCCACCAGGCAGCCGACGATGTTCCTGGCCATCTGCTTGAGAAACCCGTCGGCCGTGATCCGCCAGACCACCTCGGGCCCGAACCAGCCGGGCGAGCGGGACAGGTCCATGACCGTGCGCACCGTGCTCCGGACCTCGGTGCCCGCGTTCTGAAAGGCCTTGAAGTCGCGGCGGCCCGGGAAATGGGCCGCGGCCGCGTCCATGGCCGCCAGGTCCAGGGGGCCGCAGGCCCAGACATAGCCCCTGCGCTGGGGGTAGACGTACTCGGGCTCGGTCCACAGGGTGTAGGAGTAGGTCTTGGAGCGGGCGTCGAACCGGGCGTGGAAGTCCGGGCCGACCGGCCCGGCCGAGACCACGCTCAGGTCCCTGGGCAGCAGCCCGTTCAGGGCCCGGGCCCAGGGGATGTGCGCCAGGCTGGCGGGCACGTCCAGGTGCGCGACCTGGCCCAGGGCGTGGACCCCGCTGTCGGTGCGGCCCGCGCCGTGGACCCTGACCGCCCGGCCCGTGATCCTGGACGCGGCGCGCTCCAGCTCGTCCTGGACCGTGCGCGCGCCCTTCTGATACTGCCAGCCGCAAAAACCAGCGCCGTCATAGGCCAGGACCAGCTTGAGCCTGACCACGGAGTCATTCCCCGAGGGGTATCTGGAGCTTGGTCAGGTCCTCGGAGAGCTTGGCCGCCTTCTTGGTCTCGACAAAGGTGAGTATCTCGCCCGCCTGCCGGCCGCGCATGCCCGACAGGATTTTGACGGCCAGGTCCTCGTCCATGGTCTCCAGGACCGCGGCCGCCTGCTTGGCCTTCATGTTGGAGTAAAAGTCCACGAGCTGCTTTATCTTCTTGTCCTTGAGCGCGTCGGCCTGGTCGAGCATCTTGGCGATGCGCTTCTCAAGGACCTCCAGCTCGGCCAGCTTGGCCTCGATGCCCCTTTGGAGCTGCATCAGGGCCCGCTCCTTGGCCGCGAGCTCGTCCTGCTTGCGCTTGAGTATCTTCCAGTCGGCCGCGTCCACGCCCTCGGGCGGCTGCGGCTCCTGGACCTGGGCCTCCTGGCCGGGCTGCTCGGTCTCCACGGGCTCTGCGGCCTGGGCCTGGCCCGCGACCACGGGCAGGGCCGCCGAGACCGGCCCGCTCTCCGGGCCCCAGAAACCGGCCGAGCCGACCAGGACCAGCTTGATAAGGCCCAGGGCGAGCAGACAGAGGAGGACCCTAGATATCCTTAGTCCCGTGACGCAGCGTTGCCATCTCGTCGGACTCTTTCTGTTCCTGGAGGCGTTGCTCTTCATGATGTTTGCGGGCCTGCTTGTCCTTGAGTTTGTCCAAAAGCTCCCGGTCCCTGGACCGGGACACGGCTTCCCGGCGGCATTTTTGCAATTTCAAGGCCAACCTGTCCAGCCGCGCCCGGGCCCTGGCCAGGTCCTGCTCCAGGGCCTCCCGGTACCGGCGCCAAAGCCAGATGTCGTCCGGGGTCGGATCGGCCCGGCTCTGGTCGGACCGGACCGGGCCGGTCTCCAGATGGGCGTTCAGCCTGTCCGCCAGGTCCAGGACCCTGGCCTCCTGGTCCGCGTGCGCGGCTATGGCCTGGGCCAGGGCCAGCTTGGCCTGCTCCTCAAGCTGCTCCCTGTAGGCCAGGACCTTCTGCATCCTGAACTTGAACGGCCCGGGCATGATCCGCTCCCCGACACGTCCGCCGCGCGCGGCAAACGGCTCAGTCGCGCACGGGCCCGCCGGCCAGGCCGCAATAGCCCTTGTCCGTCGGCCCGGTCTTCTCCAAATCAAGCCAGCGCCACATCATGCACATGGCCCCCTGGCAGAACCTCAGCTTGTCCTGGCCGGTCTTGAGCAGCGGGCAGTACTTGAACTTGGCCTCGTTCTCGGAAAGCATGGCCTGCCTCCTTGGGCCTCGGGTTCGGCGGACGCTCCCGGCCGCATGGGCCGCGCAAAGGCGCCGCAACGGCCGCCATCCTAAGTGTTGGCCCGGCCTTTGGCAAGGATCAGGCCCCCTCCGGCCGGCCGGGGTCCAAGAGGTCCCCGCGGACCACGGCCCTGGTCCCGAAGCGTTGCCTGACCGCGTCCACGGCCCGGTCCAGCCGCCCCCGCCTGAGGGCCGGGCCGGGCCCCAGCAGGCCGAGCCGGCACTCGGCCGGGCCCAGCTTGGACACGCCAAGCCCGACCAGCCTGACCGGGTCCCTGATCTGCAGGCCGTCGAGCAGGGACAGCGCGGCCCCGAAGATGCCCGCGGTGTCGCACACCGCTTCGGCCAGGGTCCGGCTGCGGGTGAGCTGCCTGAAGTCCGAGAACTTGACCTTGAGGGTCACGGTGCGGCCGGCCAGGCCGCAAGAGCGCAGGTCCGCTCCGACCCGCTCGGCCTGGCGCAGAAGCCAGAGCCGCAGCTCGTCCCGGTCCCGGGTGTCGCGCTCAAAGGTGTTCTCGGCGCTCACGGACCTGGCCGGCCTGGACGGCTCGACCCCCGAGCGGTCCACGCCCCTGGCCCGCTCATGGAGCCACTGGCCGCGCTCGCCCAGATGGTCCCGCCAAAAGGACTCGGGATGGCCCAGGACGTCCCCGGCCAGCCTGACGCCCAGGGCCTTCAGTCTTTCCAGGGTCCGGCCGCCCACCCCGGGAATCCTGTCCACGGGCAGCCGGGCCAGGAAGCCCCGGACCTCCTCGGGCCGGATCACGGTCAGCCCGTCGGGCTTGTCCAGGTCCGAGGCGATCTTGGCCAGGAAGCGGACCGGGGCCGCGCCCACGGAGCAGGTCAGGCCCGAGACCTCGCGGACCCGGGCCTTGATCTTTGCGGCCATGTCCCGGGGCGGGCCGAACAGCCGGGACAGGCCCGCGGCGTCGAGATAGGCCTCGTCCACCGAGGCCTGCTCCACCAGGGGCGAGAACTCCCTGAGCGCGGCCATGACCAGGCGCGAGACCTCCCGGTACCTGGACATGCGCAGGGGCACGAACGCCCCGCCCGGGCAAAGCTTCCTGGCCCTGGCCATGGGCATGGCCGAGTGCACCCCGTATGCGCGCATCTCGTAGGACGCGGCCGAGACCACGCTGCGCGGACCAATCCCGCCCACGGCCACGGGCCGGCCCCTGAGCCCGGGATGGTCCAGCTGCTCCACGGACGCGAAAAAGGCGTCCATGTCGATGTGCATTATCAGGCGCGGCATGCCGGGGTCCCGGGGCTCAGGCGGCCCCCTTGGCCTTGAGGTGGGCGATGAAGGCCTGGGCCTCGGCGTGGCCGGAATTGAGTCTCAAACAGGCCTTGAGGTGCTCGGCCGCGGCCTTGCGCTCGCCCTTGTCGAACAGGGCCCGGGCCATGTTGTAATGCAGGTTCTCGTCGTCCCGGCACAGGTCCAGGGCCTTCTGGTAGTAGGCCACGGCCTCCTCGACCATCCCGGACCTGCGCAGGCTGATGCCGAACTCGTTGAACAGGTGCTTGTTCTCGTCGCCGAACGCGGCCTCCAGCTTGACCACCCGGTCAAAGACCTCGTGGGCCTTGGCCTTGTCGCCCCTGGCGATGTAGCACAGCCCGATGCCGAAGTTGGCCCTGACATTGGCCTCGTCGAACTTGAGGGCCTTGCTGTACTCGTACTCCGCGGTGAATGTCTCGCCCCGCTTGCGGAACTTGTCGCCCCTGGCCAGGGCCTTCTGTATCTCGCGCACCTTGGGCAGGACCTGCTTCTGGTATATCTCGGGCTCGGGCAGGTAGTCGCTGAGCAGCCTCTCCCTGGACAGCCTGCTCTTGGGCCCGAAGGGCAGGCCGTCGGCGTTCAGGGCCTGGATCTCTATGCCCCCGTCGTCCAGCTCGACAACGAAGTAGTAGGCCATCTGCTTGACCCGCCTGGTGGTCGCGCCCGTGCCCACCTTGGCGGTCTTGGTGATCGAAAAAACGCCCTCTATCCTGTCCTTGCTGGAGGACGGGTCTTGTGCTTCGCTCATTTTCTAGAACCCCCCCGGCTTAGGGTCGCCCGGCCCCTCGGGCCGGACAAACGCGCGCTTCGGCCATGGGTCCCGAACCCGGACAAAGCCTATATTTTTTGGCCCCGAATGAGAAGCCCCCAGGACAGGCCCGGCGGGCCTAGTCGCTGTCCCCGGACATCCAGCGGACCTGGCGGCAGACGCCCATGAGCAGGTTGAACTCGTTTCGCCTCAGGTCCACGCGGGCCAAGAACCGCCTCACGGGCAGCATCCAGTAGTCCGGGTTGTCCGACCTGAGGAAGTCGATGGCCAGCAGGGTCTGCCTGAGGCCCTCCATGAGCTCCTCGCTCTCCTCGTGGGTCACCGGCCTCTCCAGGGGCGGGCCCGGGGCGGTGAAGGGCTCGTCCAGGAAGCGCCTGAAACATTCGTAGAGCACGATCACCACGGCCTGGGCCAGGTTCAGGGACCTGGCCCTGTCCGCCGTGGGAATGGTCACCAGGCCGGTGCAGACCCTGGTCTGCTCGTTGGTCAGGCCCCGGTCCTCCGGGCCGAACACAAAGGCCACCCGGCCGCCCCGGCCGACCTGGTCCCGGGCCGCGGCCGCGGCCTGATCCGGGGTCGCGACCCCCTTGCGCCAGCCCCCGGTCCTGGCCGTGGTCCCGAAGACCGCGGAAAACCCGGACAGGGCCGAGGCCAGGTCCTCCACGATCCGGGCCCGTTCGAGCAGCGGCCCGGCGTGGACCGTGGCCAGAGTCCGGGCCCTGTCCGGATCGAAATCCACCGGGTCCACCAGGAGCAGCTCCGCACAGCCCATGTTCAGGCAGGCCCGGGCCACGGACCCGACGTTCTCCGGATACCTGGGCCTGAACAGGACCACGGCCACGTTTTTTAGCATCGCGCCCTCCGGCCGGGATAATCACATCCCGAACCCGGCCTGTCCAGCCCCGGGCCCAAGGCCTTTTTATAACATACAAAGCCCAAACGCCTTGAATAGTCTAAAAATTTGTGCGAAAAGATGGGACCTTCAAGAGGGGGGCGCCCATAGTTGCTCCGGCATGTCCCGACCTTGATTTTCGGGGCTTTTTAACGTGGCAATCGTTCAAAGGGAGGTAAGGTTATGAAACGTCTGCTGACAATGACACTGGCCTGCGCCGTGGGCCTGGCCATGTTGTCGTTCCTAGGCTGCTCGTCCGAGCAAAAGACCGAAAAGGCCGAAAAGGCCGAAAAAGCGGTCGTTGCCGCCCCTGCCGGCGACACCGTGACCGTGGGCATCATCCTGCCTCTGTCCGGCGGCCAGGCCAAGTTCGGCGAGGTCGAGAAGAAATCCTTTGACATGGCCCTTGACGAGATCAACACGGCCGGGGGCATAAACGGCAAGAAGCTGGTCTTCATGTACGAGGACGACACCGGCCGTCCGGACGTGGGCCGCAGCGCGGCTGAAAAGCTCATCAACAAGGACAAGGTGGTCATGCTCGGGGGCGGCTACTCCAGCTCGGTGACCTTCGCCGTGGCCGGCGTGGCCCAGCAGAACCGCCTGCCGTTCCTGATCAACACCGGCTCGGCCGACAAGATCACCGAACAGGGCTGGGAATACATCTTCCGGCTCAACCCCCCGGCCAGCGAGTACCCCAAGGCGGTTGAGTCCTTCCTGACCGAGGTGGTCAAGCCCAAGAGCGCGGCCATCCTGTTCGAGAACAGCAACTTCGGGACCTCAAGCTCCAAGGAGTTCAACGAGACCTGCCAGAGGCTGGGCATCGAGGTCGTGCTCCTGGAGGGCTACGAGCACGGCGGCGTGGACTTCAAGCCCCTGCTGGTCAAGGTCAAGGAAAAGAACCCGGACATCGTGTACATGGTCTCCTACCTCATGGACGCCTCGCTGCTCATGAAGCAGTCCAAGGAGCTCCAGATAATGCCCAAGGCCTTTATCGGCGGCGGCGCCGGCTTCACCCTGCCCGAGTTCATCGAGAACACCGGCAGCGCCGGCAACGCCGTGTTCTCGGCCACCCTGTGGTACCAGACCCTGCCCTACCCCGGGGCCAAGGAGTACTACGACAAGTTCGTCAAGCTCTATGACGGCCCGACCGAATACCACGGGGCCGAGGCCTATGCCGCGGCCTTTGTCATCGCCGACACGCTCAAGAGGGCCAAGTCCTTCTCCGCCGAGGACATCCGCCAGGCCCTGGCCGAGACCGACATGACCACCGTGTTCGGACCGGTCAAGTTCAAGGCCTACGACACCAAGACCAACCAGAACGACGTCGCCACCTACATGGTCCAGTGGATCGACGGCAACCTCGAACTGGTCTGGCCCGAAACCCACGCGAGCAAGAAGTACATGTACCCCATCGACTGGGCGGCCATGTGGGGCAAATAGCCCGACCTGAACCAAGGGGGGCGGCGCCGGGGCCGCCCCCCTTTGCATACCCTCTCGAACCGTTGGAGGCTGAGCGCTAATGGACGTCTTCCTTCAAACCCTGGTCTCCGGGGTGCTGATCGGCGGCATCTACGCCCTGATCGGCATCGGCATGACGCTGATCATGGGGGTGATGCACATCATCAACCTGGCCCACGGCCAGCTCATGATGGTCGCCATGTACATCACCTTCGTGCTCTACCAGTACCTGGGCCTGGACCCCTACGTCTCGCTGTTCATCGCCATGCCCGCCCTGTTCCTGCTCGGCGCGGTCATCCAGAAGCTGTTCCTGAACCCGCTGCTCAAGGTGGACTCCATCCTGCCCGAAAACCAGGTGCTCATGACCGTGGGCATAGGCATGGTCCTGACCGAGATCGTGCGCATCATCTTCGGCTCGGACTACAAGTCCGTGACCACGAGCTACTCCGGCTCGGTCATGTACCTCGGAGACATCGCCTTCAACACGCCCATGGTCGTGGCCTTCGGGATCGCCCTGGCCCTGACCGCCGGTCTGTTCTACTTCCTGCTCAGGACCGACCTGGGCAAATCCGTGCGCGCCACGGCCCAGAACAAGGAGGCCGCCAGGCTCATGGGCGTCAACGCCGAGCGCATCACGGTCCTGACCTTCGGCATCGGCGCGGGACTGGTGGCCGCGGCGGGCACCCTGCTGCTGCCCATCTTCTACCTGTTCCCGGACATCGGCGGCCACTTCACCCTCAAGGCCTTTGTCATCACCATCCTGGGCGGCCTGGGCAGCACCGTGGGCGCGATATTCGGGGGCGTGGTCCTGGGCATCGCCGAGTCCTTCGGCGCGACCTACCTGTCCATGGACCTCAAGGACGTGGTCGGCATGGTCATCTTCCTGTTGGTGCTCATCTTCCTGCCCGGCGGGCTCAAGCGGCTGACAAAGATATAGAGGGGCGGCAAAATGAAAAACAGATCCTGGGCACAGCTCATAGCGCCCCTCATCCTTCTCGCCTTCCCGCTGTTCGTGGACTCCGACTACTACCGGCACGTGGTCATCATGGCCCTGATGTGGGTGGTCATCGGCTCGAGCTGGAACCTGCTCGCCGGGTTCACCGGCCAGGTCTCGTTCGGACACGCCATCTTCTTCGGGATCGGGGCCTACAGCGCAGGCCTGCTCAAGATGCACCTGGGCCTCTCGCCGTGGTGGGGCATGCTCCTCGGCGGGCCCATGGCCATGGCCATAGGCTTTGTCATCGGCTGGATCTGCTTCAGGCTCCGGGGCCCGTACTTCGCCCTGGCGACCATCGCGGTCGGCGAGATATTCCACTTGCTGTTCAAGTACTTCAACAATTTCACCGGCGGCATGGAGGGCATCCTGATCATCCAGACCTTCCGCAGCAAGCTGCCCTATTACTTCCTGGCCCTGGGCCTGGCCGGGGCCTGCGTCCTGACCATCATCCTGGTCATGCGCTCCAAGTGGGGCTACTACTTCATATCCATCCGCGAGGACCAGGACGCGGCCGAGTCCATGGGCATCAGCGCCTTCCGCTACAAGAGCCTGTCGCTCATGATCAGCTCGTTCTTCACCGGCCTGGCCGGGGCCTTCTACATGAACTACATGGCCTTCATCGACCCCGAGGTCGTCTACTCCCTGCACTACATCTCGATCATGGCCATCCTGGTCGGCATCATCGGCGGGGTGGGCACGATCTGGGGCCCGGCCGTGGGCGCGTTCATCATGGTCCTGGTCCAGGAGACCTTCCGCAGCTCGATATTCGGCCTGGCCCCGGACTGGGTCAGCGAGGCCCACGCCCTGGTCTTCGGGGTCCTGGTCATGTTCGTGATCCTGTTCATGGCCAACGGCGTGGTCGGGGACTGGAAAAAGATCACCCACCTGTTCACCGGGAAAAAACAGGCACCCTCAACCAACGGTAGCGCAGCATGAGCTTTTTCGAAGCCATAGACATCACCAAGCACTTCGGCGGCCTGGCCGCGGTCAACGACCTCGGCTTCGAGGTCCGGCAGGGAGAGATATTCGGCCTCATCGGCCCCAACGGCTCGGGCAAGACCACCGTGTTCAACCTCATAAACGGCTACTACCCCCTGACCGGCGGCAATATCCTGTTCGAGGGCCGGCAGATCAACGGCCTGCCCACCTGGAAGATATGCAAGCTGGGGATTGGCCGGACCTTCCAGGTGGTCAAGCCCTTAAGGCGCATGACCGTGCTGGAGAACGTCACCGCCTCGGCCTTCAACCACACCGGGGACCTCAAGGTCGCCAAGGCCAAGGCCGAGGAGGTCCTGGACTTCTGCCGCCTGGGCCACAAGAAGGACTTCTTGGCCAGCGGACTGACCATCGGCGACCGCAAGCGCCTGGAGATCGCCAGGTCCCTGGCCACCAGCCCCAAGCTCCTGCTGCTCGACGAGACCATGGCCGGCCTGACCCCCCAGGAGCAGGGCGAGGGCGTCGAGCTCATAAGAAAGGTCCGGGACTCCGGAGTGACCATCATCATCGTCGAGCACATCATGCGCGTGATCATGAACCTGTGCGACAGGATCATGTGCATAAGCTACGGCATGAAGCTCGCCGAGGGGCTGCCCGAGGAGGTGGCCAACAACCAAGACGTCGTCGAGGCGTATCTGGGGAAGGAATAGACAATGCTCGAGGTCAAAAATCTAAACGTCAGCTACGGGGACGTCCAGGTCCTCTGGGACGTGAACTTCAGCGTGGCCGAGGGCGAGTTCGTGGTCCTGGTCGGGGCCAACGGCGCGGGCAAGTCCACGATGATGAAGGCCGTCTCCTCGCTGGTTTCGCCCATGTCCGGGGAGATATCCTTCAACGGCCGGCGCATCGACACCCTGCCCGCGCACTCGATCATCGGCCTGGGCCTGGCCCACGTGCCCGAGGGACGCCAGCTGTTCCCGGAAATGACGGTCAAGGAAAACCTCGAAATGGGCGCGCTCTCCCCCGCGGCCAAGCTGACCCGAAAGGAGACCTATCAAAAGGCCCTGTCCCTGTTCCCCAGGCTCAGGGAGCGGGAGCGCCAGATGGCCGGCACCCTGTCCGGCGGCGAGCAGCAGATGTGCGCCATAGCCCGCGGGCTCATGGCCAGGCCCAAGATGATGCTCTTTGACGAGCCCTCACTCGGCCTGTCCCCGGTCCTGACCCAGGAGGTCTTCCGCCTGGTCCAGAAGATCCACGAGGAGGGCATGACCATCCTCATGGTCGAGCAGAACGTCAAACAGACCCTGGGCATCTGCGACCGGGCCTATGTCCTGGAGAACGGCCGCATCCTCATGCAGGGCAAGGGCAAGGACCTGCTCGAGGACCAGAAGGTCAAAGAGGCCTTCCTGGGCATCTGATCCGCCCCCTTTCCCACTTTCGACTTGACGTCCGGGAAGTCCTGCCAGTACTCATTGGTTGCGGACTGTTTCACCAATCAATCACGGAGTGTCGAGAAATGGCATTGTTCACCAAGGAAGAGGCCCTGAGGTATCATTCGGACAAGCGCAAGGGCAAGATCGAGGTCCTTTCGGTCAAGCCCTGCGAGACCCAGAAGCACCTGTCCATGGCCTACACCCCGGGCGTGGCCGAGACCTGCCGGGCCATCCACGCGGACCCGGAAAAGGTCTGGGAGTACACCAACCGCGGCAACCTGGTGGCCGTGGTCTCCAACGGCACCGCGGTCCTGGGCCTGGGCAACATCGGCCCCCTGGCCGGCAAGCCGGTCATGGAGGGCAAGGGGGTCCTGTTCAAGACCTTCGCGGACATCGACGTATACGACCTCAACATCTCCCAAAGCGACCCGGACAAGATCATCGAGTTCTGCAAGATGCTCGAGCCGACCTTCGGCGGCATCAACCTCGAAGACATCAAGGCCCCGGAATGCTTCTACATCGAGCAGAAGCTCATCCAGGAGATGGGCATCCCGGTGTTCCACGACGACCAGCACGGCACGGCGATCATCTCGGCCGGCGGGCTGATCAACTCCCTGGACATCTCGGGCAAGAAGATCGGGGCGATCAAGCTCGTGGTCTCGGGCGCCGGGGCCGCGGCCGTGGCCTGCTGCAGGTTCTACGAGTCCATGGGCGTGGCCCGGGACAACATCTTCATGTTCGACTCCAAGGGGCTCATCCACAAGGGCCGCAGCGGCCTGAACCCGGAAAAGCAGTACTTCGCCCAGGCCAGGGACCACGGCGGCATGGCCGAGGTCATGAACGGCGCGGACATGTTCCTGGGCCTGTCCACCAAGGACGTCATCGACGCGGACATGGTCCGGTCCATGGCCAAGCACCCGGTCATCTTCGCCTGCGCCAACCCGGACCCGGAGATCCCCTACCCCGTGGCCAAGGAGGCCAGGCCCGACCTGATCATGGGCACGGGCCGCTCGGACTTCCCCAACCAGATCAACAACGTCCTGGGCTTCCCGTTCATCTTCCGGGGCGCCCTGGACGTCAGGGCCTCGGCGATCAACGAGCAGATGAAGCTGGCCGCGGCCCGGGCCCTGGCCGAGCTGGCCAAGGAGCCGGTCCCGGACGAGGTCGCCAGGGCCTACGGCGTGGACAGGCTCGAGTACGGCGTGGACTACATCATCCCCAAGGCCCTGGACCCGCGGGTCCTGGAATGGGAGGCCCCGGCCGTGGCCAAGGCGGCCATGGACAGCGGGGTGGCCAAGATCACGCTCGACCTTGAGGGCTACAAAAAGGAGCTCAAGGCCCGGCTGGCCGCGTCCCAGAAGCGGCACATGCTGATCGTGGAGACCTTTGGATACGACTTCTAGGACCTGCTCGGGCCTGAGATAGTCCGGACTCCGGGGCCGCGGCCCCGGAGTCCGGCCCCGGGCAGCGAGGGCGGACATGGACCAAGACCCCGAACAGAGACTCGCGGACCTGGCCAGGGAAATGGGCCTGGACCCGGACCTGGCCCTGGACCTGATCCGGGACCAGGACCTCGAAAGCAGGGACGAGGCCCTCAGGGCCCTGGCCGAGGCGGCCGAGGCCCTGGCCAGGTTCAAGCCCGAAAAGGGGACCGAAGGCCCCTAGTGTCACGTTCCGCAAATACCTGGTTGACACAACCAGGTATTTGCGCAAGGAGCGCTTCGCCGGAAAACGCGGTTTCCGGCCCGCTTACGCCACCAAAGGCGGCGACCCGCCGGAGGCGGCCAGTGTCGCGATGTACTTAAATTAAGGAACGCGACACTAGACGTCCAGCTCAAGGCCCACCGGGCAGTGGTCCGAGCCCATGACCCCGGGCTCGATCCAGGCCCGTCTGACCCTGTCCCGCAGCTCCTCGCAGACAAAGAAGTAGTCGATGCGCCAGCCGGCGTTGTTGCTGCGCGCGTTGAAGCGGTAGGACCACCACGAGTAGTGGCCGCCGCCGGGCTCGAACATGCGGAAGGTGTCCACCCAGCCCGCGGCCACGAACCTGTCCAGCCAGGCCCGCTCCACGGGCAGAAAGCCCGAGGTCTTCTCGTTGGCCTTGGGGTTCTTGAGGTCGATGGCCTTGTGCGCGGTGTTGAAGTCCCCGCCGACCACCACGGGCTTGGTCCGGCGCAGTTCCTGGGCGTAGTCCAGAAAGGCGTCATAATAGGCCAGCTTGAAGTCCAGGCGCTCCTGGCTCATCTGGCCGTTCGGAAAGTAGACGTTGAGCAGGAAAAAGGCCTCGTACTCGAGCAGGATGAGCCGGCCCTCGCCCTGGAAGCGCCCCCCGGGCAGGCCCAGGGACCGGGACACGGGCCGGGCCCGGAACAGACAGGCCGTGCCCGAGTAGCCCTTCTTGGCCTTGGACCAGTTCCAGACCGCGTCCCAGCCTTGGGGCCCGCGATCCCGGGGCTCGAGCTGGTCCGGGTGGACCTTGGTCTCCTGGAGCAGGACCACGTCCGCGCCGCAGGACCCGAGCCAGTCCCAGAAGCCCTTGCCCACAACGGCCCTGAAGCCGTTGACGTTCCAGGAGTATATGTTCATCGCCGGGCCGGTCGCCGGGGGCGGGAAAGCGCGGCGCGCGGGGTCTGCCGCGGGCCCTCGAACGGGCCCCTTCGGCCGGGCCGGCCTATTCGCTGTCGCTCAGGCTGGTGCACTTGATCATGCACAGCACCGCGACGGTCATGACCAGACCGAGAAAGAACCAGAAGTAAGACAGCATGACCTATCCTCCGTGGCGGTTTTTGTTCAGGCACGTGGTTTTTCAGGCTAGCAGAAAACCCGGGCCTTGAAAACCGCCTGAAAGAGGCGCCCGACCCTCGGGGCAGGCTTGACATATTATCTTTTTACCATCTATACACTCATAATAAAACTTTTTTGAATTCTGTAACACAAAAGGAGGTGCCCGGCAGGGATAGCTTTATCAGGTGCGCTTTTTGGTAGGGATCATTTCGGAAGAACTAAGGAGGAATGAGATGTTTGTAGCGGAAAAAGTGGTTATGAAGAACTCGGCGCCAAGGCTCGTCGACCCGGACAAGCAGTTCTTCGTACAAGTGGACGCCACCAAATGCCAGGCCTGCGGCCAGTGCGAGCAGGTCTGCGCCACAGGGGCGATCCAGGCGGTCAGCGACCTGGGCGTGCGCCAGGTGGTCGACCCGGCGGCGTGCATGAACTGCGGCCAGTGCCTGATCAACTGCCCCTACGGGGCCATTTACGAGCAGGTGTCGTTTGTGGACGACGTGTTCGCGGCCCTCAAGGACCCGAACACCGTGGTCGTGTCCATGCCCGCCCCGGCGGTGCGCTACGGCCTGGGCGAGGCCTTCGGCTATCCCACGGGCGCGTATGTGGGCGGGAAGATGCACGCCGCCCTGCGCAAGCTCGGGTTCGACTACATCTGGGACAACGAGTTCGCCGCTGACGTGACCATCATGGAGGAGGGCACCGAGCTCATCGGCCGGGTCAAGAAACCGGACCCGCACAAGCCCCTGCCCCAGTTCACCTCGTGCTGCCCGGCCTGGATCAAGTTCGTGGAGACCTTCTATCCGGAGCTGTTGCCCCACGTCTCCACCTGCAAGTCGCCGATCGGCATGCTCGGGCCCCTGGCCAAGACCTACGGCGCCCAGCAGACCAAGACCGACCCGCTGCGCATATACACCGTGTCCATCATGCCCTGCATAGCCAAGAAGTACGAGGGCCTGAGGCCGGAGATGTCGGCCAGCGGAAAGCACGACATCGACGCCACGATCACCACCCGCGAGCTGGCCTACATGATCAAGAAGGCCGCTATCGACTTCGACAAGCTCAAGGACGAGGAGCCGGACGCCGTGCTCGGCGAATCCACCGGCGCCGCGACCATCTTCGGCAACAGCGGCGGGGTCATGGAAGCCGCCCTGCGCCTGGCCTACGAGGTCTTGTCCGGCCAGAAGCTCAAGGATCCGGGCATCAAGGCCGTGCGCACCCACGAGGGCGTCAAGTCCGCGGCCATAAACGTGCCCAACTTCGGCGAGGTCCGGGTGGCCATTGCCAGCGGCCTGGCCAACGCGGCCAAGCTCTGCGACGAGGTCAAGGCCGGAAAGTCGAAGTACCACTTCATAGAGATCATGGCCTGCCCCGGCGGCTGCGTGAACGGCGGGGGCCAACCCCTTGATCCGGGCATCCGCCAGTCCTGCGCGTCCTCAGGGCTCTTTGCCGGGTACAACAAGAGATTCAACCTGAAAACCAAGGCCTAAGAGGAGGCAGGACAATGAACAAGAGCCTTGAACTCAGCAGGCGTCAGTTCGTGAAGGCCGCCGGCATCGCCGCGGTGGCCTCCCTGGCCGGCATCAACATCGTCAAGGTGGCCGAGGCCGCGGCCATGGACTTTGTCGGGAAACGCCAGGCCTCGGTATACTCGACCGACGCCGACAAGAAGATATACAAGTACAGGAAGTCCCAGGACAACCCCATGATCAAGAAGCTGTACGCCAAGGACGGCTTCCTGCACGAGGGACCATGCGGCCACAGGTCCCACCAGCTGCTGCACACCCACTACTACGACCGCAGCAAGGCACTGAAGGCCCTCAAGGCCAAGGGCGTCAAACTGGCCCTCTAGGCGCCCGCAGGCACCTCCGCAGCCTGAGGCGAGGGAGTCTCTGACCCATAGGGCTGCAACCTCCACAACCGCCCCTGCGCCGGACGCTCCGGACGCTCCGGACGCCATCGGCCGGGTCACTGCCTCAGCCGGGACATGGTCTGGTCCAGAAAACGGTCGATGTCCTCCCGCTGGCACTCGATGACCGGCTCAAGGCCCTTGTTCCCCAGGTAGCGCTCAAAGGCCGCGAACTCGACCAGGGCGAGCCGCTTGAAGGAGTCGTCTTTGGTCAGGTCGTACTTCCTGAGATAGGCCCGGCCCAGGTTGAAGCGGGCCAGGGGGTAGCCGTTGATGGCTATGCCCTTCTTGTACTCCTCTATGGCCCGGTCGAGCTCGCCCTTGCGCGAGTAGGCCACGCCCATGTCGTTGTGGGCCTCGGCCGCATTGGCCGAGCCCTCGAAGTGCTCCACCACCCGCTGGTAGGTCTCGATGGCCGCGTCGAGCCGGCCCGCGCTCAACAGCCGCTCCCCCCTCTGGATCAGCACCCTGGGGTGCTCCAGGGCCTGGGACCCTGAACACAGGACAAGAAACACACAGACAACCAGCTCAAGACACAGCGCCGTCCTAGACATCAAGACCTCCTGCTTCCGGCCGGGCCAGGGACGCGGGCCGACGGCCGGCAGTGTGAACGCGCATGCCGATCCATTGCCCGGCCCGGGACCCCGGTGGCGGCATAAAAACTTTTTATCCCAACATGTTGAAACGCGATTCCAAGGACCTGCCCCCAGGCCCGCGCCTTGACACCACCCGGCTTATAATCTAGTTGCATTTGTGCTACTATTTTTCACTAAATAACACAAGGGCTCCTGCGGGAAGGTCTTGTTCTGAACCAAAGGATGGAGTCTCGGCAGGGGCCCCGCGTCACGGTTCCCGAAAGGCAGGCCGCCGCTCCGGGAGCGGTCGGGTCCAAGCCCCGCGAACAATCCATTCCGCAGGAAGCGGCCGGCCGACGGAAATCTCCGCGCCCGGAACAGGAAGTGGGCAAAAAAGCCATGGACAACGGCCAGACAAAGAGGATCGGGATCATAGGCGTCGTAATCAAGGACAGGGAAAAGACCGGGCCGAGGGTGAACGAGCTGCTGAGCCAATACGCCAGGATCATCGTGGCCCGCATGGGCCTGCCCTACAAAAAGCGGGTCAACGTGATCTCGCTGATAGTCGAGGCCGACACCAACGAGATCGGGGCCCTGACCGGCAAGCTGGGCATGCTCCCCAACGTCCAGGTCAAGTCCATGCTCGTCTGATCGGCCGCGGGCCCGGAGCCCGGCCCCCTGACGCGGAGCGCGTCAGTCCCGAAGCCGCAGGGGCTGGCCCGTGGACTCCAGGACCGCCCGCCAGTAGTTGGAGCAGATGTTGATGCGCTTGCGCTGCCTGGTGACCAGGCCGAGCGGGATGTGCACGTAGCGGCCGTTCCAGCGGCTCACGACCATGCCGGTCTTGCCGGCCATGGCCGCGTGCACCGCGTTCTGGCCCAGAAATCCGCAGTACACGCGGTCGTTGGAGTTGGCGGGCACGGCCCGGATGATGTAGCTGGGGTCGATGTACTTCAGGGTCACGTCCCGGCCCCGGGCCTTGAAGAAGTCCAGTATCTCGCTCTTTATCAGCCCGGCCACGTCGCTCAGGACCGCGTTGCCCGAGGCGTCCTTCCTGCCGGTCTTGCCCAGCAGCTTCTGGCCCGCGCCCTCGGCGACCACGATGACCGCGTGGCCGCGCGACTCCAGCCGCCTTTCCAGGGCCCTCAACAGGCCGTTCTCGCCCTTGAACTCGAAGTCGTCCTCGGGCACGAGCACGAAGTTGACGTCCTTGAGGGCCAGCGAGCTCTGGGCCGCGATGAACCCGGACTCCCGGCCCATGAGCTTGACCAGGCCGATGCCGTTGGGCGCGCCCAGGGCCTCGGTGTGCGCGCTGCGGATGGCCTCGGTGGCCTTTTCCACGGCCGTGTCGAACCCGAACGAGGGCGCGGCGAAGTTGATGTCGTTGTCGATGGTCTTGGGTATCCCGACCACGGCGATGCGGTTGTTGCGCCTGGCGACCTCGTCCCGGACCTTGGCCGCGGCGCGCATGGTCCCGTCCCCGCCGATCATGAACACCACGCAGACGTTCATGCGCTCCAGGGCGTCCACGATGTCCTCCACGGGCTGGGGGCCCCTGGACGTGCCCAGGATGGTCCCCCCGAACTCGTGTATCTGGGTCACGTTTCCGGGCGCAAGCTCCATGACCTCGTGCCCGTAGCTGGGCGCGAATCCGGACAGGCCGTAGCGCACGCCCAGGACCGAGGCCACCCGGTAGTGGTGGTGGGCGCTCATGACAATGGCCCGGATCACGTCGTTGAGCCCGGGGCAGAGCCCGCCGCAGGTGACCACGGCGCACTTGACCTTCGAGGGGTCGAAATAGATGTCCTTCCTGGGCCCGGCCTGCTCGAAGAACACCGGCTTCACCCGGCCGTTGTCCATCTCGCCCCTGGTGATGTCCACCAGCACGGCGTCCTTGTCCGAGATGAACTGGCCAAAGGCCATGGGCGAAGGTATCTTGGCCCGGCCCAGGGACTCGATGGCCGTTTCCTCGGGGTTGATCCTCATCCCGGCGCAGCTGTGCATGCGGCATCCTTGCGGCAAGGGGGCCTTGGCCGCGGGACCTGCCCCCGTGGTTGTCTTCGGCCCTTGTTTGCTTTATGTTTCTCCCTATCTTGCGGACAACCAAATGACAAGCTTCCACGGCGCGCCGGAAGCGCGGGGTCTATCATGGGCAAGCTGAACTGGAACCCCTGGGCCGGGTTGGACGATCTCAGGGACCAGATGGACCGCCTTCTGGAGGAGGCCATCCAGGGGGTCACCCCCACGGACAGGCTCAAGGACAAGGGTTTTATGTGGGCCCCGGCCGCGGACGTGGTCGAGACCGGCGGCACGCTGGTGATCCAGGTCGAGCTGCCCGGCCTGGGCCAGGACGAGGTCACCCTGGAGGTCAAGGGCCGCGAGCTGTGGATCGCGGGCGAACGGCCCTTTGTCCGGGAGGCCGGAGAGGCCGTGTACCAGGTCCTGGAGCGCTCCTACGGGCCGTTCGCCAGGAAGTTCCCCCTGGCCCCGGACGCGGACCTCAAGAACATCTCCGCGGTGTTCAAGAACGGGCTGCTGACCGTGACCGTGCCCCGGCGCAAGAGGCCCAAGAAGCTCCTCGACGTGGGCTAGGCGGCCGAACCCGCGTCCGCGGTCTTGACCAGGGCCTGTGGGTAGCTATCTAATACCCTCCGAGATCCCGACCCGTCCCCTAAGGAGCTTTCACCATGACCAGCCAGGTGAAGACATTGCTCTTCCTGGTCCTGCTCACGGCCCTGATCCTGGCCCTGGGCGCGGCCGCGGGCGGCCGCAACGGCCTGATCCTGGCCCTTGGCCTGGCCCTGGCCATGAACTTCGTCGGCTACTGGTTCTCGGACAAGATCGTGCTGCGCATGTACCGGGCCGTGGAGCTCTCGCCGAACGACGCCCCCCGGATCCACGCCATGGTCGCGGAGCTGGCCGAGCGGGCCGGCCTGCCCAAGCCCAGAATCTGCCTCGTTCCCCAGGACGCGCCCAACGCCTTTGCCACCGGCCGCAACCCGCAAAACGCGGTCCTGGCCGTGACCCGGGGGCTGCTCACGACCCTGCCCCCGGAGGAGCTCATGGCCGTGCTCGGCCACGAGCTGGGCCACGTCAAGCACCGGGACATCCTCATCCAGTCCGTGGCCGCAGTCCTGGCCGGGGCGGTGATGTTTCTGGCCGGCATGATCCGCTGGGCCGCCCTGTTCGGGTTCAGGGGCAGCGACAGGGACAACGGCAACCCCCTGGCGGCCATCGCCCTGGCCATTGTCGCGCCCATAGCCGCGCTCATGATCCAGATGGCCATATCCCGGTCCAGGGAGTACCTGGCCGACGAGGCCGGGGCCAGGCTGGCCCAAAACCCGCTCCACCTGTCCCGGGCCCTGGCCAGGCTCCACCAGGCCGCGGCCCGGACCCCGCTTCAGGGCAACCCGGCCACGGAGAACATGTTCATCGTCAACCCGTTCAGCGGCAGGCGGATGCTCGGCCTGTTCAGCACCCACCCCCCGGTCGAGGAGCGCATCAGACGGCTGGAGGCCATGGCCGGGGTGCGGCCGTGATCCGGGCGGCGGGCCTGTTTCTGGCCCTTTTGGTCCTCTTGGCCTGCCCGGCTCCGGCCCGGGCCCAGGCCGACCAGGACCTGCGCCGCAGCCCGGTGGTCCGGGCCGTGGAGGCGGTCGCCCCGGCCGTGGTCAACATCACCACCGCCCGGGTCCTCAGACGCCAATCGCCCTTCGGCCCCATGTTCGGCAACGACCTGCTGGGCCGCTTCTTCCAGGACCTCTACGGCCGGGACCAGGAGACCGAAAAGACCCAAAGCCTGGGCTCCGGGATCATCATCGACGGCCGAAAGGCCCTGGTCCTGACCAACTCCCACGTCATCGCCGGGGCCTCGGAGATACGGGTCCGGCTCATGGACGGCCGCGAGTTCAAGGCCGAGCTGGTCGGCTCGGACCCGGACTTCGACCTGGCCGTGCTCAGGCTGGAGGGGGCCAGCGACCTGCCCCAGGCGGCCATGGGCGACTCCTCGGACATCCGCATAGGCGAGACGGTCATCGCCATCGGCAACCCCTTCGGCTACAACCACACCGTGACCACCGGCGTGGTCTCGGCCCTGAACCGCTCGGTGACCACCAAGGAGGGCGAGTTCAGCGACTTCATCCAGACCGACGCGGCCATCAACCCGGGCAACTCGGGCGGGCCGCTTTTGAACATCCTGGGCCAGGTCATCGGCCTGAACACGGCCATCCAGGCCAGGGCCGAGGGCATCGGCTTCGCCACCCCGATCAACAAGGCCAAGAAGGCCGTGGCCGAGCTCGTGGCCACGGGCCGCGTGGCCCCGGTCTGGCTCGGCGTGTTCGGCCAGGACCTGGACCGCAAGACCGCGGAGTATCTGGGTCTGGGCAACGTCAAGGGCCTTCTGGTCACCGACGTCTATCAGGGCTCGGCCGCGGCCGGGGCGGGCATCAGGCCGGGCGACGTCATCCTGGCCATGGACGGACGGCCGGTGGAGGGCAGGGCCCAGTACATGGCCCTGTTGCGCGGCCACACCAGGTCCGACACCCTGGGCCTGGTCTGCCGCAGGGGCCAGGACCAGTACGCGGTCAAGGTCAAGGCCCGGGTCATGCTCGAAAAGACCGCCGCGGACCTGGCCCAGACCCGCTGGGGGATCACGGTCAGCGACAACCCCCAGGGCGGGGCCCTGGTCCGGGAGGTCGCCCCGGGCAGCCCGGCGGACCGCCTGGGCCTGAGGCCCGGGGACGTCATCCACCAGATCGGCAGCCTCAGGCTCAAGTCCGCAAAGGGCTTTCTGAACGCCTACCTGCACCACCGCCAGGACAACGCCCTGCTCATGCGCGTGCAGCGCGGAAGCGGCCTGTACTACGTGCGCATGGTCATGTGAAAAAAAGTTTGAGCCGGTCCTGCGCGGAGTAAGTCCTAGGGCCGCGCGGCCCGGACCAGGCCGAGCAGCCTCTCGAAGACCTGATCCTCGCTCAAGCGCGTGGTGTCGATGAGCGCCGCGTCCGGCGCGGGCGCGAGCGGGGCCACGGCCCTTTCGCGGTCCTGGCGGTCGCGGCGGCGGGTCTGGTCCGCGATTTCCTCCAGGTCCGCGTCCCGGCCCATGGCCTTGAGTTGCAGCCAGCGCCTGCGGGCGCGCTCCATGGCCTCGGCCTCCAGAAAGAACTTGCACCGGGCCCGGGGAAAGACCACGCTGCCCATGTCCCGGCCCTCGGCCACCAGGGACGCGCTCTGGCCGATGTCCCGCTGGGCCTGCTTCAAGAACTCCCTGACCGCCGGGATCGCGGCCAGGTTCGAGGCCCACATCCCGACCTCCTCGGTGCGGATGTCCGGGTCCAGGGGCTCGCTGTCCAGAAAAAGGACCTGCTCCCCGTCCAGGTCCCTGAGCTCGAAGCGCAGGTCCTTGAGGCCGTTCTCAAGCCTCTGCGGGCCCCAGTCCCAGGACCCGGGCCCCAGGCGCCAGGCCACGGCCCGAAACATGGCCCCGGTGTCCAGGTAGCCGATCCCGAGGGCCGCGGCCAGGCGCCTGGCCAGGCTGCTCTTGCCCACGCCTGCCGGGCCGTCCAGGGTCACGATGAGCGGGCTAGGCAAGGACCTGCTCCAGGGCGGCCACAAAGGCCCGGTTCTCGCGCTCCACGCCCACGTTGACCCTGATCCGCTCGGCCAGCCCGAAGCTGGCCAGGGGCCTGACTATGATCCCCTTTTCGAGCAGGTTTTGAAACACGTCCTCGGCCCTTTTGGGCGGCCTGAACATGATGAAGTTGGACTGCGAGGGCGTGGGCTCGCAGCCCAGCCGCTCGAGCTCGGCCGCGAGGTACTGCTTGCCCTGGGAGACCACGTCCAGGGTGGCGGTGTAAAAGGCGACGTCCTCCAGGGCGGCCAGCCCGGCGGCCTCGGCCAGGCGGTTGACCGTGAACGGTATCCTGGCCCGGCGCACGTACTCGGCCAGCCAGGCGGGCATGACCCCGTAGCCCAGGCGCAGCCCGGCCAGGCCAAAGGCCTTGGAAAAGGTCCGCAGCAGGACCACGTTGTCCACGTCCCTCATCCTGGGCATGAGCGTGTAGTCCGAGACCGGGGCGGCGAAGTCGATGTAGGCCTCGTCCACCACCAGCAGGGCGCCCTTGGGCAGGCCCCGGGCCAGTCCGGCCAGGTCCTCGGCCCGGGCGGCGTGGCCCGTTGGGTTGTCCGGGCTGGCCACAAAGACCAGGGCGGTGTCCTGGTCAACGGCCCGGGCCAGGTTGTCCAGGGCCAGGCCGTAGTCCTTGGCCCTGGGCGCCTGGCGGTACTCGATCCCGCACAGCCTGGCCGTGAGCTTGTACATGCTGAAGCTGTTCTCGAAGCCCAGGACATGGTCCCTGCCCGGCCTGGCCCTGACCCGCATCAACATGTCGATGACCTCGTCCGAGCCGTTGCCCGGCACGATCATCTCCTCGGGCAGGTCCAGGCGCTCGGACAGGGCCCGGACCAGGGCCGGGCAGTGGGTCCGGGGGTAGCGGAAAATCCCGGCGACCTCCCGGCAGACCGCCTTCTGGACCAGCGGCGAGACGCCCAGCGGGTTCTCGTTGCTGGCCAGCTTGATCACCTCCTGGAGGTTGAAGCGGCGCTTGATCTCCCTGACCGAAAGCCCCGGCACGTAGGGGTCGAAGTCCCTGATCTCGGGTCGGATGAAGCTGCTCATGTCTCTCCCCTGTCTTGTGGTCCAACGGCCGGGCGCGAAAAACGAAAACGGCCCCCTGGGCCGTTTTCAATACAGGCCTTGCGCGGCCGGGTAAAGACCCGGGCCCGCGCTACCTCTGCGGCCGCACGGTCAGCACCGGGCACTTGGCGCTCTTGACCACCTTCTCGGCCACCGAGCCGAACAGAATCCGGTCGATGCCCTTGCGGCCGTGGGTGCCCATGATGATGATCCCGGCCTTGATCCGCTCGGCCAGGCCGAGTATCTCCTCGGCCGCATAGCCGGTGACCACCTTGCCCTCGACCTGGACATCGCTGAAATGCTCCTTCAGGAAGCTGTCCATGGTCGAGTCGGCCCCGGCCACGATCTCGCCCACGAAGTTCTCGATGGAGCTGGGCGGCACGTGAAAACCCACGTACTGGCTGAGCGAAGGGGCGACATACAGACACACGACCTTGGCCCCCAGACCCTGGGCCAGGGCCTTGGCGTAGTCCGCGACCAGGGGACTGTGCTCGGAAAGGTCCAGGGCGCAAAGGATGGTCTTGATCTCGACCATGGTCAACCTCCTGGTTCTGGGCCGCCGGCGCGGGCCCCGCAGCCTTTGGCGATCGATTCTCAACCTCTTGTATTTTATGCCATATGCATCGAAGATAGACAAGCCCTATTTCTTCAACTATCCTGGGTTCCAAGGACCTCGGCCAAGACCGGCGAAAGGGGCTAAGGGGGAAAATTGTTCCCTTTGGCCTAAAGATCAACTTGATATATTACGATATGTTGCATAGACAGTGGCCATTGGCAGAGTCCTTGCAGCAAGTTCGGGAAACCGCAGGATGAGGAGCGTGTGATGAAGATTCATCCTGAGCACATCGAGGGCGTTCGCCAGGACCAGCAGGACCGGGCGGGCAAGACCAGGGTCAAGGCCCCGGAGGAGTCCTTCGGGGACCTGCTGGACAAGGAGCTGTCCAAGACCTCGGCCAGGCCGGCCGTTGCGGCGGCCAATGCCCGGCCGATCCAGCCCCTGCTCAAGACCGAGGCCCTGGCCGGGGTCCAAAGCGGGACCAACGAGGCAGTCGCCGAGCGCGTGGACGGCCTGCTCGACAAGTGGCAGGCCTACGCCGACGGGCTCAGGTCCGGGACCGGCCTGCGCGAGGCCTACGGGCTGCTGGAGGACATCTCCGGCGGGCTCAAGGGGCTCAAGGACGACTGGCCGTCCCTGGCCGAGTCCGAGCCCCGGCTCCAGGAACTGGTCGACGAGCTGGATATCCTGTCCGTCACCGAGAGGATGAAGTTCAACCGGGGGGACTACATCTAGCCCCCCGGGCCCTCCTGCGGCTGATCGGCCGCGAACCCCGCAAGCCGGACATAGGTGGGCCCCTGCGGCCCGAGCAGGCTCTTCCAGAGCGCGAACTCGGCGGCCTCGAACCCGGGCCAGTCCCTGGCCGCGGCCATTTCGGCCAGGGCCGGCCAGTCGTCCGCGGCCGGGGTCTTTATCCTGGCCAGGGTCAGGTGCGCGGAAAAGGCGCGGGCCTCGGGCCTGAAGCCCAGAGGGGCCAGGGCCCGGTCCACGTCTCCGGCCAGGCGGCCGCACTCCGCGGCGCCCGGGCCGACCCCGACCCAGAACACCCGGGGCCTGCGCGGATCAGGGAAAAATCCCGCGCCCCGGGCCTGGAAAAAAAACCGGCCGAAGCGCACCGAGCACAGGGCCTGCTTGAGGCCAATCAGGCCGGGCTCCTCGACCTCGCCCAAGAACTTCAGGGTCAGGTGCCAGTTCCCGGGCCTGGTCCAGGACATGCTGGAGCGGGCCCGGGGCCTGATCCGGGACTGGATGTCCCTCAAGGCGTCCTGATAGGCCTGGGGCAGGGGCAGGCCCACGAAGCAGCGCACGGCCGCGGCCATCAGTCCCCGGCCGCGGCCAGCAGCCCGTCCAGGGCCGCGGACACGGCCTGCTCGCGGATTCGGGCCCGAGGGCCCTGGAAATCGAAGCGCCCGGCCCTGGACCCGCCCGGCCAGGCCCAGGCCATCCAGACCAGGCCCACCGGCTTGTCCGGGGTCCCTCCGCCCGGCCCGGCCACGCCCGAGACGGACACGGACAACTGGGCCCCGGTAAGCCTTCTCACGCCCTCGGCCATGGCCAGAACGGTCTGCTCGCTCACCGCCCCGTTCGCGGCCAGGACCTCGGCCGGCACGCCCAACAGGCCCTGCTTCACGCTGTTCGCGTAGGCCACGACCCCGCCCAGGAACCACTCCGAGCTGCCCGCAACCTCGGTGAGCGCCCCGGCCAAGAGCCCGCCGGTGCACGACTCGGCCGTGGCCAGAAACCAGTTGCGGGCCATAAGCGCCCGGCCCAATCGGGCCGCCTTGTCCTTTTGATCGGCCATGCGCCTTCCCCCTGCTTCCCCGATATCTACCCAATGCGCCCGGGTGTTGCAATTGCCGGCCCCAGGACCTACAACCTGTGACTGGCGAAACAGCTGAGCACCATGAGCCTGGAACCCGAACAAATCATCCGCAGCATCAGGCGGCGGCGCGAAAACGCCTGGAACTGGTCGCTTCAGGCCCTGGGCCTGGCGCTTCTGCCCCCGGCCGTGTGGCTGCACAGCCGGTCCCTGGCCGGAGTGGCCCTGGTGCTCATGGCCGCGGGCCTGTTCGAGCTGCGCCTGCCGCCCATGGACCAGACCGAGCTCAAGGCCCTGGCCGGACCCCTCAAGCGGGCCATGGAGGCCGAAAAAAGGTGCCTTGCCGGCCCCTGGAGCTTCAAGAAACGGCTCAAGGCCCTGGGCCTGGGCCTGGGCCTGGCGGTCCTGTGCCGGGCCCTGTGGGCAAACGACCTGGCCGTGCTCGGCCTGCTGGCCGGCCTGGCCGCGCTCCTGGTCGTGACGCACAAGAACCGGCGCGACGGCATAGAGCCCTGAGCCGCGCGGCAGGGCCTTGGTTTCCGGGCCGAGTTGCTGTACATGCCGGGGAGCGTTTCGCTTCGGGAGACAGTGATGCTTGACCTCAAACTGGTGCAGAAAAACCCCGACCTGGTCCGCGAAAACCTGGCCAGGCGCGGATCGGACATGGACCTGGCCGAGTTCTCCAGGCTGGACCGCGAAAGGCGCGCCCTGCTCGTCGAGGTCGAGGCCCTGAAGGCCAGGCGCAACGAGGCCTCGGCCGAGATAGCCGGGCTCAAGCGCGCAGGCCGAGACGCCTCGGCGATCATCAAGGAGATGGCCGCGCTCGGGGCCAGGGTCAAGGACCTGGACCAGCGGCTCGCGGACATCGGCCGGGCCGAACGCGACTGGCTCATGTCCGTGCCGAACCTCGCGCATGAGAGCGTGCCCCCGGGCAAGGACGAGAACGACAACCCGGTGCTCAGGACCTGGGGCCAAAAGCCGGAGTTCGCATTCCAGCCCAAGGACCACCACGACCTGGGCGTGGCCCTGGGCGGCCTGGACTTCGAGCGCGCCGCCAAGGTCACCGGCGCGCGCTTCACCGTGTCCTACGGCTGGGCCGCGCAACTGGAGCGCGCCCTGGCCGCCCTGATGCTCGACATGCACACCCGCGAGCACGGCTACATTGAGGCCACCCCGCCGTTCATGGTCAACAGCGCCAGCCTCCTGGGCACCGGCCAGCTGCCCAAGTTCGAGCAGGACCTGTTCAAGATCGAGGGCTGGGACTACTTCCTCATCCCCACGGCCGAGGTCCCGGTGACCAACTTCTTCAGGGACGAGACCCTAAAAGACGAGGACGACCTGCCCGTGGGCTTCTGCTCCCTGACCCCGTGCTTCAGGTCCGAGGCCGGGTCCTACGGCAAGGACACCCGCGGGCTCATCCGCCAGCACCAGTTCTACAAGGTCGAGCTGGTCAGGCTGTCCAGGCCCGGGGAGTCCTACGACCAGCTCGAAACCCTGACCGGCCACGCCGAGGCCGTGCTCAGGCGCCTGGGCCTGCACTACCGGGTGATCAGCCTGTGCGCCGGGGACCTGGGCTTTTCCGCGGCCAAGACCTATGACCTGGAGGTCTGGCTCCCGGGCCAACAGCAGTACCGGGAGATATCGTCCTGCTCCAACTTCGAGGACTTCCAGGCCCGGCGGGCCAACATCCGCTACCTGCCCAAGGGCTCCAAGAAGAGCGCCTTCGTGCACACCCTGAACGGCTCGGGCCTGGCCGTGGGCCGGACCCTGGTCGCGGTGATCGAGAACTACCAGCAGGCCGACGGCTCCCTGGTCATCCCCGAGGCCCTGAGGCCGTACATGGCCGGCCTGGACCTGGTCCGGCCCGAGGTCAAGAAGGACCGCTGGATCTGAGCCCCCTGGCAGAATGTTGAAAAAGTCCGTCCTGGACTTTTTCAACTCGATTTGGCGAAAGCGCGGTTTCGCCAACTCTCCGGAATCATTGGAAG
>JAFGBU010000041.1 GCA_016932995.1 Desulfovibrionaceae bacterium
ACCGGCCGGGTCGGCACCGGCCGGGTCGGCACCGGCCGGGTCGGCCTGGTCCGAAGGCGTTTCCAGGTCGGTCTCCGGAAAGTCCTCGGGCGCGGCGTCCAGGACCCGGAAACGGAACTTGTGCTTGCACTTGGGGCAGGTGGCCAGTTGGGACCTTGCAGGAATTTTTTCCTCGGGCACGTCGCGGCTGAAGTTGCATTCGGGGCAGGTTATTTTCATGGACAAATCCGTGTTCGCGGGACCCTGGGCCCCTGGTTGGCGACAAAAAAATCATATTCATTTTGGCCTTGCTAGGCAAGCCGAGACCCGGGGAGGCCGGTCTCAATCCGGGTTTTCGGGCAGCAGGACCAGTCTTGGAGGGTTTTCGCCGGCCGCGGCCACAAGGTCCAGTGCCCGGCGTTCGAGATGGGGATAGTCGGTGGAAAGGGCGTGGCTCACCCTGCCCTTGGACGCCCTGTCGAACAGGGCCAGCTTCTGGCGCAGCTCGCAAGGGCCCTTGCGCAGGTGGCTGAGGTGCAGGATGGGCAGGTCAAGGGCCAGGCCGACCTTGCCGCTGACGCCCCGCAGCCTCTCGTGCACCGGGTTCTCGAATCTGGCCCCGGGCCTGCGCAGGAGCCTGAGCTGGAGGTCCGGCCACAGGCCGAGCCCGATGCGGCAGTGTTGCTCGTCCGGGAAGAACGTCTGCCTGGGGAAGTACCAGCCCGCGACCCCGGGCGCGGCCGTCAGCCGGGGCAGGGCCCGCCAGGCGTCCTCGCCCAGGACCTCGTCCGCGTCCAGGTACAGGACCCAGTCCCTTGAGCAGGCCGCGAGCATGCGGTTGCGCTGGGCCGCGAAGTCCTCGTTCAGGGGCTGGGCGAGGTTCTTGATCCCGGGCCTTGCGGATTTCAGGGCCTCGGGCACCGCGTCCAGGTCCGGGGCGTCCCAGACCACGACCAGCTCCCGGACCCAGTCCGGAAACTGGGCGAAGAAGCGCTCCAGGCCCGGCTCGGTCGGGGCGAGCACCGCGGCCGCGCCGATGTCCGGCTCTGCGTCCGGACACGGGATGTCCAGGGCCTCGGCCCGGGCAAAGACCTTTTGCAGGGCCCGCAGCCGGGTCTTGTCCGTGTCCTGGAGCTCGGAGTTGAGCGTCAGGCAGGCGTGTTCGGCGTCCATGCCGAGCAGCGCGGCCAGGCACAGGTGGGCCCAGGGCGAGGTGTCGGCAAGGACCTGAATCCGGCCCTCGGGCCGCCACCAGTCAAGCCCTCCGGCCTCGAAGAGCGAGCGGACCCTGCCCGGCGTCAGGTCGCAGACCAGGACCCTTGTCCCCTGCGGGAGCCGTTGGTCGAGGGCCCCGGCCAGACGGCCGGACCCGAGCCCGAAGAGCACCAGGTCCTGGCGGCCGCTCTTCTCAAGGAGCCTGAGGCAGCGTTCGGCCTCTTTTTCCGGGTCCCGGCCCGGGCCCTGGGGGGCCTGCTCCGGCCGGCAAAAGCACATGACCTCCCGCGAGTAGCGGTGCACGACCTCAAGCGGCGTCACCTTGGCCCCCTGACTTGAGGTCCAGGAGCTTAAGGTACAGGTCCTCAAGTTCCTTGACTATTTTTTTGACATTGAAAAGCCGTTGGGCCTTTTCCCGGGCTCGCGCGCCCATGGCCGCGGCCTTGTCCGGGTTCTGGAGCAGCCAGCCCACGGCCCGGGCGTAGTCCTCGGCCCCCTGGGCCACGAGCCCGGTCCGGCCGTGCTCGACCAGCTCCATCTGGGCGTTGTCGCGCAGGCCCGGGCAGGGGTGGGTGACCACGGGCAGGCCCGCGGCCATGGCCTCGGCGATGACCAGGCCGAAGGACTCCCCGGTGTCGTTGGCGTGGGCCAGCACGGATATGGAGTTGAAGAACGAGGCCAGGTCCTGGTCGGTCAGGGCCGGGGGCTCGAAGGATACCCGGTCGTTCAGGCCGCCGGCGCGCGTGAACTCGAGGGCCTCGGGCACGGCCCCGATGATCCGGCACCTGAACCCGGGCGTGCTTCTGGCCAGCAGGGGCAAAATGTCCAGGGCCAGCCTGGACCACTTGCCCGGGTCGGGCCTGGACAGGCGGCCGATGACCGGCGCGGACAAATCCCTTGGCGGGCAGGCCGCGGCAAAGAACTCGGTGTCCACGGGGTTGTAGAGCACGCCGTATCTGGGCCCGTGCACGGCTATGCCCGTGGTCGCGGCGAAGCGCTCGGCGCAGAACCGGGACACGAACAGGTGGCAGTCGATGATTTGGCCCGAGGGGCTCGGGTCGTGGCGGCCGAAGACGTTGGTCTCCACGACCACGGCGCTGGGCGCGGCCATGAGCGGCCTGAGCAGGTCCGGCTCGGGCCAGCCGGCCCTGTGCACGTGGATGACCTGGGGCGCGAAGTCCCGGATCGCCTTGGCCGGGTCCCGGGTGATGTAGGTCTCCAGGCCCGCGGCCCTGATCTGCCCGGCGCGCTCCCCGTCCGAGGGGCTGAGCACCGCGGCCTTGAATCTCTCCCGGTCCAGGCCGCAGGCCAAAAGCTGCATGACCTTTTCCGTGCCCCCCAGGCCGAGGGACTTGGCCAGGTGCAGGACGCGGATGGGTTGCGCGCTCATGCGCCCTTGGTGACACACCCGGCCGGGGAAGTAAATCGGCTCAGAAGGGGTTGGAATAGGCGTTCAAGGCCCGTTGCCTGGCCGTGTTCTGCTTGGTCTGGTCCTCCGGGCCGTTCGGGTCCTGGTCCGCGGCCTCGACCTGATCCGGGTTCGCTTCCGGACCCAGAGGCGCGGCCGGCCGGGGATACTGGAGCGCGGCCCGGCTGTTGGTTGCCTGGTCCGGGGGGTCCTGGCCCGGGGTCTGGTTCACGGGCCGGGCCGGGGCCTTTTCCAAGGCCGGCCGGCCGCTGTTCTCGGACTCGGCCATGATCTGGGCAAAGGCGTTTCTCATGCCGCCGAGGATGCCGATGACCTCGTCGACCATGGCCGTGCTCATCTCGATGTTGGCCCTGGCCAGGCGGGTGCTGCAGAAGAAGTAGACCTGGTTGAGGTGCTGGGACAGCTCGCCGCCCTTTTCCCTGTTCAGGGATTCGGCCAGCTCGTGGATGATGTCCAGGGCCCTGGAGATCAGGATGCCCTTTTGGGCGAAGTCCTTCTCCACGATCTTGACCTTGGCCTGCTTGAGGAACTTGACGGCCGCGTCATAGAGCATGAGCAGCAGGTCGCCCTGGCTGGTGGTCTCCACCTGGGTTGCGAGATAGGCCTTGGCCCCCTTGATCATCCGGTCGTCCCCTGTTTCTTAGCTCTCGTCCAATTGGGCTATCTGGCTGGTGAGCGAGGCGCTGAGCTGGTCGTAATAGCCCAGGGTCGCGTCCAGCCTGGCGTACTTGTCGCGCAGGTTGCGCTCCATCTTTTCGATGCGGTCCTCCTCCCAGGCTATCTTGTCGTCGATGTTGTCCATGATGTCCTGGTAGTTGCGCTCCAGGATGGCCAGCGGGCCGCCCTCGTAGGTGGCCGCGTTGTAGGGCTTGGTCAGGTCGGTGAGCTCGTTGACCAGTTGTCCGGCCTTGCCCAGCTTGAGCGAGACCGTGCCCGTGTAGGTCCCGGCCCCGTGGTTGTCCAGGCGGATGAGCAGGCCGGCCTCGTCGGTGCCCGAGGCCCCGGTTATCTCCCAGCCGGAAATGATCGCGGCCTGGCCGTTGATGGTCGCGCTGGTTATGGACGAGCCGTCCGAGACTATCTGCACCTCGTAGTTGCCGGCCTGGGTGGTCCCGTCGATGTAGGACACGTAGGTGAAGTCCGAGGACCGGCTTTCGCCCTCGTAGTACGCGGACATCAGCTGGGCCACGGCCTCGGGGTCGTCCTGGAGGACTTCGTCCAACTTGTCCTCGTCTATGACCAAAAGCCCGTAGGTCAGCGAACCCTGCTCGGCGTCGGTGAGTATGCCGAGCTGGGAAAGGGCCGAATACTTGTCGCCCGCGCCCGTGGTCTGGTTGTAATACTCGAAGCCCACTCCGATGTCGGCGGTGATGCCCTTGAGCTTCTGGGAGATCATGTCCACGCCGTAGTTGCCGGTCAGAATGGAGCCCGACTCCGTGGTCTCGTCGAACTTGGTCAGCTCCTGGATCTTGGTCCTGACCTCGTTCAGCTGGTCCACGAAATCGCGCACGTTTTCCTTGACCGCGTCCATGTCCGTGTCCACGGTCAACTGGATGGTCGTGCCCGGGTTGGCCTCCTTGAGGTTCAGGGTCAGGCCCACGATGACGTCGTCCACGCTGTTGGTCGCGCGCTCTATCCAACCGCCTGCGGCCGATGGGAACCCGTCGACCTTCAGCTGGGAGTTCTGGGCGTCCTGGCTGTTCTGGAAGTCCGAGACCCCGAATATCAGGGACCCGGTGTTGGAGACGACCACTTGGTTGTCCGTGCCCATGTCCATGCCGTAGACCTGGAGGTGGTAGACCGAGCCGTCGTAGATGGTCGTGGCCCGGACCTTGTTTCTGGCGTCCGGGTCGTTGTTGATCATGTTCACCAGGCCCTGGAGGGTGGTGCCTGCGGAGATGTTGTCGATGGTGATCGACTCTCCGGCGTAGGACAGGGTGAGGCTGGTGTCGGCCGAGGTCACCGAGCTGGTCAGGGCGCCGGTGCCCGAGGAGGTGATGAAGATGTCGTTCTGGGCCAGCTGCCCGATCTCCACGGAATGCGAGGCCTCCTGGGCGCTGCTCGAGGCGCTGGCCGTGAGCGCCGAGCTGTCGCCGGAGCTCGCGATCTTGGTCAGGAATTCGTTTGTGGTGTTCATGGCCGAAAGGGTGGTCTTCAGGGCGAGCATCTTGGTGTTGAGCTCCTGAAAGGCCTCGATCTTGTTTTCCCAGGTCTGGCGCCAGGTCTCCAGACGGGTGACCCGTTGGCGTTCGACCTCGATGAGCCCGTCTATGAGGGCGTCGAAGTCCGTGCCGTTGCCGAGGCCGGTGAAGGTGATCGCTCCGGAGGTGTAGTCGCTCATGGCGCAAGCCCCTTGCGGAAATATTTTCCCGTCGGGTTTTTTATGAGCTCGCTGCAAGGCCGGTGCCATGAAAAAAAACAGCCGGGCCGCGCTGGTCGCGGCCCGGCTGGTTCAGGTTCGGTTCATGCCGCGTTCATCACTAGCCCATGAGCTGCAGGGCCATCTGCGGCAGGCTGTTGGCCTGGGCGAGCATGGCCACGGCGGACTGGGTCAGTATCTGCCGGCGCACGAACTCGGTCATCTCGAGGGCCACGTCCACGTCCGAGATCTGGGACTCGGCGGCCTGGGTGTTCTCGGCCTGGATCTCCAGGGTGGTGATGGTGTTCTCCAGCCTGTTCTGCAGGGCGCCCAGGCTGGCGCGGATCTTGTCCTTGGACACGATGGCGTTGTTGATCGCGTCCAGGGCGGCCTGGGCCAGGGCCTGGGTGGAGATGGCCTTGCCCGCGTTGGCGGTCTCGCCGGAGCCGGACTTGGTCCCGGCCGCGTGGCCGAGGCCCATGGCCGAGGCCGTGGAGGTGCCGATGGAGATGTAGTAGTAGTCCTCGGCGGAGTCGTTTCCGGTGCCGAAGTGGACCTTGAGCGGCCCGGTGGGCACCAGGGCGTGGCCGTTGTGGGAGCTGTTAGCGCCGGACAGGTTGCCGTTGAGCAGATGGACGCCGTTGAAGTCCGTGGAGCTGGCGATTCGGGTGATCTCCGAGGCCATGGCCTGGTACTCGGAGTCGATGATCAGGCGCTGGTCCGAGCTGTAGGTGCCCGTGGCGGCCTGTTGCGCCAGCTCCTTCATCCGGAGGAGCTTCTCGTCGATGACGCTGAGCGCGCCGTCCGCGGTCTGGATCAGGGAGATCGCGTCGTTGGCGTTGCGCACGCCCTGTTGCAGCGAGCTGATTTCCGCGCGCATCAGCTCGCGGACGGCCAAGCCCGCGGCGTCGTCGGCCGCGGTTCCGATCCTCAGGCCCGAGGACAGCCTACGGGTGGACACCGCAAGGGCTGAGTACGAGGTACTCAGGTTGCGGGCGGCGTTCATCGCCATCAAGTTGTGGTTGATAACCAGAGCCATAATTTCCTCCTTGAAATGTTTCGGCTTCCTTGCCGTTTTGGAACGCTCGGCGGGGCCTCTGGCCCGCATGGCGTTCCGGTTCATTTGCCTCTCTCATCGACCCGTGGCTGAAAAACTTTAGGCCTCGATTGGTGTTTCGGGCCGTGGCCATTGACTTTTGGGGTCTTGGTTCGGACCGGGTCCCCCTTGCCGGGAGACCCAAAAAAGGCCGCGCCCGGAAAATCCGGGCGCGGCCCATTCGATGCCCGCCTGATGGGTGATCGGCGCGGCCTAGTTGCCGAAAAGCCCCTTGACCTTTCCGGTGACCGTGTCCAGGCCCTGCTCGACCGCCTTGCCCGCGTCTCCTGCAATGGATGTCGCCGAGGTCAGGACGTCCTTGTGCAGGGCCGCGAAGACCTTTTCAAAGACCTCGGCCGGGGTGGCCCCCTTTTTGTCCTCGCCGATGTCCTTGAGCCGGATCTCGGGCAGCGAGGCGCCGGCCATCTCGCCGCCCAGGGCGGTCACGGCCAGGTTGACCCGGCCGTCCTTTATAATAAGGTCCCTGATGATCAGCTTCTTGCCCCCGGACTCGCGGTCCTTGGCCGCCTCGCCGGGCTTGCCGTTGTCCGACGTGGCCTTTTTGATGTTGTTCAGTATGGCCTGGAAGTTGTCCCCGGAAGCGGACTTCTCATAGGTCACCTTGGGCGCCAGGACCACGATCCTTTCAATGACGATCGTGTCCGTGGCAAGGGAGCCCTTGTCCACCTTGATCGATATCTCGTCGACCTCGAAGGCGGTCTTGGACTTGAACCCGGCCGGGTTGCCGAGGACAAGGCCCTTCAACACGCCCTCCCCGGACATGGACACGTCGGCCTCGGCCAGCCTGACCTCGGTCTTGGTGATCCGCGGCCCGATGGTCTCGACCGCCTTCTTGATGATCGCGCCGATGTTCATGACCGCGACGATGACCAGCGCGGCCACGGCCGCGACCAGAAGGGCTATGCCCGCAAGTATCCATTTCTTCATCTTCGGCCTCCTTGGTGTCTAACTACAGAAGTATAAAGATAAAGACTCGAACTTGCAAGGAGGCCTGATTGCCAAGGACGGTGGTTTCAGTACTCGATCAGCGGCCGGTCCGCGAAGTGTCTGGCCATGTCCAGGCCGACCCCGGGCAGCCCGGTGTCCAGGCACGGCCCCGGGTCCGGCAGGCAGGCCTCCTTGCGGCCGAATGCCGCTTCCTCGACCTCGAGGCACAGGGCCGCGCCGTTCGCGGCGGCCTCGCCCACGAGCCCGGCCAGGTCTTGGCGCAGGGCCCGGCCGCTGACCGGGTGCCTGTACTTCTTCCCGGCCCTGAGCGCCCGGCGGAAGCGCAGCAGCTGCGGGGCGTAGAACAGGGCCGCGATGTTGCGCAGGGGTCGGGGCAATGCCCTGCGGGAGGCGTAGAGCGCCCGTCCGGCCGCGGGCCGCAGGAACAGGGACTGCATGAAGCTGAAGTTGGCCAGGGCCCTGCGCAGGGCCCGGCCGAGGGCCTGCTCCGAGGACCCGGCCAGGGCCGCGAGCCGGTCCAGGGGACAGGCCCGCCCGATCCCGCCCCGGGCCCGGACCCGGGCCAGGATCGGGCCCAGGGAGTGCTCGCCCGGCCGGGGCAGGCCGTTCAGCAGGGCGATGTCCATGGCCGCTTCCAGGGCCCGGTGCCCGGCCACGGCCCGGGACGCGGTTGCCCTGTCCGGGTGGGCCGTGTTGCCGCTCAGGTAATAGATCATCGGGTGCATGGCCGCGTCGGCCGCGATGTGGCTGGCCAGGCCGACCAGAAAGGCGGCCGGCAGGGGGTCGTCTGGCCGCTTGCGGACAAGGCCGGCCTGGAGCCTGAGTATCTCGTAGCTGTCGGAGCCCTCGCTGCCGTGCAGGACCTTTGCCAGCCGCGCCTCGCGCCGCTGAAACGGGCAGGCCAGATAGAACAGGGCGTCGTGGAACACCGCCCCGGCCAGGAGCCCCTCGGGGCAGGCCGAAAGCGCGGGCCCGAATGCGCTCGCCCCGAGCCTTTCGGCGGTCAGCCGGGCCGCTTCCCAGTGCACTATCTCCTTTGGCAAGGCCTTTCTCCTTGGGGCATCTTAGGTTATAAGCCGACGATCTGGAAGGCCTTCAAGGGCGCAGCGGCCCCACAGGGGACCGGAGGGCGGTTGTGAGCGGAAAGCGGGTGTTCATCAAAAAGAAGTTCGAGGTGACCGAGCCAGACAAGGTCGAGGTCAGCAAGCTCGGCGACCCCGCGGCCCTGCGGCCGGATATGCCCGGCCCGGAACTGGTCTTTCTGATCGGCCTGGACGGGTCCGGGAAGTCCGAATTGGGCGCGCTTCTGGCCCAGAGGCTGGGCGTGGACTTCAAGCACTTTAGCGGCGGCCCGGAAGATGTCCCCGGGCTGCTTGAAAAGGGCCGGGCGGTGGTCGCGGTGGCCGAGTCGGCCGGGCTGGATCCAAAGACCCTGGCCCTGGCCAGGGACGCGGGCAGGGTCTTTTACCTGATGGCCGACGTGGATTTTCTGGCCGGACGGCTTGCCGCGGACAGGGACCAGGACCTTGAGGCCCGGCGCCGGGACCTGGCCCACAGGCTGTGGCGGGCCGAGCCCGTGTTCATGGCTGCCCTGCACTTCGTGCTCCGGGCCGACGCGGGCCTCGAGGACGCGGTCCAGGAGGTCCTGGACAAGCTGGCGCTCTAGCCGGCCATGACAACGGGCCGGGATTGGTTTACATAGCACCCCGGCCGCGCGACCTGCGGCGCCAGGGAGGAGAGCATGCCCCGCAAGGAACTCCGGGTCGAGCTTCTGAGCGTGACCCCGAACGCGCTGTCGCTGATCTACGCGGCCTTCAGGCAGTGCTACCACGCCGGATTCGTGGCCGACATGTGGCCCAGGCTCCTGTCCGGAGAGATATCCAGGGAGAAACAGGCCGAGTTCGTCCGCTCGGTGCTCGAGTCCGGCCACGACAGCCCCGTCGAGCACGTCCTGTTCACCTTCGCCATCGAGGGCATCTCCCGGGCCTGCTCGCACCAGCTGGTCCGGCACCGCATCGCGTCCTATTCCCAGCAGAGCCAGCGCTACGTGGACGCCTCGGACATGGACTACATCCTGCCCCCGGCCATTGCCAAGCTGCCCGAGGCCAGGGCGCGCTTCGAGTCGTTCATGGCCGAGGTCCAGGCCGCGTACCGGGACCTGAAATTGATCCTGGAGTCCGGCGGAAGGGGGGCCAAGGCCAAGGAGGACGCCAGGTTCGTGCTCCCCCAGGCGGCCGAGACAAAGATCGTGGTCTCCATGAACTGCCGGGCCCTGCACCACTTCTTCGAGCTGCGCTGCTGCAACCGGGCCCAGTGGGAGATCCGGGCCCTGGCCGAGCGCATGCTCGAGCTGTGCAGGCAGAGCCTGCCGGCGATCTTCGAGTCAGCGGGCGCCAAATGCGAACGCCTCGGCTATTGCCCAGAATCGCCGAAATTCGCCTGCGGCAAATATCCCACCAAGGACGCCTCCTGAGCCCTGAAACCATTGCCGAAGTCTACCCTTTTTTGGCTGCCTCCGCAGGCTGCTGAGGATATAACATTTTGTAATTCATAATTTTTTATAACGACAGCCCTTTGGGGCCGCAGCCCCTGACCCGCCTTTTGAGCCCGGTCTTTGCCCGGCCTCCCGGTCCTGCGGAGGGAATTTTGATTTGCCCAGTCGATAGTTACAGTGTTTAGTCGGGCCAGGGACCGGATTTTCAAGTCTTTTTATTATTTTTTTAAATTTCAAACAATTATGTCAATAAACGAGGGCCGGCTATTTGATCGGCCCATCAGTTTTTTCGGTCCGCATTATTTCCAAGATCAAATTTCAAAGATGAACTTTGCGAAAATCGAAGAAAAAATGAAAGCATGGTGTTGAAAACTTAATCAACCCATGTTTATTCCACTTCGCGGGCAGGGGGCCGAGGCTCGTTGTCCGGACCTTGCCCGGCTTCAGGCCCAGGCCGGGCAAAGTCGGGCTTTTTTTGCAAACCACGTTATTACGCCAGGTTGCGCTGTAGAGAACCTTTTTTCGACACCCGCCCCGGGCGGGGTTTTCGCCCGTTGAGCCCGGGGCGGGTCCTGGCATATCACACCGGGCATGGCTATGGACGCATGGGATCAGATCGTCGCCGCGCTCGAAAGGAGTCTCAACCCCGGGCTGTTTTCGGTCTGGATCAGGCCCCTGGCCGCCGAGGTCCGCGACAGGACCGTCAGGCTGTTCGCGCCCAACGAGTTCTCGGCCTCCTGGATCAGGGACAGGCTCTCCGGGGTCATAGCTGAGGCCGCGGCCGGGGTGCTCGGGCCGAGCCCGAAGATAGAGGTCGAGGTCAGGCCCACGGAAAAAAAGGACCGGCCCGCCGCGGACTCCCGGGCCCAGGCCGAGGTCCTGGCCCTGCCCAGGGCCGAGCGCCTGGGCCTGCCCATCGTGCACCTGCCCAAGGCCATTTCCATGCCCAGGTGGCGGTTCACCTTTGACGATTTCGTGGTCGGCCCGAGCAACGAGCTGGCCTGCGCCGCTTCCAAGGGCGTCTGCCGGGACAGCCTGACCGCCGGGCACCTGTTCCTGAGCTCCGGGCCGGGCCTGGGCAAGACCCATCTGCTCCAGGCCATCGGCCACGGCCTGTCCTTCAGCGGCAACAGGAAGGCGCCCTCCATCGCCTGCCTCACGGCCGAGGAGTTCGCCACCAGGCTGGTCCTGGCCATCAGGGCCAGGGAGGTGACCCGCTTCAAGGCCGAGTTCCGCGAGGCCATCGACGTGCTCCTGCTCGAGGACGTCCATTTCTTCCAGGGCAAGGTCAAGATGCAGGACGAGCTGTTGTGCACCCTGAAGTCCCTCCAGGCCAGGGGCTGCAAGGTGGTCATGACCAGCTCCTTTCTGCCCAAGGAGCTGGAGAACGTGGATTCGCAGCTCGTGTCCTGCTTCTGCTCCGGGTTCATGGCCGTGATCTCCAAGCCCGACTTCGACACCCGGCGGCGCATCGTCCTGGAAAAGGCCCGCAAGATGAGCGTCCGGGTCCCGGACGAGGTCTCCGAACTCCTGGCCGAGCGCATCACCACGGACATCCGCCAGCTGGAGAGCTGCCTCAACAACCTGGTGCTCAAGGCCAGGCTCCTGAACCAGGAGATCGGCGTGGACCTGGCCTGGCAGATACTCGAGAACTACGCCCTGACCGAGTCCGGGCCGGATTTCGAGCGCATCGTCGAGTTCGTGTGCAAGTGCTTTGACCTGACCGAGAACCACCTGCGGTCCAAGAGCCGCAAGCAGCAGGTCGTTCTGGCCAGGAACACCGCCTTTTACCTGGCCAGGAAGCACACCGGCCTGACCCTGGCGGACATCGGCCGCCGCCTCGGCCGCCAGCACTCCACTGTGCTCAAGGGCATCACCAGGGTCGAGCGGGAGATATCCGGCCGCACGCCCCTGGGCAGGCAGCTGGAGAACGCCATGGAGCGCCTGAGCCCGTCCTAGCCGTCCCCTTGCCTGTCCCCGACCTCCGGGCCGTAGCCCCCGCCGCCGGGCGTCTCTATGCGCAGGGTCTCGCCCGGCCGCAGCCGGGCCTGGAACTTCCCGGGCATGACCCGCGCGCCCCCGGGGCCGGAGACGATGTTCCGCCCTGGCCGTCCGGGTCGGCCGCCCAGGAGCCCGTAGGGCGCGTTTCTGCGCCTCTCGGACAGGACCGTGACCTCGCACTCGGACAAGATCGCCAGCTCCCGGAACAGCCCGTCCCCGCCCCTGTGCCTGCCCCGGCCTCCGCTGCCCCTGTTCAGGCCGTAGCCGAGCACCATCAAGGGATAGGCGTACTCAAGGGCCTCCACCGGCGTGTTCAGGGTGTTGGTCATGTGCGAGTGGACCGCGCTTTCGCCCGGCCCGTTCGGGCCCGCGCCCATGCCCCCGGCCAGGGTCTCGTAGTAGGCAAAGGCCGCGCCCGTTTCGAGGTCGGTCCCGCCCATGGCGATGTTGTTCATGGTCCCCTGGCTGGCCGCCGGGACCCGTTCGGCCGCGGCCTGGGACAGGGCGCCCAGGATGACGTCCACCAGGCGCTGGGAGGTCTCCACGTTGCCCCCGGCCACGGCGGCCGGGAACCTCGCGTCCACCACCGACCCCGGCCTGGTCACTACCTCGATGGGCCTCAGGCAGCCGTGGTTGGCCGGGACCTCGCCGCCTGCCAGGGCCAGGAACACATAGAGCGCCGCGGACACGGCGATGGAGCGCACCGCGTTGACGCTCCCCGGGACCTGGTCCGCGGAGCGGCTGAAGTCCAGCCTGGCCGTGTCACCCCGGATGCCCAGGTCCAGGGCGATGCGGATGTCCTCGGTGCCCAGGCCGTCGTCGTCGAGCAGGTCCTCGAAGCGCCAGGTCCCGTCGGGCATGTCTTGGATGGCCCTGCGCATCAGGGCCTCGGAGTAGTCCATGAGCCTTTGGGAATAAAGGGCGGTCTGGTTAGGGCCGTACTTCTCGCTCAATTCCCTCAGCCTGCGCGCGCCGGTCGTGTTGGCCATGATCTGGGCCGCGAAGTCGCCCTCGCGCTCCAGAGGCGTGCGCACGTTGGCCAGGACCAGGCGCATGAGCTCCCGGTTTATTCGGCCTTTGCGCACGATTTTGACCGGCGGGATGATCAGCCCTTCCTGGAACAGGGACCAGGACAGGGGCATGGACCCGCTGGCCATGCCGCCCACGTCCGCGTGGTGGGCCCGGTTGGCCGCGTAGAAGGCCGGGCCCTGGACCCCGGGGCAAAAGACCGGGGCGACCATGGTTATGTCCGGCAGGTGGCTGCCGCCCCTGAACGGGTCGTTGAGCATGACCATGTCCCCGTCCTCCATGTCCACGCCGTCCATGGCCGCGCGCACGGACATGGGCATGGAGCCCAGGTGCACGGGTATGTGCGCGGCCTGGGCGATCATCCGGCCCCGGCCGTCGAACAGGGCGCAGGACAGGTCCCGCCGCTCCTTGATGTTCGGGGAGAACGCGGTCCGGGTCAGGGTCACGCCCATCTCCTCGGCAATGGACGCGAAGCGGTTCTTGAAGACCTCCAAAAGGATCGGGTCGGCCGGCATCACTTCCCCCGCTCCCTGTCCAGCACGGCCCGGGCCGCGTCCGGGTCCAGGCCCCGGGCCCTGGCTATGGACGGCAGGTTGATCTCGGCGTCGGACGCGCGCAGGTACAGGGGCGTGATGGGCCCGGCGTCATATTCGGCCGAGGCGGCCGCGCAAAGCAGGGTCTCGGGCCGGGGCCGGTCCAAGTCGCGTTCCAGGGGCGCGAGCAGCGGGTTCTGCGCGGCCAGGTCGGTGAAAAAATCCCTGTTCTTGGCGATCGCGCTGCCCACGAGCAGGGCCCTGGAGCGCTCCCTGGACAGGATCGAGGCGGCCTGTTCAAGGTCCGCGGCCGCGGCCGGGGTCAGGGCCGCGGCCCCGGGGGCGGAGAAGCCCTGCATGTAGACCTGGCCGCGCCCGGCGCAGGTCAAAACCCAGACCGTTTCGGCCCCGGCCGCCCTTGCCGGGCCCGCGGCCCCGGCGGCCAGCAGGGGCAGGTAGTCCAGCCCGGCCAGGACCTGGCCCCCGCCCGCGGCCAGGCCCATGGCCGCGGCCAGGCTTATCCTCAGCCCGGTGAAGCTGCCCGGGCCGCGCACGCAGGCGATCCTGTCCACGTCGGCCGGGAGCGCGCCGAGCAGGGCAAGGGCCTTGTCCAGGGCCGGGATCAGGAAGCCCAGGGTGCGGCCCGGCACCGCGAGCTCCTGGCTGGCCGCGAGCTCAAGCCCGCCCGGACCGGGACCGCCCGGACCGGGACCGCCCGGATCGGGACCGCCCGGATCGGGACCGCCGAGCACGATCTGCAGGACGTCCTCCGCGGCGTTCAGGACCAGGGTCAGGCCCGAGGCCGGGTTATTTGAAGATGCGCTGCAGGTCATTGTAGATGGCCAGGGCCATGAGGGCCAGCAGGAAGCTCAGGCCGATGCGCGTGGCCGCCTGCCTCCAGCGCCTGTTTATGGGCCGCCTGAAGACGATCTCCAGGCTGAAGTAGAGCAGGTGCCCGCCGTCCAGGACCGGGATGGGCAACAGGTTGATGATGCCCAGGTTGACGCTGATCAGCGCGGTCAGGGCCAGGACCTCGGCCAGGCCGGAGCGGGCCTGCTCCCCGACCATCTGGGCGATGAGGATGGGCCCGCCCAGGGTGTCCAGGGGGATGATCCGCTCGATGATCTTTATGAACCCCTGCGCGGTCAGGCTGACCATCTTCCAGGTGTGCCCGGCCGCGGCCGCCGCGCTCTGGAGCGGTCCCAGGGGCCGGTTTTCGATCTCTCCGGCCGCGGCCACCCCGATCATGGGCGCAAGCGAGGTCTCGCCGAAGATGTTCTTCACGGTCCTTGCCTCGGGCCTGACCGTGATCTTGAGCCTGCGGCCCAGGCGCTCGATATCCAGGACGATCTCGGGGTCCTTGGTCCCGCGTATCAGGCCGGCCAGCTCGTCCCAGTAGCGGACCTTTCGGCCGTCCACCTCCAGGATCCGGTCGCCGGTCTCAAGGCCCGCGGCCATGGCCGGGCCGTGCTCCGCGACCTCGCCTATGGTCGCCAGGACATTGGTCTGGCCGTGGGCCAGAAAGAGCCCCCAGTAGATGAAGAAGGCGAGCAGGATGTTGAAGGCCGGCCCGGCCACGACCACGATCATGCGCTGCCAGGGCGGCCTGGCCATGAACAGCATGTCCCTGGGGAAGTCGTCCGGGTCCTCGTCGGGCTCCAGGCTCTCCCCGGCCAGGCTGACGTACCCGCCCAAGGGGATGGCCGAGAGCCGGTACTCGGTCCGGCCGCGCATGAACGAGGCCAATTTGGGCCCGAAGCCCAGGGAAAAGGTCTTGACCCCCACGCCCAGGAGCCTGGCCAGGAGGAAGTGCCCCAGCTCGTGGAAGAAGATCAGTCCGCCGAGGACGAGTATGACCGCTATGACGCTGACCATGGTCCGTGTTCTTGGGCCGCCTTTCGGGCCGCCCGGTTCATTCGAGTATAAGCACCTTGTCGGCCGGGGCTAGTGCCGGGCCGAAATTTCCCGCCTGGTCTGCCGGTCCAGGGCCAGGATGTCCTCGGCCGAGTCGACCGCCTGGGGCCGGTGCCGGGCCAGGGCCGAGGATATGACCTCGGCGATGCCCCTGAACCGGATGCGCTCCCTGAGGAACAGGTCCACGGCGACCTCGTTGGCCGCGTTGAGCACGACGGGCTGGCTGGGCCCGGCCCTGAGCGCCTCCATGGCCAGCCCCAGGCAGGGAAAGAGCGCAAGGTCCGGCCTCTCGAAGCTCAGGCTGCCGACCTCGGCCAGGTCCAGGGGCCTGAGGCCCAGGGCCACGCGCCTGGGGAAGCACAGGCAGAAGGCGATGGGTATGCGCATGTCCGGCAGGCCCAGGTGGGCCAGCTGCGAGCCGTCCACGTACTCCACCAGGGAGTGGACTATGCTCTGGGGGTGCACGACCACCTTCACCCGGTCCGGGTCCAGGCCGTACAGGTGGCAGGCCTCGATGACCTCCAGGCCCTTGTTCATGAGCGTGGCCGAGTCCACGCTGATCTTGGCCCCCATGGACCAGTTGGGGTGGTTCAGGGCCTGGGCCGGGCCGACCTGGTCCAGGAAGGACCGGTCCCGGCCCAGGAACGGCCCGCCCGACGCGGTCAGGATGAGGCCTTTGATCTCCTCGTCCCTGCCGTGGCCGACCAGGGCCTGAAAGATGGCGTTGTGCTCGGAGTCCACGGGCAGGATCAGGGCGTTGCTTTGCCTGCACGCCCGGCGGATCAGGGCCCCGCCCAGGACCAGGCTCTCCTTGTTGGCCAGGGCGATGGTCTTGCCCGCCCGGGCCGCGGCCAGGGTGGGCAGAAACCCGGCCGCGCCCACGATGGACGACAAAACCAGGTCCGCCTCATCCAGTCCGGCCAGGGCCTCGGCGCCCTTTGGCCCGGAGAGTATCTCGGGCCGGTATCCGGCGGGCAGGAGCCCGGCCAGGGCCTCTGCGCTGTCCGGGTCGGCCACGGACAGCCAGCCGGGCCGGTGCCTGGCGGCCTGCTCGGCCAGCAGGCGGACGTTTCTGCCCGCGGCCAGGGCCGTGACCCTGAACAGCTCCGGGTGGGCCTCCACGACCTTCATGGCGTTGGTCCCGATGGAGCCCGTGGAGCCCAGGACGCACAGGGCCCTGGGAAACGGTCGGGGCGGCTCGAGCGGCGGCCAGGCGGAGATGTAGGTCTTCAACGGCTTTCCAATGCCCTGGTCCTGCCGGTCCTCAATCGAAGAACCGGATCACGGCCCTGGCCAGGGCGTATGTCGGGAGGACCATGAGCAGGCTGTCTATGCGGTCCAGCAGCCCGCCGTGGCCGGGCAGTATCTTGCCCGAGTCCTTGACCTTGAGGCTGCGCTTCAGGGCGGATTCAAAGAAGTCCCCGAACTGGGCCGCCAGGTTCAGGATCAGGCCCAGGACCAGCCAGGCCCACAGGGCCGCGTTGCCGAAGGCCGCGCCCATGGCCAGGGTGGCGGCCATGCACGCGGCCAGGCCGCCCAGGCTCCCGGCCCAGGATTTTTTCGGGCTTATCTGGGGCCAGATCTTTTTCTTGCCCCACAAGGTCCCGGCGTAATAGGCCGCGGTGTCCGAGACCGCGGCCGCGAGCAGCACCAGGACCGCCTCGGCCGTGGAGAGGAACATGAAGAACTGCATGATCAGGGGCAGGTAGGCCAGACCGGCGAACAGGATCGCGCTCTCGCCGAAGGAGGCCTCCCCGGGGCGCTTGCCGAACCTGGACAAAAAGAGCATGTTTCCGGTCCAGAAGGCCGCCGCCAGGACCAGGGCGACCCATTGGCCCCCCGCGATCTTGAAGGTCATGAGCAGCAGGGTCCCCAGGACCAGGCCGCAGGCCTTGAGCCCGCGCCGCTCGGGCCCTGGCCAGAACAGGGAGTAGAACTCCCACTGGCCCAGGCCGCTGAACAGGGCCAGGGCGGCCAGGACCAGGTAGCCGTCGGCCAGCCCGAGCCTCTTGTCCAGGATCAGGACCAGGATGGGCGGGGCCAGGATCAGGCAGGCGCTGGCGATGCGTTTTTTGTGCGTGGCGTCGTTCATCGTTTGAGTCGGCCTTTTGCTCCGGAGTCGGCCGAACGCTAGATGCTTAATCCATTCCCCGGCCGGGGGCAACAGCGGCCCGAACCGGGCCCGGCAGGGGCAGGGGCTTTTCAAATCCTTGTCGACGGGTAATAAGGGAATATCCTGAGACGAAAATCCGTGAACGACCGGCGCGGCCGGCCGGGGGGATAGCCATGGCTCGTTCAAAGGACGCGGACCAGGACGCAGGGGTCAAGCCCGCGCCCAGCAGGGATTTCGAGGACCTGCAGCGCGAGGTCGAGGACATCCGGCTGCACAGCCACGAGCTCTCCAGGCAGATAGAGCAGCTCACCGAGATCGGCCTGGCCCTGTCGGGCCAGAAGCAGGTCGAGAGCATCTTCGAGATGATCGTGGACGAGGCCCGGGTGCTCACGGCCGCGGACGCCGGGACCCTGTACATCGTCGACGACACGGGCATGAACCTGGAGTTCGTGGTCCTGCAGAACGACACCATGAACACCCGCATGGGCGGCACCAGCGGCAACCCCATAACCCTGCCCCCGGTCAAGCTCTATGTGGACGGCAGGCCGAACCACTCCAATGTCTCCTCCTACGTGGCCCTGTCCGGCCAGGCCGTGAACATCGAGGACGTGTACGAGGCCGAGGGCTTCGACTTCAGCGGCACCCGCAAGTACGACCAGGCCACGGGCTATCGGTCCACGTCCATGCTCGTTTTGCCCATGCGCAACCACGAGAACGACATCATCGGCGTGCTCCAGCTCCTGAACGCCAAGGACCCGGAGGGCGGCGGGGTGACCGCCTTTTCCCAGGACATCACCCGCATCGTCGCGGCCCTGGCCTCCCAGGCCGCGGTGGCCCTGACCAACGTCCAGCTCATCAGGGACCTCAAGAGGCTCTTGTACTCCTTCATCCAGAGCATCGCCGCGGCCATCGACGCCAAGTCCCCGTACACCGCGGGCCACATCGACAGGGTGGTCAAGCTGACCATGCTCATCGCCGAGGCCGTGAATCAGCAGGACCAGGGCCCGTTCAAGGACGTCCGGTTCAGCGAGGACGAGCTCGAGGAGCTCAGGCTCGCGGCCTGGATGCACGACGTGGGCAAGATCGTGACCCCGGAGTACGTGGTGGACAAGGCCACCAAGCTACAGACCATCTTCGACCGCGTGGAGCTGGTCAAGAGCCGCTTCGCGCTCATCGAGAAGACCGTCCAGGCCGAGCTCCTGGAGAGGCTCCTGGAGGCCGCGGCCAAGGGCTCCAGCCCGGAGGAGATGCGCGGCTTCAGCCAGGAGTTCGAGGACCGCAGGCAGGAGCTGCGCCGGGACTGCGAGTTCATCGTCTCCTGCAACCTGCCGGGCGAGTTCATGACCGACGACAAGCTGGCCAGGGTCAAGGACATCGCCGCCAAGACCTATGTCCTGGACGGCGAGCAGCGGTCCTATCTGACCCGGGACGAGGTCGACAACCTGTGCATCCGCAAGGGCACGCTCACCGCCAAGGAGCGCAAGACCATCGAGAACCACGCCGTGGTCACCCTGGACATGCTAAGCCGCCTGCCCTTTCCCAAGCGGCTGCGCCGGGTGCCCGAGTTCGCGGGCAGCCACCACGAGAAGCTCGACGGCTCGGGCTATCCCAACGGCCTGACCAAGGAGGACCTGCCCCTCCAGGCCAGGATACTGGCCGTGGCCGACGTGTTCGAGGCCCTGACCGCCAAGGACAGGCCGTACAAGCAGCCCATGAAGCTCTCCCAGGCGGTCAAGATACTTGGATTCATGAAGAAGGACGGGCACATAGACCCGGATGTCTTTGACCTGTTCGTGAATTGCGGGCTGTGCCGGCAATACGCCGACAAGGAGCTGAGCCCCGACCAGATAGACCAACCGGCCGATCGGCCGGACCAGGGCCCGGGCTAGTCGATCTGCTCGCCGGTCCTTCCGAAGCGCCTCTGGCGCCTCTGGTACTCCTCAACGGCCGTGTCCAGCTTGTCCGGGGAGAAGTCCGGCCAGAGCACGTCGGTGAAGTAGAACTCCGAGTACGCGACCTGGTAGAGCAGGTAGTTGGAGAGCCTCAGCTCGCCGCTGGTGCGGATGACCAGGTCCGGATCGGGCTGGCCCGCGGTGTACAGCTCCGCGGCGAAGGCCGCCTCGTCGATCTGTCCCGGGTCCAGGCCCTTGGCGGCCAGGTTGCGGCAGGCGCGGATGATCTCGTCGCGGCTTGAGTAGTTCAGGGCCAGGTTGAGGACCATGGATCCGCAGCCCTTGGTCCTGGCCGCGACATGCTCCACGACCTTCCGGGTGGCGAAGGGCAGCCTGGCGATGTCCCCGAGCACGCGCAGCTGGATGTCCTGCTCGAGCAGGCTGCCCAGCTCGCGGTTGAGGAATCTGGCCAGCAGGTCGAAGAGAAAGGCGACCTCGTCCTTGGGCCTGAACCAGTTTTCCCTGGAAAAGGTGTACAGGGTCAGGTGGCGGACGCCGATCTCCCGGCACCTGGTGACCACGGCCTTGGCCGCCTCCACGCCGGCCTGGTGGCCCTGGCTCCTGGGCAGGCCCCTGGCCTTGGCCCAGCGGCCGTTGCCGTCCATGATGATGGCGATGTGCGCCGGGATGTCGGTGTTCTGCCCTGGGGCCATCTCTTGACTAGATTTCCAGGATTTCCTGTTCCTTGGAGTTCATGGCCGCGTCGCACTGCTTGACGAAGTCGTCGGTGAGCTCCTGGACGTCGTCCGCGGCCCTGCGCTGCTCGTCTTCGCTTATTTCCTTGTCCTTGAGCATCTTCTTGAGGGCCTCGTTCATGTCCCTGCGGATGTTGCGCACCGCGATCTTGGCCTCTTCGGTGAACTTCTTGGCCACCTTGACCAGCTCCTTGCGCCGCTCCTCGGTCAGGGGCGGGATGTTGATCCGGATGAGCTTGCCGTCGTTCACCGGGTTGAGGCCCAGGTCCGACTTGAGGATGGCCTTTTCCACGCCCGCGAAGGCGCCCTTGTCCCAGGGCTGGATGGTGATCGACCTGGAGTCGGGCACGGATATGGAGGCGATCTGGTTCAGGGGCGTCGGGGCGCCGTAGTAGTCCACCAAAATGTTTTCCACCAGCGAGGTGGAGGCCCGGCCGGTGCGCAGCCTGCCGAACTCCTTTTCCAGGCTGGTCAGGGCGCCCTGCATGCGTTTTTTCCCGTCGCTTATGATCGACTGCATGGCTAGTCTCCTCCTTGGACGAGGGTTCCGACGTTCTCTCCGAGCATTGCCCTGCGCAGGTTTCCCTTTTTGAACAGATTGAAGATGATGATCGGCAGGGCGTTGTCCCTGGCCAGGGAGATGGCCGTGGAGTCCATGACCCCGAGGCGTTTCTCCAGGGCCTCGATATAGGTCACGGTCTCGTATTTCTTGGCCTCGGGGTTCTTGAGCGGGTCCATGTCGTAGACCCCGTCGACCCTGGTGGCCTTGAATATCGCCTCGGCCCTGAGCTCCATGGCCCTGAGCGCGGCAGCGGTGTCCGTGGTGAAGTAGGGGTTCCCGGTCCCTGCGGCGCAGATGACCACCCGGCCCTTTTCCAGGTGCCTGAGCGCCCGCCTGCGGATATAGGGCTCGGCCACCTCGCGCATGGTGAACGCGGTCATGACCCTGGTCTCCAGACCGGTTTTTTCCAGGGCGTCCTGGACCGCCAGGGCGTTCATGACCGTGGCCAGCATGCCCATGTAGTCGGCCGAGACCCTGTCCATGCCCTGGGCTGCGGCGGACATGCCCCGGAAGATGTTGCCCCCGCCGATGACCAGGGCCATCTGCAGGCCCATGGCCGCGACCTCGGCGATCTCGGCGCAGAAGGCGGCTATGGCCTTGGGGTCGATGCCGTAGCCCTTGTCCCCGGCCAGGGCCTCTCCACTGAGCTTGACCAATACCCGCGAAAACCTCGGTTTGTCCATGCCTTACCTTCGGGGCCCGCGGCCGGGCCAAAAAAAACGGGCCGGCAGGCCCGTTTCAAGGTCTTTTACCGCGTTCAGCCGTCCTCGCCAAGGGCCAGGCGCACATATCCGCTCACCCGGACCTCTTCCCCGAGGCCCGCGGACAGCTCCGAAACCAGGTCCTTTATGCTCTTCTTGTCGTCCTTGATGAACGCCTGGTGCAGGAGGCAGACCTCCTTGTAGTACTTGTTGATCCGGCCGAGCACGATCTTTTCGGCGATGTTTTCGGGCTTGCCCTCGTCCATGGCCTGCTTCTTGTAGATGGCCTTCTCGGTCTCCAGGAGCTCGGCCGGGACCTGCTCCGGGGCCAGGCAGACCGGGGGGATGGCGGCCACCTGCATGGCCAGGTCCTTGGCCAGGTCCCTGAGCCGCTCGTCGGCCGCGGCCGCGGCGCTTTGGCAGCTGAGCCCGACCAGGACGCCGATCTTGCCGTTGGAGTGGATGTAGGAGCCGACAAAGCCCTCGTGGTCCACGGCCAGGCGCTTGACGCGGCCGACCTGGAGGTTCTCGCCGAGCACGCTGATCAGCTCCGAGAGGTCGGTCATGTCCTCGGGCAGGTCCTCGGCCTTGGCCCCCAGGCCCGCGGCCCTGGCCGCCAGGTCCTGGGCAAAGGCCAAGAACTTCTCGTTCTTGGCCACGAAGTCGGTCTCGCACTTGATCTCCACCAGCACGGCCTGTTTGCCGTCCGCAGAGACGTTGCAGGCCATGATCCCCTGGGACGTGGCCCGGCCGGCCTTCTTGGCCGCCTTGGCCAGGCCCTTTTCGCGCAGGTAGACGATGGCCTGTTGCTCGTTTCCGCCGGCCTCGACCAGGGCCTTTTTGCAATCCATCATGCCCGCGCCGGTCTTTTCGCGCAGATCCTTAACCATCTGGGCGGTTATGGACATTTATTTCTCCTCCTCGGCCGGGGTTTCGGCCTCGGGCGCGGCCGCCTTGGGCTCGGCAGGCTTGGGCGCGGCCGCCTTGGGCTCGGCAGGCTTGGGCATGGCCGCCGCCTTGGGCATGGCCGCCTTGGGTTCGGCAGGCTTGGGTTCGGCAGGCTTGGGCCTGGCCGGGGCCTTGGGCTCGGCCGCCTTGACCGCGGTCTTGGGCCTGGCCGGGGCCTTGGGCCTGGCCGCCTTTTTGGCCGTGTCCGCGGCCTGTTCTTCCTTGATCGCCTCGGCCTCCTTGGCCTCGGCCTCCTTGGCCTCGGCCGCGGCCTCCTGGGCCTTGGCCGCGGAGCGTTCCTCGTAAACGGCCAGGCCTTCCAGGCAGGCCTCGGCCACGTGGGCGGCGAAGAGCTTGATCGCCCTTATGGCGTCGTCGTTGCCCGGGATGATGAAGTCTATGAGGTCGGGATCGCAGTTGGTGTCCACCACCGCGACCACCGGGATGTTCAGCTTGCGGCACTCCTGGATGGCGATGTGCTCCCGCTTGGGGTCGATGACAAAGGCCGCCCCGGGGGGCTCGGTCATGTCCTTGATCCCGCCCAGGGCGTTGTTCAGCTTGACCACCTCGCGGCTCATCTGGACGATTTCCTTTTTCGGGAACTTGTTGATGCTGCCGTCCTCGAACATGGCCTCAAGGGACTTGAGGCGGTCGATGCTCTTCTTGATGGTCGTGAAGTTGGTCAGGGTGCCGCCCATCCAGCGCTGGGTGACGAAGAACATCCGGCAGCGCTCGGCCTCGGCCTTGATCGACTCCTGGGCCTGGCGCTTGGTCCCGACAAAGAGGATCTTTCCCCCTTCGCCGACCGTGTCGGCGATGAAGTCGTGGGCGGTCTGAAAGAGCTTGACCGTCTGCTGCAGGTCGATGATGTGGATGCCGTTGCGGGCCCCGAAGATGTAGGGACGCATCTTGGGGTTCCAGCGCCTGGTCTGGTGACCGAAGTGCACCCCGGTCTCCAGCATCTGCTTCATGGTGGCGTAAGACATTTTTCCTCCTGGGTTTTTCCTCCATCCCGGCCTCGCGACCCCGACACGGGGCACCCAGAGGGCCTGGGATGTGTGATTTGTAAACAGGTACTCATAGGGGAGATTCGAACGAAAGGCAAGGCCGAAAACAGGCCCGGGCCTAGACCTTGATCACCCTGGCCACGACCACCGGGTCCCGGCCCAGGATCTTGCGGAAGAACCGGCGCAGGGCGGACCGGCTGCGCTCCTCGATCTTCTTGAGGTCCTTGGGCCCGAGGTCCTCGAACACGTCCAGGACCACGCGCTTGGCGTCCTCCAGCAGGTGGGCGTAGTCCTGCTCGAACACGAAGCCCTTGGAGGCCACGTCCGGGCCGGCCAGGATGTCTCCGGTCTCCCGGCTCAGGACCAGGTTGACCATGACCAGGCCCTCCTCGGCCAGGAGCCGGCGCTCCTTGAGAACGGCCGCGCCCACGTCGCCCACGCCCTTGCCGTCGACCATGATCTTGTCCGCCTCAAAGGCCTCCTCAAGGCGGATGCCCTGCTTGAGAAAGGTCACGGGCTGGCCGTCCTCCACGACCAGGGCCCTTTCCGGGGCCACGCCGCACTCCTCGGCCAGCTTCTTGTGCTTGGCCAGGTGGCGGTATTCGCCGTGCACCGGGATGAAGTACTTGGGCTTGACGGTTTCGAGCATGGTCCGGAGCTCCTCGCGGTGGGCGTGGCCCGAGGCGTGGATGCCCTGGACCCGCTCGTAGAGGACCTCGGCCCCGAGCTTGTAGAGCCGGTCGATGAGCTTGGTGATGGCCTTGACGTTGCCCGGGATGAAGCGCGAGGACATGAGCACCAGGTCGCCCTGCTTGACGTTCAGCTGGCGGTGCTCGTCCAGGGACATCCGGGTCAGCGCGGACAAAGGCTCGCCCTGGGACCCGGTGACCAGCAGGGTGACCTCGTGGTCCTGGAGCCCGGCCAAATCGTCCATGGAGAGCAGGTTTTGGTCCGGGACCCGCAGCAGGCCGAGATTTCTGGCCAGCTCGATGTTCCTGAACAGGCTCTTGCCGCTGACCACGACCTTCCTGTTGACCGCCTCGGCCAGGTCGAAGACCTCCTGTATGCGCTGGATGTGGCTGGAGAACAGGGTGACCAGGATGCGGCCCTTGGCCTGGTTGAATATCTCGCGCAGGCTGGCCTTGATCTCCCGCTCGGTGAGCGCGAAGCCCTCGCGCTCCACGTTGGTGGAGTCCGAGAGCAGGAGCCTGACCCCGGGCCTGGAGAACTTCTTGAACGCGGCCAGGTCCGTGGCGTGGCCGTCCAGGGGGTTGCGGTCTATCTTGAAGTCCCCGGTGTGGACCATCCGGCCCACCGGGGTCTCGATGCCCAGCCCGAAGCCGTCCACGATGGAGTGGCAGACCGGGAAGAAGTTGAAGGCCAGATCGCCCAGCTCCACGCGCTCCCCGGCCTTGACCGGCCGCAGGTCGGCGCGGTCCATGAGCCCGTGCTCCCTGAGCTTGTTCTCCACCAGGCCCAGGGTGAAGCGCGAGCCGTAGACCGGGGTCCTGATCTGGGACAAGAGCCAGGGCAGGGCGCCGATGTGGTCCTCGTGGCCGTGGGTCAGGACAATGCCCTTGAGCTTGTCCTCGTTGGTCTTGATGAGCTCGAAGCGGGGGATGACCACGTCCACGCCGTAGAGGTAGTCCTCGGGAAACATCAGCCCGCAGTCGACCACGGCCATGGACCGGGCCGTGACCCAGGCCATGCAGTTCAGGCCGATCTCGCCCAGGCCGCCCAGGGGATAGAGGGTCAGGGTCTTGGAATGTTCAGCCATGCGCGTTCTCCGCAACGAGTTTTTCATAGGCCGTGCTCATGGTCTGCCAGAGGTCGTCCTTGAATCTTTCGCGGTCCTTCAAGGTGTAGGCCGCGGGGTCCACGGGCGGCAGGGCCCTGATGCGCACCTTGCCCCGCCTGATGAGCAGCCTGCCCTTGGGCAGCAGCTCGCCTGTCCCGGCCATGACCAGCGGGGCCACGGGCAGGCCGCACTTGAGGGCCAGGACCATGCCCCCGATCTTGAAGTCCATGAGTTTGCTCGGGTCCGGGTTCCTGCCGCCCTCGGGGAAGATCACCGGCGAGACCCCGGACTTGGCCAGCTCAACGGCCGCCTCCACGCTTTTCATGGCCGAGCGCCGGTTCTCCCTGTCGATGGGGATGTGCCTGGCCGCGGCCATGGCCGGCCCGAAGACCGGGATGTCGAACAGGTCCTTCTTGGCCACGAACCTGACGCCGTGGTCCCAGAGCACGTGGAACAGGATCGGGATGTCCAACTGGCTCTGGTGGTTGACCACGAACACGTAGTGCCCGCCCGGCTCGATGGCCGAGAGGTCCACGTCCAGGTCCAGGCCCAGGATGCGCACCAGCCTGCGGCCCCAGACCCGGCCGGCCAGGTCCTCGCGCCGTTTTTCCGAGGCCCGTTTGCCGAACAGGACCGTGCTCGCCGCGTAGTACAGGGTGACCGGGAAAAGTAGGCTGTAGAATAAAAGTACTCTTAGCATGCTGGGTCCGTTGGGCGACTCGGTGGGGAGAGTAATGCATATTGCGCGACTAAACAAGGCCGGCCTGGGGGCCTGGCCCGGGCTTGCCTTTTTGCACCGTTTGTTTTAAATGAATGGTTAAAACGTATGGTTGGAAGGGCGATGGTCAAGAGAGGCGGAGACATCAAGGCCCGCATCCTGGAGGCGGCCGGGGAGGTCTTTTCCAGGGGCGGGTTCGGCGGGGCCAGGATGGAGGCCATCGCCAGGCTGGCCGGGGTGAACAAGGCGGCCATCTACTATCACCTCGGGGACAAGGCCAAACTGTACGAGCTGGTGCTGGTCAGCCGGTTCCGCAACGTGGCCGAGACCCTGGAGCGGACCCTGGACCAGAGCCCGGACCCGGCCGCCAGGCTCGACTCCTATGTCCGGGCCCTGGCCGCCCTGTTCAGCCGGGACCTGACCCTGCCGAGCATCATGATCCAGGAGCTGGCCGGCAGGGGCCGGACCCTTCCGGGGCCCGTGCTCTCCGAGATGACGCGCATACTCCGCTGCACCGCCCGGGCCCTGGGGGTCGAGGGCCCGGCCGCCTCGGCCCGGGACCTGCGGGCCGTGCTGGCCCATCTGGTCATTGTCGGGTCCCTGGTCTTCACCTGCCTGACCCGGCCGGTGCGCGAGAAGCTGGCCCGGGCGGTCCCGGCCGCGTTCGGCCAGGACCTGGACATCGAGGACATGGTCGCCTTTTTGGTCGAGATGTTCGGCCGGCCGCTCGGCCCGGGCCTGGAGGAGGGCGCTTGAAGGTGGACGCGAGGCGGATTCTGTGGCTTGCGGGCCTGGTCCTTTTTTGCGGCCTGGCCGGCTGCTCGAACGACGCGGCCGGGATTCGCCAGGGCTACGTGGAGGGCGAGTTCGTGAACCTGGCCCCGGCCCTGGCCGGACGCCTGGAGGTTCTCGACGTGGCCCGCGGGGACGCGGTCCGGGCCGGACAGCGTCTCTTCGCCCTGGAGAGCGGCTATGAGTCGGCCGCGGTGGCCGAGGCCGAGAACGAGCTCGCGGCGGCGGAGAACGACCTGGCCGACCTGGAAAAGGGGCGCAGGCCCACGGAGTTGGCCTCGATCCGGGCCAGGCTGGCCCAGGCCGCCTCGGCCCTGTCCCTGGCCAGGACCGAGTACGAGCGCCGCCGCGCCCTGTTCAGGGAGAAGACCATCTCCGAGGAGGAGCTCGACCGGGCCGAGAGCGACTTCGAGCAGAAGGCCCAGGGGGTCAGGGAGATATCCTCGGAGCTCAAGACCGCGGAGCTCGGGGCCAGGTCGGACGAGATCAAGGCCGCGGGCTCCCGGGTCGAGGCGGCCAGGGCCAAGCTGGCCCAGGCCCGCTGGGGCCTAGCCCAGAAGATCAATGACGCGCCCCGGGACGCCCTGGTCTTCGACACCCTGTACCGGCCGGGCGAGTGGGTCCCGGCGGGCAGGCCCGTGGTCCAGCTCCTGCCCCCGGAGAACATCCTGGTGCGCTTTTTCGTGCCCGAGACCGAGGTCGGGGCCCTAAGGGTGGGCCAGGCGGTCAGGGTCCTGGTCGACGGCCGCGACGATCCGGTCCGGGCGCGCATAAGCTTCATCTCGCCCAAGGCCGAGTTCACCCCGCCGGTCATCTACTCCAGCCAGAGCAGGGCCAAGCTGGTGTTCATGGTCCAGGCCCGGCCCGACCCGGACGCGGCCGCCGGGCTCCATCCGGGCCAGCCCGTGGACGTGGCCGTGGCCCCGCAGGAGCCTCGGGATGCCGGGCAATGACCTGGTCATAGACGTCCGCGGCCTGACCAAGTCCTTTGGCCGCAAGACCGTGGTCCGGGACCTGGACATGCAGGTCCGCAGGGGCGAGATATTCGGTTTTCTGGGCCCCAACGGGTCCGGCAAGACGACCTCCATCCGCATGCTCTGCGGCCTGCTCAGGCCCGACTCGGGCGCGGGCCTGTGCCTGGGCTACGACATCATCGCCCAGTCCGAGCGCATCAAGCCCCACGTGGGCTACATGACCCAGAGGTTCAGCCTCTACGAGGACCTCACGGTCCTGGAGAACCTCCGGTTCGCGGCCAGGCTCTACGGGCTCAAGTCCCCGGAGGCGGACGTGCAGGGGGCCCTTGAGCGCTACGGGCTCACGCCCTTTTCCAGGCACCTGGCGGGCAACCTGTCCGGCGGCTGGAAGCAGCGCCTGTCCCTGGCCGAGTGCACCCTGCACCGGCCCAGGCTCTTGCTCTTGGACGAGCCCACGGCCGGGGTGGACCCGGGCGCGCGCCGGGACTTCTGGGACCAGGTCCACGGGCTGGCCGCCGAGGGCGTGACCGCGCTCATCAGCACCCACTACATGGACGAGGCCGAGCGCTGCCACAGGCTGGCCTACATCGCCTACGGCGACGTGCTGGCCTCGGGCACGGCCCAGGACCTGGTGAGCGGCTCCGGGCTGTTCACCTGGAGCGTGTCCGCGGCCCGGCCGGACGCGGACCTCCACGGCCTGGGCGAGGCCCTGAAGAGGGAGCCCGGCGTGGACCAGGTCGTGATCTTCGGCAACGCCCTGCACGTGAGCGGCCTGGACGAGTCCGGGCTCGAGGCGGCCGTGGCCGCGCACAGGACCGAGGCCTTTGTCTGGACCAGGACCGGCCCGGGCCTGGAGGAGGCGTTCATCAACCTGATGCGCGGGGCGAGGCTCGAATGAACGCGCGGCTCTTCAGTCCCGGGCGCTTTCTGGCCGTGGTGGCCAAGGAGTTCGTGCAGATGCGGCGCGACCGGCTGACCTTCGCCATGATGATCGGCATCCCGCTCCTGCAGGTCGTGCTCTTCGGCTACGCCATCAACACCGACCCCCGGCGGCTGCCCACGGCCGTGCTTTCCGCGGACAACTCGGAGTTCTCGCGCAGCGTCGTCTCGGCCATGCAGACCAGCACCTACTTCAAAATCACCCGGCAGATCGGCTCCAGGGACGAGGCCCGGCGCCTGCTTCAGGGCGGCGAGGTCCAGTTCGTGGTCACCATACCCGAGAACTTCGGCCGGGACCTGATGCGCGGCGAGCGCCCGGAGATACTCCTGGAGGCCGACGCCACGGACCCGGTGGCCACGGCCGGGTCCACGGCCGGGTTCAAGGAGATAGTCAACCGCGCCCTGGCCCGGGAGCTCAAGGGCGTGCTGGGCGATCTCGCGTCCGGCCAGGACCCGGTGGACGTGCGGGTGCACTCGGAGTACAACCCCGAGGCGGTCTCGCAGTACAACATCGTGCCCGGGCTCATGGGCGTGGTCCTGACCATGACCCTGGTCATGATCACCGCCCTGGCCATCACCAGGGAGCGCGAGCGCGGGACCATGGAGCACCTCCTGTCCACGCCCGTGACCCCGTTGGAGGTCACCCTGGGCAAGATCATCCCCTACATCGTGGTCGGCTACGTCCAGATGCTGCTCATAGTCTGCGCGGCCAGGTTCCTGTTCGACGTGCCCATCCAGGGCAGCGTGGTCCTGGTATTCGTGCTCGCATCGGTGTTCATCGCCGCCAACCTGAGCGTGGGGGTGACCTTTTCCACCGTGGCCCGCAACCAGCTCCAGGCCGTGCAGGTCTCGGTGTTCTTTTTTCTGCCTTCGCTTCTGCTCTCCGGGTTCATGTTCCCGTTCAGGGGCATGCCCCAGTGGGCCCAGTGCGTGGGCTCGCTTTTGCCCCTGACCCATTTCCTGCGCCTGGTCAGGGGCATCGTGCTCAAGGGCAACGGCCTGGCCGAGTCCCTGAGCCATGTCTGGCCCATGGTTTTGTTCTGGCTGGTGGTCGTGGCCGTGGGGCTCAAGCGCTACAAGCGGACCCTGGACTAGGCGCGCGAAGAGGGCCGGGGCGATATTCGCCCCGGCCCTCTTGTTTTCGTTGCCCAAGGGGGTCTTGGCTAGTCGCCTTCGGCCTTTTTGCTGTTCTCGACCACCTTCTGGAGGACCTGGGGCGGGCACTCCTCGTAGTGCGAGAACTCCATGCCGAAGGTCCCCTGGCCGCCGGTCATGGAGTTCAGGTCCGGGGCGTACCTGAGTATCTCGGACATGGGCACGTGGGCCTTGATCTCGGTGACCCCGCCCGAGGACTCCGAGCCCAGGACCTTGCCCCGGCGGCTGGACAGGTCGCCTATCACGTCGCCCATGTGGGCGTCGGGCACGGCCACGGTCAGGGTCATGATCGGTTCGAGCAGGGTGACCCCGGCCTTTTCGCAGGCCTTCTTGAAGGCCAGGGAGCCGGCGATCTTGAAGGCCATCTCCGAGGAGTCCACGTTGTGGTAGGTGCCGTCGTAGAGCGTGACCTTGAAGTCGATGAGCGGGTACCCGGCCAGGACCCCGCGGGCCGCGGACTCCTGGATGCCCTTGTCCACGGCCGGGATGTACTGCCTGGGTATGGACCCGCCCACGATCTGGTCCACGAACTCGTAGCCCGCGCCCTTGGGCTGGGGCTCGATGTGGATCCAGCAGTCGCCGAACTGGCCCCGGCCGCCGGTCTGCTTCTTGTGCCGGCCCTGTATCTCCCGGGCCTTGCCCTTGAGGGTCTCGCGGTAGGGGACCTTGGGGGTCTTGAGCACTATCTCGGCCTTGTAGCGGCGCTTGGCCCTTTCCACCGAGACCTCGATGTGGTTTTGGCCCATGCCCGAGACCAGGATGTCCGCGGTCTCCCCGTCCCTGGACAGCTTCAGGGTGATGTCCTCCTCCAGGAGCTTGGCCATGGCCGCGTAGACCTTGTCCTCGTCGCCTTTTTCGGCCGGGGCCAGGGCGTAGGTGATGAGCTGGGGCGCTGTGTCCGGCCTCTTCAGGGCAAAGGGCTTCTTGTCGTCGCACAGGGTGTCGCCGGTGGCCGTGTTCTTGAGCTTGGCCAGGGTGACTATGGCCCCGGGCCCGAGCGGCTCCTTGCACTGGGCCTGGTCCTTGCCCTGCATGAGCAGAAGCTGGCCCACGCGCTCCTTTTCGCCCTTGTTTTTGTTGAACGCCGAGGAGTCCGGGCTCAGAACGCCCGAGAGCACGCGCACCACGCTCAACTGACCGGCGAATGGATCGGCCAGGGTCTTGAACACGAAGCAGGCCAGGGGCTCGTCCGGGTCGCTTTGGCGTTCGGAGCCGTCATCGCCGATCCACGGCGCGTGGTCCAGGGGGCAGGCCAGAAAGGACTGGATCGCGTCCAGGAGCATGGGCCCGCCCTTGTTGCCCATGGCCGAGCCCACGCAGACCGGGACCAGCTCGCCCGAGAGCGCCCCGGACTTGAGCGCGGCGGTGATCTCCTCAAGGCTGAGCGCGCCCTCCTCGAGGTACTTTTCCATGAGCGCCTCGTCGCTCTCGGCAATGTTCTCGATCATGGTCTCGCGCATGGCCTCCACCGAGTCCTTGATCCCGGCCGGGACCTCGCCCTTGTCGGCGCCGCCCTTGTCGTTGAACATGAGCGCCTGGCCGGAGAGCATGTCCACCACGCCCTTGAAGTCCTCCCTTTCGCCTATGGGGTGCTGGAGGAGCACCGGCTTGAGGCCCAGGCTGCCTGCGAGGCCGGAAAAGGCCGTGTCGAAGTCCGCCCGGTCGCGGTCCATCTTGTTTATGAACACCAGCACCGGGAGCCCGGACTTCTTGACCTCGGCCCAGGCCTTCCTGGTCAGGGGCTTGACCCCGTCCACGGCGTCGATGACAAAGACCACGCTGTCCGCGGCCGCGAGCAGGTGGGAGAGGTCCCCATTGAAGTTGGAGTCACCCGGGGTATCGATGAGGAAGTGCTGGTTCTTCTTCCACTTGTAGTTGGCGAAGCCGGGCTGGATGGAGCCGCGGCGCTTGATCTCCTCGGGCTCGTAGTCGAGCGCGGTGGTGCCTTCCTCGATCTTGCCCAGCCGGTTGACCGCGCCGGCGTTGAAGAGCAGCATCTCGGCCACGGAGGTCTTCCCGCAGCCGCCGTGGCCTATCAAGGCGTAGGTCCTTTGGGTTTTGAGGTCGTCCGACATTTTCAACTCCGTTGATATGTTTATATTTTGACGACAGCAGACAGCTTTCCCCGGCGTGGGGCAGTGTACTTGGTTTTTCAAAGGTTTAGACCTATAGGAAGACAGACGCGATCTTGTCAAGTCGGCCTTGGGTCGTCATCTTCGGCTTATGATTTTGATTTAGCAGGCTAAAAGGGCCCGCCCGGGCCCGGGCGCTGAAAAACGCCTTGGTCCGCGGGCCGCGGACCGGCAACCAACAGGGAATCAGGCCTTGAAGATTCATCACCACCTCCAGACCATCCCCCCGGACCGGGTCAGGCCGGGCGGCCCGAGCCTGTTCTGGGCCCAAGACCCGGACCCGGAGCTCAGGGCCTCGATCAGGGACCTGGGCCAGCTCGCCCCGGTGATCGTGGCCAGCGGACCAAAGGGCCCGGAGCTTCTGGCCGGGCACAAGCGGCTGCGCGCCCTGACCGCGCTGGCCAGGCCGGTTTTGGCCATCTCGGCCGAGGCCGACGATCTGGAGCGCGGGCTGATCTATCTGGCCGACAACCAGGGCCGGGCCCTGGATCACGGCATGCGCCTGGCCGCCTTGCGCTACTTCGCCCCGCTTGTGCCCGCCGAGGACCTGGCCCGGGACATCGGCCCCAAGCTCGGGCTCGGGACCCGCTCCGGGGACCTGGCCCGGCTCCTGGCCTGGCTCTCGCTGCCAAAGGCCTTTGACCCCCACCTGGCCGAGGGGCGGCTGCCCCTGGCAGCCGGGCCGATCCTGGCCGGCCTGGGGCCCGGGGACCTGACCGCGCTGGAGCCCTTTTTCAGGGCCCTGCGCTGGTCCAGGGGCGCGGCCCTGAACTTTTTGACCTGGCTTTTCGAGGCCGCCCGGGCCCAGGGCAGGGCCGTGGCCGAGCTGGACGGATATCAGGGCCTGCTGGAGGTCCTGGGGCGCGGCCTGTCGCCCAACGACGCTCTGGCCGCTCTCCAGGCCCTGGCCAGGCAGATGCGCTTTCCGGTCCTGTCCGGGCTCGAGGCCCGCTCCCGGGAGCTGTGCGCAGGCCTCTGCGCGGCCGGGCCCTGGCGCGCGGCCCAGACCCAGAACTTCGAGACCGGGGCCGTGGACCTCTGGGTGCGGGTCGCGGACCGCAAGGGCCTTGAGCGGGCCGTGGACGCCCTTTCGGCCCTGGCCGGTTCAGAGGCCTGGGACGGGCTGTGGTCCATCGGGGATTAGGGGTGCGCGGCTCCGGGGTCTTGGAGCGCGTCCGGGGCATCGATCGGGTGCTGGTGGACGAGTCGGTCAGGGACTCGGCCCTGGCCCGAAGGGTCGGGCAAAGGCTGGCCGGCCTGGGCCTTGACCCGTCCTGGGAGGTGGTCCCGGACGGGTCTCTTGAGCCCGCGCCGGGCCAGGGACAGCTCTTGCGGCTCAAGCGCTTCCGAGGCCGGTTCCTGCGCTTCTGCCCGGGCACGCGCAACTACCGCTGCTGCGGGTACCGGATAATACACATCGGCGAGAACTGCCCCCTGTCCTGCTCCTACTGCATCCTCAAGGCCTATTTCCAGGACCAGGCGCTCAGGGTCTGGGCCAATCAGGAGGACCTGTTCGCCGAGCTGGACCGCGCCTTCGGGGCCCAGAAGGCGCGGCGTTTCAGGGTCGGCACCGGCGAGTTCACCGACTCCCTGGCCCTGGAGGCGCTCACCGGCTACTCCCAGGACCTGGTCGGTTTCCTGGGCGCGCACCCCAACGTCTGCCTGGAGCTCAAGACCAAGGTCGCGGACCTGTCGTTCATGGACGCGGTCCCCAGGCCGGACAGGGTCCTGCCGGCCTGGTCCCTGAACTCTCCCGATATCTGGGCCTCGGAGGAGCCGGGCAGCGCCTCCCTGGAGGAGCGCCTGGACGCGGCCAGGACCTGCGCCCGGGCCGGGTTCAGGGTCTGCCTGCACTTTGACCCGATCATTCTTTACCCGGGCTGGGAGCAGGGCTACGCCAGGACCGTGGACATGATCTTCGACTACCTGAGGCCCGAGGACGTGGCCTACTTGAGCCTGGGCTCGTTCAGGTTCATGCCCCGGCTCAAGGCGGCCATGCTTTGCAACAGCCCGGACGCGACCTATGTCTACGGCGAGTTCGCGCCCGGCCTGGACGGCAAGATGCGCCTGCTAAGGCCCCTTCGGGCGCGTCAGCTCAAGTTCGTGGCCGACAGGCTCAGGTCCCGGGGCCTGGATCGACAGATATATCTGTGCATGGAGTCCGACGAGGTCTGGCGCGCGGTTCTGGGCCGCACGCCGCCGAGTCCTGGAGGGCTGGCCGGGTTGCTCATGGATCTGGCGTTCGGAGGTTCAGGGGCCTGAGTCGGGCCGAGGGTCTTGAAGATGTTTTTTTTAAAGAGAGTAGAACTCT